>NZ_NXMA01000009.1 GCF_005406215.1 Campylobacter aviculae | reverse complement strand
AATTTGTTTTCCACCACCTTGGTAAGAATTAAAGCCCATAGCATCAGCCACGTTTGCATCGATTTGTCCTTTAGACTCTCTTAAAGATACTGAAGATTGAGAAATCATATCAGCTTCACCCATACCGATTGCAGATAAGCCTGTCCCACTGATATTAATATCACGACCATCATTTTTAACCAAAGACAATCTTCCGTAGTTTTCTTTTTGATTTGCTAAAATACCAGCACCAGCACCGATATCTCCAGTGATTTTAATCCCTCTACCATCTCTTGAAGTCAAAACCAATTTACCATTTTCATTTCTAGAAGCTTCTATACCTGTAGTATCTTTTACCGCATTGATAGCAGCGATCAATTGCCCATTTTCATCCCCATCTTTATAAGAAACCTTACCGATAGTAACACCATTGATAGCAAAATTTTCAGATGTATTACCAGCTTTAATCTCATAAGCCCCTGTAGTTTTTACATCAAAAGTTGCACGAACTCCAGTTTTATCAGAGCTTCTATTGATCTCTTCAGCTAAAGCCCCGAGTCCTGTTCCAACAGAAGTTGAAATCACTACGCTTTGAAATTTAAAGTCTTCAACCCCATTATAATTTTTAATCACAAGACGTGCAATACCATCACTGTGACTTTGAGAACCTGTTTCAAATCTTGTTACACCGATTTTTGAAGATTGAGTTGGTCCTATGCTTGCTTTAATAGTTTGATTTGAGCTTGAACCGATTTGAAATTCTTGATTGGTAAAATTACCACTTAAAAGTTGTTTTCCATTAAAAGCTGTAGTATTAGCGATATTGTCAAGCTCTTCCATCAAGCGGTTGATATCTGCTTGAAGCATTGTTCTTGTTTTTAAGCTTTGACCATCTTGAGCTGCTTGAGTCGCTTTAGTTTTGATGGTATCTAAAATTTTAAGCTGCTCATCCATCGCTTTATCTGCAGTTTGTAAGATACCGATTGCATCGTTACCATTGTTGATCGCTTGACCTAAAGTCGCTGCTTGTGAACGCAAAGAATCCGCGATAGCCATCCCTGAAGCATCATCTGCCGCCGAGTTAATTCTAAGACCAGAACTAAGTCTGCTTAAAGACTTGTCAAGTTCGTTAGCATTAACAACTGAATTTGCATGTGCGTTCAACGCACCTATATTGGTGTTTATTCTAAAACCCATTTTAAATCCTTTCAAAATATTGCATCAAAAGGATATAAGCAATAAGTGTTCCAACTTTTTGATTTTTAAAATGAAATATAAATATTTTTAAATTTAGAAAGAAAAAAGGAGAAATCCAAGCCTAAAATTAGGCTTAGATTTGGATTTGTATAAACTATTGTAACAATCTTAATACATTTTGACCGCTAGCATTTGCTTGAGCCATCGCATAAGATCCACTTTGAGCTAGGATGTTCGCTTTAGAGTAGTTTGCACTCTCACTTGCAAAATCCACATCTCTGATTTGTGATTCAGCTGATTTCACATTCACTTGAGTTACAGTGATGTTGTTAATAGTTGATGTGATTTGATTTTGAACTGAACCGATGTCTGCTCTGATTTGGTCAAGATTTGCGATCGCAGTTTCAGCGATATCCATTACCGCCATAGCACCTTTAAGTGTGGTTACACCTGAACTTTCTTTTGTAGTTCCAACTGCATTACCTGCTGAAGTTTTTAAGGTAGCAAATTGAGAATTTCCTGAACCAGCAGAAAAACCTGAACCAGCAGAAACAGTATAAATCGATTTCACATCATTAGCAGACATTGCACTTACAAATAGAGCTCCATTGGCTAATTCTACCGACATATTTTTACCACTACCTACAGAGAAGCCTGAACCTGCAGAAAAGCCATTTTTTTCCATATAAGATGCTAAAGTTTGACCCACAATAATTTGTTTTCCACCACCTTGGTAAGAATTAAAGCCCATAGCATCAGCCACGTTTGCATCGATTTGTCCTTTAGACTCTCTTAAAGATACTGAAGATTGAGAAATCATATCAGCTTCACCCATACCGATTGCAGATAAGCCTGTCCCACTGATAGCGATATCACGACCATCATTTTTAACCAAAGACAATCTTCCATAGTTTTCTTTATTTACAATACCAGCACCGGCACCGATCTCCCCTGTAATTTTAATCCCTCTACCATCTCTTGAAGTAAGAACCAATTTACCACTAGAATCTTTAGAAGCCTCTACGCCTGTAGTATCTTTTACCGCATTGATAGCAGAAACTAACTGGCTATTATCATCTCCATCTTTATAAGCAACCTTACCGATAGTAACACCATTGATAGCAAAATCTTCAGAGGTTGTTCCAGCTTTTACAGCATGAACCCCTGTAGTTCTTACATCAAAAGTTGCGCGAACTCCAGTTTGATCAGAACTTTTATTGATCTCTTCAGCTAAAGCCCCGAGTCCTGTTCCAACAGAAGTTGAAATCACTACGCTTTGAAATTTAAAGTCTTCAATCCCATTGTAATTTTTGATCACAAGTCCTACAACACCATCACTGTGACTTTGAGAACCTGTTTCAAATCTTGTTACACCGATTTTTGAAGATTGAGTCGCTCCTATACTTGCTTTTACAGTTTGGTTTGAGCTTGAACCGATTTGAAATTCTTGATTGGTAAAATTACCACTCAAAAGTTGTTTTCCATTAAATGAAGTAGTATTAGCGATATTGTCAAGTTCTTCCATCAAGCGGTTGATATCTGCTTGAAGCATTGTTCTTGTTTTTAAGCTTTGACCATCTTGAGCTGCTTGAGTCGCTTTAGTTTTGATCGTATCTAAAATTTTAAGCTGCTCATCCATCGCTTTATCTGCAGTTTGTAAGATACCTAAAGCATCATTACCATTAGATATAGCTTGGCCTAAAGTGTTAGCTTGAGAGCGAAGTGAATCCGCGATAGCCATCCCTGAAGCATCATCTGCTGCTGAGTTGATTCTAAGACCAGAACTAAGTCTGTTTAAAGACGCATCTAAGCTTTTAGAGTTTAGATCAGAGTTTGCTTTAGCGTTAAGTGCCGCAACGTTTGTGTTAATACGAAATCCCATTTTAAATCCTTTTAAATAAAATTCAAGCTCATCCATGAACTTGTTAAACACTATATCGTTTGCTTAAAAAAAATCTTTATAGTTTTGATTGTATTTTTTGAAATTTTGTATTTTAATATCGGAAGATAATTAAGAAAAAGTATGCAAAATAGACTCTCGCTTTGAAATTTTTTCAATAAATAAATTCAGCCATTCTTGATAAACTTTAAAAAATAAAAGCAAAAATTCTTGTTCATTTTGATATTTCTTTACAATCACTTCGCTAAGTTGCACCCCTCTATAAAAGAGAACTCCTTTTAAAACCCCATCGTGAATCAGTGGGATTTGATCAAGTAAAAGATTGAAATTTTCTATATTTTTATAGACATTAGTTAAAAAATCTAAAGGGAGATTTTCTCGCTTTAAAATCGTTTCTAAGGCATTGCACAAAACCTTAGCATCTTCTATAACTTGACAAATCGTTTTTTGATCCTGAGTGAATTTTTCTAAAACTTTTTTTAGAATTTTATCACTTCGATTTAAAGTTAAAGTCTTTGGGGCCTCTAAAAATGTTTTCTTTTGTTGTGTAAAATGGGTGCAACATTCTTCAAAACTAAGCTCTTTTGTAAAAGCTATCCTCGCCCCCCCCCTCTGTGGCATTGTAAAAATTTACTTTACGATTGCACGAAAAAAGATGTTCTAATTTTTTCCTATAATTATCCCAAGCTAAATGAGTAAGTACTTCACCTTTTCCACCATAAGCTACAACTTTTAAGCTAGGAATGTTTAAAGTTTTATCTATATCTTTTCCTAAAACAAAATCTTTAAAATGAGAATTTCCATCTTGATTGTAAGCTAAATCCTGCCCTATCATGATAATGTTTTTAAATTCTAGGGTTAAAGCTAAAGTGTAACACATGTGCCCAACGTGAGTTCCAACTTCTAAATAGCCAAAATCTTCAATATTTAGAATTTTACAAAATGGATGATCTGTTAAAATCAAAGAAAAACTAACGCCTTTATTTGCAATACTAAGAACTACTTTTGGATTTGTCCCTATGGCTAAAAGAAATAGGGTTGTTTTTAATTTTTCCTTATCTATATCTTTAAAAAATTCAATAGGATATTCTTCAAAATCTATATTTAAAACATAATCAGGAACGATATCGTTTTTATAGAGTAAAGGAAAAGCTCCATCTGCACAAAAGATGACAAAATTTTCTTGATATTTTTTCAAAAGCGGGATTTGCTTTTCTAAACTTGGACCAGCACAAACCACTATGCAATTTTCCGATTTAGCTTTTCTTTCACTGATTATCCTTTGAAAAGGGATATTTTTTAGCATTAATGGTATATTCTTTGCAAAATTTTCATAACAAATTAAAGATACTTTAGAATCAGGATTTAAACTTTTAGTCAAAAGATTGATATTGTTATAGATAATAACATCTATTTTTTTGATTTCATCATAATAATAATTTTTATAATAAGAATTCATAAATATTTCATAAAGATTCAAATACCCAAATATGTCTTTTTGATTAAATAATATACTAAGTTGTATATTGATTTTCTCTTCATTGGCATCTACAAGATAGATTTGACCGCTACTTAATTCTTCACTAAGATCAAGCACACTTAAAGCTAAGATAAAAAGTTCGATTTCACTTTCAAAAACAAAAATATGCTTGTAAAATGGGACTAAATTTTTAACAAGCAAAGCATTGCCTATACCATAAATGCATACAAAAGGATATCTTAAAGTTTTTTCTAAAATACTCTTTTGAAAATAGGCAATTTCTTGCCTTACATCGCCATACATAAAAACTTGATTTTTTTGATCAAAAATATTTAAATTTTCATCCAAACTAAAACGAACGCATTTTGAATTTTGCAAAAAATCAACTAGCTTTTTAGCTAAGGGTTCATTGGTTCCACTTGCTAAAGCTTGGATATTTTTTTCTAAATACATCATTTTGTGCCTTAATTTTTAATTTCTAAAAATATCTTATCTTCTTTTTGAGTGAATGTATAAAGCAATTCTTCACAAGGATAACTTATGCTTTTATCTTTGCATTCTTTTTTAGGATATTTTTTAATCTTTTCAAGCATAATAGGAAGTTCTTTTTTAATCAAAGTTTTTATAGACATTCCCATACCATGTTCTAAACTTTTGATGAATTTTCCATCGATTTGATTTTCATCTTTGATCATGTAAAGTTTTGCATCAAATTCATTATTTTTTAAAAAATCATAAAGTTCTCTTTTATCTTCTGGAGGAGCTATCTTTTTATCATAAAAAGAATGATAACTTACATAATGAGTGCTAGGAAATTTAGCACATACTTCAAGATGACTTGGTTCTAAGATATTACGGATCATGCGTCTTGCCGGAGAGAAAAAATAAGGTGAAGAACTATTGCTTGTCCAAAAAGTTTTTGTAGAACAAAAAACTTTTATGTGTTGAAAAAAATCAAAAGTATTAAATTCAGAATACCGCATAAAATCAATCTCTTTACCAAATCCAACCAATCTCCAAAGAAATTTAGCATAACTAGAATTATCAATCACTCCATCTATAAGCCAAGGGGCAATTTTTGCAGCCAAATGAGACAGATATCCCCCATGAGAACTACCGATCATAATCACAGGAATACCCCCCCCCATGGTATCAAAAGGAGCGTTGTTTTTTAGATAAAGTACTACATTTATAAGATCTTGAGCTTGCATAATACCAAAATTTTGATACTCATTTTTTGTAGGCTTTAAACTCGCGTGTAAATTTAAAAAATAATCCATTCTAAATCTACCCTCTTTTTTTCCTTCTATCAAAGTTTGATTGATAAAATGAAAAATTTCACTCATTTGATCATAATTTTGAATTTTATCCACACTATAAGGTAGTTTAATGCCTGCTGCTTGAGTGGTAGCATCTAAAATAAGTTTATCGATTTCATCCAAATAAAAAGTAGAGCCTGTTTGAGGACGATTTCCTACACAATGATAATTCACACCAACCACAGCAACATTTAAATCACTTGCTATAGTTTCTGCCAAATGATCGCGATAGTTTTCATTTGCATCCCCGCCAAATCCTGGAATAATAAATACCAAAGCTTGAGGTTTTCTTTCATCATCAAAACAAAGTTTAAATTCAAGCTTTGATTCTCTTTTTATACTAAGCTCTACATCATCACAAGAATCGATTTCATAGGTTTTACTCATTAACATCATTCACCCCTATTAAAGTATAAGTTTTTGAAGCTAGATTTTTAAAAATTTCACTTTTGCTTAAGGCTATACAAGCTTTATTTTTAGAAGTGCTTGTAAAATCTACATTTTCTAAATCATTACTAGAGCCATTGGCTATACTTTCTATAGCTCTTTTGCTTACTTCATTGCTTGAAATTCCCATTAAAATAAAGTCTGATTTATTGATAAATATAAGCTTTAAACACCTCTCATCATCGCCCACTTTGAAATTCACTTCTTTAATTCCACTAAAATCTTTCAAATCAACGTTTTCAACTCCGCTGACATTACTCATAGAATTAATCGTGCTTAAAGTATCTTTTTTTTAAAGCATAAATACTGATATCATTGATCAAAGTTTTTAGATTGCTTAAAGATTTACTAAGCTCTGCTTCATCTTTACTTGATTCTAATTTTGGCAAAGCAATGGCTGCTAAAATTCCCAAAATAATGATAACAAAGACAAGCTCTAAAATAGTAAAAGCTCTTTTCATTAAATTATATCCTTAAGAAGTTTTTATTTTTTGGACTAAGAATTTCTTCGTCTATGTTTACAAATTCGGATCTTTTATAGGCATCTACTGCAGCTCTTGCTATCATCAAAGCATTATCAGAGCAGTATTTTAAAGGAGCTAATTTTAATTTAGTATGGTATTTTTCGCATAAATTTTGCAAACGCGAACGCAAGGTTAAATTCGCACTCGCACCCCCAACAATACCAAATTGCTTAAAAGAATATTGTTTAAAAATTTTTTCTAATTTATCTAAGATATGTTCACAAGCAGCTTCTTCAAAGCCATAAGCGATTTCTGCTTTTATATTTTCATCCAAATTTTCATACTTTAAAATTTCTAAACGCACCGCATTTTTAAGTCCTGAAAAACTATAGGCTAATTCTTTAGAATGCTTTAAAGGAATGCTGAATTTTATATTTTTATCTTTAGCTTTTTTGGCTAAATTTTCTATAATCACACCACCTGGGTAACCCAAACCCATCATTTTAGCTACCTTATCAAAACTTTCTCCAAAACTATCATCGTTTGTGCTAACTAAAATCTGTATCTCTCTTTTGTCGTCGATGTAAAGTGCCATAGTATGCCCACCACTTACAAGCAAAATTCCTATGTCAAGATTGACTTCTTCTTCTAAAAAAAGACTATAGATGTGTCCTTTAAGATGATTGATAGCAATGAGGGGCAATTTTAAACCTACCGCTAAAGTCTTAGCCATGGTAATACCCCCAAGTAAAGAAACACTAAGTCCTGGTTCATTGGTAACGGCTATAGCACAAAGTTTGCTAAAATAATCTTTACATTGTGCTAAGATATTAGGCAATGCTGCACTATGAAGACGCGCCGCAAGCTCTGGCACAACCCCACCATAAACACTATGTTCAAGCTCTTGAGAAATTTTTTTATAAAACACACATTCTAAATTATCTTTATTGATGATAGCAATAGAACTATCATCACAAGAGCTCTCTATAGCTAAAATCAAATTTTTCATTCAAATTCCACTAAAATAGAACCGATGAATTTATCTTTAGTTTTTGCCGTTCTTACAGTATAAAAATCTAAATTTTTAACTTTCTTTATCAGTTTAGCATCGACTGATTTTTCTAAAAGCTGTTGCAGATTTGCTCCTCGTAACTCATAAAATTCTACACGATAAATTTTACCTGCTGTATCTAAAGAATATGAAGTTTTCATATCTTTTTTATGTATGAGAATATTACTTTCATCTTTGCCATGATCAAAGCCTATAATATTTACACGCACTCCTCTGATCCTCGGTATCAAAAAATTCTCTTTCACTTTAACTTTAGTTCCAAAATTGACTATAAGATCTTTTTGATCTACTTCCATAGCTACCTCATCAAAAGGATCGCTAAATTCTAAATATTCAGGATAAAGTCTTGTTTGAAAACGATTGCCATATTGTATAAAAAAAGAAGATCCATCAGCAATCACAGCGGTAAGCTCATTGCTTGTATTGTAATTTAGTTCCTTATTAACCGGAAAAGGTACGTAATTAATAACCTTTCTTGGATTTTTCAAGGAAAGCAACATTCTATCATCAAAAAGTTTAACTTCGATTTCGCGATTAATTGCCTCATTAACTCCTTGTGGTGTGAGTTCAAAATCTCTTGTAAATTCTATACCTGCGGTTTTTAAATAATTTTCAATCGCTAAAAGATGATAATAAGCTCTTAAATTTACAGGTAAATTCTTGCTCGCTTCATTGGCAAACGCAGCTTTATTGTGTGAAATAACAAAATAAGTAAGGGCTTTAAGCATTTCAGTATCGTCTAATTCTTGTGTTTTGGTATTTTTAAGATGATAAGCATGTTTTGGATCTACCAAGGATGCATTGACGCTATTGACCGTTTGTGTGGCTATATTTTCAAGATCGGGATATTTGCTTGCATTGATTTCACTTGTATCAATCACGCTAGAATTGCCCCATCTTTTAGGGTTTTGCATAGCATCAATATAAGTAGGCTTGTAAAAACCCCAACCATCGTGAAGATTGATGACCATACTCACTTCAGGAAGTAAAATAAGTTCTTTTATACGCTGGATTGTCTTATAATCAGGATCTTTTGAGCTGATATTTGCAAATTTTCGGTTTAAATCTCCATTGTTTCCACGAGAACGCTTGATAATACTATCAAAAGCGAGATTAGGAGCAACGATGATTTTACCTTTTGTAATATTATAATCACTCAAAAGCAAGCTTGCTGCGTGAAATCCTCCCGGTTCATCGCCTTGAATTCCACCAAAAATTAAGACCGTGTTGTTGTCATCTAAACTTTTTCCATTTTCTCCAATGCTAAATTCAAGAGCAAAAGCATTAAAACTTAAAAACAATACAACTAAAAAAAATCTCATCAAACACCTTTTAAATATTCTCTTGTTTTGTAATCATACTCAAAAACTTCCTCAATACTTGAAATTTTAGGAACTCCAAAATGATCAAGTGCTCTAAAAATAGTATGTGAAATATCTAAAAATCCGCTTTTATAATCTAAAAAATTGCGTACCCCTACTTCATTGGCCGCGTTGATAACTACTCCTAAATTTGGCTCTTTTAAAAAGGCTTCTTTGAGTTTAAAAACGGGATATTTTCTCGTGCTTATTGGATAAAATTTTAAACTAGAAAGTTTAACAAAATTGATTGCTTCTAAAATTTTTGTTTGGTGTGAAGAAAAAATAGCTTCTGAAATGGCAAGTTTCATATCGGCTTTTGAAAAATACGCAGTAGTAGCACCATTTTTAAATTCGCACATTGCATGGACAATTGATTTTGGTTCTATTAAGGCATCAATATTTTTAAAATCATATAAATGATAAGCTTCTATAATCTCAAAAAGTTTATTTACCATAGTCGCACTATCTATGGTGATCTTAGTTCCCATAGTCCAATTAGGATGTTTTAATGCATCCTTAGGCGTAACGCTTTTTAGATCCTTGATTTTACTTCTACGAAAAGCTCCGCCACTAGCTGTTATATAAAGTTTTTTAATATTTTTTTTACCTTCGAGTAAAAATTTTAAAGCCGAATGTTCGCTATCTACAGGGATGATTTTAGCTCCTTTTAAAAAATTTCCCGCTACCACTAAACTTTCTTTGTTGGCTAATGCAATTTTTTTCCCTAATTCTTTCGCTTTTATCGTGCTTTTTAATCCCGCAAATCCTACGATGGCATTGAGTAAAAAATCATCTTCACAAGTTTGCAAAATTTCTTCCAAACCCATTTGTCCTACAAAAACCTTATCGTGCTTTACCAAATGCTTATCTTTGGCATTTTTTATCGCAACAAATTTAGGTTTAAAAATTTGTATTTGTTCATTTAAAAGCTTGATATTTTCTCCACAAGCAAGGGCTGAAATTTTGATATTTTTTAACGCTGCAAGTTTAAGTGCATTAATCCCTATACTTCCCGTACTTCCAAAAATAATCATAAAAAAGCAACCATTACAAAAGCAGCGATAATCACGGCATCGATTCTATCAAGTATGCCACCATGACCTGGAATAAGATCTCCGCTATCTTTCACTCCCGCTTCTCTTTTAAAATAGCTCTCTAATAAATCCCCTATAACCGCCATAAAGGCCGAAAAGAAAGAACAAAGCAAAGCAAGCCAAAAACCATAGACAAAAACTCCGATCAAAGTCCCAAATATACTAGCAAAAACAAGCCCACCTATCACACCTTCCAAAGTTTTATTAGGACTTGTAGGCGAAAAAGGGGTTTTTCCCATTAATTTTCCTATAAAATACGCGGCACTATCACAACTTGCAACTATCAAGATCAACCAAAATAAAGCAAACATTCCATGATCTAAATACACTTGCCAAAGTGCTAAAATAGGCAAACTAGGATACAAGTAAATGAGAGTAGGTTTTAAGCTTGATTTTTTATATACTTGATATCCAAGTATCAAAAGAGCGGTTAAAATTCCTAAAAATAAAGGTTTTGAAATCATAGTGCCCAAGATAAAAGCTAAAATCAAAGGTATCATGCTTACATTTTGCAAATCAAAAAGTTTTTTTGCCTCACCAAAAGCTAAAAATAATAAAGCTGCAAAAATAATAAAATTGATAAAAAATTGATCGATCAAAGCTATGATGACTACACCTGCTGCCATCAACAAACCCCAAACGATTCTAGTTAAATTAAACATAATTTTTCCTTTTATATACTTATATCAATACGATGAATACTTTGTGCGTCTTTAAAATTTGGATCTTCTTCTAAATCCTCTTCAATGTCTTCTTCTGTTGTCTGTTTTGCTTCTTGCTTGTGTTTTTTCTTTTTTTCTTCTTGTTCTGCTTTTTCTTTAATCTCTTCTTTAACATCATGAGTTTCATTTACTTTTTCAAGTTTATCTAAAACCTTTTCTTTTTCGTTTAAAGAAGCCATGTTTAAAGTTGCTGAAAAACCTTCTTTGGCAAGTTCGTTACTTGCTTGGGCTGCTGGATAGGCCATATTTTGATTGATAAAATTCATATTTCCTATAGGGCTAACTGGCATGATCAATCCTTTGTAATGTAGATACTTTTGAAATTTGTATAATTAACAAAAGCTTTTTGTTGAACTTTAACAAAATTTCTTAAAGTATAATCGACCCAATACGAACCTTTCTTTAATTTTGAAAAACTCACACAAAGTCTTGCTCCAAATTGTATCACATCTTCGGTAATTTTTCTCTTGTTTGAAACTATGATAGTATGCGAACTTGGAATATCCTTAACATGTAACCACATATCCTCTTTTTTTGCATTTTTTAATAAAATTTCATTACCTTTTTCATTTTTACCCACACAAATTTTAAAATCATGAAAATAAAAATGTGCAATATGATCATTTTCTTTATTTTCATAATTTTTCTTACTACTTTTTCTAGGCAATAAAATTTCAAGCTCCCATTCATCTTTTGTTTGCATAAGCAAATTTTTTAAATTTAAAGAAAAATCTAATTTTTCCTGCAGGTTAGCTCTTTGTATGTTTAAATTTCTAGCTCTTTGCTCTAATTTTTTGGCATTTTTATAAAATAAATTAGCACTCTCTTTAGGGCTTGTTTCAAGTTTAAAATGCATTGTTTTATCTTCAAAATCCTTAAGCTTAAAGTCTCTTTCGTACTCTTTTAAACAACTCAAATTAGCAAACAATACATCTGCTTTTTGTCTATATTCTAAAGCTTTTTTAAATAAAAAATCTTCCTGATCTAAACCCGATATTATTTCATTTAAATTGGTAATTTTTTTATCTATTTGAGCTATCTTTGAGGCTTTGATTTGATTGATTTTATTTTCATTGATGGATTCAAATTTCTTACTAAAATAAGTTTTAAAATCAATAATTTTTTCATAATTATCATCCATTTTATAAGGCTTTAGAGGTTCTAAAATCACATTTGGCTTTATAATGCGATAGCTTTTATCAATATGTCTTAAAGCATCAATAATCATTTCTTTTTCATCAGTTATGATAGCATTGGTATTCTTACCTGTAAATTCAAAGTAAATTTTATTTTCATAACTCTTATAAGATTTGTTACTAAAGGTATGAAAGCATAAAATGCGATTGTTTTCTAAAATTTTAACATCCTTAATAAAAGCATTGCTAAAATATTTTTTAAGCATAAAATCAAAAGGCGCATTATAATTTTTTACTTTTAAATTTGCAATGTAAATTGCACTATTGGCTCGACTCAAATCAAAAATAAATCTTTGTCTGTCAAAACTAAGCTCTAAAACATTATCATTGATACGTTTTATAAAATCGATTTTTTTAAATTTTTTAAAAAAATCTTTTAATTGTAAAAGTTCTGTATATTTCATAATAAAAATTATAAGATATTTTAGCCAATTTATGGTAGAGTTATATCAAAAAAGGAAATAATTTGAGACTTGGTGAAATGAGTTGTGTGATTTTGTGCGGTGGAAAATCAAGTCGTATGGGACAGGATAAAAGCAAATTAAAAATCAAAAATCAAACCTTAATTGAATTTCAAGTCAAAAAAATGTCGCAATGGTTTAAAAATATTTATGTAAGTGTCAAAGAAGATAAATTTGACAAGCAATTTTTAATCATCAAAGATGATCCAAAATTTCAATTTTACTCCCCTATGATTGCTCTTTATTCCATACTTTCCTATTTTAAAAATCAATTTGTTTTTATTTTAAGCGTAGATAGCCCAAATATAAACGAGGATGAAATTTTAAAAATGTTTGCTTTTTTAGAAGAAGATTATAAAATCATCATAGCCAAAACCTCATCTTATAAACATCCTTTGTGTGGTTTTTATCATAGTTCTTTGGCTAGCATTTGTAAAGAATTTTTAGAAAAAAATGAGCAAAAAATAGGGCTTTTATTTTCTCAAGTTAAGACTAAATTTGTAGAATTTGAAAATGAAAATACCTTTTTAAATTTAAATTTTTATAAAGAATATGAAAAATTTAAAAGTGAGTTGAAATGAAAAAAATTATTTTATTTTTATTAGTTTGCAATATAGCATTAGCTGAAAATTTAGAAGAGGCTTTGGAATTTGAAAAAAAAGGCGATTATAAAAAAGCTATGCAAATTTATAAAAAAATAGCCTTAGAATACCAAAAAAAATCCCAATCCTCTTCAATTCAAATCAATAAAAAATCAAAAATCGATACTGACTTCAATCAAGAAATAAAAATCAAAGAAAATCCAGATATTTTAAAAAACAAAAAAGAAGATTTTTCTCGACTTGCTTTGGCAAATTATCTTGGAGAAGATACAGATTTTAATCCTTTAGGTATTAGTGCTTATAAGATGAATTATTTTTTACCCTTTGCGTATAGCTTTGACTCAATTGGTAATAATAACCGCAAAATGGAAATGAAATTTCAACTTAGTATTAAAAAAAGACTATTTGAAAATCTATTTGGGCTTAATGAAAAATACTATATAGGTTATACTCAAACTTCTTGGTGGCAAAATTACAAACACTCCTCTCCTTTCAGGGAAACAAATTATCAGCCCGAATTTTTTGTTGATTTTCCTCTTTATTTTAAAGATTATCGATTTTTCAACAATCTTCGTTTAGGATTTTTACATGAAAGCAATGGAAAAGGAGATGAAAATTTAGAATCTAGATCGTGGAATAGAATTTATGCTTCTACGGCTATTTTATATAAACGATTTTTAATCGTTCCACGAGTTTGGTATAGAATTCCTGAAGAAAGAAAAGATGATGATAATCCCGATATTAGACACTATATGGGTAATTTTGACTTAAATTTAGCATACTTAGGGGATGATTATTTTATAAATATTATGTTAAGAAATAATCTTAATTTAAGCCATAACAAAGGTGCAATACAAGCTGATATAGGGTATGATATTTTTAACAATGGAATTTATTGGTACTTGCAATATTTCAATGGGTATGGGGAAAGTTTGATTGACTATAACAGAAAACTACAAAGACTTTCTACCGGATTTCTAATTTCTTACTAATTCACAAAAACAAATTTGTTTGGAAATTCTCTATAGAAGTGGCGGACAGAGAGGGATTTGAACTTTTTTTTATAAATAAAAAATGTTTTTATGTTATAATGAATTTTTAAAAAGGAGTGAAAAATGAATTTAGAATTTTCAAAAGAAACTCAACATTTTTTAACTAATTATTGCAAAGATAACAATTTAAGTGAAAAAGAAGTTTTAGAACTTGCTTTAAGTTGTTTAGAACATAAAATAAGAATTGATAGTTATAAAAAAGATGTAGAACTCTACAATCAAGGTAAATTAAAAACTTTAGATTTTGATGAAACTTTTGATGATATTAGAAAAGATTTAGAATAAATGAAAATTGTTCCAACTCTTAGATTTAAAAATGAGCTTAGGCATATTGTTAATTTTATAAAATTAGATAGTCCTTTTTATGCTAAAGAATTTCTTAATGACATTAATTCAATTTGTAAAAATCTTTCTTTTATGCCTTATAAAAATAGAAAATCTTTGTCTTTTGATAATGAAAATATAAGAGATTTGATTTTTAAAGGTTATGTTATCCCTTATCTTATTAATGAAAGTAAAAATGAAATTGTGATTTTAGGTATATACAAAAGCAATCTTTGGGATTGATTTTTTAATTTATTTCTTTTTTTAGAATTCTTGCTTCCATATCAGCAATGTAATACTTTTTTTCTTTTTCATCTAATTTCTCAAATAATTCTAAAACTTTATTTTCTTTTATATCACTTTCTTTTTTGATTTCCTTTATTTCATTAAAATACTTTATTATTTCATCTTGTCTTGCTTCTTCTCTATTTTCATAGTTTTAAACCATATTCTATAAGTTTAATTAACTCTGGTTTTGTTTTTTGCCAGTTATATAATGTTGTTATTGTTACATTTATTCTTTTTGCTATTTCTTTTTTATTCATTTTTTGCCCCTTTCTTTTTATTTTTTGAAATAAACTATTTAATAAATAAAATATAAATTTTAATATTTTATATTAATTTTAATATTTAAAATTTTTTATATTAATTTATATATTTAAATTGTTTAAGCATTTATTTTTAATTTTTATAATAATCGAAATATTTTAAATTTAATAATTAGTCTATTTTTCAATTATTTTAATTTTACTACTAAATACTTAAAATTTCAAATATAAATAAAAATAATTTATATTTGAGCTTTTTGCTCTGCTTACTCCTTTTCCGACACCTTAAGGAGTAAGTTTTTTTAAAAGGTGTTAAATAAATTAAAAAGGTGTGTATTATGCAAATGATTCCTGAAGGGTTTAACCTCGCCTACTCTCTCAAAGTGGGTATGGGGAAAGTTTGATTGACTATAACAGAAAACTACAAAGACTTTCTACCGGATTTCTAATTTCTTACTAATTCGCAAAAACAAATTTGTTTGGAAATTCTCTATAGAAGTGGCGGACAGAGAGGGATTTGAACCCTCGAGACCCGTTAAGATCTGCACCCTTAGCAGGGGTGTGGTTTCAGCCACTCACCCATCTGTCCTTAAAATGAAAGTATGATTATATAGTAATTTAAATAATACCTAGCTTAAAATTTTAGATAAATTAAAGGCTAAAATAAGCTAGAATTATCGTAACGAAAAATCCCATTCCAAGTATTAAAAATTGTTTTTTTCTGTCTTTTTTGTTAGCAAATAAAGTAATTGCAATCCCAGAAATATAAAGCAAAAACAAAGTAATTCCAAAACCGACACTAAGAATAGAAAAATACCATAAGCCTTTATCCTTATGAAGCATAATCATATCACCCAATAAAGATCTGGTTTTAAGAGTGATGAGATATTCATTTTCATTAATAGGTGCAATATTGGCACTATAATGGATTCCTCCTATGGCTATGCCTTTATTTTTACTCTTTATAATATTTGTGTTTGATGGAAGTTTTAAATTATTTTCTATAAGATATTCAATTAAAGCCTCTCTTTCTTTTCCTTCTTCTATATGCCTTACTAATTTATAATTTTGCACTTTTAATCCGGTATCTTGATTAAAACCAAAAATATAAGCGATTCCTGTTGTAGCAAATATTAAAGCACAGGGTAAGAAAAATAAGCTCACATAAATATGAATTTGTCTGAATAATTTATTTTTGTTAGGCATTTTTTTCCTTAATTTTAACATTCTTGCTTATCATAAGAAAATAATGTGAATTAAATGTGAAGAAAAATATAACATTATAAAACCCTGTTTTAAGGGTTTTATAAATTATTTCTTATCTATAAATCTATAATTATAAGGAGAAAGATTTTTATCCTCTTCTAAAAGTTCTTTTGGAGGATTTCCATTTACTTCTTTTTCATCGCCATAGTAACGATCTCCCGCTTTGTGTCCATTAACATCAACCTTGTAGTAAAGCTCACCTGGGTTTAATTTTTGAATATCTTCAAAACCTAAATTTGAAATTTTAAAGTCTTTAATTCCATTTGCATTTGCAATTTCTAAAAGCTTAGCCTGTCCCATTCTTGCCATATCTATAGCTTGAAAAATAATTCTCGAAGCTTCACGCGGATTATGAAAACCGGTTGAATTTTCAGCATTGACAAAATCAACTCTCATTTGGGATTTTCTATGAAGTTCTAATACGTCTTTTAGTTCCGCATTTATCTTAGCTTCATCTGCCTTACTATCGGTTTGAAATTGCTCCATAGTGCCCAATTTATCGCGTAATTTTTTAGTATCCATTATAAAGCTTACCAAAGCATATTCAGCCGTTCTTTGTTCTGAAGCTACTGTATTTTGTATATCTTTAACTTGCGCTCTTAACTCATCTTCACTTTGTTTATGACAAGCTTTACAAGCTGAATTGATATCCCTTAAAGGAGAGGTTATATTGTGTTGAGAAATTTTCTTAGCACCTTCTCTAATATAAGGCATATGGCAATCCGCACAACTTACACCATTTGCTGCATGTACGCCACCACTATAAAATTCACTTTCTGGGTGTTGAATTTTGATGATTGGAGCACCTGTAAGCTTATGTGTAAAATCTGCACCAAATATTGCACGAACTTTATCATAATACTCATCAAACATTTCAATTCTAAATGGCTGCCCTTTTTTCCATTCATCCCAAGGAAAAGTTAAAACAATACCATTAGTTTCTATTTCTTTTGCCTTATTACCATCTCTCCAAAATTCATACTCATCGTAAGTTTTTTGAGTGCCATCCCACCATTTTTTAGAAGTATCATCGGCAATACTCTCTCCCATCACTTTAACTTTTTCTCCAGTTGGTTTGAAATAATACTCCACATGACATTGAGAGCAAACCAAAGTTCTCATTTCTTCTCTACTTGCTTTTATGCCTTGAACAGGATCCTTTTCATAACCCCTCGCTACTAAAGCATTGATAGCAGCCTCTCGAGTGAGTCTTAAACTCATATCATTTGGATTATGACAATCCGCACAAGTAACCCCCATTCTCTTTCCACCATGTGCTCCAGCGTGTTCTGGTGAATTTTCTGCTATACCATCAACAGTAGGAATATTTTTTATCATCGTCCAATAATTAGTAGAATTAAACGCTACAAAATCTCCTTTAGCAACATTTTTAATCAGCCACGGAGTCCAACCACTATGACAATTCATACAAGCTGTAGGTTGCCCTTTAAAAGCTTTAAATCCGTGAGCATTAAGAAAATCTTTATTATTTCTTGCGGTTTTCATTTGATCGATTTGAACCCAAAAATGACCTCTTTCTTCATTGGCATCAATACTAAAAGGATAACCCGCCCAAAGTATAGTTAATTGCGGAAAACGAATGAGTTTTGAATAAGCTAAATTGCCACCAAATTCAGTTGGTTGCGGTTTTTCTTTTTCAACTTGTAAATACATATTGAGTTGCTCTGGAAAAACCTTTCCCCATTTTTCATAATTTGGATCCTCATCGCTAAGTAAAGAAAAATCTATATTTGATGCGATAACATTTTTATTTGCTTCATCTTTCTTTTTTTGATTGATATCATTGTTAAGCCATAAAACCCCAGCTATAAGCAAAACAAGAACACCAATACCCAGACGTAAAAAATTTTTCATTAAATCATCTCCTTATTAAATTCCGTGTTTATGACCCACATCTTTATGACAAGAAACACATTTTAAAGACTTGTCTGCGTGGGGGTTGGTAGTAGCATTAATCGCTGTTTGTGCAAAATCAGCGTGACAACGGATGCAATTTTCTTGTATCATCTCTTTACTTTTTTTAGTTGCACTTAAATTCGTTGGAAGTTCATCGAGTTTAAAGGTAAAAGCATAAGCATGACCTAAACCACTCTGTGCTTTTGCAATCCATTTAGCTAAAAAGCTATGCGGCAAATGACAATCCACACAAGTTGCTCTTGGTTCACCTTTAATCTTTTGTGAATGTGGCCCTTGCATATATTCATTATAAACTTCATTCATAATATGACAATTGTTGCAAGACTCACTTGCACTACTCAAATAAGATACGCCTTTTGCATTATAAAACGTATAAAAACCAACTGCAAAAAATACAAAAAGCAAAATAAGAAAAATATTAAAAAGATTCGAAATTTTCTTCAAACTAGCTCTCCTTGAACATTCATTTTCTTTTGTTAGAAAATAAAATTCTTAATTCTAACATAATTATTGTTAAAATATATTTAAAGATATATTTACTCTTAATTAATAATATTAAAATCTATAAATATTTTTAAAAGCTAAAAATCAGATAAAAATCGTTGGTTTTCAAATAAATGTTAAAATTAAAAGAAAAAAGGAATTTTAATGCAAACAAGTCCTGATATGTTTTTAAATAGGGAACTTTCTTGGTTACAATTTAATTCACGTGTATTAAATCAATGTGCAAAACCAATACCTTTACTAGAACGACTTAAATTTATCACTATATATTGTACCAATTTAGATGAATTTTATATGATACGCGTAGCAGGGCTTAAGCAATTGTTTTCTGCAGGCGTTAATACAAGCAGTAGTGATGAAATGACTCCTTTGGAACAACTCAAAGCTATACGTAAATATTTACACGAAGAAAAACAACTCTTAGAACGTTATTTTAGAGAAATTACCCAAGATCTTGAAAAAGAAAATTTATTCATCAAGCAATATGAACATTTAGATGAAAATTTAAAACAAAAGTGCGATGAGTACTTTTTTTCAAATATATTTCCTGTAATTGTTCCCATAGCTGTCGATGCAACCCATCCTTTTCCACACTTAAATAATTTATCTTTTTCCTTAGCGGTCAAAATTTGTGATAAATCACACCCTGAACTTATCAAATTCGGTATGGTAAGAATTTCAAGAGTACTACCTCGTTTTTATGAAGTAGTTTCTAATATTTATGTTCCGATAGAAAGTATAGTCCATCAGCATATTGAAGAAATTTTTCCTGGTTATAAACTTCTTGCTTCAGCCGCATTTAGAGTAACAAGAAATGCGGATATTGTTATCGAAGAAGAAGAAGCGGATGATTTTATGATGATACTAGAACAAGGTTTAAAACTTAGAAGAAAGGGAGCTTTTGTCAGACTTCAAATTCAAAAAGATGCGGATGAGCAAATTGTAGAATTCCTAAGCACACATATGAAAATTTTTCATAAAGATGTTTATGAGTATTCTATTTTACTCAATCTTCCAAGACTTTGGCAGATCGTAGGAAATAAAGCTTTTACTCATCTTTTAAGCCCTCTTTATACTCCAAAAACTTTACCACCATTTGATGAGAATTTGTCCATTTTTGATGCTATTGATAAAGAAGATATTCTAATCATTCAGCCTTACGAAAGTTTTGACCCTGTTTATAAATTCATCAAAGAAGCCAGTCAGGATCCTGAAGTCATTTCTATAAGAATGACTCTTTATAGAGTGGAAAAAAATTCAAACATTGTCCAAGCTTTAATTGATGCAGCGAGTGAAGGGAAGCAAGTTACAGTGATGGTGGAATTAAAAGCTCGTTTTGACGAAGAAAATAATTTGCATTGGGCAAAAGCTTTAGAAAATGCCGGAGCTCATGTTATTTATGGAATTAGAGGCTTTAAAGTTCATGCTAAAGTTTCACAAGTCATTCGCAAACAAGGAGAAAAGCTTAAATTTTACATACATTTAAGCACAGGTAACTACAACGCAAGTAGTGCTAAAATATACACAGATATAAGTTATTTTACCAATCAAACTGAAATTGCTCAAGATGTAACAAGTTTTTTCCATATTTTATCTGGTTTTAATAAAAATCGTCATTTAAACACTCTTTCCATGAGTCCTAATCAAATCAAGGAAAAAATTCTAGAAATGATACACCTAGAAGCAAGCAAAGGTGATAAAGGTGCCATTATTGCAAAAATGAATTCTCTTGTAGATAGTGATATTATTAAAGCTCTTTATAAAGCAAGTTCGCAAGGAGTTCAAATTGATCTTATTGTAAGAGGTATTTGCTGTCTAAAACCCAACCAAGAATACAGCAAAAATATACGTATAAGAAGTATAATAGGAAAATACCTAGAACACGCAAGAGTGTTTTATTTCAAACATAGTGAGCCAAACTATTTTATATCAAGCGCAGATTGGATGCCAAGAAATTTAGAGCGTCGCTTAGAGCTTATGACTCCGATTTTTGACGAAAAAAATAAAGCTAAATTGGCGCAATTTTTACGTTTGCAACTTAGCGACAATACTTTAGCTTATGAACTTCAAAATAATGGAGAATATGTTAAAATTCAGCATAATGATAAAACTATAGATTCTCAACAGACTTTAGAGGATTATATAAGTAAAATATATCAAACTTTTAAAAAAGATACCGATCAGGCAAAAGCGGCACAACTAGCATCTAAATTATTTAACGAGAATTAATCTTTTTTAGACTGATATTTTGATTGTTTTTTAATATTGTTTATTTAAAGTTATTAATGAAGATTTTTAATTTTATTTTTAAATTACAAAAATAAACTTTTTATTTTTTATTGGCAATGCATTCTATTTGAAAATCATATATCATTACCAAGAATTTAAATTCACATCAATATATAATCTTATGCTTAATTTATTTCATCTATTATTTTGGTAAAAGATTATTAAAGAAGTTATACATACATTTATTTAAGAATAATCCAAATGGTGTCCACGGCGAGATTCGAACTCACGGCCTCAAAATTAGGAATTTTGTGCTCTATCCAGCTGAGCTACGAGGACAAAAAAGCGGAAAGAAAACTTCCGCTTTGATTTTTAACCATTTCTTTTTTTGATAATTTCTTCAGAAACATTTTTTGGAACTTCATCATAGTGATCAAATTCCATAGAATAAGTCGCACGACCTTGAGTTTGACTTCTAAGATCTGTGGAATAACCAAACATCTCAGCCAAAGGACAAAATGCAGTAATGATTTTATTTCCACCTCTTTCATCCATAGAATTGACTTGACCGCGACGCTTATTTAAATCGCCTATTACATCTCCCATATATTCTTCTGGAGTTTCAACTTCAACTTTCATCATAGGTTCCAAAATCACAGCACCTGCTTTTCTAGCCCCTTCTTTAAAGCCCATAGAAGCAGCGAGTTTAAATGCCATTTCAGATGAATCTACTTCGTGATAACTTCCATCATAAACAGTCACTTTTACATCCTCTACAGGATATCCCGCTAAAACACCATTTTGTAAAGCTTCTTGGATACCTTTATCTACAGCTGGAATATATTCTTTAGGAATTACCCCACCTTTGATATCATTGACAAATTCATATCCACTTCCTGGATCAAGCGGTTCAAGACGTAAAAATACATGTCCGTATTGACCACGTCCGCCTGATTGTTTAGCGTATTTGTATTCTTGTTCAACTGTTTTTCTAATTGTCTCTCTATAAGCAACTTGAGGTTGACCTACTTCAGCTTCAACTTTAAATTCACGAAGCATACGATCAACAATAATTTCTAAGTGAAGTTCACCCATACCTGAAATAATAGTTTGACCGCTCTCTTCATCAGTAGAAACTCTAAAGCTTGGATCTTCTTGTGCAAGTTTATTTAAAGCTATAGACATTTTTTCTTGATCTGCTTTGGTTTTTGGCTCAACCGCAACAGAAATAACAGGATCTGGAAAATCCATTCTTTCTAAAATAACTTTATCTTTTTCACTAGCTAAGGTATCACCTGTTAAAGTATCTTTAAGTCCTACAACAGCACCAATTTCTCCAGCATAAAGAACTTTAATCTCTTCTCTTTTATTTGAATGCATCTTTAGCAAGCGACCGATTCTTTCTTTTTTGTCTTTTGTAGAATTATAAGCATAAGAACCACTTTCTAAGCTTCCACGATAAACACGAACGAAAGTAAGTTGCCCTACAAATGGATCAGTCATAATTTTAAAAGCAAGTCCAGCAAATTCACCATCATCGGTTGATTTTACAGAAACTTCTGTGCCATCTTCATATTCACCTCTGATATTTGCAACCTCATCAGGAGCTGGCAAATAAGCTACAACCGCATCAAGTAAAGGCTGAACTCCTTTATTTTTAAAAGCTGTTCCACAAAGCATAGGAACGATAGCAAGGCTTAAACATCCGGCTTTAATCCCTGTTTTAATCTCTTCAAGAGTTAATTCTTCCCCGCCAAGATATTTTTCCATCAACTCATCAGAAGTTTCAGAAACCGCCTCTATCATCTTAGTGCGATATTCTTCAGCTTTTTCTTTTAATTCTGCTGGAATCTCTTTTTCAACATAATCTGTTGGCTTAGTATCATCTTCCCAAACCAAAGCTTTCATCGTTACAAGATCGATAACGCCTTTAAAATTATCTTCGGCACCAATTGGAATTTGAATAGGAACTGGATTTGCTTTTAAACGGTTGCGAATTTGATCTTCTACATTATAAAAATTAGCACCGATTCTATCCATTTTATTAACAAAAACAATTCTTGGAACGCCATATTTATTTGCTTGTCTCCAAACGGTTTCTGATTGAGGTTGAACCCCGCCTACTGAACAAAAAACAGCTACAGCGCCATCTAAAACACGCATAGATCTTTCAACTTCGATTGTAAAATCCACGTGGCCTGGAGTGTCTATAAGATTAATTTGATGATCTTTCCAAAAGCAAGTTGTAGCAGCAGAGGTGATTGTAATACCTCTTTCTTTTTCTTGCTCCATCCAGTCCATAGTCGCAGCACCATCATGCACTTCACCGATTTTATGACTCATTCCGGTGAAGAAAAGAATTCTTTCACTTGTTGTTGTTTTTCCAGCATCGATATGTGCTGCAATTCCTATATTTCTAACTTTTTTTAAAGGAGTAGTTCTTGACATCTTATTCCTCCTCTTACCAACGATAGTGAGCAAATGCTTTATTTGCTTCAGCCATTTTATAAGTATCTTCTTTTTTCTTAAATGAAGCGCCTTTGCTATTAGCAGCATCCATTAATTCTGCTGCAAGCTTTTCTATCATAGTTCTTTCACTTCTTTTTCTTGCAAAAGAAATGATCCAACGAATTGCTAAAGCTTGTTGTCTAGCAGGTCTTACCTCCACTGGAACTTGATAGGTAGCACCCCCGACACGACGAGATTTAACTTCTAAAAGAGGTTTGATATTTTCAATAGCTTCATTAAAAATATCAATTCCTTTTTTTTCGCCACCTTTTTTATCAATAGCTTCTAAAGCACCATACATTATAGTTGTTGCAACACTCTTTTTTCCATCATACATTAAAGAATTAATAAATTTTGTGATCACTTTATTACCATAAATCGGATCAGGTAAGACCTCTCTTACCGGAGCTTTTCTTCTTCTCATTATTTATTCCTTCAAACTTTTAATTTTACTCAAACAAAATCAAATCAAACGGACTTGTCTGTCTTTAAATTTACTTAGCAGCACCTGCTTTAGGACGCTTAGCACCATATTTAGAACGAGAAACTGTTCTTTTTGCAACACCTGCTGTATCAAGCGCACCGCGTACAATGTGATATTTCACACCTGGTAAGTCCTTAACCCTACCACCACGCACTAAAACAATGCTGTGTTCTTGAAGATTATGACCTTCACCGCCGATATAGCTAATCACTTCAAAGCCACTAGTAAGTCTTACTTTGGCAACTTTTCTTAACGCTGAGTTTGGTTTTTTAGGAGTTGTTGTATAAACCCTAGTGCAAACTCCCCTTCTTTGTGGGCAATTTTTAAGCGCTGGAGATTTAGATTTTTCTAAAACTTTTTTACGCTCTTTTCTAACCAATTGATTTATGGTTGGCACAATAATTCCTTTCTTTAAATAATGTAATAAACCTTGAATAGTATCTAAAATTTGCTTAGTTTTTATTAAAATTATCTTTTATTTTATTTACTAAGGTATTTTCTCTGTTTTAGTGTCAAATAAAATAAAGTTGTAGCTATAAATCAAAATTTTTCAATTTCAAAAAACCTTAATCCAAAAATATACAATTAGATTAAGGCAAAAAATAAATTATTGTTTTTCTGTGTTATATTATAAATAAACTACATGAGTAGCTAAATACTCTTCAAGACTATGTTTGCCATCAACCCCTCCTATTCCATTTTTCTAAAATCCTGCATGAAAACCCTGCATTGCTTCAAGATTTTCACAATTGATATAAATTTCCCCAAATTTGATTTCTATACTAAATTGTATATTACTTTAAAATATTATCATTATCATAGTGTAAGTACTATAAATTTAAATATGGATGGAGATATTTATATTAGATAAATAGTGCTACTAATTCCGATGATAACACAAAAAAGTTTCAAACATCTATACATATTTTTATGCATTTGTGCCTATAATGCCTGCAATAGGCGTAAAATAAAATTAAAAAAAATATACCAAATGTTGCCAATATAACTCTTAACTCTACTTATAATGCTTTTGTTATCTTTAATAGTTATAGGTCCTGTTTTTTTATCTTTATAGAACAAGATATAAGACTAAGAATCAAACCTATAGTTTGCGGTTTGCTGCTGAAATTGATGGACTCTTAGCTAGAATATTTGGTTTATAAGCTACTGAAAATAGGATTACTAGCATACACGGAACTTATTATACATTCATGATGGCAAATAAATTGTAAGCTTATGTTATTACTATTATATTATCATTTTTAACTACTTGGTTCTTTGGTGCTCCCAAAGAATATATGGTTGAGACAAAAAATTAAGAAAGGTTTAGCATGATGAGTGTTTTGGGCAAAACTTTAAAAAAAGCAATAAAAAAATTAGAAAAAGAGTCTTTGTCAAATGTGAAGAATGACAAATATAGATTAAATTATCATTTAATGCCTCCTATTGGTTGGCTTAATGATCCTAATGGACTTTGTTATTATAAAAATGAATATAATATATTCTTTCAATATTCTCCTTTTGAGGTAAATGGTGGGCTTAAATTTTGGGGGCATTATAAAACTAAAGACTTAATAAACTATCGATATGTAGGCGTATCTGTATATCCTGATGAGAAATATGATTGCCATGGTGTGTATTCAGGTAGTACATTTATAGAAGATGATAAAATGTATATATATTATACTGGAAATATTGAATCAAGAGGGGATTATGATTATATTAATGAAGGTAGAGAGTCTAATACTGTTTTAATCATTTCAGATGATGGTATCAACTTTGATAATAAAAAATGTATAATGGAAATGAAAGATTATCCTGATGGCATAACTAATCATATAAGAGATCCTAAAGTGTGGAAAGAAGGGGATGTGTATTATATGATTCAAGGTGTAAGAAGAAATACTAAGCCAAATAATAAAGGTGCTGCTATCATATTTACTTCTGAAGATAAGGTGCATTGGAAATATTTAAGCATGATAAACTCTAAAGAAGATTTTGCTTACATGTGGGAATGCCCTGACTTATTTAAAATAGATGGTCAATACATATTAATGACTTGCCCTCAAGGAGTAAAAAGGGTAGAGTCTTTGTATGAAAATATATATTTAAATGGATATTTTATTATTCCTGAAGACAATTTAAAAAATGATATTACAGTAAATGAATTTTTTATACTAGATAAAGGTTTTGACTTTTATGCTCCGCAAACATTTATAGATGAAAATAATAATAGGGTTATGATAGGCTGGATGGGACTGCCTGATATAGATGAAGAGTATGCAAACAATACTAAAACTTGGCAACATTGCCTAACCATAGCACGTACTCTATCTTTTAAAAATAATAAAGTATATCAAACTCCTCATAAGAGTTTAGAAAAATTAAGAAAGAATACTTTATCTGTAGAAGATATAAAAAATAATAATATAAACTCATATGAAGTTTTAATTGATGTAAAAGATTCTAAAGATTTGCAGATTATTATATCTGAAGGATTGTTTATTAAGCACCAAAACAATAAGTTTATACTAGAGTTTATAGGAGATATAGGAAAAACTATAGGATGTGGACGCACTAAAAGAAGTGTGGAACTTAATACAATAAATAATCTTAGAATATTTGTAGATACTTCTTCTGTTGAAATATTTGTAAATGATGGTAGTGATGTATTTACTACAAGATACTATCCCTTATCTCAATCTTTGAAAATAGAAGGAGATGTTTCATATGCTATATATAAACTAGATAGTTTTGGTATTCAAATAGAAGCATAGATAAGACATTGCTTGGGATGATACAGAGTAATCATTATAAAACTTAGCTCTTGATCAGATTCTCTAACTCTTTCGCTTGTTAATAATTTGCTCTTTTTTACATCCCAATTCTAGAACCAAAAAATCCATACCAAGAAACATAAAAAATAAAGGTGCCATTGCCAAATATCCCATTGTATCATAATTATCATTAGAATTAAGATTAAAATCACAATAGCAGTAATTCCAACATACACAAACTGAATATTTCCCATATTTGCAGTTAAAGCAGCTTCAATTTATTCTTTACTAGCACCTTGCTCTTGTTTAGTGATAGATAAAAATAAAGCTCCACCTATAATAGGTCCTAAAAAGTACCCAATCCATTATTTGAGCAACATTGATTCTAAAACTTGCATTTTTTTCATCACCAAGTTTTACCATATAAGGATTTGCACTAGCTTCTAAAGATCCTATACCGCAAGCTAAGATAAAAAATGCAAATAAAAATAAATTAAAAGAAGATTGATTTGTAGCGGGTATAATAAGCAAAGCTCCTATGGCGTATAATGCTAAGCCAAAAAATAATTCCAATTTTATAAGAATACCTATTTGCTATATAACCTGATTGTAAATATCCACTCTGACTTTGAGTTTTATGAAAGTGATTTTGAAAATTTTTATTTATCACATTTATAAGCCCATAACTTACACCCCATAATTCAAAGAAAAGTGAAGTTGCTAAAATAATTGTAATTTTAATATTTTTTTGGATCAGTCATTTTGTATCCTTTTAGCTTATATTAAAATTCCATTTTTCAATAATATAAACAAACCTTTAAAAATACTTTTTTTGAATATGATAAAAATCAAAAAAAGTTGTTCCACCTTGAAGTTGTATGACGTTTTCGGCTATTTCTGTAGCAAAGCTTAAAATTTCCTCCTCTTTTAAATTTTTAACTAAAGCATAACTCAAAGCTGCGCAAAAAGAATCTCCCGCTCCTACTGTATCTACAATTTTAATATCTTTTCTTGCATCTTTAGTGAAAAATCCATTAAGACTTTGCAAGCAAGATCCTTTTTCTCCCAAAGTTAAGAAAATATAAGGTATATTAAAATCCTTTTGAATAAGTGTCAAAATTTGTTTTATATCTGATTTAAAATCAGGATAAAAAAGCTTTTTAACAAGTTCAAGTTCTTCTTCGTTAACCTTTAAAACATTTATAAAATTAAGAGCATCTGAAAGTTTTTCTTTTGTGAAATAATTCTTTCTTAAAGTCATATCAAAAACTTTAAATTTTGCCTTAACTTTATCCATAATTTTTTTTAAAGTATTGGCACTAGCGTCAAATCTTTGAGCTAAAAGATTAAAGTAGAAAATATCATAATCAAAGTCCAAAGACTTAGAAATTTGTTCATTAAATATGATATTATCCCAGGCTATTCCTTCTTCAATTATATAATCAGGAATTTTATCTTCATTTAAAAATACCAAGGCTTTACTTGTAGGAAACTTGGAAGAAAGTTCTATACAGCTTGTATTTATTTGCTCTTTTTTAGCAAATTCCAAAGCCTTCAAGCCTAATTCATCATTTCCTAAAGCGCTGATCATAGTTAGGGCTTCTTTTTTTCCTATCATTCTAGAAAGCCAAATAGCAAAATTGAATGGACCTCCTCCTATAGAATATTTATCACCATAAACATCATATAAAATTTCACCAAAAACCAGAACCTTCATAAATCAAAATCCTTAAATTTAAAAATCTAACTTATCATATAAATCATTCTAATATAAAATCAATTTATATACAATAAACATAATGCTGATTATAAATTATATTGAAAAAAATGTTACGAAATTACCAAAATAACCAAAAGTATAACAAAAACTAAAACAAAAAAATGATAAAAACCCTAATATTGATTAGGGTTAACAAATCATTGCTTTCTTGTATTATATTGTAAATAAACCACATGAGTAGCTAAATACTCTTCAAGACCGTGTTTGCCATCAGCCCCTCCTATTCCACTTTTTCTAAATCCTGCATGAAAACCCTGCATTGCTTCAAAATTTTCACGATTGATATAAGTTTCTCCGAATTTAATTTCTCTGCTTGCCCTCATTGCTATATCTAAATTTTGGGTATAAATAGAACTTGTAAGCCCATATTCACAATCATTTGCCATATCAATTGCTTCATCTAATGTGTCAAATTTTGCAATAGGTAAAATAGGAGCAAAAATTTCTTTTTGCATAATCTCATCCTCGTGCTTAACATTTGTAAGTACAGTAGCTGGAAAATAATATCCACTTGTATCAGTTATTTTTCCACCACACTCTAAGGTGGCACCTTTAGCTTTTGCAGTTCAAGCATTTCTAATGCATTATCCACGCCCGCTTGATTGACAAGTGGACCCATATCAAAATTTCCTTTGAGTGTATTTCCTACACTCACCTTACTCATAGCTTTTACAAATTTATCTACAAATTCATCATATACATCTTTATGGATATAGGCTCTTTCAGCACAATTGCAAACTTGACCATTGTTACAAATTCTACTTGCTTTTATTGCCTCTACAGCCAAATCAATATCTGCATCCTTGCATACTATAGCAGGTGCTTTTCCTCCAAGCTCTAAAGAAACTTTTATAATATTTTTTGCCGCCGCTTCCATAACCCTAACTCCAGCCTCAACGCTTCCTGTAAGACTTACCATACCTATATCTTTATTGCTTGATAATTCGTGTCCTACTATACTACCCTTTCCAGCCACCAAATTAAACACTCCTTTAGGTAAAGAACTTTGTGAAACAAGCTTTGCAAATTCAAAAGCATTGTTTGGAGTTTCACTGCTTGGTTTTATAACAATAGTATTTCCCGTTAATAAGGCTGGAGCCATTTTTCTCGCTATTAGAAAAAATGGGAAATTCCAAGGCAAAATTCCACCAACAACCCCAATAGCACTTTTGTACAGATATATATGTTCATTAGCTCTATCGCTTTGTATGATTTCACCTTCATATCTTCTAGCCCATTCAGCTGTATAATCTATATAATCAGCTGTGAAATGAATTTCTACACTAGCTAAATCTTTAGTTTTTCCCTGTTCTTGCATTAAGATATGAGTTAAAAAATCGGCATTTTTTCGTATCAAATTCGCTAATTCTTTTAAATGATTTGCTCTTTGTATAGCTGGTTTCGCCTCCCAAGACTTTTGAGCTTTTTTAGCTGCTTCAATCGCTCTTTGAGTATCTTCTAAACTTGCACTAGCAACTTTTGAAATTACTTCTTTAGTTGCTGGATTTAAAACTTCAAAAAATTCACCCTCATGAGGAATAAATTCCCCATTAATAAAATTATAATAAGTTGTCATTATCTCTCCTTTTTAATCCAAATGAAACACTTCTTCCATGTTAAGCCATTTTTGTCCCGCATAGCCTAAAGATATTTGGCAAGGATCTGTTACTTTCCACCATTTTTGTGTATTTTCATCCCTTGCCATTTTAGCCATATCCGCTTCAAAATCAGCTCCTATATACTCAAAATATGCAAACAAATATTCCCCAAAAAGATAAATGGAATAATTTTGTATATTACACTCCTTAATCATTTCACAAACTCCTTTGTAAGGATTTTTATGGAGATCTTTATATTCTTGAATTTTCTCCTTTTTAATTTTTATGATTTGACCATACCTTTGCATTTAACCTCCTTTATAAATTTTTAAAGCATTTTGATAAAAAATTGCATCTAAATTTTCAAAAACTTCACTTTTTAAAATCAAATTTGCCCATTTATTTGGACTTAATTTTGATACTGGGTAGTTGCTGCCAAATAAAAATCTATCTTCACTAAAATTTTCTTTCAAAAATGAGAAAAGCTCAAAAATAAATTCTTGAGAAGTTTGCATCGAAAAATGATCTGGCGATGAAAGCTTGATATAGAAATTTGAAAATTTTTTTAATCTTTGTAAATCTTTTTTATAACCATCAAAACAATTAATATCAGGACTCCCCATATGATCTAAAACTACCTTTAAATTTGAATTGTCTCTTAAAAATTTCTCTAAAAATATTAATTCGCTATTTTTTAAACAAGCTTCAAAAACTATTTGTGCCTTTTCTAAAATTTTTACAAGCTCCTTAAAATCAGTTTCAAATAATCTTTTGGCACCTTTAAAACTCGTGTGCATAACCTCTCTAAAAGCACAAATTTCTTCTTTATGTTTCAAATCTGCTAAGCAAAGTTTTAACCCATAAAGCTTTTTTAATTTTAAAGCAAATAAAGCTTCTTTATCCTTATTATCACTATTTGTCTCAACATACATAGCACCGAGAAACTCAAAATCTTTATATTCTTTTATTGCTTGATTAAAATCAAAATTTTGATTCAATTCTTTGTATGAATTAACCCAAGAAATAGGACATTCTTGCAAATTCCAAAGATGTAAATGAGTATCAAAAATCTTTTGCATTTTAAACCTTTATTTTGGAACCAAAAAATCCGTACCAAGCAACATATAAAAATAAAGGCGCCATTGCCAAATATCCCATACTTGTATTATAATGATCATTAATTAAACCTACAATGCTAGGCATAATCGCTCCTCCAACTACACTCATTACAAGCAAAGATCCGCCTAATTTTACTTGATTAAAAGGTAAATTTTTTGTCGCTATAGCAAAAATCGTTGGAAAAGAAATAGACATGAAAAAAAATACGGCTATAAGTAAAACTATACTTAAAAAACCATGGACAAAATAAAGTCCTATACATAAAATGGTATTTATTAAAGAATATATACCTAAAATATTTTCTCCTTTAATTTTTTTCATTAAAGGTGTAGAGACGATGCGTCCTACCATAAATGCCACTAAGGCTATAGAAAAATAATAAGCACCTTGCTCATCCTTTAAATTTTCATTATGTTCAACTACATAATTGATAAAAAATGCTCCAGCGGCAACTTGATTTGCTATATATAAAAATTGTGCTAAAAGCCCTAAATTAAAATGTCTATGTTTAAAAACCTCTATAGATTTAGAATAATCTTTTTGTTTATAATCACTATTTACAGCCGAACCTTCAGGAATTTTATTTAAAGCAAAAGCGATTAAGATTAAAATCACAATAGCAGCAATTCCAACATACACAAGCTGAACATTTCCCATATTTTCCACTAATGCAGCTTCAATTTGTTCTTTGCTGGCACTTTGTCCTTGCTTAGTGATAGATAAAAATAAAGCTCCACCTATAATAGGTCCTAAAAATTGTCCAAAACCATTAAAACTTTGAGCAGCATTGATTCTAAAACTTGCATTTTTTTCATCTCCAAGTTTTACCATATAGGGATTTGCACTAGCTTCTAAAGATCCTATACCGCAAGCTAAGATAAAAAATGCAAATAAAAACAAATGGAAAGAAGCTAAATTAGTCGCAGGTATAATCATCAAAGATCCTATAGCATATAATGCCAAACCAAACATAATTCCTACCTTGTAAGAATATTTATTGGCTATATAGCCTGCAGGTAAAGCGATAATAAAATACGCTCCAAAATAAGCCAATTGCAAAAACCCGCTTTCATGCTGCGTTACATGAAGGTGATTTTGAAAATTTTTATTCATCACATCTATAAGTCCATAACTTACACCCCATAAAAAGAAAAGTGAAGTAACTAAGATGATTGCGATTTTAATATTTTTTGAATCAGTCATTTGATATCCTTATCTATTGACACTCGTCCCAATTTAATGCTCTGTCTAAGTGAACATAACCTCCATCTGGAATTAAAATTTGTCCTGTAGTATGTGAAGCTAAAGGGCTTAAAGTAAAAACAGCTGTATTTGCAATTTCTTCTACAGTAGTGAAACGGTGTCCTAAGGGAATAGCCTTTGCAATTTTTTTATATTGCTCTTCGGGATTAGGAAAATTTTGTAACCATTTTTCATAAAGAGGAGTCATCACTTCAGCAGGAGCAATAGCATTTACTCTAACATTATCCTTAGCAAAGGCACAAGCCCATTCTCTAGTAAATCCAATTTGTGCAGCCTTAGCTGATGCATAAGCGCTGGTTCTACCTTGACCTGTAATACCCGTTTTACTCACTATATTTAAAATATTTCCTTGCTCTTTTTTAATATAAGGCAAACACTCTTTAGTCATTGCATAATAGTGAAAAAGATTGTTTTCATAAGATTTGATTAAATCTTGAACACTCGTATTTTCGATATGTAAATTATCATTTGCTCCTGCATTATTTACAAGAGCGTAAATTCCATTATATTTTGCAGCAACCTTTTTTACAAGCTCTTCAATTTGATCATAATTTTTTAAATCAATCTCGAAAAATTCATAACTTTTACATAAATTTTTTAATTCCTCATCATGCTCTTTTGGCATAGATCTTGAAAAAACTATAGGAATTCCACCCTCTTGTGCCCATAATTTAGCAATTGCATAACCAATGCCTTTAGCACCCCCTGTTATGATGCAAACTTTATTTTTAATTTTTAAATCCATTTTCTTCTCCTTTGTCTAAATTTAAAGTATTTTTTAAATGTGCCAATACCAACACACCTAAAACAGCTATTAATGCTAATGCTATAAGTCCAAATTGAACTCCAAAATGACTTTCTATGTATGTTTTTAAGTTAGGTGCGACAAAACCTCCCAAATTTCCCAAAGAACCTATAAGAGCAACAGCTGCTGCTGCGCCTTTACCTCTTAAAACTTGAGTTGGTAAATTCCAAAATATAGGCTGAATTACAATAAAACCTATAGCAGCAAGACTGATAAAAAATAAAAAAGGTATTAAATTTTCGGTAAAGGTTGAAGCTATCATGCTTAAACTTGCTAACAATAAAAATAAAATCGCATATAAATTCCAAGAACGATTCTTATCAGCTAATGAAGTAAAAGTCGGTAAAGCAACAAAAACAAAAATCCAAGGAATAGCATTTAAAATTCCCACCTCAAAACCTACATTTATTTCCAATATCTGAGCGATTTTATTCGGCAGATAAAAAAGAACACCATAAACACTCAATTGGATACAAAAATAAACAAAAACAAATTTCCACACCAAAAAACTTTTAAAGATGTCTTTTACAGAATAATCTTTTGCTTTGGAGTTAGAATTTTCAATATATTTTAATAAAATATTTTTTTCTTTCAAATCTAGCCACTTTGCATCTTTTGGATGAGAATCAAGATAAAACAAACAAAAAATTCCTACCAAAACAGTGATACTACCCTCTATCAAAAACATCCATTGCCAATTTTTAAAATAAATATCTGGTGCATAATCAAGTATAAAACCACTAATTAAAGAGCCGAAAATAAAAGCTATAGGCACACCCATTTGATAAATTCCATAAGCTTTAGAACGATATATAGCTGGAAAAAAATAACTAAGATATAAAATAATACCTGGACTAAAACCCGCTTCACTTAAACCTAATAAAAATCTTAATATATAAAAACTTGTTTCTCCTTGTATAAAAATCATAGCCATAGTTACAAGACCCCAAGTAATCATTATACGGCTTAGCCAAATCTTAGCCCCTAATTTGTGCAAGAGTAAATTTGAAGGCACTTCAAATAAAGCATAACCTATAAAAAATATCCCCGCACCCAAAGCATAAGCAGCCTCACTAATACCCGCATCTATTTCTATATGAGTTTTTACAAAACCAATATTTGTTCTATCAAGCATAGAAAGACAAAACATTAACACAATCAAAGGCAAAATACGCCAAGAAATTTTCTTGCAAACTAATTCCAGTTCTGCTGACTTTAAATATTTCATCTCATATCCTTAGCAAGTTGTAGCAAGTCTCCAAACAGAAAAATCATTTTGTTCATTAATTTCTGCTTTCACTAGTTCTCCATTCGAAATTCTTACAATCAAATTTATCAATTCATCTCGCACCTCTTCTTTTGTTTTTTCACCATCTATAATACCTCCAGCATTAATATCAATAGCATCATTCATATTGTTATAACAAAAAGTATTTGAACTCATTTTAATGGTAGGAGTAATAGCGGATCCCGTAGGGGTTCCACGACCTGTAGTAAATACACAAATATTTGCTCCTCCAGCTACCATAGCACTTAATTGCTCAATGTCATTGCCAGGCGTGTTCATAAAAGTAAGTCCCTTAGAAACCACAGGTTTTGCATAATCAATCACATCCATTAAAGTTCGAGTTCCAGCCTTATAAACGCAACCTAAAGATTTTTCTTCTATGGTGCTAAGTCCACCTGCCATATTTCCTGGACTTGGGTTTGCTCCACGAATATCAGCATGAAAGGACTTAACCAAATCTTCATAGCCTAAGATTTTCTCATATACTTTTTTTGCCACCTCATCATTTTTTGCTCTTTTTGCAAGTATGGCTTCGCATCCTATAAGCTCCGTTGTCTCAGCTAAAATTACAGCACCACCTTGATCAATAACAAAATCACTCAAGCTACCTAAAGCAGGATTGGCACTAAGCCCGCTGTAGCTATCACTTCCTCCACATTCTGTTCCTAAAATTAAATCACTAAAATCACCTTCGCTTTTTTGTAAATTAGAGGCGGCTTTAAGCATATCTTTAACTATTTTTACACCTTTTTCTATCGTATTTTTACTACCGCCACATTCTTGTATCACTAGATATTCAACCTTTTTATAAGGCGTTGTTTGTTTAATTTTTTCAGCCACCGCTTTAGCTTGTATCACCTCACAACCAAGCCCTACAATTAAAACTCCAAAAACATTAGCATTTGTGCCATGGCCTATTAAAACATCTCTAGTTTGCAAAGCATCAAATTCAAGTTGAGAGCAACCGTGTTGATGATTGATATAAACAACTCTTTCGCAATTTCTGGCTATATTTTCACATACTTTATTAGCACAATGCACACTAGGTATGACAATAACTTTATTTCTCAAACCTAATTTTCCATCCTCTCTTCTATAACCCATAATTTTCATTCTTTACTCCTTATCACCACGTCCTCTAATGCCAGAGATATTATGAGTATGCACCCATTCTCCGGCCTTAATATCACAATTTGCACTGGCTATGATTTCTGCGTATTTGATTATCGCTTCATCAGTTTTAATATCTTTAAGTGCGAATTTATGACCACTAGCAATATCATTATTAAGTACCACATTTGCCACTTTTTCCCCTTTTTTTAAATCGCATAAAGCAGTGGCTACATTATCTTTTTCACTCACTATAATAAAGCTTTTCATAAATTTATCTCCTTATATGTGTTTTGGCCCATTTAGCATAATATGAAGTTAAAATTGGCACTATAAAAGCAGTGATTACTACACAAGTGCTCACAAGCACTGTTGCGTATTTTGCTTGTTCTTTAAGTTCGGGATAAAGTTGTGCTATAAGCATAGGAGTCGCTGCTGCTGCACCTGCTATACTAGATGCGGCAATTCCGGCTGTTCCATTTCCTTTAGCTAAAAATATGTCTGATAAAATCAGAAAAAAACCCGTAAAAATAATGACAGAAAAAGCTAAAATAATCCCAGCTATTCCAGCTTCATAAATGGAATGAAGGTTAATGGTACTTCCTAAAGAAAAGCCTAAAAATATGATCATAGGCTCATTTAATTTAGTCAAAAATACTCTAAAATCTTCATCCAAATTTCCTAAAATAAACCCCAATAAAAATGGTAAAACCAAGCCTATAAAATTTTGTATAGGAAAGCTAGCAAGTCCTGTTGTACCTAAAATTACCATAGTAAATAAAGGGCCACTTTCTATCATCAAAAGCAAACTTGCCCCAGCTTCTTCTGTTGTTCCATATTGTTTGGTTAAAGCCGTATATAATCCTGCATTAGTCATATCCATAGCTGCCACAACAGCTAAAGCACTAAAACCTATAAATAAACCTTCAGTGATCATACCTTGCGGGATTAATCTTTGAACAATCATACAGGCTATATACGCTGCAAACATTTTAGTTGCCAATAAAACTCCAGATTTTTTAAGTACTTTTGGAGTAGCTTTTAATTTTATACTCGCTCCAATACCGACAAACCAAACTGCTATAATTACCGTAGATCCAGTTCCTAAAGCATTGGTAAAAGGACCAAAATAAGCTAAAATATCTGGCCAAAAAGTATGAATAATAGCACCAATAAGCATGGGTATAAGCATCATTCCACCTGGTGTTTTTTCAAGAAAACTTTTTATTTTCATATCAAACCTTTTATAGCCTTATACCTGTTTCTTTTTCCAAAGTTTTAATCAATTCTTTAGCTTTATCAAAACATATATCTAATTTTTCTTTGGTTAAAGATGATAAAGGGTGTATGGTTGCATTTGCAAATTCAAATCCTCTAGCCTTTAACAATAAAGCAAATCCCATAGGAAAAGAGATACTCATCCCAAATCTTATGACCTTTAAAAGACTCTTTTGTATCAACAGTGCTCTTTCATATTTTTTGTCATTCATTGCTTGATAAATTGCACTCATAAGTTCTGGAAAAATACCTCCTATGCTTGTCATAGAACCTTTAGCTCCTAAAAATAAAGCTTCTGCATAAATTTCTTCTCTTCCTACAAAAACATCGAAATTTTGAGGCACCATATCCAAAATATGATTTAAAAGCAAAGCATCTCCACTGCTATCTTTAATACCTGCTATATTGTTAAGTTTTGAAATTTTTTCTATAAAATTCAAGCTTAAAGCAGGTGCAAAAAGCGGAATATTATAAATATACAAAGGAAGTTTGACTTTTAAAGCTAAATCTTTAATGTATTCCAAAAGAGTCTCTTCATCAAATTTATAATAATAAGGCATAGCAAGCAAAAGTGCATCAAGCCCTAATTTATAGGCTTCCTCTGATAAAACAATGGTATTTTTATAAACACTTGAAGTGATACCTGTGATAATAGGCACCCTGCCCTTAGAAGCATCCTTGCTAAGTTTCATTAATCGAACTTGCGACTCAATGCTTAAAGCTTGAGAGTCACCTGCACTACCATTGCAAAATAATCCATCTAAACCATTTTCAATCCCAAATTCACAATAACGAATAAATTCTTTTTCATTAATCATTCTGTCATTAGAATAAGGTGTAAGCAAAGCCGGTAATGTCCCTTTTAAAATTCCCATTTTCATCTCCTTTATTTTGTATATACAAAAATTTATTTATATACAAAAAATGTAGCAAAATTATTTAAAAAAATCAAGGGCTAAAAACATAATTATTTTATATTTATCTCTTCAATAGGCTTTTTTCCATAAAATACAAAATAAGAAATAAATCAAAAAATGTCTTATGTTACCAAAAGTAAAAAATGTGGTAAAATTTATAAACAAAATGTAATTGTTAAAAGGATAATTTTATGCATCAACCTACTCTTAGAGTTATAAAAATTTTAGAATTGCTTGCGAATTCAAAAGAAGAACTTACTTTAACTCTTATAGCCAAAAAATTAAATATCCCTGTAGGTACTATCTCGCCTATTTTACAAACCTTACAGGAAAAAAAATACATAAAATGCAATTTAAGTAATAAAAGCTACTGTTTAGATTTTAAAATTTTAGAATTAAGTTATAATTTAAAAGGCGAGAATAATGTTATTGAACTTATTAGAAAACATATGAAAAATATTAGAGATTTAACAAATCAAACTTGCCAACTAGGTGTTTTAAGAAAAAGCAATGTGCTTTATTTGGAAAAAATAGATGCTAACGATCAAATACAATTAAAATCTTTTGTAGGAACCTCATATCCTGCTTATGCAACTTCTTTAGGCAAAGCTTTACTGTCTAATAAGACAAAGGAAGAATTGCAAATACTTTATCCTAAAAATTTTGAAAAAATCACCTCAAATACTCTAAAAAATATCGATGAACTTTATAAGCAAATTAAACAAATTAAAAAAGAAAAAGTTGCTTTAGAAAGTGGAGAAATGAATCCCCAAATTGAATGTATGGCTATAAATATAGAACATAAAAATAAAATAATTGCCGCTATAAGCATATCTTATCCTATTTTTTATTCAAATAAAAACTTTAAAGAAAAAAATAAAAAAATCTTAATTGAAGAAAAACATAAAATAGAAGAAATGATTAATTTACATTTTCCAAATTTAGAAAGAATCTATTAAATTAAATAGCCTTTTGGCTATTTAATTATTCTCTTTTAGTTTAAATTTTTGCTCACTATAAAGACCTGTTCCTACAGGAATCATTCTGCCCAAAATGACATTTTCCTTTAGATCTTCAAGATAATCAAATTTTCCAGCTATACTAGCTTCAGTTAAAACCTTAGTTGTTTCTTGGAAAGAGGCTGCAGAAATCACACTATCACTTCCAATCGCGGCCCTTGTAACCCCTAAAAGTACAGATTCAGCAATAGCAGGCTCTCCACCCATTTTTATAATTCTTTCATTTTCTTCTCTGAATTTACGTTTTGAAATTAAATCGCCTTCTATAAATTTAGTATGTCCACTATCTATAACTTTTACTTGTCTTAACATTTGTGAAACTATAACTTCAATGTGTTTATCTGAAATCACAACCCCTTGGCCTCTATAAACTTGCTGAATTTCGGAAATTAAATAATAATGAAGTGCTTTTTCGCCTAAAATTTTAAGTATATCATGACTTGAAACCACTCCATCGGTTAATTTTTCTCCAGCATGAATAAATTCTCCATCTCTTACTTGAATATGCTTTGATTTGTCAATTAAATATTCAGCACTTGTTCCATCTTCAGCCTGTATAATAATTCTTTCTTTTGAACGCAATGGTTTATCAAAACGAATCACACCATCAATTTCTGCAATTATAGCAGCATTTTTAGGTTTTCTTGCTTCAAATAATTCAGAAACTCTTGGAAGACCTCCGGTGATATCCTTTGATTTTGCTGCAGCTTTTGGAGTTTTAGCTAAAACATCTGCTTGTGCAACTTTATCGCCATCATGAACAAAAATAACCGTTTTTGGTTCTAATTGATAACGTGCTACTTTATTACCTTTTCCTGCAATTACCAAAGTTGGTCTCACACCACTCGGTAAATATTCATTAACAACCAAAGAACGTTTTCCTGTTGCCTCATCTACTTGTTCATCAGCACTATAACCAGCTTCTATATCCTCAAAGCTTATCACACCGTCAATTTCTGCGATAATGGTATTATTGTATGCATCCCATTCCGCAATAATCTTATTCTCTCGTTTTGAAGCACTTGCTATTATAGTATTAGGATCTTCGATAATTGCATTATCATTAAATTCAATTTTTGATTCTCTCGGGATATAGTGCCTTTTTGCCTCTCTTCCATTTTCATCCACTACAACAACAAAGAAACCTTTTTCTTTAACTATATCGCCTTTTTTAACATTTTTAATCCTATCAAGACCATCTCCTTTGAGAATATAGAATTTTAAAGTTCCTTTTTCACCTGCTTTTATGTTTTGAATAACAGGATCTCCATCTTTAACTAAAATTTCACTCGCAAATGGAATACGATTAGGAATATTCCAACCTTCTTTAATTATTTCAACAATACTTTCATTTTCATTGATTTCAGTACCATTTTGATACGGAAGATAGAGTTTTCCATCTATACTTCCACTAACTCCTGCTAATTCATTTGCTTTTGCAAGATCGTATTTTCTAAGCGTATATTTAATTTCTTGTTTTTTATCTTTTAAGGAAACTATTACATCTTCATGGATATTTTCTATGCTAATTACACCCTTAAATGGGGCTTTAATTTTTGGCTCTACCAATAAAATAGCCGCATTTCTACGATTTGCAACTATTATTTTTCCTTCTTTATTTTTATAAGTTTTTAAATTATAAAATCTTATAAAGCCCTCTTTTTGAGCACTAACCTGTCTATCTTGCAAATCCGTACTCGCAGTTCCACCACTATGGAAAGTTCTAAGGGTAAGCTGAGTTCCAGGTTCACCAATTGATTGTGCTGAAATAATCCCTACTGCTTCACCTGGTTTTACAAGCTTTCCTTCACCAAGATTGACGCCGTAACATTTAGCACAAATTCCTTTTTTAGCTTTACAAGTAATAGGAGTGCGAATATTTACACTCTTAATACCGTTTTCTCCAAAAACTTTTGCTTTTTCCTCATCTATTAAAGTGCCTTCAGCAAAAAGAACTGAATTTGTAATCGGATCAATCACATCTTCAGCTAAAACTCTTCCTAAAACTCTTTCTTCTAAAGTTTCAATTATAGAACTATCCGCGGTAATTTCATTAATTTCTATGCCCTCATGTGTGCCACAATCTTCTATAGTAATTTTTACATTTTGTGCCACATCAATAAGCTTTCTTGTTAAATAACCAGCATTTGCTGTTTTAAGTGCAGTATCTGCAAGACCCTTTCTAGCTCCATGTGTTGAAATAAAATACTCAAGGACATTTAAACCTTCACGGAAATTTGAAATAATAGGAGTTTCTATAATAGAACCATCTGGTTTAGTCATCAGTCCTCTCATTGCGGCAAGCTGAGAAATTTGAGCCGCACTACCTCTAGCTCCAGAATCCGCCATCATATAGATAGAATTAAAGCCTTCTTTATCTTTTTCGACAAGTTTCATCATCTCTTTTGAGAGAGTATTATTTGCACTTTTCCAAATATCGATAATCTTATTATATCTTTCTCCAGAAGTTATCAAACCAAGATTATAAGAATTTTGAATTTCTCTAACTTGTTTTTTTGCTTCATCGATAGCTTTTTGCTTATCATCTGGAACAATAATATCTGCTATAGAAATAGAAATACCTGCTTTTGTAGCATACTCAAAACCTAAATTTTTAAGTCTATCTAAAAAGCTTGCAGTAATTTCTAGCCCTCCATGCTTATAAACATAATCAACAAGTGCAGCTATATCTTTTTTCTTTAGAACTTTATTCCAATTACATTCTGGAACGAAATCAGGTAAAATTGATTTAATAATTAATCTTCCAGCGGTTGTAGTGATTTTTCTACCATCTACCATAGTTTGTATGCTTGCATGAATATCTAAACATTTACTTTCAAGCGCCATCATCACTTCATCAATACCCGTACAAATCTTATGAGAACCTTTCACATTTGGTTTTTCCAAAGAAAGATAATAAATTCCCAAAACCATATCTTGCGAAGGAACGGTTACAGATTTTCCACTCGCTGGTAAAAGAATATTCATAGATGAAAGCATAAGTACTTTACATTCTGCTATTGCTTCTTGCGAAAGCGGTACATGTACTGCCATTTGATCTCCGTCAAAATCCGCATTAAAAGCAGCACATACCAAAGGATGTAATTGTATTGCCTTTCCTTCAACCAAAACAGGATGAAAAGCTTGGATAGAAAGCTTATGTAAAGTTGGAGCACGGTTTAGCATAACAGGATGTCCCTTAACAACCTCTTCTAAGCATTCCCAAACTTCATTAGTTTTATTTTCTATCATTTTCTTAGCTTGTTTAACTGTTGTTGCATAACCTTTTTCTTCAAGCTTAGCTAATAAATGTGGTTTAAAAAGCTCTAAAGCCATTTTTTTAGGCAAACCACATTGATCCATTCTAAGTTTCGGACCTACAACAATAACGCTACGGCCTGAAAAATCAACTCTTTTTCCAAGCAAATTTTGTCTAAAACGACCTTGCTTACCCTTGATAATTTCACTCAAAGATTTCAAAGGACGCTTATTTGCACCCTTAACAGCATTAGCACGACGACCATTATCAAATAAAGCATCTACGGCTTCTTGAAGCATTCTTTTTTCATTTCTAATAATAATCTCTGGTGCATCAAGCTCCATAAGTTTTTTAAGACGCGTATTTCTATTGATAACACGACGATATAAATCATTTACATCAGAAACCGCAAATTTTCCGCCATCTAAGGCAACCAAAGGACGCAAATCGGGAGGTAATACCGGTAAATTGGTAATCATCATCCATTCTGGACGATTAGGTACCGCGTCTTCACTATTAATATCGGTATTAGAATTTGAATTTAAAAAATTCTCCACAACCTTCAAGCGTTTAATGATAGTTTTTTTCTTCGCCTCTGAATTTGTAGCGACTATTTCTTCTTTAAGCTGATTTAAAAGAGCTACGAGATCTAAATTCGCAAGCAAATCACGAACAACCTCTCCGCCCATTCTTGCTTTAAAGCCACTATTTTCATAGCGTTGCATTAAATTTTGATATTGCTCTTCATTTAAAACATCACAATGTTCCACTTTTTTAGTATTTTCATTATCATAATATGCATCACCAGGATTTTCAACAATATAAGCCTCATAATAAAGCACACGTTCAAGATCTTTCATCTTCACACCCAAAAGCGTTCCTATACGGCTTGGTAAAGAATTTACATACCAAATGTGTGCTACTGGAGTTACAAGTTCAATATGCCCCATTCTTGAACGACGCACTTTAGAATTTGCTACTTCAACCCCGCATTTCTCGCATTTAACGCCTTTAAAACGCATTTTCTTATATTTACCACAAAGGCATTCATAATCACGAATAGGTCCAAAAATTTTAGCACAAAAAAGCCCATCTCTTTCGGGTTTTAAAGTTCTATAATTGATTGTTTCTGGCTTTTTCACTTCTCCATAAGACCAAGATTTGATTTTTTCAGGACTGGCAAGTCTTAATTGAAAAGCTTCAAAATCTCTAGGTCTAGCATCTTCTTTTACTTCTATCACTTTAAATTTACTCATTGTCCTCATCCTTATCAAAAATCTCAACATCTAAAGCAAGTGATTTAAGCTCATTGGTTAAAACAAAAAATGTTTCAGGAATTCCCGTTGCTGGAACATTTTCACCCTTAGTAATTGCTTTATAAGCATTAAATCTACCCTCAACATCATCTGATTTAATAGTCAGCATCTCTTTTAAAGTATGGGCTGCTCCATAAGCTTCAAGTGCCCAAACCTCCATTTCTCCAAATCTTTGTCCTCCAAAAAGTGCTTTACCTCCAACTGGTTGTTGAGTAACAAGACTATACGGACCTGTACTTCTAGCGTGTACTTTTTCATCGACTAAATGGTGAAGTTTTAACATATACATGCATCCTACATGGACACGCTCTGCTATTTTTTCACCTGTTCTTCCATCGTAAAGCTCGGTTTTTCCATCCATATCAATTTTTGCTAGTTCAAATAATTTTTTAAATTCTTCTATATTGACACCCTCAAAAACAGGAGTAGCAAATTTAACCCCTTTACTCCAATCTCTCGCATAATTTAAAAGCTCTTCGTCACTCAATTTTTTAATAAAATCTTTTTCATTTGCAAGTCTTGGAATGGAACAAATTTCAAGCATTTTGGATCTTAGTTCCTTAATAAAGTCTTTTTGCTTTCTATCAAAAATCTCTTGGATTTGCTCTCCAAGTCTTAACCCAACAAGTCCCAAATGGCTTTCTAAAATTTGTCCGATATTCATACGGCTTGGAACCCCTAAAGGATTGAGTGCAATATCTACACTTTTTCCGTTTGAAAGATAAGGCATATCTACTTCTGGAATTATAGTAGAAACGATACCTTTATTTCCATGACGTCCTGCCATTTTATCGCCAACCTTTAGCTTTCTTTTTGTAGCAATATAAACTTTTACAAGTTTGACTACCCCACTTGGCAAAATATCATCTTTTTCTAGAATTTCAAGTTTTTCATCGTGTTCGGCTTTAAGTTTTTTCTTTTCATTTTGGAAATGATTTTTTAAATCTTCATATTTTTTTTGCACTTCTTTAGAATAAGCTTTAATAATAGTAGTAAGCGTAAAACGATTGATTTTTTCTAAATCACTTAAGTCTGCTTTCTCACCTTTCTTGTAATTTTTATCCCCAATTTTTTGACTACTTGCAAGAGTTGATTTGGATAATAAAGCACAAACTCTAAGCATTTCTTCTCTATCCATCATCAAAAGTCTGTCGTGATGTTCTTTTTCTAAGGACATTTTTTCTTTATCATATGATTTTAAAGCCCTTTCATCTTTCTCATAACCTTTTTTAGTAAATATTTTTACATCAACCACTACACCTTCAAGTGAAGCAGTAGCGTATAAAGATTTATTTACAACATGACCAGCTTTTTCTCCAAAAATCGCTCTTAAAAGTCTTTCTTCTGGTGTTGGCTTAACTTCACCTTTTGGAGACACCTTGCCGACTAAAATCATACCTGGCTTAATATGAGTTCCTATTTTTGCAATACCACTTTCATCTAAATGTGCTACATCTTCTTCTTTGATGTTTGGAATATCTTTGGTGATTTCTTCTATTCCATCTTTTAATTCTCTAGCTTCTATCTCTTTTTCATAAATATGCACACTTGTAAATGTATCTTCACGAATGATTCTTTCACTAACAACAATCGCATCCTCATAATTATAACCATTCCAAGGCATAAAAGCAATCAATGCATTTTTTCCAATAGCCAATTCTCCTTGATCCATAGAAGGACCATCGGCGATAATTTGCCCTGCTTTGACCACTTCTCCCTTTTTAACTATAGGATGTTGTATATAATTGGTATTTTGATTGGTGCGTAAGTTTTTTTCCATAATATAATGATCAATAAAAGGACCTTTTTCATCTTCTCCTAAAATAAAAATACTTTTATTGTCTACTTTTTCAACTACACCGCCACGTTTAGCTTTCACTGCTTCCCAAGCATCACGTGCAATAATATTTTCCATTCCTGTTCCAACAATAGGAGCTGAAGAAGTAAGAAGTGGAACTGCTTGACGTTGCATATTAGATCCCATCAAAGCCCTATTAGCATCGTCATGTTCTAAAAAAGGTATTAAAGAAGCTGCAACCCCAACAACCATACCTGAACAAAGATCAATTAATTGGACTTCTTCTTTTTTTGCAAGTATGGTTTCTCCATCTTGTCTTGCTTCAACAAATTCCTCTACAATATTACCCTTAGCATCTATTTTGGTTGATGCAGGTGCAATAAATAAACCTTCTTCTTGTGTAGCTGTTAAATAAACAATCTCATCGGTAACTTTTCCATTTACAACTTTTTTATAAGGAGCTTCAACAAAGCCAAGTTCATTGACTTTTGCATAGGTTGAAAGAGTATTAATTAGACCGATATTTTGACCCTCTGGAGTTTCTACTGGGCAAATTCTACCATAATGAGTCGCATGAACGTCACGAACTTCAAAACCTGCTCTCTCTTTAACAAGACCACCTTCTCCGAGTGCAGATAAACGACGCTTATGAGTGATTTCGCTTAATGGATTTGTTTGATCCATAAATTGTGAAAGCTGACCACCTGTAAAGAATTCTATAATAGTAGTAGTGATCATTTTTGGATTAATCAAATCATAAGGCATAACTTTGTCAATGTCAGCATTTAAGGAAGTAAATTTATCTCTGATTGCTTTTTGCATTTTTGCCAATCCTAAATGAAGCTCATTGGCTAAAAGTTCACCTATAGATCTAATACGGCGATTCCCTAAATGATCTCTGTCATCAATATGTCCTTTACCATTTTTGACTTTAATTAAATATTTTGCGGTTTTTATAATATCTTCATTAGTTAAAACAGTTAAATATTCAGGGACATCAAGACCTAATTTATGATTCATCTTCATACGACCAACTTTGGTTAAATCATATCTTTCAGGATTAAAAAATAAATCATTAACAAAAGTTTTCGCCGCATCTTTAACTACAGGTTCACCTGGTCTCATCACCTTATAAATTCTTATTGCAGCCAAATCATTTTCATCTTCAAGATTCTCAGTTTGTTTTAATAATTTTAAAGTTTCATTATCTTGTATAAAAGAATTAATTATGGCAGCATCAACACCATTTGCTAAATCATTTGCAATTTCAAAACTCTTTTGCTCTTTAATCTTTGCAAGTTTGCTTTCATCAATAAGAGTTAAAGAGTCAAAAAGCATTTCTCCGCTTTTTTTATCAAAAATAGGATTTGCTAAATAGCGATTAAGTAAGACTTCTACTGGATACTCTATCCATTTTAAACCATCTTTAATTAATTGTTCAATTTTTTTCTTAGTTAATCTTTTTCCTGCTTGATGAATAACTTTACCTTTTTCATCCTTGATATCATATTCTATTCTATCTATAAAATCATTTGGATTAAATTCAGTTAAAAATTTATCTTTTTTAACATGGATTGTCTGAATAGGATAAAACAATTTTATAATATCTTGCTTTTTATACCCCAAAGCTCTAAAAAGCATAGTAATAGGTACTTTTCTCCTTTTATTGATTCTTACATAAAGAACATCTTTTGCATCATACTCAAAATAAAGCCAAGAGCCACGATCGGGAATAATTTGTGCAGTATAAACAAGTTTATTAGCGACCGTTGAACTCTCTTCCTCTTTAAAAATAACGCCTGGACTTCTATGAAGTTGATTAACAACTACTCTTTCCACTCCATTAATGATGAAAGAAACGCGATCAGTCATTAACGGAATTTCACGAATATAAATTTCTTGCTCTTTTATATCTTTAATGCCAACTTTTTCACCTGTTTTCTCATCTTTTTCATGCAAGGTAAGACGGATTTTCATTTTTAAATTTACAGAATAAGTTAAACCTCTTTCCATGCATTCGCGAATAGTGTATTTTGGTTTTCCAATCTCACTACTAACATATTCAAGACTCAATCTATTTTGTGGATCGTGTATAGGAAAAATTGATTTAAAAACTTTTTCTATACCACTTTCGCCATTATTAAAATTTAAAAAATAATCAAAACTAGCTTTTTGTAATTGTAGAAGATTTGGAATTTCTATTTGTTTTGAAATATTGGAGAAATCTGCTCTTAAACGATTTCTTAATTTATTATCTAACATTTTGCATATACCTCATGGTAAATTTTTGTAAATTTAAAAAAGAAGACCTAAAAATATAGGTAAAAAATAAAAAAGAAGATTTGCAAAACAAATCTTCTTAAACTAAAACATAAAAAATCTATATTTATTTAAGCTCTACTTTAGCACCTGCTTCTTCAAGCTGCTTCTTAGCTTCTTCGGCTTCAGCTTTAGCTACACCTTCTTTTAAAGTTGAAGGAGTTTGCTCTACTGCATCTTTTGCTTCTTTAAGCCCAAGACCTGTTAAAGCACGAACGATTTTAATCACTTCAATCTTTTTAGCACCGCCATCAGTTAAAACGATATCAAACTCTGTTTTCTCTTCAGCAGCTGAAGCACCGCCACCTGCTACCGCACCTCCAGCTACCATTACTGGAGCAGCAGATACACCAAATTTTTCTTCAAATTCTTTTACAAGCTCAGAAAGCTCAAGAACACTTAAATTTGAAATATATTCTAATACATCTTCTTTTGAAATTGCCATTTTTTATCCTTTTTATTCAGTTTCTTTTTTATTTTTTAGCGCATTTAATCCAATAGTAAAATTGGTGATTGGCGCTTTCCAAACTTGCAAAAGCATAGCAAGCAACTCATTACGCGAAGGCATTTTGGCCAAGGCTTTAACCTTAGCAACGTCTGCAACTTCACCATCAATAAAAGCAGTTTTAATCTGAAATTGATCATTGTTTTCTTCAAATTTGGCAACTACTTTTGAAACGCTAAGTTGATCCTCTCCCCAAAGATAAATATTAGTATCTTTAAGAACTAGACCTGTTTTGCCGGAATTATTAAGAGCAATGTTAGCCAAAGTATTTTTAATGATTTGAACTTTGACATTATTTTCTCTTGCGTTATTTCTAAGCTCTTCTAGTTTTTTAGTTGATAAACCTTTGTAATCACAAACTACAATAGCTTCACTAACTTTAAAACTTTCTTCGAGCTTAGCAATCACTTCAACTTTTTCGCTTCTAGTCACATTTTCTCCTTTCCGATTGAGATTTCAAGTGGAGCGGAAATATCCAATTAAGCCTACAGCCTCAACTATCTTCAATCTAAAATAAACATTTCAAAAAACCTCAATTTTTTCAAATGTTTATTTAAAAAAAATAAAGAGTTAGCAAAAGCAACTCTTTATTTCATATCTAACAATTCCTGTACTTCAAGTTTTACCGAAGGGCTCATAGTTAAAGATAAAGCGGCACTTTTAATATATCTACCTTTTGCAGCAGCCGGTTTATGTTTATTGATAGCCTTAATAAAGGTCGATATATTATCCCATAATTGTTCATTAGAAAAACTTACTTTTCCAAGACCTGCGTGGATGTTCCCTTGTTTATCTACACGGAAATTAACTTGACCGCTTTTAGCATTATTTACAGCTTGTGCAACATCCATGGTAACTGTTCCGGTTTTTGGGTTTGGCATCAAACCTTTAGGACCTAAAATTCGGCCTACTTTACCTACTAGACCCATTAAATTTGGAGTTGCAATCAATACATCAAAATTCATATTTCCTTTTTGAATTTCCTCTACCAAATCATCGCTTCCAACAATATCCGCTCCAGCATTTTTAGCCTCATCTGCTTTGGCATCCTTTGCAATCACAGCAACTCGGACTTTCTTTCCTGTACCAGCAGGAAGAACTACAGATCCTCTTACCATTTGATCGGCATGTCTTGGATCAACATTAAGTTTTAAAGCAATTTCAACAGTTTCATCAAATTTTGCTGACTTTAAATTCTTAACTACACCAATTGCTTCTTTTGTATTATACTCTTTAGTTGAATCAATTTTTTGTAATAATTCTTTTAATCTCTTTGTTATTTTAGCCATTTTATTTTCTCCGCATTTTTAAAGTGCTACCGCTTTTTTACCTTGAGCGGTTACAAGGGGTTAATCAACAATTTCAACACCCATAGAACGAGCTGAACCAGCAATTATTTTTGCTGCCTGATCTCTGTCTTTGGTGTTTAAATCCGCAATTTTTTTATCTACAATTTCTAAAACTTGAGCACGAGTTAATTTACCTACTTTGTTTTTAAGTGGATTATCAGTGCCTTTCGAAATTCCCGCAGCTTTTTTGATTAAATCAGTAGCTGGTGGTTGTTTTGTAATAAAAGTAAAACTTTTATCAGCATAAACTGTGATAACAACAGGGATATTAAAACCTGCCATATCTTTTGTTCTTTCATTAAAAGCTTTACAAAATTCCATAATATTAACACCTTGCTGTCCTAAAGCAGGACCAACAGGAGGCGATGGATTTGCTTTTGTAGCAGCAATCTGTAATTTAATCTCGCCTACAACTTTCTTAGCCATAACAAATTTCTCCTTAATAAAAATTTAAATTATTTTCTCAACTTGAGAATATAAAATCTCCACTGGAGTAGAGCGTCCAAAAATAGAAACATTCAATTTTAATAGACCTCTCACCATATCATACTCTTCCACTATAGCAGTAAAATTTGCAAATGGACCTTCTGTAATCCTTACATTTTCTCCCTCTTCAAAAGAAATTTTTGGTTTAGGAGCTGCACGATTACGAACTTTTTCTAAAATTAAATTAATATCCTTCTCTGTTAAAGGGGTTGGTTTTTTCGACTCTCCAATAAAACGTCCCACTTTTGGAAGAGATTGAATTTTGTGCCAAAGCTCTGTATTTAAATCTAAAAGTGCGAAAACATATCCAGAATATAAGCTTCTTTCAGTAATCTTCTCTTTTCCGTTTTTAAATTCAATAACATCTTCGGTTGGAACAACTATTTCCTTAAGCTGTTCTTCAATTCCATTATCTTTCACCAAATTTTCAATAGCTCTTTTTACAGCCATTTCACTTCCAGCATAAGTTTGAATCGCATACCATTTATAAGTATTCATTAATTTAATCCACTCCTATATTACTATAGAAACAATAGAAGACATAATCCAATCCACTAATGCCAAAAATAAAGAAACCACTGCAACCACTATAAAAACTGTGATATAAGCATTCCGAACTTGTTCTTTTAAAGGAAAAATTACTTTCCTTAATTCAGCCTTTGATAATTTAAAATAAGTTATCAATTTTTCCATTTACTTAAACCTCAATTATGGCAGGGCAAGAGGGACTCGAACCCCCAACCTGCGGATTTGGAATCCGGCGCTCTACCGTTGGAGCTATTGCCCTAAAGCTTATTAATTAGCTTTTTAATTTAACTTCTTTATGAAGCGTATGCTTTTTTAATCTTGGGCAATATTTCTTTAACTCTAATTTTTCAGTGGTATTTTTACTATTTTTGTAAGTACTATAATTAATATCACCGCATTCTTCACACTTTAAACCTATTTTAACTCTCATTGTTTTCCTTTAAATTAAAAGTCAAGTATCAAACTTGACTTTTTTGATTTTACTTAATAATTTTAGAAACAACTCCAGAACCAACAGTTTTACCACCCTCACGAATAGCAAAACGAGTTCCTTCTTCAAGCGCTACCGGTGCAATCAAACTTACTGTAATTCTCACATTTTCACCTGGCATAACCATTTCAACACCATCAGCTAATTTAATTGATCCTGTAACATCGGTTGTTCTAACATAAAACTGTGGTCTATAATTATTAAAGAATGGAGTATGTCTACCACCTTCATCTTTATTTAAAATATAAACTTCAGCTTCAAAATCAGTATGAGGAGTAATTGATTTTGGTTTAGCAAGAACCATACCACGAATAACTTCTTCTTTTTTGGTACCACGTAAGAGAACACCTACATTATCTCCTGCTTCACCCTGATCCATTTCTTTTCTAAACATTTCAACACCAGTTACAGTAGTTGTTTGTGTATCTTTAATACCAACGATTTCAATTGTATCACCTACTTTAACTACACCTTTCTCGATTCTTCCTGTAACAACTGTACCACGTCCAGAAATTGAGAAAACGTCTTCAATTGGCATTAAGAAATCTTTTTCTGTATCACGAGTTGGAGTTGGAATGTAACTATCAACTGCAGCCATAAGATCTAAAACTTTTTTAGACCATTCACCATCTTGTCCAGCTTTAGCTTCTTCAAGAGCTTTTAATGCAGAACCAGAAATAATTGGAGTATCATCTCCTGGGAAATCATAAGAGCTTAATAATTCTCTAATTTCCATTTCAACTAACTCTAAAAGTTCAGCATCATCAACCATATCTGCTTTATTCATAAAAACAACAATATATGGAACACCAACTTGACGAGATAAAAGAATATGTTCTCTAGTTTGAGGCATTGGACCATCTGCTGCAGAAACAACAAGAATTGCACCGTCCATTTGTGCAGCACCTGTAATCATATTTTTAACATAGTCGGCGTGACCTGGACAATCAACGTGTGCATAGTGGCGATTTTCTGTTTCATATTCAATATGAGAAGTAGCAATAGTTATACCACGTTCTTTTTCTTCAGGAGCATTATCGATATTGTCATAATCTTTAAGCTCTGCCAAACCTCTTCTTGAAAGAACAGCAGAAATAGCAGCTGTCAAAGTAGTTTTACCATGATCAACGTGACCAATAGTACCGATATTTACGTGTGGCTTATTACGTGAAAATTTTTCTTTAGCCATTTTTTTCCTCCAATATAAAATATTAATGTAAGCAAACCAAGTCTATATTTATAATCTTTTCAATAAATTATGGAGCTCATAGCGGGAATTGAACCCGCGACCTCTCCCTTACCAAGGGAGTGCTCTACCTCTGAGCCATACGAGCGCTCAGAAAAACTACCCAAATACAGACAACTGAAAACAATTTTTAGGGAATATACTGTAAGTTATTTCAGAAAATACAGCTCCCAGTTTAATTTTGGAGCGGGAAACGGGACTCGAACCCGCGACCCTCAGCTTGGAAGGCTGATGCTCTAGCCAACTGAGCTACTCCCGCAAGCATGGTGGTGAGTCGTGGATTCGAACCACGGAAGGCGAAAGCCAGCAGATTTACAGTCTGCCCTCGTTGGCCACTTGAGTAACTCACCTAATCATAAAATATTACTAAAATCAATTTATAATATTCTGGTCAAACACTGTTAAAATGGAGCTGGTTAAGGGACTTGAACCCCCGACCTGCTGCTTACAAGGCAGCTGCTCTACCAACTGAGCTAAACCAGCATAATTCTTATATTTTATAGAAAATTTTAAAAATAAGGATTATATCTTAAAAAAAATATTTTGTCAAGAATAAAACCGCTTTTTATCATAAAATCATAAATTAGATTTTTTTTAAAAATCTAATTTATGTTATATATAAATTCAAGATCTTACTATTTATGATAATCAAATAAATTTAAAAATTTTTTTGCTCTTTCACTTTTAGGATTTTCAAAAAAATCATGTGGATTATTTTCTTCAACTACTTCGCCATTATCCATAAAAACTATTTTATCAGCAACAGCTTTAGCAAAACCCATTTCATGTGTAACGATTAGCATAGTCATTCCATCTTTTGCCAAATTTAAAATAACGTCTAAAACTTCGCGAACGATTTCAGGATCAAGTGCCGCTGTTACTTCATCAAAAAGCATAAGCTCTGGATTCATACAAAGACTTCTTACAATGGCGATTCTTTGCTTTTGCCCCCCACTTAATTCCCTAGGAAAAGCATCTATTTTATGGAGCAATCCTACCTTTTCAAGCCATATTTTAGCCTCTTCTAAAACTTCTTCTTTGGATCTTTTTTGCACCTTTAAAGGGCCTAAAAGTATATTATCTTTAACACTTAAATGTTCAAATAATTCATAAGATTGAAACACCATGCCTACTTTTTGACGCACCCTTGTCCAATCTTTAAAATTTTTATCGATTTTATCCTGACCAATTTGTATCGTTCCGTCTGCAATTTCTTCTAATCCATTAATACATCTTAAAAAAGTTGATTTTCCACAGCCACTCGGACCTAAGATTACCACAACCTCCTTTTGTTTTACCTCTAAATTGATATTTTTTAACACATGATGAGTTCCATAATATTTTTGTAATTTTTCAACCTTCAAAATGCTCATTTTAGCTCCATTTTTTTTCTAATTTTTTAGAATATAAAGTAATAGGATAGCAAATCATAAAAAAGATAAAAAAGATAAGACCATAGATAATAAAAGGCGCTAAATCATTTTTATTATTAAACTCAATAATTTGCTGACCCACTTTTACAAGCTCCACACTACCAATCAAATACGCAAAAGTTGTACTTTTAATCATTCGAGTAAGCAAATTCATACTCACAGGAGTAAGACGACGAAAGGCTTGTGGAATAATGATATAAAAATACGCTTGAATTTTATTTAAACCTAAACTTTTAGCACTCTCGTATTGATGTTTTGGAATACTTTCTAAAGAAGATCGAACCAAATCCATCATCTCAAAACTTCCCCAAATACTAAATACAATAATAGCTGAAGCTGTGCTGCTTAAATTAACCCCAAGCCACCTTGAAAAACCAAAATACACTATAAAAAGCCAAACTAAAAGTGGCATAACTCTTACAAATTCTAACATAAAACGACATAAAATATAAATATAACGATTTTTAAAACTCATCAAAATACCCAAAAAAAGCCCAAAAAAAGAGGTAATTGCGATACTGACTATGGAAATTTCAAGCGTCACAAATAAACCTTGCCAAAGACGACTTAATGTGTCCAAATTTAGCAAACTAAGCATTTGAAAGCCTTTTTTCTATAAAAAACAAAATCAATGAAATAGGCAAAATAATACACAAATATCCTATAAATAAAAGAAATAAAAGCTCATCTGTTTTGTAAGTTAGAGAATTTAGATCTTTCATTGCCGTAACCAAATCCGGTAAAGCTATAATGCTTACTACTGAAGTTTCTTTAATAAGAAAAATAATATTTGCACTAATACTTGATATCGAAACGGCTAACACTTGAGGTAAAATAACATAGCGAAAATTTCCCAATTTTGTAAAACCTAAAGAAAGCCCCGCTTCAAATTGCTGTTTTCTAATAGCCTCAAATCCCGATCTAAAACTCTCAGCCATATAAGATCCACCCAAAAAACTAAGACCAACGATCGCACAAGCAAAAGCTGGACGCAAAGTTTCATCAACGCTTAAACAAATCAAATTTAAAGGAGGAATCTTTTCTAGATGGATACCAAATTTAGGCAAAGCATAATAAAGAAAAAAAAGCTGTATCAATAAAGGAGTATTTCGGGATAATTCTATATAAATTTTGCAAATTTGCTCTATAAATTTAACCCTAAAATAACTCATTAAAATACAAAACAATCCTATAATTATAGAAAAAACTATACCAAAAAAACTTAATTTCAAAGTAAGCCAACCAGCTATTGCAAATACACTTAAATGATTAATTATAAAATTTAAATCCATTTTTATCCTAAAAATTTATTATAAAAATCTCATTAACTTTGAAAATCATAACTTTACCTTTTTTATCTTAATAAACTCTGAATTATTAAAAATTAATTCTACTTTAATCCAAAATCTAAAATGATAAAAATCCAAAAATAGTCAAATTTTTAAGAACAAGTATTTTGTTTCTAGCTTTAATTGTTAAATAAGTTTATTCATTTTATAAGTTTTATAATCTTGTTTATAAAAATAAAGAATTATGATTTAAGTTTGGTAATCATTGCCTATTCAAATAGTAAGCTTTTAAAAGAATTGCTATATCTCAAAACCTATTATCATTGGTTGCATTTTAGTTTATCAGCATACAAGGGCTTATAACACAATGTAATAAACATTGATACTAACAATTTTATTATAAACTTGCAGTAAGGAGTCGATACAGATGATACTTGTAACACCTTGTGGTGTTATAGACACTACAAATTTTGGCAAAAGTGAAGTTAATAGGCAGACTATAAATCTATCTTTAAAAGCCCAAGATGATAAAGATAAAAAAGTTGAAGCAAATAAAGATATAAATCAAATCCTAAATGCCAAAATTAAAAATGATCTTTATAAGAGTGATAATCTAATAGATATATCTGCTTAAAAATCAAGAAGTTTTTAAAAATATTTTTAATTTTATAAAAGAATTTCATAAATCCTGCTCAAAAATTTGATCCGCTAAAAAATTTCATATTTTGGAACAAAAATTGCTTGTTAATTTTTAGAGTTTTAAACTCTAAAAATTTCAATCAAAGGAGTAAAGATGGTTAAAAAATTAATCTTCTTAGGTATTTTAAGTTGCTCTTTAGTTTTTGCTATAGATGCTAAAACTCAGGAGTAACAGGCTATGGCGGTGGTAGTTATGATAGGGCTAAGTTTGCAGGAAATGATGTAGTGCAACTAAGTTCAGAAGGTGTAGATTTGACAGGCGATAACATTATAGATGATTGGCTTGATATTTGGGATATTTCTAAACCTAGTAATTCAATAAATACAAGTATTCAGATTGGGTAAATTATATGAAAATTACAAACAATACTTACTCTTATCCATATAAAATTAATTTTGCGGATAAGAAAAATATAAGTGATTATGAGGATTTCAGAAATCAAATTGATGCAGATATGGAAGCTAAGAATTATACCAAGGAGCAAAAATTAGCAGTTAATACTTTTTTAACAGCTTCTATGGTGGTAGCTAATGCTAGGGAGTGTAATGCAAATGTAAGTTATTGGGACACAAGAAAAAGACAAGAAAATTTTGAAAATGCCTCAAATTCTTTAAAAGCACAAATGCTAGAAGAGCAAATTTCCATTATTAAAGAGCCTTATGCTATCCAAAAAGGATACTATATGGGACAAGCTGAAAGCGAGGCACATTTTCAAGCTAGGAAAAACCTAGCAATTGATTATTTAAGTGAGCTATTGCAATCTTACAAATAAGCATTGCTCGATTCAAATTCAATAAGGAGATTACAATGCAAGTAAATTCTACAACACAGAATACTTTTTATTCGCAGATTAATTCTGCAAATAAAAAATCAGAGAAAGAAATTTCAAGCTATAAAGATGTGGAAGATAAAGCTTTTCAAGATTGCTTAGATGGTAAAATCAGTGAAGAAGAGCTATTTAAAATTAAATGTGCTTCCTTAACAGCATCCTTAGTTGAAGCCTATAATGAAGGTATTAGAACCAATCTTTTGGGTGCGACTAAAAAAATACAACAAGAAAGGTTTAAATCCGACACCAAAGAAGAAATTGAAATCGAAATCAACAAAGACATTCTAGCTTTAAAAAACAATCTTAAAGGGGATCCAAATCTCACAAAAGAACAAAATCAAGCCTTAAACAATAAAGCTCAAGAATTTTTAGCTGAAGTCTTACAAAATCTATAAAGCATTAGCAAGGATAATCCTTGCTAATGCTATAATTCTAAGCTAATTTTACGGATACAATTTCAATTTTAACAATCTTATCTTCAATAATTATCATTTTGTTTTAAACAGAAAATCTTAATTTGTGTTTTATTATTCTTTTTTTACTAATATTCTCAATATTTATTTAGGAGAATTTGTATGCAATTTGATACGATTAATCAAGAAAATATAGCGATTTTAATGGAAATATTTTACGAAAAAATAAGAAAAGATGAAAATTTAGGACCTATTTTTAATGAAGCTATTGGAACAAGCAATGAACAATGGAAAGAGCACAAAGCAAAAATAGGAAATTTTTGGGCAGGTATGCTTTTGGGCGAAGGTGATTATAACGGGCAACCTTTAAAAAAACACCTCGATCTACCTCCTTTTCCTCAAGAATTTTTTGAAATTTGGCTTAAGCTTTTTGAAGAAAGTTTGGATAAAATTTACAATGAAGAAATGAAAAATGTGATTTTGCAACGTGCAAAAATGATAGCTTCGCATTTTCAAAATATGCTTTATCAACATAAAACACCTCATTAATTTATACTATTATCAAATTAAATTGCATAATATTAAATTTTTAACTTTTTTAAATCCTCTTTTGCTTGTTTTAAAATTTCTTCATCTTTAGAAAAATCAAAAAATTTAAATTCATTTCCATGCTGAAAAAAACCATCAAGCAAATCCCCGCTCAAGCGATTTTTAAGATCAAGTTCGGCGATCTTAAAGCCATCTAAGGTGTTTGCAAATTCTTTTAAACGTGCAGGAATTTCTTTAAGCTTTGTATAAAGATAGCAAGTGCTTTTAAGCCCTACCCTTCCAACACGTCCTCGAAGTTGATGTAAGGTAGCAAGCCCTAAACGTTCCGCTCCAACTATCACAATAGTGCTTAACCTTGGCAAAGAAATTCCAACCTCAACCACTGTAGTACTTAATAAGATATTGCCTTCATCCCGAAAACGTTCTAAAATTTCATCTTTTTGTTTATCTTTTCCGTGGGTTATAAAAACTTTTTCATAATGGCTTTGCCAATACTCGCTAGCTTGTTCTAAAGAAAGATAAGGGATTTTGTCGCTTGGATTGACTAAAGGATAGATGATTATGATTTGATGATTTTGCGCGATTTCTTCTTTTATTTTTTCATTTAATTTTAAAAAATCTTCATTTTGTATGCAAAAAGTACTAATGTCTTTTTTAAAAGGCATTTGTTTGATAAAACTGAATTCTAAAAATTCAGATTGTATCATGCTTAAAGTTCTAGGAATAGGCGTTGCTGAAAATTGTATAAAGTGTGGGGCAAAATCTTTTTTATTTAAGGTATATATTTTTTGTCTTTGGGCTGAACCGAAACGATGCTGTTCATCAATCATCACCAATACAGCTTTATGATTTTCCAAATGGATTAAGGCATGTGTTCCTATGATTAAGTTTGCTTTTTCTATTTTTTGAGCTAAATCTTTTTCTTTTTTACCTCCCTTAATAAACAAAATATTGACAAAATCGGGCAAAAGTTTTTTAGCTTCTTCGTAAAGCTGGTTAGCAAGTATGCTAGTGGGTGCCATTAAAATGGCTTGTTTTGGATAAACCATCAAAGCCGATCCTAATAAAACTAAAGTTTTTCCACATCCAACATCACCCATAATAACCCGTCTTTTAGCTTCACTTGAATTGAGATCTTGCTTTATATCCTTTAAAGCCTTAATTTGATCTTGGGTGGGTGCAAAAGGGAGGTTATTAAGCCAAGCATTGATATCAAAAACATCAATTTTATAAGATTTGTAATTAGTTTTTTTTGCCCCTAATCGTCTTAGAAAATTAAAAATTTCGATATATTTTAAATCATTTAGAAAAAATTCCAAATTTTGAAACATTTTAAAACTTTTTTCATCATAAGCGTGTAAATTTAAAAGAAAATTGATGTATTTATCGTCTATTGCACTTTCTTTTAAATTTCCAAAAGTAAGATATTTTGCCATGAATTCTTGAATTTTTAAATCCCTTATGCCTGCAATTTGGTATTTTGGAATAAAGCCTTCAAAAGAATTTAAAATTTTAGGATTATTGAATTGCCAAAAATTATTAAAAAGAGTAAGTTTGGCACTAAAAATAACTTCTTTTCCTGTTTTTAAAATTTTATGATGCCAAGACCTTGGATGAAAGAAAACGAAAGAAATATTTTTATTCCATTCTTCACAAAATCCCGTACCAAAAAGTTGATTTTTGTTATAATTTACATTTTTTATTATAATTTTTTGCGTACAAATTTCATCTTTCTTTGGAATAGGAGTTGAATTTAAATTCTCAATCTTTTTAGGTAAAATGAGTGCCAAATCAATAGCACTTTTAATTTTTAACTTTTTAAAAAGATCAAAATCGCTTTCTTTAATTTTCATTTTGGATACTAGCAAAACTCATATTTAATATCTCTTTATGCTGTTTAATATAAGCATTGATTTCCTCAAGTTTAACTTTTTGTACCAAATTTAATTCTTTTTTATAATACCCCTGCTCTAACCCTTGATAATACTCATTAAAGGCTATAGCTAAACGTTTAGAAAGACTTTCGTAACGTAAAGGAGAAGATCCTATAATAAAATTTTTAGCTTGAAGAAGTTCATTTTCGTTAATACCATATTGTACAAAATCATTAAAGAGTTCTTTGATAATTTTTTTTGCTTGCGTAGCACTTTCATTCTTAGTTTGCAAATATCCAAAAATTCTAGAAAAAGATAATTTTACATCTAGCATAGCATAGGCTGAGTAAGCTAATCCTCTTTTGACGCGGATTTCTTCCATAATTCTTGAACCAAATCCACCTTGACCTAAAACAAATAAAGCAATCTTAGCCAAATAAATATCTTTATCACAAATATTTAAGCGTAATGGAGTGGCAAAATAAATATAAGCTTGTTCACTTTCTTTTCGGATTAAAATTTTATCTTTATTTTCTTTACAAAGCTCATATTTTTTATTTTTATTAGCCTTTCCCTTGTTAAGTTTTTCAAATAAGCCACTTAAAAATTCTTTCACTTCCTTTTCTTCTATATCTCCGCCTATAACACATACTAAATTATTTAAATGAATATTTTTTTTATGGTAGTGATGTAGTGATTCTAAAGTGATATTTTCGATACTTTTTTCATCTCCATCATTAGGACTTTGAAATTCTGGATACTCAAAAATTTCAGCATTAAGTAAATTTTTTGCCAAATAATCAAAATCACTATTTTTACTAGCTAATTCTCCTAAAACATTTATTTTTAATTTTCTTAAAATCTTTTCTTCTATTCTTGGTTTTAATAATAAATTTTCAAGTTGTTTTATAGCAAATTTAAAATGTTCTTTCAGGCAAGAAAGATTGATTTCTAAACTCTCAAAACCACTACTTGCTTCTAAACTAATGGCTCTAAATTCTAATTCTTTAAAAAATTGATCATCAACGCCTTCGTTTAAAATACGAGAAAACATTTTTGCAAGTCCGGCAATTTCATCATAACTTCGCCCACAATTCTGAAAAACAAGCTTTAAAACAACGATAGGCAAATCTTGATTTTTTTCAAATATAAAAGGAATTTTTACTCCTTTACTTTCTAAATATTGCATTAAAATTTCTCCAAAATTTCATAAGCTGTGTTACGTTTTGCAGGATTTTCACCTAAACTTCGTATGAGCCTTATCATTTCATCTTGATTCATTCTATAGCTTGCACCCGCAGCACTTACTACATTTTCTTCCATCATAGTTGAACCTAAATCATTGGCACCAAATTTTAAAGCAAGCTGTCCTATTAAAGAACCTTGAGTTACCCAAGAACTCTGTAAATTTTTAAAATTATCTAAATAAAGCCTTGAAAGTGCTAAGAGTCTAAGATATTTATTAGAACTTTGTTTCATTATTTCAGGATGTTTTTGAATCAAAAGAGTATTTTCGCTTTGAAAACTCCACAAAATAAAAGCCCTAAATCCGCCCGTTTCATCTTGTAGTGCTCTTAAATGTTCTAAATGATCTATAATTTCCTCATCATTTTCAACCGTTCCAAACATCATGGTAGCGGTGCTTTTCATACCGATTTTATGAGCTTGACGATGCACTTCTAACCAAGTTTGAGTATCACATTTATTTGGCGCTATGATATCACGCACCCTATCGCTTAAAACCTCAGCCCCTGCACCAGGTATAGAAAATAAACCTTTTTGCTGCAATCTTTGCAACACTTCTGCTATGGAAATTTTAGATGCTTTGGCAATATAAGCAATTTCAACCGCGGAAAAACCATGGATAGTAATATTTGGATAATGCTCTTTAATCCAAGAAACAAGTTCTTCATACCATTCAATTTTAAGTTTTGGATGCACTCCACCTTGAAAAAGAATTTGAGTTCCACCTATAGCCTCTAATTCTTCTATTTTTTTACCAATTTCTTCAAAACTTAAAATATAAGCATCATCTTCCTTGTGATGACGATAAAACGCACAAAAAGAACAATCAATGCAACACACATTGGTATAATTTATATTTCTATCCACCACAAAGGTTGTAATTTTTTCGGGATGAAGTTCTATTTTTTTCTCATAAGCCATTTCTCCAAGTTCAACTAAACTTGCATTCTTTAATAAATCTAAAGCTTCTATTTTACTTAATCTTTTCAAGGTTTATCCTTAGCAGTATTAAAATTTTGAAAACAATTATAGCATTTAAAAACATAAATTATGCTATAGTTTCATTTATGAATTATTTTGATTTATTAAAACATAACAAAAACATTAGAATTTTAGCTTCAGTTCAATTTATAGTTTATTTTGGTGCTTGGTTTTCTCAAACAGGTGTTTTTACTTTATTGGTCAATCTCAATGCACCTACTTGGGCAATCTCAACTAGTGCTATGCTTGCTTTTTTGCCTGGAGTGCTACTTGCTCCTATCAATGGAGTGATTGTTGAAAAGAATAAACCTAAAAAACTTTTATTAAGTATGATCAGTATAGAACTTGTCTCTATTTTTTGTCTTATATTTGTAACAAGCCTTAGCATGCTTTGGCTTTTATTCATTTTAATTTTCGTTAGACTATGCGTGGCCTCCATTTACTTTCAAGCTGAAATGAGTTTGCTTGCTAAAATTTTAACTTCACAAGAATTAAAACTTGCCAATGAAATGCATAGTGTTATTTGGGCAGTTTCTTATACAGCTGGTATGGCTAGTGCGGGAATCTTTATCAATTTTTTTGGTATCAAAACTGCCTTTTTGTTTGATTGTTGTCTTATTATTATCGGTTTTTTATTTCTAACTCGATTAAACATTCCTGAATTCAAACAAAAAATCCAAAATAATTTTTTATCAATGATTCAAGAAGGATTTTTCTATATTTTTAAAAATAAAATCATACTTCATCTCATCCTATTTCACGCCTTTATAGGACTTACGGCTTATGAAACTCTAGTAACTTTACTAGCAAAACATAAATACAAAGAAGTATTATCAGCTGCTTTGGTCATTGGATTTTTAAATGCAGTGCGTGCCTGTTCTTTAGCTTTAGGGCCTATTATTTTAAGCAAATTTGTCAATAACAAAACCCTATTTTTCTTATATTTAGGACAAGGGTTTGGAATCATACTTTGGGCTTTAACTCAATTTAGTTTTTATATCTCTTTTATAGGACTTATTACAGCAGGTTTTTTCACTTCATCGCTTTGGGCTTATACTTACACGATGATACAAAAAAATTGCGATAAAGCTTACTATGGAAGAGTAATTGCTTATACAGATATGGTTTATCTTAGTTTTAGCGCTATCATTTCTCAACTCATGGGATTTTTATTTTATCTGGGTTTCAATTTAGAAACCATCACGACTTTGCTGGGAACTATCTTTATTTTTGCTGCGTTTTACTGGAAATGGTTTAATCAAAAATATCTCTAATTTTAAAGATATAGCTTTTATCAAATTTTAAACAAATCTTGTAAATTTTTTAAAGCTTCTTCATTACTTAAAGAGTGATTTGCATTCCCATTTTCTAACTCATAAAGTTCAATATCATAACCACTTAACATACTTGCAAGACGAATATTGATTCCACTTTTTCCTATAGCTTTACTTTTTTGTTCGCTATTTAAACTCACAATAGCTTTTTTATCTTCAATTTTTACAGAATTCACTATAGCTGGTGCTAAAATTCGCGCAATTAAAATTTCTGGTTCATTACTAAATTCAATACAATCTATATTTTCATTATGCAATTCTTTACTCACCGCGTTGATTCTAACTCCTTTAACTCCAACAGTAGCTCCTACTGGATCTACATTAACTCCATTGGATTTAAGAATAATTTTTGCCCTTTCACCAGGAATTCTGGCACAACCCATTATGCTAACATAGCCATCTTTAATTTCAGGAACTTCAGCTTCAAGCAAACACTCTAAAAATTTAGGGCTTGTTCGACTAAGTTCCATTTTAATTCCTTTATCTGTATAAACACGTCTTATTACGGCCTTTACAACTTCCCCGATTTTAAATTTTTCACCCTTAATGCGATTTTTTCTTGGAAGAAAAGCTCTTAATTCATCAATTTCTATAAAAGTATTTTCATCATTATCTATACGTACAACATTTCCAAAAACTATCTTGCCGACTTTATTTTTGTATTTTTCAAAAATAGTCTGCTCAAGTAATTTTTGAATATGGTATTCCAACTCTTTGTGTAAAATATTTACAGCAGTTCTTCCTAGATTTTCCAAAGAACACTCATAAGTAAGCTCATCTCCTATTTCAACATCAGGGGCTTCAATTTTTGCCTTACTTAATGCGATAAAACTTTCTTTATTTTCTTTCAATCTCTCGTCATCATCAGCTACAACTAAAATTTTCTGATAGAGATCTAGCTTTTTTTTATCAACAAAAAAATCATATTCTTGTCCATAAATTCTCTTGGCTGTATTAACTAAAGCTAAAATAACTTTTTCTTTAACGCTTTCAAGTTCTAAATTTTTTTCATTCGCAATGCTTTCAATAATATCTGCGATTTTTTCCATAATAATCAATACCTTAATTTGGGATTTATAATATAAAGTAGATTAAAAGTATACTTTAAATAAGTTTAATTAAAAGTAAAATTTGATAAAATTGTAAATTTAAAGACGCTTAAGGATATATCATGGATTTAAAATTAGTAAGAAATTTGATTAATGGAAAACCTAAAAATATCAGTCTCAGTACAATCGAAGAGATTGTAGCTAAAGAGGGACAAAAATTTTTTTATTTTGATAAAGATAATTCTCACAAAAATCTTATCGCTTTAGTTGAACATTTTGAAAAAAAGGGCTTAAGTGTTTATTATAGAACAATTAAATATAGCTTAGATGAAAATGATTTTATGTATGAGGTGCATATTCTTTGAGTGCTAAAAAACTTTTCATTCAGACTTTAGGCTGTGCAATGAATGTCAGGGATTCTGAGCATATGGTTGCAGAGCTTACTCAAAAAGAAAATTATTCCTTAACAGAAAATATTAAGGAGGCGGACTTAATACTTATCAATACCTGCTCCGTACGTGAAAAACCTGTGCATAAACTTTTTTCCGAAGTAGGAAGTTTTGAAAAAGTAAAAAAGAAAGATGCTAAAATAGGAGTATGTGGTTGCACTGCCTCGCATTTGGGTAATGAAATTTTTCGTCGTGCCCCTTATGTTGATTTTGTTTTAGGTGCTAGAAATATTTCAAAAATTGCAGAAGCTGTCAATACTCCGAAATTCATTAGCGTCGATATAGATTACGATGAAAGCGAATTCGCCTTTGCTGATTTTAGAAACAGTATTTATAAATCTTATATTAATATCTCTATAGGATGTGATAAACATTGTACCTATTGTATAGTACCTCATACCAGAGGTGATGAAATCTCCATACCTTTTGATATTATTTATAATGAAGCAAAAAAAGCGGTGCAAAAAGGTGCAAAAGAAATTTTTCTACTCGGACAAAATGTCAATAATTACGGTAAAAGATTCAGAAATAACCATAAAAAAATGGATTTTTCAGATCTACTTGAAGAACTTAGCACTATAGAAGGTTTAGAGCGTATTCGTTTTACTAGTCCTCATCCTTTACACATGGATGATAAATTTTTAGAAGTTTTTTCTCAAAATCCTAAAATTTGCAAATCAATGCACATGCCTTTACAAAGCGGATCTAATGAAATTTTAAAAGCAATGAAACGTGGCTACACAAAAGAATGGTATTTAAATAGAGCTTTAAAGCTTAGAGAATTATGTCCAAATGTAAGCATTTCTACGGATATCATTGTAGCATTTCCTGGAGAAAGTGAAAAAGATTTTGAAGATACAATGGATGTTTTAGAGAAAGTTCGTTTCGAACAAATGTTTTCTTTTAAATACTCAAAACGTCCTTTAACCAAAGCAGCCACTATGCCAAATCAAATTGATCCTGAAGTAGCATCTCAAAGACTTTCTATTTTGCAAAATCGCCATAATGAAATTTTGGATGAAATTGTTGAAAAACAAAATGATAAAGAATTTAAAGTTTTATTTGAAGAGCTAAGGCCTAATAATTCAATAGCAGGAAGAACAGACAATAATTTTTTAGTCCAAGTGGAACATAGCGAAGAACTTTTAGGACAAATTAAAAATGTAAAAATCAAAAATGCAAAGCGTATGGTTTTATATGGGGAACTCATTTAAAATCACTTTTATAGCTTATTTAGTTTTCATTTTACAATGGATCATTTTTTTAACTTGTAAGAAAATATATAAAGGTAATAAAGTTGATAAAAAACCTTGCGTGATACTTTTTTGGCATGGTCGCTTAGCCTTAATGCCTTTTGCCTTTAGATATTTTAGACAAAAAGATAAAAAAGCGTATGTGATGATTTCCCATCACAGAGATGGAGAGCAAATTGCTAAAATTATTAAATTGTTTGGACTAGATACAGTTAGAGGGAGCACATCAAAAGGTGCTAGTGGTGCCTTAAGATCGGCTTTTAAAGTTTTAGATAAAAATGACGATATAGTGATTACTCCAGATGGACCACGTGGACCTTATCATAGTATTTCAGATGGAGCAGTGTTGCTTGCACAGAAAAAAAATGTTAAAATAAGACTTTTAAATTATGAAGCAAAACGTTTTTGGAAATTTAAAAGCTGGGATAAGATGATTTTACCTAAGCCTTTCACAAGCTTGGTTTATAGTCTTAGCGATCCTTTGGATATTTCAAATTTAAACAAAGAGCAAGCTAAACAATTTTTATTAAATTGTTTTAATAATATTGAAAAAATGGATAATTTTAAGGAATAAAATGTTATTTTTGCTTAAAAAGATATTACCTCAACTTTTTATCAGTATTATCCTAGAAGATAAAAAAAGTATTCTTAAAGCTTCTATATATAGAAACCAAAAACTACTAAGTAGCACTGAAAAAACCTTTAATAAAAGCGAAAAAGCACTAGAGCACGTTAAGAATCTAAGTAAAAAATTTTTATTTTTTCATACAGCTCTATTTTTAAATGCAAAAGAACAAGGTCTTATTCCAAGCACTAATGAAAAAGATTTTGAACGATTTAATGTTGGCAAGATTAGTCTCAAATCCATTCCTTTAAACAATGCTTCAATATTTACTGCAACAGAACATGTAGAATATTTTAATGAACTTTTTGAAGACTATAATGGATTAGATTTTTTATATTCCCCTTTTGCTCTGCTTTATTACAATATTTTAAAACAGAATATAAATAATAACCAAATAACACTCTATGCCTATAACCATAATCACATAATAACAATTATGGTTTGTAAAAATAATACAATTCTATATGGGGATTTGATTTTTTTTAATCAAGAATTAGAAAATTCAGAAGAATATTCAAATGAATCAAGCGAAAATCTACTAGGAGATGAATTAACACTTGATGATTTTAATGAAAATTTGGAAAATTCTTCAGATAAAGAAGATAATGTGGAATTATCAGATGAAACCGACAATGAATTTAATCTTGAAGAATTGAATCAATTCAGTCACGATATGGATCTTTGCCGCCATATTATTGCAAGTATTGAGAAATTCTATAAAGATGAAAAATATTCCGGAACTTTTATCGAATATATATATATATTTAGCGAAAAAGAATTGGGTATTAGTGCGATTGAATTCTTAGAAGATGAGACATTTTTAGAAATTACAGCCAAACAAGTTAATACGCTTGAGCTTATGATAGAGCTCATGCAAAAGGAACTCCAATGACTTATAGCTTTATAAAACCTAGAAAAAAACCTATTTTTACATTATTTAGTAAAATTTGGTTTGGGCTTTTTAGTTTTGGAATTATCTTTATATTTGCTACATATTTTCTATATCTTACAAAAATTGCGTTGGTAAATCACTCCATAGATAAACAAAAACAAGAAGTTGTAAAAATGCAAAATCAAACTAAACAAAATGAAATATCATATGAGATACTTTCCGAAAAAAGTCGAATGGCTTATGATATAAATGAACAAAATCAAATCATAAAAAATAGCCTAAAAAATCTCTTCGATATAGTTGTAAAAACTGGAAGCATTACCCTTGAAAGCGTGGAACAAGAAAAAAATTCTTTAAAACTTACTGGAGTTACACCTACAAGAGAAATGTTTGCTTTACTTTTAGAAACACCTTTGAAAAGTATTTTTGATCAAAGCAACACAACATATTATCGTTTAAATAATGGTTGGTATCGTTTTGTAAGTATTAGTAAGAAAAATTCAGGAGTTTTAAATGAAAGATAAAAGTCTTGAAGAATTAGATATTTTAAAAATTATTATTTTTGCCTTAAGTTTTATCACCGTATGTACGGCTTTGATTTTATTTTTATTACTACCTATATTGAAAGATTATAAAAATATTAATCTAAAAGAAAATTCCCAAATTGCAATCTTCAATTCGGTTAAAACAGATTTAGAATCAAGTGAGGATAAAATTTCTAAATTGAAAAGACAAAACAATAAAATTCTTAAACAATTTGACCAAGACTTAAATCCAAAGCAATTAAAAGTTTTTTTATTAAAATATTTTCAAAATATTAAAATTCAAGAAATCAATACCAATAAAAAAGACAAATATTTAACTCATAAATTAAACATACAAGGAATTATGAATAACCCTAGACGCTTTTATGACTGTATAGATGCTTTACAAGATTATGACAATTTAATTAAAATTAGTTATCCTATTACATTAAAAGCAATACCAAAAGGCATTGCTATAAATTTTTCTGTGGAAATTTATTCAGACTAAACTTACATCTTCGCCTTTTAGGACTTGATTTATTGTATTCATCGCACACATTTTTCCACACATAGAGCAAGAATTCAAATCATCCGGACGACGTTCATTGAACATCTTTTTAGCCTTTTCTCCATCAATGGCAAGTTTAAACATTTTTTCCCAATCTATATCTTGCCTTGCTTTACTCATATCATCATCTCTCATTCTTTCTTTTGGCAACTTAGCAATATCGCCAGCATGTGCTGCAATTTTTGTTGCCACTATTCCATCTCTAACATCATCCAAATTTGGAAGTCTTAAATGTTCAGCTGGTGTTACATAGCAAAGTATATCAGCACCACTTGCAGCTGCTACAGCACCGCCAATTGCCCCGCTGATGTGATCATATCCTGCACCAATATCAGTCACCAAAGGCCCTAAAACATAAAAAGGTGCTCCTTTGCAAAGACGTTTTTCAAGTTGCATATTGGCTTCGATTTCATTTATTGCCATGTGCCCAGGACCTTCTATCATCACTTGAACTCCAGCCTCCCAAGCCCTTTGCGTCAGTAAAGATAATTCTATAAGTTCTGTAATTTGTGATGCATCGGTTGAATCATGCGTAGAACCTGGACGCAAGGCATCACCTAAAGACAAGGTTACATCATATTTTAAACAAATTTCTAACAAATCGTCATAATATTCAAAAAAAGGATTTTCAGCTTGCTTCATCATCATCCAAGCATAAAGCACAGATCCTCCCCTTGAAACTATATTTGTAAGCCTTTTTCCTTCTTTAAAAACTTTAACAGCACGTGAATTTATTCCAGCATGTATAGTCATAAAATCTACACCGATTTTTGCATGATGATAAACCACGTCTAAAAAATCTTTAGCTTCAATTTGCTTTAAATCTTTTTCTAAAAATCCTACTGCATCATAAACAGGAACTGTACCTATCATTGCCTTTGAAAAAGTGATGAGTTCGTCTCTAAAATGACTCGTTTTTCCATAGTTACTTAAATCCATAATAGCCTCAATTCCGAATTTATGTGCAAGTTCTACTTTTTTCATCTCCTCGCTATAATCAATGCAATCATTTGAAACACCTAAATTAACATTTACCTTGGTGCGAAGTCCAAATCCTATACCATTGGGATCAAGGCTTTTATGATTAATATTAGCAGGTATGATGATTTTGCCACAAGCAATATTTTCAAGCAAAAAATCTTGACTTACTTGCTCTTTTTGGGCGACAATTTGCATTTCTTTAGTGAAAATACCTTCTTTAGCATAAAGCATTTGAGTTTTCATATTTTATCCTTAATAAAAATTTTTGGATAAATGAGGGTGAATGTAAATTTTAAAGCGTTTGATAATAAAATCTTCCCGACGCTGGCATTATCCAGATCCGGTTCGGTCTAAGCTTTTAGCTTACTCTCAGCCTGTTTCACAAGCTCCCGTCATTTATTGTATTATTATATCGCAATTTTACGTTGGGTGCGAGAAGTTTTAACAAATTTTATTAACTCTTCTGTAGTTTGAACGTGATAAGGAAGTTTTGATAGACAATATTTAAAAATTTCAGCCGCAGCTAAAGCATCGCTTAAAGCCCTATGGTGGATACTTTCTATCCCTAATAATTCCTTCAAGACATCAAGTTTGTATTTGGGACTTTGTATGCAACATTGTGCAAATTCTATAGTGCAAATATAACGATTAAGTAAAATTCCTAAGCCACATTCATGTAAAGCTTTGGAAATAAAACCATAATCAAAGCGAACATTATGTGCCACAAAAATACTATCCCTTAAAAAAAGTTTAAAATCTCTTAAAACTTGTTTTAAATTCGGAGCATTTTCAACCATATCAAAACTAATCCCTGTTAATTCTGTAATATTTTCTGGTATTTGATCAACTTTTATTAAGGTGTTAAAACGATCTAATTCTTTGGAATTTTTAATTTTTACAGCCCCAATTTCTAAAATTTGTCCATGCTTAATACCACCTGTACTTTCTATATCCACTATGCAAAAAGTCTCTTCTTTGATTTTTGTGGTACGTGTTTTTAAACTTAAACAATTATCCTGATTTAAATAAAAAGCTAAACCCAAAAGTTCAAAAGTTTCTAAATCAAGATCAAAATCCTTAAGCTCATCCACCTTGTGAAATTCTTGAATCACCCATTCATAAGGCTTACTTTGTTTATTAAGTATAGAAATGATTTGCTCAACTTGTTGTAAACTCAAAATTCAAGCTTTAAAGAAGAAATAGAAGTTTTATAATCATTTGAAGAAAAAATATAATTTCCAGCTACCAAAATATCTGCTCCTGCATTTTCTAAATCGCTAGCATTTAAACCATTAACCCCTCCATCAACTTCTATAAATACTTTAGCATCTTTTTTATCAATCAATTCTCTTAATTCTCTTATTTTATCATAAGTGAGGTCTAAAAAACTTTGACCCCCAAAACCAGGATTTACACTCATTAAAAGCACCATATCTACGAATTCTATTAAATAATTGATAAAACTAACTGGAGTATGAGGGTTTAAAACTATAGCTGGATGAATTCCATGAGATCTTATATATTCGCATATTCTTATAGGATGATTTTCAGCCTCTATGTGAAAGGAAATGAATTTTGGCTTCAATGGAACGAATAAATCTACAAATTTGGTCACATCTTTTACCATCAAATGTATATCTAAAGGAAGTTTGGTTATGCTAGAAATTTTTTCTATCACACAAGGTCCAAAAGTGAAATTAGGTACAAAATATCCATCCATTACATCAATATGTAAAAGATCGGCTCCTGCATCTTCAACAGCTTGAATTTCCTCTTTCAGTTTTAAAAAATTTGCAGATAATAAACTTGGGGCTACATACATCATCATACCTTAAATCATATATTGAATGAAACGAATAATATTTTATCTACTTATATATTAAAAAAACTATAAATTATGGAATATTTTAAGCTTAAATTTGATAAAATCTTGATTTGAAATTTTTATAAGGATAAGAAGATGGCAAGAGTATGTCAAATTACAGGTAAGGGTCCAATGGTAGGTAACAATGTTAGCCATGCTAACAATAAAACAAAAAGACGCTTTTTACCTAATCTCAGAACAGTTCGAATAACTTTAGAAGATGGCACTACAAGAAAAATGAGAATTGCTGCTTCTACTTTAAGAACTCTTAAAAAACAAAATTCTAAATAACTTCTTGTGAGGATTTATCCTCATATAACACCTCTTACTTAATTATGTAAATGCATTTTTAAAATATTTGTTTTTTAATGTTTTTATAAGTAAAAATATTAAATTACTTAGATATAATACTAGATGAATGAATTTTTAATTTCACTAAAACATCAAAAGTAAGGAGAATTTGATATGTTGCATGAGTATCGTGAACTTATTTCAGAGCTAAAGGGCAAGGATGCGCATTTTGATAAATTGTTTGAGCGTCATAATGAGCTTGATGATCGAATTAAAAATGCGGAGCAAGGAAATATCCCGTCGCTTAGTGATATTGAAATTTCAAGTCTTAAAAAAGAAAAACTTTATATTAAAGACAAAATAAAAGAATATTTAGAAAATTATAAAAAATAGGTGGGAATTATGTTTAACAAAAAAAGTAATCACACAGAATCGCATAAGCTTGAAGAAGAAAATAAAAGTCTTTTACATCAGATTCAAAATATAAAAGCTGAAAATTTAGAATTAAAAAATAAAATTTCAAGTCTAGAACAAGAAGCTTTGGAATCAAAGTTAAAAACTGATCTTTTAAACGTATTGCTTAATGGAATTTTACAAAATATTACTATAGTTCAAGGTGATATGCTTGAAAATGTTGATAAAGCTGAAATTATTTCCAATTATTCCAAAACCTCACTCGTGGAAATGGATGAACTTAATCATATCGCAGACTCGATTAACTCTTCTTTGAGTAATATTACTGAGTCAGCCAATAAAACACGTGATGTAGCAGGAACCCTGCATCGTAGTGTTGATGAAATTACTAATGTAATTAATTTAATTAAGGATGTATCCGATCAGACCAATCTTTTAGCACTCAATGCTGCTATAGAAGCAGCACGTGCAGGAGAGCATGGACGAGGTTTTGCTGTTGTAGCAGATGAAGTTAGAAAACTTGCCGAAAAAACACAAAAAGCAACTACAGAAGTAGAGATGAATATTAATCTTTTGAAACAAAATGCAAATGAAATGTACACTCAAAGTGAGCAAGTGGAAAAAATTTCTATAGATTCTAGTGCTCACATTGTTAATTTTTCGGAAAAATTTTCTCATTTAGTAAATGAAGCACATTCTACTAATTCAAATGCTGTAAATATTGCTTCTGAAGCATTTATATCTTTAGCTAAATTAGATCATATTGCTTTTAAACTTAACGGCTATAGAGAAATATTTACAAAAACAGGAAAAAGACTTGCAGATCATACAAGTTGCCGTCTTGGTAAATGGCTCGCGAGCACAGGAAAAGATAGATTTGGAACTAGCAAAAGCTTCTTGAAAATTGGAGAACCTCATGAGAAAGTGCATGAAAATATGAATACTGCTATCGATATAGCAGCTACAGAAGATGTAAGCTTAAGTGCTGTTCAACACAGAATTATTGAAAGATGTCAAATTGCAGAACATGCTTCTTTAAATCTGTTTGATGTGTTTAAAGAAATGCTTCACGAAACACATTCAAATGATAAAAATTAAATAAGAGTTATTTTTACCTTTAAAAATTAAAGGTAAAAATCTTTCTTTCTTTTTAAAAACCATAAGTAAGCAAATTCGAGCAAGGAATTGCAAATAATTTCTTTGGAAAATTTATCGTATTCATCGACTTTAACAAAAATAGTCTCTATTTGTTCATCTTCTATTCCACCACCATCGGAAACTTTATCGTTTTCATCCACTACTGCAAAATATAAACTTTGTTTATTTACACCAGAACCAAAACCTGTATAAAAATCTTTTATTTTTTCAAGTTTTTTTGGCAAATAACCTAACTCTTCAATACATTCCTCTTTTGCAATTTGATCTAAGGGTAAATTTTTATCCACAAGTCCGGAGCAAAGTTCTATAGTATAACCTAAATCTTTATCTTTGCAATTGTTGATTTTTTGATAATACCAAAGTGGTATACGAAATTGCCGAACTAGAACGAAGCTTTTAAAATCTTTATGATAGACAAGAATAGAGACACTATCTTTTGTTTCTATAAAATCCCAAGTACATTTTTTTCCATTGCTTTCGTAGGAAAAACGTTTAGGTTTAATATAGTCTGAATAATCAAATAATATTTCTTTTAAATTTTCAAATGGCATTTAAACCCTTTTTACAAAAACTAAAATTTTACTATAGTATCACAGGTATTTTAAATTAATATAAAAGTAATAAAACTAAGCCTCTAAAAAAGATCCTAGTTTGAGTATTTTTTGCATACGATTAGCGACAAGTTCGTTCGGATTTATTTCACTTAATTCGTCTAAAGCTTTTTTTACATAATCAGCAATAGCAATAGCAGCGCTTTCTTTATCTCTATGTGCACCATTGATAGGTTCTTCAATAACATCATCTATCAAGCCTTGCTCTTTTAAATCATCGGCTGTTACCTTCATAGCTTTTGTTGCTACCTCAGTCTTGCTTGGATCATTCCAAAGTATCGCTGCACAACCTTCAGGAGAAATAACAGAAAAAACAGAATTTTTCATCATAGCAAGTTTATCAGCAACACCTATAGCTAAAGCCCCTCCACTTCCGCCTTCTCCGATCACTATAGCTATAGTAGGGGTTTTTAAATCACTCAATTCGTAAAGATTTTTAGCAATGGCTTCGCTTTGTCCTCTTTCCTCGGCACCTATACCCGGATAAGCACCAGGGGTATCGATTAAAAACAAAATCGGAATTTGAAATTTCTCTGCAAGTTTAGCAACCCTTAAAGCTTTTCGGTAACCCTCAGGATGAGGCATCCCGAAATTCCTTGCTATCTTATCTTTAGTTCCTCGTCCCTTTTGCTCACCGATAACAATAAGTTTTTTATTACCTAAATATCCCATAAAACAAACAATAGCGGGATCATCTCTAAAAGCACGATCTCCATGTATTTCATAAGCATCACTTAAAATAAGTTCTATATAATCAAGCGCATAGGGACGATCAGGATGACGAGCAAGCTGCAAACGTCCATAATCATTTAAATTTTTATAAGTTTTTGAAATTTCCTTCTCAAGATTTTTCTTTAAAATGGCAATAGCATCAATATCGCCTTTAATTTGCGCATTGGCAATATCTTCATCAAGTTGTTGTATATTTTTTTCAAAGTCTAAATACGAAGCCATGCTTAATCTACTTTTTTAAATACAACACAACCATTTGTGCCGCCAAAACCAAAAGAATTGCTCATTACAACGTTTAAATCTACTTTTTTAGCAGAATTTGGAACATAATCCAAATCACATTCTTCGTCTTTTATAAATTGATTTATAGTTGGAGGTACAATACTATCTCTTAGAGCCATTATGCTTATAACAGCCTCAATAGCTCCTGCAGCTCCTAAACAATGCCCCGTTTGTCCTTTTGTAGAACTTACAAGTGGAACATTGATTCCAAAAAGTTCTTTAATGGCTGCTGTTTCATTCTTGTCATTAACAGGTGTTGAAGTCCCATGTGCATTAATATAATCTACTTTTGGGTTTCCGGCCATACTTAAAGCTTTTTTCATGGCTCTTAAAGGACCATCTAGAGTTGGTGAAGTAATATGGTGTGCATCAGCACTCTCTCCAAATCCTACCAATTCTGCATAAATAGTAGCTCCTCTTCTTTTGGCCTCCTCATATTCTTCAAAAACCAAAGCACCTGCACCTTCACCCATAACAAAACCATCCCTTTCCTTATCAAAAGGTCTTGAAGCGTGTTCTGGATCGTCATTTCTGGTTGATAGTGCCTTCATAGATGCGAAACCACCTATTCCAACAGAACAAATAGCAGCTTCAGCACCAATAACAAGCATTTTACTTGCAGTACCCAAAGCTATGCTCTTATAAGCCTCAGCAATGGCATGAGTTCCTGCAGCACAAGCTGTTACGCAAGAAATATTAGGGCCCTTAAGTCCATGCTCAATTGAAACCAAACCGCCTAGCATATTAACTAAGGCCGAAGGAATAAAAAATGGAGAAATTTTTCGTGGCCCACGTTCAGAACAGATAACGGAATTCTTTTCTATATTAGGCAAACCACCTATGCCGGCAGCAGATACTACTCCGAAATCTTCTTGATTGAAATTTTCTTTGAAATTAGCATCTTGCATTGCTTCTCTAGCGGCCTTTATGCCTAATTGGATAAAACGATCTATTTTCTTTGCTTCTTTAGGATCTACAACTTCTAAAGGATTAAAATCTGTAATCTCTGCAGCGATTTGGACTGGAAAATCCGTGGTGTCAAAAAGAGTAATCTTTTTCACTCCACTTTTACCTTCACAAATAGCCTTAAAAGAGCTCTCCTTATCTAAACCAAGGGCATTAATCATGCCCATGCCTGTAACCACGACTCTTTTCAAGAATAAACTCCTGTAAAGTTAATTAAAAAATTATTTTTTAAGATTATCAATATAATTTACAACATCTTCTATTTTAATAAGTTTTTCAGCATCACTATCTGGAATTTCTACTTCGAATTTTTCTTCTAAAGCCATAATCAATTCTACAACATCCAAAGAATCTGCACCTAAATCTTCAATGATTTTAGATTCCATTTTAACCGTATCTGCATCAATACTTAATTGTTCAACTACTACTGCTTTTACATCATCAAATGTTGCCATTTGTATATCTCCTTAAATAAAATATAAAATAAAGCGTATTTTACTATAAAAAACTTAAAAATATTTATAGTTTTTGACTATACTTCAAAAAGTAACAAAAATATTGGGAGTAAAACATGCTTTTTCAAAGACTTATTCAAAAAAATTCAGAAGTTTGGTGTCAATATCTAGATCATAATTTTGTTAAGGGGCTTAAAGAAGGAACTTTAAATAAAGAAAATTTTCTTTTCTACTTAAAACAAGATTACATGTATCTTATCAACTACTCAAAATGCTATGCAAGACTTGCCTTAAATGCAAATACAGTGGAAGAATTGCGTTTTGCTATTAAATTTCAAAATTACACTTTAGAAGGTGAGCTAGAACTTCACAAAAGTATCTTAGAGCTAGGTATTGATACAAGTAATTTTAATGAAAAAGATGAAAGTCTTGTTAATATTGCTTATTCACGCTATATATTAGGTGTTGGTGAAAATGGGGATTTTTTAGATATGCTTATAGCTCTTAGTGCTTGTGCAATAGGTTATGGTTATATAGGAAGTAAAATTTATAAAGATATTTCAAAAGAAAAATTACAAAATCATCCCTATAAAGAATGGATTTTAACCTATTCAAGTCAAGAATTTCAAGCAAGTGTTAAAGAATTTGAAAATTTTGTAAATTCTTATACTGAACAAATATCGGAAGAAAAATTTAACAAACTTAGTAAAATCTTTTATAATGTTGTTCGCTTAGAAATTGCTTTTTGGGAACATTCTTTAAAAATGGAAATAAATATTTAAAGCAAGATTTTTCTTGCTTTAAGCCTTAAAAATTTTAAATTCTCCGTTATTAAATTGCATTCTAGCACTCAGATTATCGAGATAAAATACTTCGAATTTAGGATTTTCAGGATTCTCATAAAGATTTGCAAGATAAGGATATTTTTCAAACATCATTTTTTTCACTTCCAAATTAGACTCAAAAACCGCATTAGCCCTAAGTCTTAAAAAAGTTCCTTCTTTAGAACAAGAACAAAATTCAATCCCATTATAATTTTGTATATGTTTAAAAAGGCCCTTTGTATTTGCGGTACAAAAATAAATTCTATCCTTAACCAAAAGCGGACTTTGTATAGGACGAACTCTAGGATTTCCACAAGTACCTAAAGTGGCCAAAAAAGCAGGCGCATTCTCATCTAAAAATTGTGCTATTTCTTTTAAATCCATAAATTATCCTTTACATATATAAGCCGCCATTGATTTTAAGCACATCTCCTGTAATATAAGAAGAATAATCGCTTAACAAAAATGCGACACAATTGGCTACCTCTTCAGGTTCTGCAAAGCGTTTTAGAGGGATGCTATCTTGATACATTTGTTTAATCTCTTCACTTAAAACTTCAGTCATATCACTTTTTATAAAGCCTGGAGTCACACAATTAAAACGTAAATTTCTACTAGCACCTTCTTTAGCGAACGACTTTGTCATAGCTATCATTCCCCCTTTGCTTGCTGAATAATTAACCTGCCCCGCATTTCCCATTTCTCCAACAATAGAAGCTATATTTACCACAGCACCAAAACGCTTTTTACTCATCACCTTTAAAGCTTCTCTACAACCTAAAAACGCTGAATTTAAATTTGTATCTACAACCGAACTAAAATCTTCCATTTTCATTCTTAAGGCTAATTTATCGTTGGTTATACCCGCATTATTTACAAGATAACTAAGCTCGCCATCGCTTTCTAATATAGTTTTAATAGCATTTTCAAATTCATCTTCTTTACTTGCATCAAATTTAATCACTGCAGCATTTCCACCTTTTGAAACAATTTCATTCTTTAAAGCATCTGCAAGTTCTGGCTTTGAACGATAATTAATCCATACTTTAAGTCCAAACTCTGCTAAAGTTTTTGCAATAGAAGCACCTATGCCTTTACTTGCACCTGTTATTAAAACATTTTTTCCGCCAAATTTCATATTTTATCCTTAATCAAAATTAATTTTTCAAAATTTATCAGAATTTTAACAAATTTAAGAAAGAAAAAGCAAATCAATTAAAATAAAGCTTCATTCATTTCTTTTGGAATTTCTAAATCTAAAATTTTTAAAACACTTGCAGCTATATTACTAAGCCCCATATTGTTTTTAATTTTTTGCACTCCATCTGCCTCTATAAATGCAAAAACATCAAAGGTTGTATGGTTAGTGAGTAAATTACCTTTTTCATCTCGCATAGCTTCGCAATTTCCATGATCGCTTGTGATAATAAAAGCATAATTATTTTTTCTAGCACATTCAATCACTTCACCCAAGCAAGTATCCACTGTCTCTACAGCTTTAACAGCCGCATCAAAATTTCCAGTATGTCCTACCATATCACCATTTGCAAAATTAACAACGATGAAATCTTCACCCTTATTGATCCCTTTTTTTACGATATCGCATACTTCAAAAGCACTCATTTGAGGTTTTTCATCATAAGTTTTAACCTTAGGACTTGGAATTAGTATTCTTGTTTCATTTTCTAAAAGCTCTTCCTTGCCTCCATTAAAGAAAAAAGTCACATGGGCGTATTTTTCAGTTTCAGCTGTATGAAGTTGCGTAAGTCCTGCTTTAGAAATTATTTCTGGCAAAGTATTTTGAATTTTTTCTTTTTGAAAAATTACAGGGATATCAAAACGATCATCATAAACACTCATGGTTAATAAATTTTGAAAAATTTTATCTCGTTTAAATTCTTTAAAATCTTGAAAATTTAACGCCTCAACAAGCTGTTTCATTCTATCGTTTCTAAAATTGATAAAAATCAACCCATCTTCTTCATTTAATCCTTTATAGTCTTTGTGTTTAACCGCTTTTATAAATTCATCTGTGATTTGATCTTGATAAGATTGTTTTATATATTCTACAAAATCTTCAGTGCTTTGGCTTTCGCCCATTAAACACTGATGATATTCTTGAGTTCTATCCCAACGTTTATCTCTATCCATCGCATAAAAACGCCCACATAAAGTCGCAAAACAAATTCCCAATTTGTCACAATGATCTTGCAAATTTTTAATAAAACCTAAAGCACTTTTTGGATCTACATCTCGTCCATCAGTGATAGTATGGGCAAAAACTTCATTGCCATTTTGAGCACAAATTTCAAGCAAAGCATTAAAATGCGTATCCATAGAATGCACTCCACCATCACTATAAAGTCCTATAATGTGGATTTTTTTGCATTTTGCTAATAAACTTTTTAAATTAGAATTGTTTCTAAGCTGATCATTTTGAATAGCTTGATTGATCCGCACCAAATTCTGATAAATAATCTGTCCGCTACCTATACACATATGTCCTACTTCACTATTTCCCATTTGACCTTCGGGCAAACCCACTGCCAAACCACTGGTTTTTAATAAAGAATAAGGTACTTCTTTAAAAAGCTTTTCATAGGTAGGTTTTTTTGCTGCCTCAAAAGCATTGAATTTTTTATCTTGATTAAAACCTATTCCATCTGTAATCACTAAAATACATTTTTGTTTCATTATTCTAAACTTTATAAGAATTTTTTTGGTTACATTTTAATAAAATTAAGCTTTTAAAAACCAAAAAGAAGGTTCAATTTGTATTATCTTTCTGATTTAAGCAATTATGCTTTTTTTACTTATATTAGTGTGCGTGCTGGTTTTGCGTTTTTTATCGCTTTATGTTTATCTTTGTTTTTAATGCCTAAATTTATAGCTTGGACAAAAGCTAAAAATGCTAATCAACCTATTTATAAATATGCTCCTGAAAACCACAAGGTAAAATCACATACTCCAACTATGGGTGGTCTTGTGTTTATATTTTGTGCTCTTTTGGCAAGTTTATTGTGCATAAGATATGAAAATGTTTTTGCTATAAGCTCCTTACTTTGTCTTACTCTTTTTTGCCTTATTGGCCTTGTTGATGATCTTGGCAAAGTTTTAAAAAAAGATAATCACTCAGGACTCAGTCCAAAAATGAAACTTTTAGCCCAAATTGGTGCGGGTTTAATTTGCGTCCTACCTTTATATTTTAGTTCTCAATTTAACACTGAATTTTATATTCCATTTTACAAATACCCTCTTTTTAACATGGAAATTTTTGCACTTTTCTTTTGGGTTTTAGTTCTAATTTCAAGTTCAAATGCTGTAAATTTAACCGATGGACTTGATGGATTAGCAACCGTACCTAGTATTTTTTCCTTATCAACTTTAGGCATTTTTTTATATTTGAGTGGAAATTTTAACTATAGCGAATACTTACTTTTACCAAAAATTCAAGGTTTAGGCGAAGTTAGCATTATCTGTGCTGCGCTGATTGGTGCTTTAATGGGATTTTTATGGTATAACTGCTATCCAGCTCAAGTTTTTATGGGAGATAGTGGAAGTTTGGCTATCGGAGGATTTATAGGCTTTTTAGCTATCATCAGCAAAAATGAAGTTTTACTCTTGCTTATAGGTTTTGTTTTTGTTCTTGAAACCATTTCAGTTATTTTGCAAGTGGGAAGCTTTAAAATTTTTAACAAAAGAGTTTTTAAAATGGCACCTATTCATCATCATTTTGAAAAAGTAGGATGGGTAGAAAATAAAATCATAGTGCGCTTTTGGATGATCGCTTTTCTTACAAATTTACTCGCACTTGCATCCATAAAGTTACGCTGATGAAAATTTCTCTTTTTGGATATGGAAAAACAACACAGGCTATAGCAAAAAATCTTGCTGATAAATTTGGAGTTTTTAATATTTATGATGATAATTTTAAAAATACAACTCAAGATGAATTAGGTAATTACCTTTTAAACCCTAAAGAATTTGATCAAAATTCAAGCGATCTTGAAATTCCAAGCCCAGGTTTTTCACCAAACCATGCATTAATAAAAAAAGCAAAAAATCTACAAAGCGAATATGACTTTTTTTATGATGCTATGCCAAGATCTGTTTGGATTAGTGGCACAAATGGAAAAACAACAACCACACAAATGACAACGCATTTATTATCACACGTAGGCGCGATAATGGGAGGAAATATTGGAACTCCTTTAGCCAAACTTGATACTCATGCTAAACTTTGGGTACTTGAAACTTCGTCTTTCACTCTTCACTATACCCATATTGCCAAACCTGAAATTTACGCTCTTTTGCCTATAAGCGCAGATCATCTTTCGTGGCATGGAAATTTTGAAAACTATGTCAAAGATAAACTCAGCGTTTTAGAGAGAATGAATGAATGCGATATAGCAATTTTGCCAAAAATTTATGAGAACACCCCTACTAAAGCCTATATTGTTTCTTATGAAGATGAAAAAGATTTAGCAAGTAAATTTGGTATTGATATAGATAAAATTTCTTTTAAAAGTCCTTTTTTGCTTGATGCTGTTATGTCTTTAGCTATAGAAAAAATTTTACTAGATACCTTAAGTTATGATCTTTTAAATCAATTTATCCTTGAAGAAAATAAACTTGAAGAATTATTTGATACCCAAGGAAGACTTTGGGTAAATGATACAAAAGCGACCAATGAAAGTGCTGTTATGGCGGCGCTAAATCGGTACAAGGATAAAAAAATCCATTTAATCATCGGCGGAGATGATAAAGGGGTTGATTTAAGTACTTTATTTGAATTTATGAAAAAATTTGACATTACGCTTTATGCTATAGGCATAAGCACGCAAAAAATGCTTGATTATGCTAAAAATGCTGATATAAAAATAATAAAATGCGAAATATTAAGCAAAGCTGTAGAAGAAATTTCAAAAGTTCTTCAAAAAAATGAAGTCGCTCTTTTAAGCCCAGCTTGTGCTAGTTTAGATCAATTTAGTTCTTATATAGAACGCGGAAAAACCTTTAAAGAATGTATTAGTAAAATTTAATTTTTATATTTTATTGATATTAATAAAAATTTGTATTTTGTCGATATTAAATGCTAAATAATAATTATGGCGATCAAGAAAATGGCAAATAAATATAAAAGTGCTCTTGGCGGTTGGTATCCTAGGAGGTAAAATATGAATACCATTAATTCAAGTTTGGGTATTTTTGGAATAAGTATAACGAATGACTGGAGTTTGAGTGATAAAAATACCGCTCAAACTCCAAATGATAAAAAAAAGTCAAATGTTGCAAATTTAGATGAATTACTAAAATCTTACAAAGATTATTATGATGAACTTACAAAAGAAATTCCTATTGCTAAAGGCTCTATACAAGATCAGATTTTAAAGGGTGAATTAAGCCGAGAAGATTTTAAAGAAATTGAAGATTTTAAAGCAAAAAATAAAGCTTCGGTGCATTGGATGGATGAAGACTTACAAAAAGAATATGTAAAAATTTATCACACAAGCATGAGTGTAGAAGAATTTAAACAAAAATGGTTAGATCTTCAAGCCAAACACGAAGCTAGATTTGGTGAAATTGCCGAGCAAAGCAGAAAAGATATTCAGCAAGAAATGCAAACTGCACAAGAACAAGAAATAAAAACTTTTAAACCCATCCAAGCAGAAAGTAAAAACAAAGAAACCTATAAAGATGAAATAAAAAATAGTTTTTGGGAACAATTTTTAAAAGTTCAAAAAGAAAATGGAATAGATATTTTAGAACTTATGGAAAAACTTAATGAAAAAGGTATAGATAAAAGAGTTTAAAAAATAATTTTAAAACTTAAAACGATTAAAAACAAATTTATAAACGTACATCATTATTTCTATAAAAATATTATTATCATAAACTTCCCATCATTTCTACCGATATATAAGGTAGAAATGATCAATATACTAAAAGGCAGTAAAATGATAAATAATATAAATTCTTACTCAAATTATAATCACTATACAAATACTTTAAATTCTAATAAAAAGAATTCTAAAACAAATAATTCAGTAGATAATAATAACAATAAAGAAATAAACAACAACACAAATTTAAATAATAATAACAATATTTCAAACAATACCTCATTAAAACAAACAAATTCAAATTTAGTAAGTGATAAATCTAAGGCTGTTAATAAAATACTAGGTTATGGTGTAGATGAAGATGGTTTTTTTACCAGTGATTTCAATGAAGCTGCAGGAATACCTAAAGATTATAAGATTAATGCTAAAGGAGTTCAAAATTTAGCCGATTATATTACAAAATCTGATCATAAATTTTTTGATAATGTCAATATAGCTAAAACCATAGGAAATGCTTACAAAGTTTTTTCACAACTTATTGATGAGCCGAACGGAAATTTTACAACCCAAGATATAAATAAAATTCCTTTAGGATTTGATTTCAATAAAAAAACATTACAAATAATAAATATTTATCGCACTAAAGAAGAATTTGAAAACGCCTTAAAGGCCGATAATCTCCCAATTTATGAAAACCCTATAGAACACTCTTTAAGTTTTCCAAGTTGGCAAGATAGTGATCCAAATGGTTATATTAAAAAAAATGATAATATATTTGCTTCAAGTAATTTAAAGACAGATATAGGAGAAAATTTTTATAAAAATCATGATGGCACTATAAGCAAAGGTGGTGTATTAATGGCATTTTTTTCAGGTATGATGGGACAAAACTCTCTTATAGAAGGAGAAACAACCATAGCAGGAAAACTCAATGGTTATGATAAAAATATGAGCATAGAAGAGGTACGAGATTTAAATAACTTTGCTAACAACCCTAATATCAGTAATTCTACTCTTGTATTAAATGATCCTAGTTCAATTAATGAATTATTTAAGAAATTGTTGGATTATGAAAGTTTAACATATAAATATACAAATGTAGAAGATTTTAAACAAGCCGTCCAAGAATGGGTAAAAAATAATACTAAAAACCAAAATAATAATATTTCAAGCATAACTACACAACAAAATATCCAAGATAAAAAAACACAAGATGACAATACTCAAAAACCCTTTAAACCCATCCAAGCAGAAAGTAAAAACAAAGAAACCTATCAAAGTAAAGATACCAATGAACTCATAAAAAAACTTCTTGAAAATAAATTTGATTTAGCAAAAGAATTAGAAATTCTTTTTAATGTAAAAATAGATAATAACAATACAAATAACAATGATAGTTCTAATTCCAATGATAACAATTCCAACTCTAATACCAATCATCTTAGTAAATTAAGTTCTAAAACTAAAACTAAACATAGAAGTGTGAATATTAAGGTTTAGATAAAATAAAATTTATTATTTTATACTTAAACATTGTAATTAAAAAGCTAATTCTAATTATAGTATTCATATTAATTCCTATAATCTATAAAAATATTATTACCAAAGTACTACTCAAAAAATGTTTAAAATTGTAAATCACAAAAATAATTTAAATTGCTTGCCAAATAACCATAATAAAAGATCAAGAACCAATTAAAGCAATTATAGTATCATAAAAACTAACAAATCTACAATAAACTAATTTTTTTAAGGTGAGTACTCCCTTAGTTTTTCAAGATATAACAAAGTGTTTCTATGATATAAGAAAAAATACTTTAGCTAAAATTGTACACGAACATTTTGGATGTGATGATATATAATGATAAAAATTACAAATTTTTAAAATTTATTGCTTTTGCTTTAACAATCTCCACACATAAGCACTGAGCGCTAAACACAATACTCCCAAAATAGCTAATGTCGCACAAAAAGCATAAAGATAGCTTTTAGTCCCTTCAGTGATATCTGTTGTATTCCCTGAAACAATCGCATTAATATCTCCTACACTAATACCCAAAAAAGAGGTACTTATACTTACAAAGAAGAACAATAATGCACCATACAATGCCACCCCAATAGTCTCACTCCCTAATCTACAAGAATTAAGCACACCAGCAGCAAGTCCCGCTTTAGCAGAATCTACACTACTTAAAGCTAAGTTATCAATCCCTCCAGCGTGTAGGCCCATTCCCACGCCAGTAATAAACAAAAGTAACATTACGAGTAATATTTGCCATTGCATTGGGAGGAAATACAAGATCACGGCCAAAATAGTCAGTCCGAAACTCATTAAAAGTGACATCATAAGGGCAAGCTTTTTTGTGTCCCATCCAGAATTTAACATCTTTGCAACAAGAAGAGGGCAAAAAAGCATAGGAGTAGTAAGAGCAAGCATAAATAATCCTGAGGAAGAAGCACTAAAACCCCAAACCGCTTGTAAAAAGCTTGGAAAATAAGTCAAAAGCACCACAAAGCTAAAACCAGCAATTACAGTAACAAGACTAAAACCGAAAAATCTTTTATTCTTAAGCACTTCTAAATCAAGAAGTGGGGGTAAGCCCTTTGTATGGAAAGATTTTTGTTGTCTTATAAACAAGCCTCCACAAACAACAAATATAATCAATGCAATAAGGGTTTGATTATCAAAATAGGCTAAAGAAGTAATAAATGCCATAAAAGAAAAGAGAGATACCACAAAAAGGAATGCACCGAGGATATCAAAAGGATTTTTTGATAACTCATTAGAACTATCCTTTGGTAAAGCTGGCCCTAAAAGCAATACAAGGGCTAGGATAATAAAATGAAAGGCAAAAATAGCACGATAAGAAATAAGCATATCTCCTATGAAAGTATTGGCAAAAATATCAATAAGCAGTCCAGAAATAGTTGGTCCAAAGGTTATTCCAAGCCCAGCTGTTGTCCCAAAGAAGGCAAAGGCTTTAGCTCTTTCTTTTTCCTCAAAATTCCTAATAAGCAAACTTGCTCCGCTTGCAAAGACACTTGCTCCACCAATGCCTGCCAAAGCACGTGCTATATCTAGCAACAACAAATCCCATGCAATAATAGAGAGCAAAGAACCAAGCACATAAACAAACACACCAAGCAAAAGACATTTTTTTGCCCCAAATTTATCTGCCATTGCTCCCCAAATAAGCGTAAAACTAGCAAAGAACAAATTAAATGCATTCACGACCCATTGCAAGGTACTCGCCTCTTTTCCTAACTCTTGAGCGATGAAAGGCAAAGCAATAGCAGTACCTGAAATAGAGCTTGGCACAACAAAAACAGCAAGTAAGATAGTAAAGAGCATTAAATATTTACTATTTTTCATAGAAATCTCCTTTTTAATAAAAATTGATAATGATAATAGGAAGATTACAAGGGCGGTGTAAAATCACGCCATTATCCCATTGCACTTCCTCTCTTGTATAAAGAGCTATATGAGGAATATCACAAGAATTTCTTGTAATAAAATCCTAATTTCAAGTTCAGCCAGATTCCTGCCTATACAATGATGAGTTCCATACCCAAACTGTAAATGCGTTTTAAACTCCCTAAAATCTCTATTTGCCAAAAACTAGAGTAATATTATACTATCTTTAAACATAACCCCAACTAAAAAGCTCTATCATTGATACATAAATAATCATAAAATAATCATCATGCTAGAAATTAAAATCTTATATTTTTGTAATAATTTCTATAGTATCAATATAACAAAACATATATAAAATTGGAACATTTTTAATATTCGCCCAATACCAAATCTAACAGTAAACTGCAAAGTCTTAAGTTGCACTGTTTTAATACTTGACTATCACATGCCTTAAAACTCTCTAAATGTCTCTAAACTTACCATATCGTTTTATATCTAAATATTACAAAATTTTCATCCTTTTATATACATAAACACTAAGATTTATAAAAGATTATTAAACGACTCGAATATAGATAAAAACTATTTTCCTTATTAGTACAAATATTCCCACTATTTAAAATTAATGTCATATAATTAATAAACAATTTCAATTGTCAAATTTAACTTGTATTTTTTTAACTTCAAAAATCTAAGTTTTATCCAAACAAAACTTTAACAATATCTACTAAAAACAGTTTAACCAATTCTATATAAACTAACTACTAAATTAAAAACCTAAACCCTATATAGAAAAACAAATTAACCTATATAAACAACCAAGCAAACCTAACAATAACATTAAATCCAAAAACACTAAACCATATAAATAAGAATAAAAGATTAAATTAATAAGATAAAAAATATCATAAAAGATAAATACT
>NZ_NXMA01000008.1 GCF_005406215.1 Campylobacter aviculae | reverse complement strand
TTTTATGATTGATGAAATCAAAGAATGAGTTAAGACCACTTTGGATGGTGGTGAGTGGGGAGAGACCTCTTGAGATTAAGATTCTGATTAGGATGAGGGTAATCGCTAAAGCTATAATGCCCACTATAATTTGACTGTAGAAAATTTTATCAATAATGCTATCATAAGTTTTTTTATTGACAACGCTACAAATTCTATATATAGGATTTATGCTTGACGGATTGCACATAATAGCTTGAGTTTCACCCTTATCATTATCTGCAAAAAATAAAGTATCTCTTACATTTGGATCTAACAACTTTGAATCTTGGGCTAAAGTTTTTTGAATGTTAATACTTAAAGTATTTTTTGTTAAAAGTTTTGTTTGATCTTCATTAAATGCTATGTTTCCATCTACATCATAAACACTAGCATAAGAATGTGCAGATTTGCCACTAGCTAACACGTCATGTGAAAATTTTTCTACATTATAATCTGCTCCAACAACACCTATAAGCTTTCCATCTTTATACAAGGGAACAGCATAAGCTAAATTTATTTTCCCATCCGTAACAGATTTATAAGGTCTTGTAACGATTAATTTTCCGGCTTGCTTTGCTTGTTTATACCAATTTGCATTTCTTGCATCATATCCTTTTGCAGAATCTAAAATTGTTCCATCAGACATGATAAGTTTTCCAGTATCTTCATAACCTATATAAACAGCATCAAATTCTGTAGAATGTTTTATAACTTCAAGCATAACTAAAATATCTGACATAGACATATTTGGATTGTCATTAAGATTTTTAGCCAAAACATCGATAATTCTTCTTTTCATTGAAGCGTAAGCATCAAAAGAAACTTTTACATCATCCATAGTTTTCAACTGGGTATCTTGCAATAATTCAAAAGCGGTTGATTTTGATTGCTGATAACTAACTATAGTGGTTATTGCCAAAACTAAAAGAATAAAAAAACCAACAATTAAGGTTAATTTTGTAGAAACCTTAAAAGATTTTTTTGATTTATCTTGCATAAACTTACTCCTAAATAAAATTTAATTTTTATTGATTATAACAAAAAAATAAATAAAATATTATAAAATTTTTGGCTCCTTAAATGCAGTTATGGAAGGAATTTTTTGTGTAAATTTTTCAATACCGACAAGTCCTGTATGCGAAATATTTCCATTTGCAAGTTTTGAAGTTGGCATATCTATAGTTAATACATTTGCATTTCCGTATTTACAAAGCCCATTTTCATCCGGATCATACCAACCTCCTTCACAAAGTCTTACAACACCTTGCATGATATCCTTGCTAACAACAGCCCCTGCTAACACTTCACCGCGTTTGTTAAATACGCGGACTATATCGCCATTTTTAATTCCGAGCTTTTTAGCGTCTTTAGAATTTATAAGTATAGGTTCTCTATCTTTGACAGCATAGGTATCTCTTAAGCTTGTATGACAAAGCTGAGAATGTAAACGATTTCTTGGATGACTTGTTATCAAATGAAACGGTGTTTGCTCGTTTGCATTTCCAAGCCATTCAATCGGTTCAAACCAAGTAGGATGCGCTTTACAATCATCATAATTGTATTTTTTAATCGTTTCAGAATAAATTTCTATGAGTCCAGAATCAGTTCCTAAGGTATTTAAAATAGGATCTTCTATAAAATCCGTAAAACGAGTCCATTCTGAACTTTCCATAGAAGATTCAAAAGTAATCGGTTTATTTTTTGCCCAAAATTCTTCAAAACTTGGCATAGGTGTTGCAAAAGCTTCTCCAAAATTTTGAGTCTGCTTTAAAGCACTATTGTAATATTCTTTGATCAAATCTTTAGCTTTTTTGCCATTTTGAGTATAAGCATTAAAAACATCTTTTCCATACACTTTACAAATATCAGAAAAAATCACGTAATCATCTTTGCTTTCCGCAATAGGCTCAACAGCTTGTTTCATAGGAACTATATGCATATTAGAATAATCGCCTGTCATGGTGATATCATCTCTTTCATAAGATGAAGTTGTAGGCATAATGATATCTGCCATTTTTGCAGTTGGCGTCCAGTAAATTTCATTGACAACTATAGTTCTCGGTTTTCTCCAAGCTTTGACATTAGTATTAGTATCTTGATGATGAACAAGTGGATTTCCACCAACCCAATAAATAAAATCAATATCTGGATAAGTGATCTTGCTTCCATTATGATCTATAGTCTTACCTGGATTTAAAAGTGCATCAGCAATTCTAGCTACTGGAAAAGAATATTTTGCGGAATTTTGCAACCATTCAGCACCTTTGGCTGTTTGATTTGACTTCGCTAAACCCTTAAATTTACCATTTTTCCAAATCCCTAATTCTCCAGCACTTATACCGCCTATGACTCCGCCTTTGCAAGTTGGAACACCGCCATTACTATAATGATAGCTTAAACCAAAGCCACCCCCTTTAGTTCCGATTTGTCCAAGCATGCAGCATAAAGTAACAAGCATCCAATGAGGTTGTTCTCCATGATGTGCTCTTTGCATACCCCATCCACTCATTATCATAGTTGGATTATCATAAAAAATTTCTGCTAAATTTTTAATCGTTTTTTCATCTATGCCACAAATTTGACTCGCCCATTTAACATCTTTTTTTACCCCATCTTCTTGACCATCCAAATAAGCTTTAAATTGATCAAAACCGGTGGTATAATTTTGTAAAAATTCATAATTAACTTTTTTCTTAGCAATTAAATGACTTGCCATTCCCATCATTAAAGCTACATCGGTATTTGGACGCGGAGAGATCCATTTAGCATTTAAAAATTTAGCAGTCTCTGTTTTTACAGGATCAATGCAAATTACTTTAATTTTACTTTTTTGTAATTTTTCAAAATAAGCCAAACCTCTTTGATCAGTAGAAGTCCAAGCAATACGTAAGGTAGAAAGTGGATCAGCACCCCAAATCACAACATATTTAGAATGCTTTAAAATATTTTCCCAAGAGGTTTGCTGTTCATAAACCTCAATAGAACCTACCACATAAGGCATAATAATTTGCGATGCTCCAGTAGAATAATCTCCTGTAACCCCTACAAATCCACCTGTTACATTTAAAAATCTTTGGAGTAAGATACGAGAATTTTGCATATTTCCGCTAGATTTCCAACCATAACTTCCACCAAAAATTGCACTTGTGCCTTTCATATTTCTTGTTTTTTTAAGCTCTTTAGCAATAAGTTTTATAGCCTCGTCATAACTTACGCGAACAAATTCTTCTTTTCCGCGAAGTTCTGGTTTTGGATGATCTGGATTTTCAAGGTAGGATTTGCGGACATAAGGATATTTTACACGACATTTATAAATCATATCTGGAGTATAATGTTGTAAAGGATTGTCCATTTTTGTTATTTTTTCCCAAGGCTCACTTTTAACAACTTTGCCATTTTTGATAGTGAGTTTTAAAATTCCCCAATGTGCTGCTGTAATCACTTCTCCATTTTTCACAAACCCAAGACTCACTTTAGAGGCTTCAATATTTTTTCCCATAGCAAAAGATGGGATGAGTGGTAAAGCACTTAAAGTTGCACCGATTTTTAAAAATTTTCTTCTATCTAGCATAACAATTCCTTACTATTTTATTTTAAAATCTTTTGCATTTTTTTGCAAATATTCTATAATCAACCATTGATCCTTTTTATCAATACCAGTTCTATTAACCATAGATTTAAACACTGCTGGCCAAGCATTGGCACTGAATTCTTTTTCGGAATGCAAGGCATGACAAATTCCGCAATTATTAGAAAAAAGTTCTTTAGCACGACTTAACATTTTTTTATTATCTTTAAAAAAATCTTTTTTATCTGCCCAAATTTTAATACTTACCTTATCCCATTTTCCATTTTTTCCCTTTTTTATTTGAGAAAAATTTAATTTAATATTTTTAGAAAATGCCGCCACTATAATCCTTTGAGAGTTATTAAAATAAATCACAGAAGGAGATTTTGGATTGAGGTAACCATTGATTTTAACCAATACTTTTGCATTTTGTTCTTCTAAAATTTCAAAAGCATTTGTAGGAAGCAACCTTCCAACGACTTTGGTATCATTTTGGTGAAGGTATAAAGATATGATTTCATCACTATAGACGATATTTTTAGCCAATGAAAATGTCGCTAAAACAAATAAAGAAGTTAAAATTTTCTTCATTGCAGCTCCTTAATAAAAATTTAACAATACTGCATTTTATTATTAATATATTTAATATTTAATTAATAAATATGTTTTTCAACTGATGGCTTAAAAATCAATTTGTTAATGTTGAAGAATTAAATAATAGAATATTTATTTTACAATCTGATTTTTATCACGACATAAATTTTGCCAATTTGAAGGTTTGAGTTTCAAGCATTGTTCCAAGCTTTCTTTTTCAGCCTGGGTATTTTTCATTTTTTCATAGATTAAACTTTGAATATATAAAGCTCTTGCTCTATCCTCATCGGAGAGCTTTAATTTTAATAAATCAACCAACACCTCTAAAGATTTTTCATTTTGATTTGTTTTATCTAATGCATCTAGATAGATGAATTCAATATTTGGACTGTAAAGATTGATTCCTTTTAAATTTTGATAATCAATAGCTTTTGGAGCATAAGTTAAAATAGTTGTTTGCATTTTATGATCATCTGCGTAAGACACTAAAGTATCATAGGCTTCAACCATAGTAAAATTCATAGGAAAACTTTCCAAAATCTTTAAAATTTTCATAGCTTGATTGTATTCATTTGTTTTTAAATAAGATAAAAATTGCAAATAGTAAGCTTTAAAATTTTCCTCATCACTTTTTAATATTCTTGAGCTAGCTATATCTTTAGCAATTTTCAAAACCTGCTTGTATTGTTTATTATCATAAAGCATTGAAGCCTTTTGTAAACCATAAAATATAGGATCTTCATTATAATTTTTATCCGCATATTCAATAGCTTGTTCTAATTTAGAAGTTCTGATAAAACAATTTAGCATTTGTTTTTTATTCTCTATTTTTTGCCCTATTTCATAAGATTTAAATTGTATAAAAGTATTTACAGCATTGATACAATTGTCTGATTTTAAATCTTTATTTAAAATATCAATGGCCACATTTTCTAGTATCTTAGAAGCATTTTGCAGTTTTTTATCTTCAATTTGTTTTTTATACGCCAAAACCGCATTCAAATTTCCTTCTTTATAATAAAGCTCAATATCCTTTTCTAAAGCTTTATTAACTATATTTTCATCTTTTTGTGAGTATTCTTTCATTAACATTAAATAACGTTTGTGTAATAAAGTCGCATTACTATCATCCAAAGAAAAGGAAACTTCATCATTGGCTTTTTTAATTTCATCTGTGTATTTTCCATCATCTAAATATTTATTTAGATATAAATCCAAATATTTTTTAGCTTCATCTATTTTTTGAGTTTTAGATAGACTTAAAGCCAAACTTTTTAAAGTTTCTTCATAGTTTTTATCAATTTGTGTTATATTGTTTAAGATATTTTGATAAATATTCGCACTGATTTCATATTGTTTATTCTGATCAAAAAGTTTAGCAAGCTCTAAAGATCTAAACACATCCTTGCCAAAGTATTCTGGATTGGCTTTTAATATAGTATTTATATATTGTAAAGCCATGCTTATTCTGTTATTTAAAAGAAAATCTTTTGCCAAACTCATTGCAGCTCTTGCCGCTAAATCCAAGTTTTTAGTATTAAAATAGGTATTTTCATAAATATCTATAGCCCTTCCCCTTTCTCTTAAGCTATAAAGATAATCAGCATAATCAAGTTTTGCGAGTTGAGAAAAATAATTATTTGGTTCATTATTTAAAATAGACATCATATATTCTATATTAGAAGGCTGTGATAAAGCAATATAAGTTCTTAGCATAATATAAGAAACTTCAAAAAAATTTCTATCACTTGTAAAAGTGCGAGTCCAATTTTTAGCATCCAAAATCATTTTATCTAAAATTTTTCTATCTCTAACATTTGGATCTTGAGTATAAAGTTGGTTTTGGGCTCTAAGTTTATAAAGTATAAATTCACTCATAAAAATACTATTTCGATAACGTTGAATAGCATTGTCTGTATCAATTGCTACTTGTGCATAATTGCCCTTATCATATTCACTTTTAACACGCAAATATGTATTAATATCTGCACTTTGAGGGATGATAACTGGATTGGAATTTAAATCGAGTGCTCCAATATAAGGTAAGCTTTCATGGGGAAAATTGATATTAAAATTAATTCCATCATAATTTTTTGGTTGGATTAATTCCGGAGTAAAAACAAAAGTAAAATTTTTGCTTTTATGTGTATTTGATAAACTTAACTCTTTATCTATATATATATTTTGCGAAGAATCAAACATTTTTGCGTCTGTTTTAGGTAGAATAATCATTTTAATTTTTTGTGGGTTTTTGATAAACTTTAAATCAAAAGTAGAAAAACTTTGATCATTTAACTTATTATCTACAACACCAGCAATATCACACTCAAAATGCATTTTATCTTCAATAGTATTTTTTTGGCAAGTAAAATCTAAATCATTTTTAACATGTAAAACCGCGAAAGTTTGATTATTTTCGCGGCCTGTATTTAGAGTTAATTCAAAAGAAAAAAGAGTATAAACATTTAATAAAACTAAAAATATAATTCTCATAAAGTCATTATATTATATTTTAAATAACAAAAATAAAGCAAAAATGCTTATTAGAGTACAAAGAGCTAAAATAAAACTCTGTATAAAATTTAATTGGACACAAACTTTAGGTTCTGTCTTGATAAACAAAGCATGGATAACTATTTTTAAATAAGAATAAAGCATTAATACTGAGGCCAAAGCCATAAAAATAGCCAAATACCAATAATCAGTTGTAATCAAAGTCTTCAACACAATCACCTTTCCCCAAAATGCCCCAAATGGTGGAATTCCTGCGAGAGAAAGCACACAAAAGGTAAGTGATAGGGCAATTAAAGGTTTTTTTGTTAATAAAGCATTAAATTCATCAAACGAACTTGATTTAAATGTGCTAAGAATTAAAAAAACTCCGTAATTTGCAAAACTGAAAAAAGTCCAATAAATAAATATAGGATTTAAAATATCATCTTTTACACTAAGCAAAGGTATGCAAGCAGCTAAAACAAAACTAGAATGCACTACAGAGCTATAGGCAAACACTTTTTTTGCATCTTTTTGACTTAAAGCTGCAATAGCAGCAGCCAACATAGAAAATATTGCCAAGACACCGATAATACTTTCAAAATCCAAATAATTTAAAAATTCAAAAAGTCTTACAACAACAACAAACATTGCTATTTTTGGAACTACTGAAATAAAGGCTGCCAAATTTGAATGAGCTGCAAAATACACATCTTTTAACCAAAAATGAAAAGGAGCTAAAGAAAGTTTTATAGCACATAAAACAAAAATCATAACTCCCGCAGTTAAAATTAAAGGATCTTTTTCTAAAGCTAATTTTGAATCCAAATCTAAAGTTCCGGTTTTCATGTAAATTAAAGCTGATGCCATAACAAAAAATCCAGATCCTACTGCAGCAACACTGAAATATTTAATGGCACTAGAAACCGCATTGTTCGTTCCACGCATTGCTATCAGAGTATAAAGAGCAAGAGATGATGCCTCAAGTCCAATAAAAATTAAAATTAAATTCGAACTTGAAACCATAAGTAACAAGCTAGACACCATAAACATAAATAAGCTATAGAATTCACCCTTGTCCTCATCTTTTTGCATTAAAAGATATAAAAATGAAAAACACAAAATCACCAAAGAAGCGTAAAATGATACTATATCATTATTTAAAGTACCCAGAAACGCTTTTTTAAATCCTAGCCCTTGTTCGTCAACATTATTTAAGATTAAAAAAGTACTGACAATTAAAGACAAAGAACAAGTAGCTATATAAAAAGTTCTATGGAATTTCCAAAAAGCAGAACAAAGCAAAAGAACAATTGCAACAAGAATTAAAAATAAAAAAGGATAAGATAAAGAGATATTTAAATTGCCAATATTATCTAACATTATTTTCTCCTTTTATATAATTTAAAAAATCAGTAGTTTCTGTATTTATAGCTCTTATATTCATGATTTCAATAATAGAATTTGCATTTTTTTCTAAAGGCTCTAAGAAAATTTTAGGCATTATACCTAAACAAAAAATTAAAACCGCAACTAAAACAAGAGTTAAAGTCTCTCTAGTATGTAAAGAAAACCCTTCTATATACATTTCTTTTTGCATAAAAAACATTTTTCTAAATACTGCTAACATATAAATTGCTCCAAGTATGATGACTAGTCCTGCTAAAAGCGCATAAAGCAAACTCACTTTTGCTACCCCTAAAAGCACTAAAAATTCCCCAACAAAAGATATTGTAAGAGGCAAAGAGATACTAGCAAGTAAAATTAAGGTAAAGAAAATAGAAAATAATGGTGCTTTATATGCTAAAGAATGATAATAAGAAATTTCAAGAGTTTTATATTTTTTATATAAAAGCTCGGCCATTAAAAACAAACTTCCTGTAACTAAACCATGCGCAAACATGTAAAAAGTAGCTCCGGTAATTCCTAAAGTATTAAAAGAAAAAATTCCTAAAATCATCACCCCTATATGAGAAATGGAACTATAGGCGATTAACTCTTTTAAATTATTAGCACGATAAGCAATTAAAGCATTGTAAATTATACTTACAATACACAAAGCTGCGATCAAAGGCATAAAATACACGCTCGCATCTGGAAAAAGCGGTAAGCAAAAATGTAAAAAACCAAAAGGAGCCATTTTGAAAGCAACAAGCATCACAGAAACTAAAATAGGCGAATTTGCATAGACTTTTGGTGCCCAAGTATGAAATGGAAAAAGAGGAGATTTGATTGCAAAAGCAATAAAAAATGCTCCAAAAAGTAAAAGCTGCTCATTGAAACTAACAGCAGAAGCATTATTTTTCCAAATTTCTAAATCAAAAGTAAAAATATTTAAGAGTTTATAAGTTACATAAGCTTGATAAATTAAAGCTAGAAGCATTAAAATAGAACCAGCAAAAGCATAAATGAAAAATTTAATTCCTGCTCTATAATCTTTACCATAAACACCCATTATATAAAGCAAAGGTAAAAGAGAAAATTCCCAAAATATATAAAAAAGTAAGCCATCAAGAGATGAAAATAATCCCATAATAGCAAATTCTAAAAAGAATATACAAGAAACCATTGCTTTTTGTTCAATTTTCAAAAATAAAAAGCTTAAAAATATCATCAAAGAGCTTAAAAGCATTAAAGTTAAAGAAATGCTATTAACTCCTACATGATAAGTGAAAAAATTAGCTATCTTAAAAAAAAGCTGATATTCAAAATCAATCCCATTCAAAAAATCTAAAAAAATTTTAATATTCAAACCGAGTACAATTAAACTTGCTATAACACTGAAAACTTTTATACCACCTCGATTTAAAATAAGAATTACAAGACCGGCAACTAAAGGAAAAAAAATCAGACAATTTAGCATTTTACACCACCCATACTAAAATAAGTAAAATTACAAAACCAGCGACTAAAAATCTTAACATTAAATTTAAACTATTTGGCATAATCATTTTTTGAGAAATAAAATTGCAACAAAAAGAAATTTTTTCTATTATTGCATCCAAAATGAAAATATCACAATGCTTTAGCACAGCACATAAACTTTCATATTTAGCTACTATAAATTTATGATAAAAATGCGGTATAAAATAATCATTGCTTAAAAGTTTATGGATTTTATTCTCTTCAATACTTGCCTTAAACCAAGCATATTTATAAGCGAGAATTGCTAAAATCATTCCCAAAACTCCTGCAAGACTTGCACAAATAACAACAATTTGATTTTGAGCATCTATAAATACAAGTTTGGAACTAATATATTCAAAGAAATGATGTTCAAATAATCCTGCAATAATAGCCAAAATCATCAAAGGAGTCATAGCTAAAAGTGCTATTTTGCTTGCTTCATGCGGATGATCACTATGTCTTGCATCAGTAAAAAATACAAGCATTAAAAGTCTAAAACTATAAAAAGCTGTCATAAAGGCTGCAATTAAAAGCACTAAAAATATTCCGTGATGATGGGTAATAAAAGAATATCCTAAAATCAAATCTTTTGAGAAAAATCCTGCGAAAGGATAAATTCCTACCAAAGCTAAAGAACCTATAGTCATGAAAATAGCAGTTATTTTCAAAGATTTAAAAAGTCCGCCCATTTTTTTAATATCTAAATTATCATTCATAGCATGCATTACATTTCCAGCGCCTAAAAACAATAAAGATTTAAAGAAAGCGTGTGTTGCTAAATGAAATAAGGCTATACCATAAGCCCCAAGTCCTGCTGCTACAAACATGTATCCGAGTTGAGATAAGGTAGAATAAGCTATAATACGTTTTAAATCTCTTGCAACCAAAGCCATGGAAGCAGCAAATATAGCAACAAAAGCTCCAAGTATAGCTATAAAATAAGAAACTTCAGGAACTAAAGAATAAATTTCTCCCGCTCTAATCACCAAATAAACTCCAGCTGTAACCATAGTTGCAGCGTGGATTAAAGCTGAAACAGGAGTAGGTCCTGCCATTGCATCGGCAAGCCAGGTATGAAAAGGAAATTGTGCAGATTTTCCCATAGCCCCGATAAACAAACAACTTGCTATTAAAATTAAGGCGTTGTGATCTAAATTTTGAGCCATTGAAAAGACTTCATCGTATTTTAAAGTTCCAGCTTGAATATAAAGCCAAAAAATACCTAAAAGCATACCCAAGTCAGCAACTCTATTCATGATAAAAGCTTCATTAGCTGCAAAAGAATAAGTATTATTTTTATACCAAAAACCTATTAAAAGCCAAGAACAAAGTCCAACACCTTCCCAGCCTACAAAAAGACCTAAAAAATTATCACTCATTACTAAAAAAAGCATAGAGAATACAAAAAGTCCTAAATAAGCAAAAAATTTATTAAATCCTTCATCATGAGCCATATAAAATATACTATAAAAGTGGACACAAGTAGCTACAACGCCAACCACACTCATCATTGTAAGAGAAATAACATCTATATTAAAACCGAAATTTACTCCTACAAACCATTCAAACAAACTTAAATTAAAACTAGCATTGCTAAAAAGCAGATATAAAGAACAAAATGTTCCTATTCCTATAAGTATAGCACATATATAACCTACAAAAATTTTTCTTTGACTTAAAGCAAAACAACTTGCAAATAAAAAAGCTACAAAAGGACTAAAAAATGAAATTAAAGCTAAGCTTTGCATATCAAACCTCCTCTTTTAAACTTTTTAATTCTAAAGTGCCTTTTTTTCTATACCAAAGCACACATAAAGCAACCCCAACAGCTACCTCACAAGCTGCAACACCTATGACAAAAAGTGCAAAAACTTGACCATTTAAATCTTGATGCATTTTTGAAGCTGCTATTAAAGCTAAATTTGCGGCATTAAGTAAAATTTCACTCGAAATAAATAACATAATAAGATTTTGCCTTTTCAAAATTCCAACAAGCCCTATAACAAACATCAAAATAGCTATAAAAAAATATTTTTCTATCATTGTTTTTCCTTTACAAGTCCTTTATGAGTAAGGACGATGGCACAAATTAAAGCAATTAAAAGTAAAATAGCTATAAATTCAAATCCTAAAAGATATTTTGAGAAAACAACTAAAGCAAGTTGCTTATTATAATCATACAAAGCCGGATCGCTTAAAGGCAAATCTGTAGTTACGCTTTCATATTTAAACCCTAAGAGTGTAAATAAAAGAAGAATTGTGCTCAAAATAACTAAAATGAAAAAACTTTTTTTAGCTTTTATTTTTTCTTTAAATTCTTTAGAAGCATCAAAAAACATCATAGCAAAACTATATATTCCGAGTACAGCTCCACCATAAACAATAATTTGTATTGCACCCAAAAATTCTGCATCTAACAAGAAGTAAAAACCTGATAAAAATACCATTCCTCCAGCTAAAGCAGAGAGTGAATAAAGCATAGTTTTGCTTAAAACCGCTATTAAGAAAAATCCTAAAACTGCTACGCTAAAAAATACAAAGGCTAAAGTTTCTATCATTTGACTTCTCCTTGTGAATTTTGATCTTGTGTTTCTAAATTCTTATTTTGCAATACATCATAGTAATTAGGCGTTTTTTTAACCAATAAATCCGCATCTTTTCTAAGACTTCCTGCACCTTCAAATTCCACTTGATTTTTAAGTTTATCTATAGGCGTTAAAAAATCCTGCTTATAGCCAAAATAAGATCTTTGTTCGGCTGCATTTTCATACTCTAAACCATGAACTATAGCAAGCTCCGGACATACTTCAGCACAAAATCCACAATAAATACAACGTCCCAAATTGATACTATAATTGCCAACTTTTTTACGCCCATCTTCATCTAAAGAAGTTTCCATTCTTATACAATTACTGATGCAAATTTTTTCACAAAGTCCACAACCTATGCAACGTTCATTTTCACTTTCTATAAAACGCATAAGCCTATGTACGGCACGATAACGATTATCAAGCTGGAGTTTTTCTAGGGGATATTTTATAGTGGCACTATTGTTTCGCTTAAGCATTTCACGCATTACCACCCATAAACCCACGAAAAGTTCAAGTTTGATACTTCTTTTTAAAGCTTGTGAAATCTTTTGCCAAGCAGTAACAGGTGTTTTTCTGTTCTCATCAACCAAATAATAATTTTTCATTTAAACTCCTATAAAAGCACAGCTAAAGCAGTAATTAAAAGATTTAAAACCGCTAAAGGAATTAAAATTAAATAGCACATTCTCATTACCTGATCAGGACGTAACTGAGGAAAAGCAGCTCTAGCCCAAAAATACCAAAAGAAAATAAAAACTGATTTTAATATCATCATAATCCAACCAGGAATAATCCAAAAGCTATTAAAACCTCCTAAAAATAGCAAAGAAATTAAAATAGCACCTGCTATCATACTAGCATATTCACCGATGAAAAACATACCCCAACGAAGTCCAGAATATTCCGTTCCATATCCAGCAACAATTTCTGCATCATTTTCAGTCAAACAAAGCGGAGTTCTATTTGTCTCAATAAAAAGAGCTATAACAAAAAGTATAAAAGCTAAAGGTTGTTTAAAAATCAACCAAGAAAAAAGCCCATCATTTTGATAATTATTGATATCTATCAAAGAAAAAGAACCCACAAGCATTACAATAGCCATTAACGCTAATGCTCCAACGCTTTCATAAGAAATGATCGCAACAAGTCCTCTTGCCGCACCCAAAATAGACCATTTATTATTACTTGAAAGCCCTCCTAAAAATATAGCATAAAAACAAAGTCCCGAAGTTCCTAGAATGAAAAGTAAGGCCACATTAATATCAGAAATTAAAGGCTGTATAGTATGTCCAAACAGCGTAAATTCAGGTAACATTGGAATGGCTGCTAAAGATACAAAAGCACAAATTGCCGCAAGAAGAGGCGCAATTGCAAATATAATTTTTTGCGAGTTAGAAGGAATAATATCTTCTTTTGTAAAAAGTTTAATCATATCTGCAACAAGTTGTATAAGCCCGAAAGGTCCCACCATATCAGGTCCTATACGACGTTGAAAATATGCTAAAACCTTCCTTTCAGCATAGGTTGCAAGTCCTGCTAATGTCGCAAAAAACGCGACTACTATAACACATTTTATCAAAGTTTCTAAGGCAAAAAAAGCAAAATCACTCATTGTTTGCTCCTATTTTCTGTATTTTTGCTAAAACAAATCTTTCATCAAAAAAACTTAAAGTATCAAGTTTTTCATCAAAATACGGTAAATAAGCTCCATTTTTTAAATCTTTATCTATACGCACACTCAAACTCAATTCTTTATCTTTTATACTGATCTTAACAAGATCTTTGTCTTTCAAACCTTTTTCATTAGCTAAATTTTCACTAATTCCAACAAATATAACCTCATTAATTGCACTTGCACGATTAGAAAATCTACCAAATTGATAACTAGGATTTGCACTATAAAGCAAAAATTCATTTTCTTTTGGTTCTAAGGCGCTAAAGCTTGGTGTCAAAAATTCTTTTTTTGCATTTTGTTTAAAACACTCTAAATTGAGTTGATAGCCCCTTTTACATTCTCCGCCATTGGTATAATAATTTTCCAAATTATCGAATTCAACAGGAGAAAAACCTTTGTCCATAGGAAGTCTTTTTGTGTAACCGATAGTATATTCTTGATCAAATCCTAAAGCATTAGCCAAATCATTTAAATAATATCCACCGAATTCTAAAGCAGCGTTTGTTGGAACTACTCTTTTATCGTAATTTAAAAATGTTCCTTCCTGTTGATTTAAACTAGAACTTGCCAGATTAGCGTGTTCTTCATAAGAAAATGTAAAATCTCCTCTTTCATTATAGCCTAAAGTTTTACCTTCCGCTTTATCAGTACTCAAATCACAAATCATTGCAACACCTAAAGTATTGGTATGTGTAGGATTTAAGAAAATTTTAAAAGGAGTGCTTGTTTGTATTAGTGCTAATAACTTAGCAAGTTTTTTAGCATTTTTATGGAAATAAAAATCACTGCCCACAATAAGAGTAAATTTAGATTTTTTAAGCAATAAATCTTCAAGCTTGTCTTCATCTAAACCTAAATTTTTGGCAAAAACAGAACGCTGCACCTCTATATTCTTTTTGATTTTTTTTGGAACAAGTTTTTTCACTTCTTTTTCAACTTCATTGCCTTCTTCATCTTTTTCTACAACTTTTTCAATCACTTCTTCATTGATACTTTCTTCAACTTCTTTATTTTCTTTAATAAAAAATTCAGACAAACTAGCTTTTATGCTTTCATCTGTAGTAAATTTTTGAAGCAAGAAATATAAAATTTGTTCTTCATCTCCACTTTTATGGATACATGAAAGAAAATTCTTAGAATATTTTTCAACACCCAAATCCCCTATAGGATGGAAATAAAGTCCTGCACCTTTATTCATCGCCAAAGAATTATTGACTTTATAACTTAAAGTCGGAGCATCATATCTTAATAAAGTCCCTAAAACCACTAAAAAATCACTCTTAGTGATATCATCGCTTACAGCATTATATATTTCCCCTGAATTTTCTATAAATTCATTAAGAAATTCTTTGAATTTTAAAGCCTCTTCGTTGATGAGATTGAGATCAAATTTCTTTTTAAGATTTTGCAAAATTAACGCTTCTTCATTAGTGATAAAACTATTAAATTTTATATTTTTAATTTCATTTTTTTCAAAAAGTGCTACAAGTTCATTAAAAGCTTTTTCATCTTTAGTAGCTTCATTTTGTGTATCAAAACCAAACCTTGCGGCTTTATTTAAAGTTGCAAAAGCAAAATCATTACTCACGCGATAAATTTTAGGTTTTTGTTCACTAATCCCACTTTGTTTGATATCATAATACATAAGCTCGCAATCACTAGAATGCGGATTTGAAGCAGGAATTCTCTTAAGCTCCCAAGCATTAGAGGTATATTGGAATCTAGATCCAATCAAAGCTCCCGTTGGACATACACTTGTACATTCTCCACAAAAAGAACAATTTAGACTTTCACCATTGGATGGACCGATTAAACTTTTTTGAAATTTAGTCCAAATTGCATAAGCATCTTTTCCCATTGTTTCTTTAAAACCAGCATCTACGGTATCTCCTCCGCGTGGAACAGTTTTCAAAGCACTTTCGCCGATCTTATCCTTACAAACTGTAACACAACGTTCGCAAACTATACAAAGTGCAGGATCATAATTGATCATTCCCCAATGTTTATGTGGTTTATGAGTGTCTTTTATCCAATGCTTTTGCACATTTACTCTAGATTTATGCGTGAAATTTTGAAGCTCACATTCTCCTGATTTATCACAAACTCCACATTCTAATGGGTGATTAATGCAATAAGTCTGCATGATCTCATTTCTCTCATCCCATAAATTTTGCAAATCACTCTCTACAACCATACCATCTTTTGCTTTGGTATTACAAGAATAAACTTTTTTACCATCGGCCTCTACCATACACATACGACACGCCAAAGTAGGACTACAGCCGCTTAAATAACAAATTGCAGGAATGAAAATATCATTTCTTCTTGCTACATTTAAGATATATTCGCCTTCTTCAAAGGCGCAATCTATACCATTTATTTTAATTGTCATTTTGCTTCCTTTATGCGAATTTGAGTAAAATCAAAGCCAAAATTTTCATAATTTAAAAAGCCTATAGTGCCTTGTAAATTTTCATCTAAACAAAGCGTAGTCTTAAGATTAAAATCTTTGGCTAAAATTTCTACCTCACTTTGATCTTTACATTTTGAAATTTGTAAAAATTGCTTTGAGCAATGTAAATTTTTATCCTCTAAATTAGCCTTAAAAAGCACTAAACCATCATAATTATCAAGTTCTTTTAAAGAATTTAATTTTGCGTCTTTAAAATCACAATCTTTTTCATTGCTATCTAAAATTTTAAGTTTATATTTCACGCTTAAAAAATTCAAAAAATACTTGATATTTTCGCTATCTTTATAAAAGCTGATATTTTCATCAATAATTAAATATTTGGCTTTTTCTAAAAATTCAAGTATATCGCTCGCCTCTTCTTCTCCCAAACAAGATTCTGCGCTTAAATATCCCTCATCTAACTCTTTAAAAGCATTTTCATCACTCATTTTACAAAGCAAAGCCAAAACGAAACTCAAACTTGCAATTTCACATTTATAAAACTTAGCTTTTAAAGACTTATCTTCTAAGCAAGAAATATTAATATTTTCCCCTTGAATCCGAGCACACAAATCTTTATTTTTAATGCTTAACATATCTAAAAAACAAAGTGCCTTTTCATAAATCATACACTTTCCTTTTTGATTACGATTGTCCAATCAACTTGATTAAATTTTAAAGAATTGAGAAGTTCGCATTTATTTTCTTTTACAAAAGAAAAACTTTTTTCTACGGCAGAAAAATCACCGATTTCAAAAAGAACTACTAATACTTCTCCAACTTTCGCCTCTTTAATCACTTGCGCTAAGTCCTCAAAGAGTGTTTTACTCTTTCTTAAATCTACTCTTCTCATCGATCAATCTCACCTAAAACTATATTTACATTACCCATGATTGCAACCACATCCGCTAAATACGTTCCCACTAACATTTCTTCAAAAAAGGAACAATGCCAATAGCTAGGAGTTCTAGCTTTTAAACGATAAGGTCTTCCACTTCCATCACTATGGATAAAAAACCCTAACTCACCTTTTGGACTTTCAGTAGGCACATAAACTTCACCTTTTGGAGGTTTTAAACCTTGAGTCACTAAAACAAAGTGTTGCATGAGTGAGTAATTTTGGGTCAAAATTTGCTCTTTTGAAGCACTTACATATTCTGGATGATTGGCTAAAATTTCTGGTGGCGTATCCTTATAAAGAGCTGCACACTGTCTTAAAATTTTAAGACTTTCTCTGAATTCTTGCATATAAACTTTATATCTTGCATAAGAATCGCCTTGAGTTGCATAAGGTACACCAAAATCCACTTCATTATACAGCAAATAAGGTTCTTCTTTGCGTATATCATAGCAAATTCCACTTCCTCTTAAAAGTACTCCACTACAACCCCAATTTAAAACTTGTTCTTTGGTTACCACACCAACATTTTCAGTTCTTAAACGCCAAATTCGGTTATCATCTAATAAAGCTTCATAATCAGCGATATCTTTAGGGAATTTATCACAAAAAGCTAAAAGTTCTTGCAAAAAGCCTTCAGGCAAATCAAGCATCACTCCGCCAATTCTCATAGAAGAATGTGTAAGCCTTGCCCCGCAATATTTTTCAATCAAATCTAAAACATATTCTCTTTCTCTAAAACAATATAAAAATACAGTCATAGCTCCGATATCAAGTGCGTGTGTTGCAAGCCAAAGTAAGTGCGATCCTATACGATTAAGTTCTAATAGTATCATACGAATAACTTGAGCACGTCGTGGAATTTCTAGGCCACATAATTTTTCAACTGCAGCACAATAAGCATAGTTATTTGAAGAAGCCGCAACATAATCCATTCTATCGGTTGTGGGAATAAATTCTTGATAGATCATATTTTCAGCCATTTTTTCCATACCACGATGCATATAACCTATAGTTGGACGTGCTTTAACGACTTGCTCACCATCAAGTTCTAAAACAAGACGCAAATTTCCGTGTGCTGAAGGGTGCTGAGGCCCTAAATTAATAATCATTTTTGAGTCTTCTTGCTCAAAAGCTATATTTTCATAATAAGGTTTTAACTTGCTAGGAATTTGCATTTTAACGCCTTTTTTCTAAAATTTTTGCTTGATCACGTTTAACTTTTTTGACAAAAGCAACACCTTCTTCTTCCTGATATTCTTGTTTGAAAGATATTTCTTTAGGATTAGCTCCCTTGGTAGTTTCATGATAAATTCTTGAAAAATTAAGAGTATCTTTATCATCTACAAAGCCAGGATCTCTTTGTTCAGGCCCAACAACTTCGCGATATTCTTTCCCAAAGATTCTATCAATCTCATACCATTGTGCAAACTCATCTCCTTTTAAAGGATAGGTTTTTAAAAGCGGATGGCCATACCAATCATCTGGCATTAAAATACGCTTTAAATTAGGATGATTTATGATAAAAACTCCATACATATCATAAATTTCTCTTTCACTCCAATTTGCTCCTTTAAAAACACTAGTAACACTTTGCAGTCTTTCTTTAACACCCACAAAAGTTTTAACCCTTACTCTTAATTTTTTATCAATATTTAAAAGTTGATAAAAAACTTCAAAACCATTTTTAGAAGCGACAAAATCAATAGCACTTGCTTCAGTAAAAGATATATAACCTAAGTCCTTAAGTGCTTGTAGAGTTTTAATATTATCATCCTTATTGATTTGAATCACCCAAAAATCAAGCTCTACAAAAGAATTTAGAATTTTAACTTGAGTTTTTAAAATCTCATAGTCTTGCTTGAAACTACTTTCAATTACTTCCTTTTTTGCAGTATGAGGAGCGTGATAGAATCTGTCCGTATAGTAATTTTTTAATTGAACGTCTTTTTTATTAGTATATTTTCTCATTTTATACCAACCTTTTTGGTGCAATTTTGCGACTTGCTTTTTCTTTACGAATTCTTTTCTGTAAAATCATTAAAGCAAATTGAAAACTTTCAGGACGCGGAGAACAACCCGGAACATAAATATCTACAGGTATGATACGATCCACTCCTTGTACTGTGGAGTAAGTATTAAACATACCTCCGGTATTCGCACAACTTCCCATAGAAATTACCCATTTAGGCTCAGGCATCATATCGTAAAGCCTTCTTGTAAATTCAGCGTGTTTTTTACTCAAAGTTCCTGCAATGATCATCACTTCGCTATGACGCGGAGAAGCTCTAAAAATAGTCCCAAAGCGGTCAAAGTCATACCTTGAACCTCCTGCCGCCATCATTTCTATAGCACAACAGGCCAAACCATAAGACAAAGCCCACAAAGAGTTACTTCTACCCCATTGAACAAGCTTATCAACACTAGTTAAGACTACTGGTAAACCGCTAGCATAATTTACTTGATGCTCTGCCATGTAAATGCTCCTTTTTTATATGCATATAAAAAACCCACTCCTAGAAGTAAAATAAAAATTAATACCTCTAAAAGACCAAACCAACCTAAATCTTTGAAAATTAAAGCCCAAGGAAATAAAAATACAACTTCAATATCTAAAAGAATAAATATCAAAGCAATGATAAAAAATTGAGAATTGATTTTATTAGCTTGTTTAACAGGTATAGGACCGCATTCATAAATTCCGAGTCCTAATTTCTTTCGATTTTTTGAAGCAAAATTATTGCCAATTTTTGAGGCTAAAAAAACCAACCCAAAAAAGATAACACTAGCAAGCACTATCATTAAAAATATACCAAAATAAGGGTGTGCTACATCCATATGAGACATTTGCTCTCCTTTTTTAACATTTACAGATTGACTCTATATAAAAATATTTGCTTTAATTTTTGAAATTAAAACAAGTATTTTACTCTAAATTTTCTATATTAAAACTTAGAATAAAAAAATTTGTGTTAAATTTGTATTAAAGTTGAATTTTTTTATATTTAAACTGATTAAATATCTCTTTTTGATGGGTTATAAAAACATAGGAAAGATTATTTTTTTGCTGATAATTTTTTAAAAAACCCAAAATTTTTTTTGAATTTTTTATATCAAGCATTGAAGTTATTTCATCTAAAATTAACAATTTTGGCTTCAAAATTAAAGCACGTATAAGTCCTATACGTGACGCTTCTCCTCCACTTAACTCGTAAGGTTTTTGTTCTAAAATTTGTCGCTTTAAATGAAACTTATCAAAAAAATCAAAAATCAAATCATTATCTTTTTTTAAATGAAAATTTTCTAAACCATCCTGTATTAAATCTTTGATTTTTTTATAAGGATTTAAAGCCATTTTTTGATCTTGAAAGCAATACTGAATTTCTTTTCTTAAAAGTCTTTGTTTTTCCTTGCTAAGTAAGTGTAGATTAGATTTTTGATATAAAACTTCGCCTTCACTAGGATTCTCCAAAAAACAAAGTATTCTTGCTAAGGTACTTTTCCCTGATCCACTTTGGCCTAAAATCATCAAATTTTCACCTTGTTCTAAAGAAAAATTAATATCTTTAAAGACTAAATATTTTTCTTTTTTTAAATACCAATGCTTTTTTATCTCATAAAACTTAGCCAAATGACGCACTTCAAGCATTATAAATTCCTAAAAATTCATCCAATGTATAAAGATTTGCTTGATCTTTTTCTAACATAAGAACTTCATCAGCCAAAAAACGAATTAAATTTAAATCATGAGTGATACAAACTAGAGCTATATCTTTCTTTAGATCTTTTAAAATTTGAATCATCTTTTGAGTATTTTCAAGATCTAATGAAGCGGTAACCTCATCACAAATTAAGATTTCTGGTTTGTTTAATAAAGCCAAAGCCAAACTAACCCTTCTAGCCATACCTACACTTAACTCATAAGGATAAGAATGCCATAATAAATCCAAATTTTCAAATCCCAATCTTTCAAAATAAGAAAAAGCGTATTGCTTGTACCCTTTTTGGTTCAAATTTGTATGAGTTTTTAAGATCAAAGAACATAATTTTCCTATATCCAAATAAGGATAAAGACTCGCTTCACTATCTTGTAAAACAAGTCCCACTTTGGAACGGAATTTTCGAAGTTTGTTTTTGTTTAGCTTTAGAATTTCAGTTCCATTAAAATTAAACTCGTCTGCATTGATATGAAAATCAGAATCTAAAAGTCTTACCAAAGATTTACCTAATAAGCTTTTTCCTATTCCACTTTCCCCTGTAATTGCTAAAACTTTTCCTTTTTCTAAAATAAAATTGATATTTCGAAGTAAAACTTTATTTTTAAAACTTATGCTTAAATTTTTAACTCTCAAGATTTTATCCCCCATCGATCCTGTAAAAAATTACCCAACCATAAAAGGGGTAAAAATAACGATACAAGAGTTAAAAGCGGAAACAATATAACCCACCAAGCACCTACAAAAGCTGCCTTTGAAAACTCGCTTAATAAAATCCCTAAAGTTGGAAATTCTATACCAAATCCAAAAAAACTTAAAGTTGCTTCTGTGGCAATTGCATGTATAATATTGAATATAAAAAGTATAAAAAATAAGGATTTTAAAGCGGGTAAAAGATCTTTAAAAAAAATCTTTAACGAAGTTCTGCCTAGCACTATACTTGCTTTATAAAATTCTAAAGTTTCCAATCTTTTTAATTCGCTTTCAATGACCTTAGCGATAAAACACCAATGCATTAAAGCAATCAAAAAAATTATTAAAAATATATTTATATGGATAAGGCTTTGAAAAAACATCATCAGTAAAAAAGCTGGAAATGCTAAAAAAAGTTCCAAAATACGCATCCAAAAACCATAAAAAAATAAGCGAGCCCACAAAAGATAAAAAATAGCAAAACAAATAGACAAAAAAGAACTACAAATTCCTATAAATAAAGAATTTCTTAGAGCAAAAAGCAAACGCGAAAACAAATCCCTTCCTAAAAAATCTGTGCCTAAAATATAAATTAAATTAGGGGCATGATATAAATCTTGCAAATGAGTTGTCAAAACATCAAATGGAGCTAAAATTGGAGCAAATAAAGCACATATAGACAAACACACCAAAGGGATAAGATAAAGAATAATTTTAAGCAAAAGAAAACTTTCTTAATTTCGGATTTAAAATTCGAGCAATCATATCGCTTAAAAATGTAAAAAATGCTGCAAATAAAACACTCAAAAACAATAAAGCCAAAACCACCGGAAAATCTTTAAAAACAATACTTTTAAGCAATAAACTTCCAAGACCACTATAGTTAAAAATGCTCTCAACAACATAAGTACCCATTGTAAAGCTAAGTGCCGTACCTCCAAAATAAGCTATAATAGAACCCAAAGAATACCTTAACACTAAACAATCAATATCTCTTTGTCTTAAAGCTCTAGCATAAAGATTTTGAATAAAAACTTGAGAAAAAGTCTCGTAGATAAAATTTTTTGCTATCCTTAAATATATAGCTAAATGCGATAAAACAAGAACTAAAACAGGCAAAATTAAATGTTTTAGATGGCTATCAGTATCACTTAAGGATAAAAAATTCCAAAAAATTCCAAAAATCAATACAAACATTAAAGCTATAACAATTGGAGGTAGGGCAAAAAAATTAAACGTTATAAAAGTGATTAATTTTTCTATAAGAGTATTTTTAAAATGATATTCCAAAAAAGCTAGAAAAATACTCAAAAAAAACAAAATACTCAAGGCGCTTAAACTTAAAATTAAAGTATTTAAAAATCTTTCTTTGATAATTTTTATCACACTTTCCCCACTCAATAAAGAGAATCCAAAATCTCCTTTTAAAGCCTTAAAAAGCCAAATTTTATATTGAGTGAGTAAGGGTTTATCCAGTCCTAAATTTTTTTCTACTCTTTGAACAAATTCTTTACTTTGTGAATTAATACCACTTGCAAAAGCCACATTAGCTTTACTAAAATAAAGCATAACAAAACATAAAAAGGTACTTAAAAATGCAACAATAACACTCAAAATAAAGCGTATAAACACTATTTTTTAACCCACTCATAAATATTTGAAGTAAAACCAACGCCGTGGTGGCCTAAAATTCTAGGTTTAACTCCCTCAATCTCTGCATTATAAACCAAAGCAAAATCAAGATAAGTTATAAAAATAAAGGGTGGATTTTCATATAAAGCGTCAATAAATTCTTTATAATATTTCTTACGTTCATTTATATCTAAAGTGTTTCTTGCCTTTTGCAAAGCAAGATCAACGTTTTTATCGTGATAATGCCCAAAATTCCAACCTTGTCCGTTTAAATCACTATCTTGCGAACTTTCAAATACTCTAAAAGTATGAAAATCAGGATCAAAAGGACTTCCCCAACCAATGATAAAACTATCAACCTTAGAATAATCAAAACTACCGGCCGGTTTTGCTACAACTTGAGCCAAAACTCCAATTTTTTTAAACTCACTCTGTAAAATTTCTGCCAAACTCACCCTTAAAGGATCATTACTCATAGCATAAATTTGAAATTTTAATTCTTTTTCATTTTTTTCAAAAAATCCTTCTTTATTTTTGTGAAATCCTGCCTCTAAAAGCAATTTTTCAGCCTTTTTTGTATCATAGTTAAAGGAATTAAACCGCTTAGGATTTGCCCAAGAATTTTGCAAAGGATGCGATGCGACAAAGCCATAACCATGTAAAAGATTTTTCACTATACTTTCTTTATCTATAGTATAATTTAAAGCTTTTCTTACTCTTATATCTTTTAAAAATTCATTATTTAAATTAAACATCAAAGCTCTGTAATCGGCTGATTTTTCACGTAAAATTTTAAATTTTTTATTGTTTTTAAAAACATTTAACAAAGAACTATCAATCAAGGCAGCATCTATCGTGCCATTTTTAAGTTCCATACTCGCAATTAAAGGATCAAAAATATGCTTTATGATTAATTTTGGAGTTTTTACTTTTGTAAGATAAAAATTTTCATTAGCCTTTAATTTCGCGTATTCTCCTTTTTTCCACTTGACTAGTTTATAAGGTCCTGTGCCTATAGGATATTGATTAAAAGAAGCGGTATTTAGATCCTTATTTTCAAGCAAATGTTTAGGCAATATCCCTATACTTAAAGCATCCATTAAAGCAGGATAAGGCTTAGAAAGAGTGATTTTTATATGATAAGGATTTATAATTTCTATTTTTTTTATATCTTCAAAATTCACATACAAAGGAGAGTTATTTTTAGGATTTTTAAAAGCTTCTATACTAAATTTCACATCTTTGGCGCTGAATTTTTCTCCATCGTGCCACAAAACATCTTCACGTAACAAGATATCATATACAAGCCCATTTTCGCTAATCTGCCAAGATTTTGCTAGATCGGGTTTTAAATTCATATTTTCATCAAAACGAGTTAATCCTGAAAAAACAAGACCAATAAGAACATCATGATCTTCACTATACGCAGGATTGATCCTTGAAATTTCATTTTCAACCGCTACAATCAAAGTATCTTGTGGAATTTTAGCCCATATATTAACCCATAAAATTAATATAAAAATCCAAAATCTAGACATTTTTTTCCTTTGTTTTTTTGATAAAACAAATTATAAAACAAAAAAAATCAAGCTACAAGCCCCTATAGGGGATAAAAAATATTTTTAAATGTGTTTGAGTAAAAATTTATTAATTATTTAATTTACTATATATTTAAAAATATTAAAAACCTTTATGTAGCTAAAGTATCGATCTAAAATCCTTATTTAAGATATTTTTAGTCTTAATTTTACTTGCATTTTATATTTTTTTGGAATATAATGATTAAATATTTTGTAACAAAGGATCATACATGCAGCAAAATCGTAGAGACTTTTTAAAATGGAGTTCTTTATTTGGTGGTTTAGCTTTAACTCCTATGCAGTTAAGTTCGAATTTATTAAAAACCTCGCCTATGGTAACTAAATGGGCAGGATGTAATGTAAATTGTGGAACAAAATGTCCTATTAAGGTTCATACTCAAGATGGGGTTATAAAATATGTCAGCACAGACAATGAAGGAGAGGATGATTTTAACACACGTCAAGTTAGAGCTTGTGTTAGAGGAAGAAGTTCAAGATATAAGGTTTATAATGCTAACCGTCTTAAAAGGCCTCTAAAAAGAGTAGGTAAAAGAGGAGAAGGAAAATTTATGCCTATTTCTTGGGAACAAGCTTTTGATGAAATCGCTTCAAAAATGAAAGAGGTAAAAGAAAAATATGGCAATGAATCCTTTTTTATCACTTATGCTACGGGAACTACTGGGACTATCGTAAATCGCTGCACTTCAGGCCCTTGGGCAAGACTTTTGAGCTTGTATGGAGGTTATTTAAACAATCACAACACCTACTCAACGGCACAAATTTCAAATGCGATGAATTTTTTCTATGGAGGATCTCCTGCTAGTGATATTGCAACTCTACGTTCTGCAAAACTTGCTATCTTTTTTGGTGCCAATCATGTAGAAACGAGAATGGGTGGAGGTGGCATAGGTTATGCTTATCATAAAGCTTTGGAAGAAAGTGGCTGTAAGATTATCCATATTGATCCAAGATATAACGATTCTTGCATAGGGCATTGTGATGAGTGGATTCCAATTGCTCCTGGAACGGACGCGGCTTTAATTGCAGCTTTAGCCTATGTGATGATTAAAGAAAATTTACTGGATAGAAAATTTCTTGATACTTATACTATAGGTTTTAGCGAAAATACCCTACCAAGTGATGCACCTAAAAATTCAAGTTATGAAAGTTATGTTTTAGGAACTTATGATGGTATAGAAAAAACTCCCGAGTGGGCTAGTAAAATCACAAAAATTCCATCGCGTCGTATCACTCAACTTGCAAGAGAAATCGCCTTAACCAAACCTTGTTTTATCGAACAAGGCTGGGGAGTGCAAAGACATTCCAATGGGGAACAAAATTCAAGAGCCATTGCAACTTTAGCTTGTATGATAGGAAGTATAGGTGTAGAAGGAGGCAATACAGGTTGTCGCACCGGATCAAGTAAAACTTACGATATTATGGGAATGCCTTTTAAAAATCCTATTAAAGATTCTATTCCTTGTTTTTTATATACCGATGCCATTTATCGTGGTAAAGAAATGACGGATCTTAGCGATGGGGTGCGAGGAACAAAACAACTTAAACAAAATATCAAATTTATCTTCAATACAGCGGGAAATTGTTTAACCAATCAGCACAGCACTATCAAAGAAGTTGATCGTATTTTAAGAGATGAAAGTTTGTGTGAATGCATCGTTGATATCAATGTTACAAGAACGCCCTCTAATAATTACGCTGATTATATTTTGCCTGATGCGACTATGCTAGAGCAAGAGGATTTTATTAGGCCTGGTGCAGGATATTATAGCGATAGACCTTATATTATCTATTGTCAAAAAGCTATAGAGCCTGTGGGCGAGGCAAAACCTATTTATGAAATGTGTATCGAACTTGCCAAAAGATTAGGTATAGAACAAGAATTTAGCGAAGGAAAAACCCAAAAAGATTGGTTAAAATATCTTTATGAAGAAAGTATGAAAAAAAATCCACTCTTACCAAGTTTTGAAGAAATGACTTCCAAAGGACTTGTAAAATTTGATCCGGTTAAACCTGTTGTCGCACTCGAAGATTTTATAAAAGATCCTATTAATCATCCTTTAAAAACCCCAAGCGGTAAAATTGAAATTTATAGCAACGAACTTGCAAAAATGCAAAAAACTTGGAAATTAAGAGAGGGACAACAAATCGTTCCTATTCCTGTGTTTGAAAGTCAAAGAGAAGGCATACTTGATCCTTTAAAAGAAAAATATCCTTTACAATTTTATGGATATCACTACAAAGGAAGGACTCATTCTAGTTTTTGGGAAATTCCACAAATTAGAGAAACGAACCCTCAAGAAATTTGGATCAATCCTATTGATGCACAAGCAAGGGGTATTAAAACAGGAGATGTGATCCAAGTTAGAAATGACTTAGGTATTATCCAAGGAATGGCCAAAGTAACACCAAAAATCATACCAGGTTGTGCAGTCACTCCTCAAGGAGCGTGGGCTAAATATGAAAATGGTATCGATGTAGGAACTTGTGTTAATTCTTTAGCTAGTATAGTGCCAACTGCTATTTCAAAAGGCAATGGACAACATTCTATTTTAGTAGAAATTGCAAAAGTTTAAGGAGATAAAATGAATTTAGAAGAAAACTCACAATTTGGTTTTATGCTTGATCAAAGCAAATGCGTAGGCTGTAGAACTTGTTCTTTATCTTGTAAAGATTATAAAAATATGCCTGTGGGAGTAAATTTTCGCCGTGTTTTTGAAACAGAAGGGGGTAATTGGACTTGTAAAGAAGAAGATGGGAGTGTAGAGCAAAACGTTTTTGCTTATTATACTTCTATATCTTGCAATCACTGCTCTGATCCAGCTTGTTTAAAAGCTTGTCCAACAGGTGCAACCATGAAGGTAAAATGGGGTATAGTAAAGGTTGAAGATAGTATGTGTATAGGATGTAAAGCCTGTGCTATGGCTTGTCCTTATGGTGCTCCACAATTTAATCACGAAAGTGGCCACATGAGTAAATGCGATGGTTGCTATGATAGACTCAAAGAAGGAAAAAATCCAATTTGTGTGGATTCTTGTCCTTTTAGAGCCTTAAAGGCTGGAGATATCGCTAAATTAAGAGAAAAACATGGAAATTTAGCCTCAATCACTCCTTTACCTGATGCAAGTATCACGCATCCAAATTTATGTATAGTGCCTGAAAAGCATAGTTTGCCTTCAGGAAATAAAAGCGCAATCTTTCATTTGCCACAAAATTACCAAGGAGTAAAAAATGACATCCTTTAATCATATTTTTAGTGAAATGCCTTTAGTACTTTTTACCATACTCGCACAAGCCTTTATCGGGCTTAGCTTTGTCTATGCTCCTGCTTTTTTAAATGGCTATAAAAATTTTACTCATTTAAAATCTTTTGGACTTTTTTTAGGTATAGCTATGATTGTAGCTTTTATACCTTCTTTTTTTCATCTAAATGATATAACACATATTTTCAATGTTCTTAACCGACTTGGATTTTTTTATGCCAATAATCAATGGTATGTAGGTTGGATGAATAATGAAATTTTATTCTCTTCTCTTGTTTGTGTTTTTGGCTTTTTGCTTTATTTTAAAAATAAAAAATGGATCTTTTTTCTAGCATTGCTATGTGGAATTTTAGGAATTTTCTTTATGAGTGGCGCTTATGGGTCTATGCAAGAAAGTGTGCCGACTTAGAATTTTAAAATCACTTTGCTTTATTTTTTTGCTAGTGCGATTTTCTTGGGATCTATTCTTTATTATTGTTTTTTTGAAGAAAGTAAGCACGAAAGAAAAATGTCTTTTTTTGCAGGGCTTATTGGTATAGGACTTTTAAGCACGGCTATCGTTTTGCAAACCTTGCACGTAGGACAAACTTGGATTATGGGACTTGTCAATCCTTTTGAGCTTTTAGGAGGATCTTATGTTTGGTTTATTAGTCTATCTTTTGCATTTTTGGGATTAAGCATTACTTGTTGGTATTTAAATAACTATCTTTATGAAAAATTCCAAAGTAAATTTTTTACCTATTTTGCTCTATTGTGCGCTTTTATAGGCGTGTTTATCACTAGAATGCTATTTTATGGTCTAATAAGCACGCAAATTATGCTAGGACATCCTTAATGAAACATCTAGCAATAGATATTTTCATTACTTTTTTAAAAAATCCACCTAAACAAGATTTGCTAGAGAAAATTCAAGAAGAACAGCTCTGGCAAAGGTGGTTTTTAAAAAATGAAAATCCTTTACAAAAAGAAGCTTTAAGGCTACTAAGTCATTCTAAAGAAGATGAAAAAGGAATAGGATATGATTTTACTTGTCTTTTTTTAAGCGATATTGATTTTGTCAAAGCTCCACCTTACGCCTCTTTTTACCTTGATAAAGATAAAGAAATTTACTCAAGTAATTCTGAAAAAGTCAAAAATATCTTTTTAAAATACAATTTTTTAAATTTTTTAGAAAATGAACCTCAAGATAGCTTGATTAATGAACTTTTATTTATCAAAGAATTGCTAAAAAATGATGACAAAAAGACATTAAAGGAATTTTTAGAAAAAGAGTTTTTCACTTGGTTTAATACTTGGAACGATGATTTAGCAAAAGGAGCAAAAAGCGATTTTTATAGAGGTTTGGCTATGCTTATGAGAGATTTTTTTGAAGAGTATAAAAATCATTAGTCAAATTTTTCTACTAAATTTTTTGCCAATTCTTTAATATTATCGCCCTTTAATTCACTAATACTACCTTCTTGGGCAAGTAAAATTCGATCAGCGCTATCAAAATAAGCATCATCATGCGTGATCGCAAAGATAGTTTTACCTTGTTCTTTTAGTAAAGGTAAAAGTTTTTTATAAAAAAATTTTCTAAAGACTGGATCTTGATCTGCCGCCCATTCATCAAGAATTAAAACATCTCTATCTTCAAGCAAGGCTATAAGCATAGCTAAACGCTTTTTTTGTCCTGTGGAAAGTTTGGTAAAAGTTAATTCATGATCTATAACACTCGTTTTGTTTTCTAGCTCTAAAAATTCAAGCCAAAAAGCGATTTTTTCTTCACTTGCAAAACTATTTTTACTTAAGGTTTTACTAAAAAGATGAAAATCGCTAAAAATAGCAGAAATAAGCGATCTATATTGTTTCAAGCTTTTTTCATCATCAATTTGCATATTATCCACATAAATTTCACCTCCACTTGGTTTAAAAAGTCCTGTTAAAAGCATACAAAAAGTTGATTTTCCGCTCCCATTTTTACCAATTAAAAATACAAGTTCGCCTTTTTTTAAATCAATATTAACAGGATTTAAACTGAAATTCTCTTCATAAGAAAAAGAAACATTTTTAAAAGAAATTCGCTTCCAATCCTTAATATAATCTACTTTTTCAAAGCCTTCTTTATATCCATCTAATTCTAATTTTTCGATTTTATCTAAAGCAATTTTTGCTAAAAGTAAGGTAGGAAAGGAAGAGATCATGGAAACCAAAGGAGTCCTTAAAAATAAAATAGAAAGAGCTATAGTGGTTGCTTCATTTACACTTGCCAGGTTATACTTTAAGGCTAAAAAAAACTCCATACCCACTAAAGTTAAAAGCGTTACATTTGTCCAATTGTTTGATAAATTATTAAAAAGATTTCCTAAGGTACTATTTGTTTTTTTTGCTTTTGCATTTTTTTCAAATTCAAGTTCATAATAAAGCTTGGCTCTATCTTGATTGATTAAAAGTTCTTTATGGCCATCGAGTATATTTTGGTAATTATTTTGCAAAGCATCATCATTTTCTCTAGCTTTGCGAAAATAATAATAAACTTTCATCATCAAAAAATGATTCGTTATAAAAACAATTGCGATCCAAACCGCACAAAAAATAAAAATTTCAAAAGAAAGATAACACAAATAAATACTCGTGCAAAAAATCAAAATGCTTGATTGTAGAAATTCAGGCAAACGCAAAAGTCCAAAAGATATATTTCTAACATCAGAACCTAAAGATGCTAAAATCCTTGCTTTTCCTACTCTAGCTACTCGGAGTAAAGGGGTGTCTAAAATTTGTTTTACAATACGCTTTTGCATTTTAAAAATAAAATTTTGTCCAAAAATACTTAACCCAAGCTCTACTATAGTCGAGCTTACAAAAAAAACTAAAAGCAGGATTAGAAAATAAAAAATAGGTATATCTTGTGCATTTTTAAGTAAGTAATTATTGATAAAAATTAAAGTAAAAACCCCTACGATGCTTGTTATAAAAGAAAAAAATAAAAAGGATAAAAATTTTAACTTATTATTTTTAAGCATTTCAACGATAAAAGACATTTTCTTAATACTCCAATAAAAATATTTTATTATAGCATTTTTAGAATTATTATCAAAAACTTTTAGAATTTATATTTTAAATAATTAGGTTATTTTAATAAAAATCTTGAGCTTAAAAATTTCAAGTATCTTAGATTATTAAACCATTTTTTAAATTCAAATTCGATATGATTTTGAAAAAATTTTTATTTGAAGTTATAGATGATGAAAAAAATTATTTTTATGGGCACCCCAGCTTATGCCACTTGTATTTTAAAAGCTCTTTTAGAAAATGAAAATTTTAATATGATGGCTCTTTTTACTCAACCTGATAAAGCAGTGGGTAGAAAACAAATTTTAACCCCAAGTGATACTAAAGCTTTTTTGAGTCATCATTCTCCTAATATTCCTATTTTTACACCTATTTCCTTAAAAGATGAAATGGTTGTTAAACAAATTCGTGATCTAAGACCGGATTTTATAGTGGTAGCTGCCTATGGCAAAATTTTGCCTAAAGCCGTTTTAGATATAGCCCCTTGTATCAATTTACACGCTTCTTTATTGCCAAAATACCGCGGTGCTAGTCCTATTCAAAGTGCTATTTTAAATGGCGATGAAAAAAGTGGGGTTTGTACTATGCTTATGGAAGAAGGGCTTGATACAGGTGCCATACTTGAGAGTTTAGAATGCGACATCAAAGATAAAAATTCAAGTGAAGTTTTTGAAATTTTAGCTAATTTAGCTGCAAAACTTATCATTTCCACTCTTTTAAATTTTAAAAACATCACTCCAAAAAAGCAAGATGAAAATTTAGCAACACAATGTAAAAAAATAAAAAAAGAAGATGGGATGATTGCATTGCACAACGCAAGAGAAATTTATCAAAAATATCTTGCATTTACTCCTTGGCCAAATATTTTTTTAGCTAATGGCTTAAAATTTTTAGAATTAGAACTTATAGATGAAACTAAAATATTTAACCAAGAAGGAGAAATTTTAGAATTGGAAAAAGAAAGTTTTTTACTTGCTTGTAAGCAAGGAATTTTACGTATAAAAAAATTACAAGAAAGCGGAAAAAAAGTCCTTGATGGACACACTTATTTAAATGGAAAGAGGTTGAAAGTTGGAGATAATTTGTATTGAAAGTATAGATTCAACCCACCTTTTTTTATGCGAACAAATCCGCAATAAAAAAATAACAAAAAATACCGCCTTATATGCCTTAGAACAAACTCAAGGAATAGGAAGTAGAGAAAATTCATGGCAAAGCTCAAAAGGAAATTTGCACCTTTCTTTTTGTTTAAAAGAAAAAGATTTACCTAAAGATTTACCTTTAGCCTCAGTGAGTATTTATTTTGCTTATTTATTTAAAGAAATTTTAGCGGATTATGGTTCTAAAATATGGCTTAAGTGGCCTAATGATTTATATTTAGACGATAAAAAAACAGGAGGTATAATGAGTACCAAAATTTCTGATTTTGTTATAGGAGGTATAGGTTTAAATATAACTTTTGCCCCTGAAAATAGAGCTTTATGTGATATTAAAATATCTTTGGAATATTTGGTTAAAGAGTTTGTAAAAAAGCTAGAAAAAAAATTTTTATGGAAGAATATTTTTAGCAAGTATATGTTAGAATTCGAAAAATCAAGACATTTTAGCATCCATCATGAAGGCAAGATTTTTTCACTTAAAGATGCTTGTTTATATCAAGATGGATCAATTTTATTAGATAATAAAAGGGTATATAGTTTAAGATGAGCGAGATTATAACGATAGCAAATCAAAAAGGTGGAGTTGGAAAGACTACGACAGCTGTAAATTTAGCAGCTTCTTTGGCGGTAGCAGAAAAAAAAGTGCTTTTGGTTGATGTTGATCCACAAGCAAATGCTACAACAGGACTTGGTTTTAATCGCAATAACTACGAGTATAATATCTATCATGTATTTATAGGCAGAAAAAAACTTTCTGATATTATTTTAAAAACAGAATTGCCACAACTCCATTTAGCCCCATCAAATATAGGCCTCGTAGGAATAGAACAAGAACTCGCCAAAGGCGAAAATAATGAAAAAAAAACCATACTAAAAAACCAACTTCAAGAAGTTTTAGATGAATATGATTTTATCATTATAGATTCTCCACCAGCACTTGGGAGTATTACCATCAATGCTTTTGCAGCAAGCGATAGCGTTATTATCCCTATACAATGCGAATTTTACGCACTTGAAGGTGTTGCTATGGTTTTAAATACGATTAAGATTATTAAAAAAACTCTCAATCCAAAGCTTAAAGTGCGTGGCTTCTTGCCGACTATGTATAGCTCTCAAAATAATCTTTCTAAAGATGTTGTAGAAGATTTAAAACAAAATTTTAAAAAACAACTTTTTACCATTAACGACAATGAAGATGATTTTATTGTTATTCCACGCAATGTTAAATTAGCAGAAAGCCCTAGTTTTGGCAAACCTATCATACTTTATGATATCAAATCGCCTGGATCTTTGGCTTATCAAAATTTAGCTTACTCGATTTTAGGATGAAATATGGGCTTAAACAAAAATAAAGGACTAAGTACGCTCATAGGAGATGTAAGTGAAATTTATACTAAAGAATTAGGGCTTGATAAAAATCAAGTTAGTCTTATTGAAATTGAAAAAATTACTCCAAATCCCTTTCAACCAAGAAAAGTTTTTGATGAAGCAGCTTTAAATGAACTTGCAAATTCTATTAAAGAGTATGGACTCATTCAACCTATAATTGTTCTTAAAAAAAATGATAAATTCATTTTAGTTGCCGGAGAAAGAAGGCTGCGTGCCACTGAGATTTTGGGTGAAAAAAATATACTAGCTTTTGTTTCAGATAGTGATGAAACAAAACTTAGAGAGCTTGCTCTTATAGAAAATATCCAAAGAGAAAATTTAAATCCTATAGAACTTGCTCACTCTTATAAAGATTTGATTGAAGTGCATAATATTACTCAAGAAAATTTAGCTGAGTTAATCCATAAAAGTCGAACTCAAATTACAAATACTTTAAGACTTTTAAATTTAGATGAAAAAACTCAAGAACTTATAATTCAAGGAAAAATTTCTCAAGGGCATGCTAAAGTTTTAGTAGGGCTCGATAAAAAAGATGAGAAAATGCTAGTGGATAGTATTGTAGGTCAAAAATTAAATGTAAGAGATACAGAAAAAATTGTTCAAAAAATAAAAAATAAAGAAAAAATTCAAGAAGATGTAGAATTTGAAAATTCTATGCAAAATTTAAAACAAATATTAAATAAAATTGGTTTTTCTTGTACTCACAAGAAAAATAATCTCATCATCCATCTAGAAAATACTACTAAAATCAAAAAACTAACTAAATTTCTCGATTGATTTAACCAATTCTTATTTTTTTATGCTAAAATAATATATTTTAGATAATTAAGGAAAATTTATGTTTGAAGACATGCATCCTTCGATAATGTTTGCTACTATGGCTATCTTTTTAGCTATGATAGTCATTTTAAATACTATGCTATATAAACCTCTTTTAAAATTTATGGATGAAAGAAATGATTCTATTAAAAATGATGAGAATAAAGTGAAAGAAAACTCTCAAGAGATGTTAAATGCTAATGATGAAGTTGAAGCAATTTATGCCAATACTAGAGAAGAAGTTTATAAAATAAAACAAAATGCTATCAATGCGGCTAAAGAAGAGGCTGATCAAGTTATAAAATCTAAAAAAGAAGAGCTAGAACGCAAAATGTCTAATTTTTACATAGAATTAGAAAATCAAAAAAAAGAATTCCAAAGTAGTTTATTTGAGCATTTGCCTGAACTTAAGCAAGCTTTATATAATAATATTAAACAATCAGGGATAAATAGATGAAAAAACTATATTATATTATTTTATTATGCCCTTTGTATGCTTTAGCTGCAGGCGATAATGAGTATGATATCGTTCCAAGAACTATTAATTTTCTTATTTTTGTAGCTATTTTGTATTATTTTACAGCTGATTTTTTTAAAAATTTTTATAAAAATCGCATATTAAAAATTTCTTCTAAATTGGATGAAATTCAAAAAAAACTTTTAGAAAGTAAAGCAAAAAAAATTGATACAATGAAAAAACTTGAAGAAGCAAAAGCAAACTCTGTTGCAACTTTAGCTGCAGCAAAAAAAGAAGCGGAAATACTTGTGCAAAAAATTCGAGAGGAAACCCAAAGTGAAATTATTTTACTCGAGCAATATTTTGAAGATCAAAAAAAATACGAATTAAGAAAAATGGAAAAAGAAGTCGTTTCTTCTGCTTTAAAAGAAATATTTGAAGATCCAAATATGGTTTTAAAACAAAATGAAATTGTAGATATCATAATGAAGAAGGTGTCTTAATGGATAATTTAATAGCTAAAAAATATGCAAAAGCTATCATTTCAAGAATTGACGAAGAAGAATTTTATAAAAATTTACTTATTTTAAATTCGGCTTTTTCTTTACCTAAATTTAAAGATATCATTAATTCTAGTCAAATTCAAAAAGATAAAAAATTGGACTTATTGAATTCTTTTTTTGAAAGAATAAATCCCAACTTCACTAATTTTTTAAAAATATTGGTAAAGAATTCAAGACTTTCTTATATTCCTCAAATTTTTAAAGAGCTTGAAAAGCAAAAGGCACTTAAAGATAATATTTCTACGGGTATTGTTTATTCTAAAGAAACCTTAGATGAAAGTATTATTAAGGAATTAGAATATAAAATCGGATCAAAATTAGATACTAAAATTAAACTGGAAAATAAGATTACTTTAGATAATGGTATCAAAATTCATCTAGAAGAGTTGGGTTATGAAATTTCTTTTTCTATGAAAACCTTTCAAAATAAAATAAGTGAATATATACTTAAAATAATTTAAGGAGAAAATAATATGAAATTTAAAGCTGATGAAATCAGTTCTATCATAAAAGAAAAAATCGAAAATTTTGATTTAAATTTAGAAATTGAAGAAACAGGAAAAATTATTTCTATAGCCGATGGAGTTGCTAAAGCTTATGGGTTAAAAAATATTATGGCTGGAGAAATGGTTGAGTTTGAAAATGGCGATAAAGGTATGGCACTCAACCTAGAAGAAAGTAGCGTAGGTATCATTATACTTGGAAAAGGAGAAAATTTAAAAGAAGGTTCTTCTGTAAAACGTTTAAAAAGACTTCTTAAAGTTCCAGTAGGAGATGGTTTAGTTGGAAGGGTTGTTAATGCTTTGGGGGAACCAATTGATGCTAAGGGTCCTATTGATAGCAATGAATTTCGTTGTGTTGAAGAGAAAGCTAAAGGGATAATGGCAAGAAAAAGTGTCCATGAACCTTTACAGACAGGTATTAAAGCAATTGATGCACTCGTTCCAATTGGTCGTGGCCAAAGAGAACTTATTATTGGTGATAGACAAACAGGTAAAACAACCGTGGCAATAGATACGATTATCGCCCAAAAAGGACAAAATGTCATTTGTATCTATGTTGCTATTGGACAAAAACAAAGTACAGTAGCACAAGTAGTTAAAAAACTTGAAGAACATGGAGCTATGAGTTATACTATAGTAGTGAATGCGGGGGCGAGTGATCCTGCAGCACTTCAATATCTTGCACCTTATTCTGGTGTAACCATGGGAGAATTTTTTAGAGATAACGCAAAACATGCATTAATTGTTTATGATGATCTAAGCAAACATGCAGTTGCTTATCGCGAAATGTCACTCATTTTACGTCGTCCTCCAGGTCGTGAAGCTTATCCAGGTGATGTTTTTTATCTTCATTCAAGACTTTTGGAAAGAGCAAGTAAATTAAACGATGAGTTAGGGGCAGGATCTTTGACGGCTCTTCCTATTATAGAAACTCAAGCAGGAGATGTTTCTGCTTACATACCAACTAATGTTATTTCTATTACCGATGGACAAATATTTTTAGAAACAGATTTATTTAACTCAGGAATTCGTCCTGCAATCAATGTTGGTTTATCCGTTTCTAGGGTTGGTGGTGCTGCACAAATTAAAGCAACCAAGCAAGTTTCTGGTACATTAAGACTAGATCTGGCACAATATAGAGAACTTCAAGCTTTTGCACAATTTGCGAGTGATCTTGATGAAGCAAGCAGAAAACAACTCGAGCGTGGCCAAAGAATGGTAGAGCTTTTAAAACAACCTCCTTACGCTCCAATCAGTATAGAAAAACAGGTTGTTTCTGTATTTGCTGGAACTAAAGGTTACTTGGATGATGTAGCTGTTTCACAAATTAAAGATTTTGAAGATGGGATTTATTCATTTATAGAAACAAAATATCCAGATATTTTCGAACAAATTCGTTCCAAAAAAGCTTTAGATGCAGAATTAGAAGAAAAACTAATAAAAGCTATTAACGAGTTTAAAACAAATCACCTATAAGGTTCTTTTATGTCCAATTTAAAAGAAATTAAAAGAAAAATAAAAAGTGTTCATAACACTCAAAAAACAACCAATGCTATGAAGCTTGTTTCTACTGCTAAATTAAAAAAAGCAGAAGAAGCGGCTAAGAGATCGAGAATATATGCTCAAAAAATTGATGAAATGTTGGGTGAAATTTCATTTCAAATCAATAAGATTATTTATAATGAAGATGATTCTAGATTTGCTTTATTTCATAAGAAAAGTCAAATTAAAAATATCGATCTTATTTTTATTACTGCAGATAAAGGGTTATGTGGAGGTTTTAATATTAAAACTTTAAAGGCTGTAAGTGATTTTCTAAAAGATTGTGAAATACAAAATATTAAGGTACGTTTAAGAGCTATTGGTAAAACAGGTATAGAGTATTTTAATTTTCAAAAAATAGAAATTTTAGAAAAATATATCGGATTAAGCTCTAGCCCAGATTATGAAAAGGCTTGTTCAATTATCCATTCTGCTGTAAATGATTATTTAAGTGGAATTACTGATGAAGTTATCATAATTCATAATGGATATAAAAATATGATCACTCAAGAATTAAAAATTTCTCATCTTATCCCAGTAGAACCGAAAGAATCTGAAATTGTTTCAAATTCTCTTTTAGAGCTTGAACCTGATGATACAAGTCTTTTGGAAGATTTGATGAAAACTTATTTTGAGTATAATATGTATTATGCATTAATTGATTCTTTGGCGGCAGAACATAGTGCAAGAATGCAGGCTATGGATAATGCAACCAATAATGCAAAAGCTAGAGTAAAGCAACTCAATCTTGCTTACAATAAAGCAAGACAAGAATCCATTACCACTGAACTTATAGAAATCATCAGTGGTGTTGAATCTATGAAGTAGTAAATTTTTAAGGAGAATATTAATAATGCAAGGATTCATTTCACAAATATTAGGTCCAGTTGTTGATGTAGACTTTAATGACTACCTGCCTCAAATCAATGAAGCAATTTTGGTTAATTTTGAAAGCGAAGGAAAAAAACATAAGCTTATTTTAGAAGTAGCTGCACATCTAGGAGATAATAGAGTTAGAACCATCGCTATGGATATGACAGATGGTTTAACAAGAGGTCTTGAAGTGAAAGCTTTAGGAGCCCCTATTAGTGTTCCTGTGGGTGAGAAAGTTTTAGGAAGAATTTTTAATGTTACGGGTGATTTAATTGATGAGGGAGAAGAAATCTCTTTTGATAAAAAATGGGCAATCCATAGAGATCCTCCGGCTTTTGAAGATCAAAGCACCAAAAGTGAAATTTTTGAAACGGGTATTAAGGTTGTTGATTTATTAGCGCCTTATGCAAAAGGTGGTAAAGTAGGACTTTTTGGCGGTGCTGGTGTTGGTAAAACGGTCATCATTATGGAGCTTATACACAATGTTGCCTTTAAACATAGTGGATATTCGGTTTTTGCAGGAGTTGGTGAAAGAACTCGTGAAGGAAACGATCTTTATAATGAAATGAAAGAAAGTAACGTTTTGGATAAAGTTGCCTTATGTTACGGACAGATGAATGAACCACCGGGGGCAAGAAATCGTATCGCTTTAACAGGTCTTACAATGGCAGAATATTTTAGAGATGAAATGGGACTCGATGTATTAATGTTTATTGATAATATCTTTAGATTTTCTCAATCAGGTTCTGAAATGTCAGCTCTTTTAGGAAGAATTCCATCAGCTGTTGGTTATCAACCAACCTTAGCAAGCGAAATGGGTAAATTTCAAGAAAGAATTACCTCAACCAAAAAAGGATCTATCACTTCAGTACAAGCTGTATATGTTCCCGCTGATGACTTAACCGATCCAGCTCCAGCAACAGTTTTTGCACATTTAGACGCAACAACAGTACTAAATAGAGCTATTGCTGAAAAAGGAATTTATCCAGCAGTTGATCCGCTTGATTCTACCTCAAGAATGCTTGATCCAAATATTATTGGAGAAAAACATTATAAAGTAGCACGTGGAGTGCAATCGGTTCTTCAAAAATATAAAGATTTGCAAGATATTATTGCTATTTTAGGTATGGATGAACTTAGTGAAGAAGATAAACTTATAGTTGAAAGAGCAAGAAAAATAGAAAAATTCTTATCTCAGCCATTCTTCGTTGCCGAAGTTTTTACAGGTAGTCCAGGAAAATATATTTCTCTTGAAGAAACCATAGCAGGTTTTGAAGGAATTTTAGAAGGTAAATATGATCATTTACCAGAAAATGCTTTCTATATGGTTGGTAATATTGAAGAAGCAATTGCAAAGGCTGATAAAATCAAAGGCTAGTGATGGACAATTTATTTAAAATCGAAATTATTACACCTATGGGTGTGATTTATGAAGGCGATATAAAATCAGTTACCTTGCCAGGAAGTGACGGAGAATTTGGCGTATTGAAAGGACATGCTGCTTTAGTCTCGTCTTTAAAGTCAGGCGTAATTGATATAGAAAAAGAAGATCTAAGCCATGAACTTATTGCAATTGACGCAGGCCATGTAAAAGTTGACGAAAGTAAAACCAGTGTCTTAGCAAAAGGAGCAATTTGGATTTCAGGATCCAATGAGAGCGAAATAGAAAAAAATCTTTCAGAAGCAAAAGAATTGATCAAATCAATGAGTTCTGATAGTGTAGCTTTGGCAGCTACTTTTTCAAAAATAGATAATGTAAAGGTTAATTGATGAATTTTGAAGCAATATTTCATTTTTTTGGAAATTCAAGTATGATTACTTATATAGTTTTAGTTTGGCTTTCCTTATATTTTATACTTTCTTTTGCTATATTTTTTGCAAAAATGACTTACCTAGCTACTTGGAAAAGCAAAGAAAAAGAAAGTCTAGAAACTTTGCTTTTAGGAGAAAAAGACTTAAGTAGAACAGATTCTATTTTAAGAAAATGTACAGATACTACTCTTGCTCATTTAGAAATTTATAAAAATTTAGCTAATCGTCGTGCATCTGGTGGTTTAACTTGGCTTAGTATCGTCGCTTCAACTTCTCCTTTTATAGGTCTTTTTGGAACAGTTATTTCTATACTTGAAACTTTTGGAGGTCTTGGATCTCAAAATTCTTTAAGTATTATTGCACCAAAAATAAGCGAAGCTTTAGTTGCAACGGGGTGTGGAATTTTGGTTGCTATTCCCGCATATACCTTTCATCTCATTATCAAGGCAAAAGCTTTTGAATTATTAAGCATTATTGATAGTGAGATTAAAGTTTTAAGCTCAAATAACAATTGAGGCGTATTATGCATTTTGATGATCAAAAACCAGAACTTAATATCACACCTTTGGTGGATATTATGCTTGTTTTGCTTGCTATTTTAATGGTTACAGCACCAAGCATTACCTACGAAGAAAAAATAAACCTTCCCCAAGGTAGTCAAAAATCTACCAGTGCTCCAACGGTAAAAAGTCTAATTGTAAGTATTAATTCTAAAAAAGAAATTTTTTTAAATCAAGAAAAATATAATTTTGTAAGCTTTGCAGATAATCTCGCACAAAAAAAATCTCAATTTAATACCGAAGAACCTGTTTTTATAAGAGCGGATAAAAATTTAAAGTATGATGATGTTATTTATGTGTTAAGAAGTATTAAAAATTTAGGTTTTAGTAAAGTTGCTTTACAGACAGAATAAAATTATGAAAAATTATGGCTTAGGTAATTTCAATTCTTTTTTATTGGCTTTTGGTGTTTATCTCATTGTAGTTGGTTTTGTTTTTTTTAGACTTATAACTCAAAACGAACCTGCTATACAATATACAGATATTAAAGATAGTTTTGTTGATATTGAGCTTGCCGAACCATCAAAACAAGTTATAACTAAACAAAATACCGCTGAAAATATTCAAAAACCAAATGAACAAATTGATATTGAAAAACTTTTTGCACAAACTACAAATCAAAGCGTAAAAACTGAAGATGTTGAACAAGAATCAAGCAATTTTAATGAACTATTTGGAAGCATTAAAGAAATACAAGATAAAAAAACTACTAAAATTCAATCAAGTGCAAAATCAGGCACTTCGGTTGCTCCAAAGCCTCAAGCAGCAGAACTTGTTAAACAATTAAATGATAGCCTCATTCAAGAAGAAAATCTTACTCAAGGTGAAAATACGAAAGCTCAAAAAACAGGAATTTATGATGAATTTTTAGGAAAAGTTGTGCGTATTATCACTCAAAGATGGAAGCAATATTATCCAAACAATAAAGAGATTGCTGTAAAAGTTAAAATCTTTATTGATGAAAATGGAAAATTTGGTTATACTTCAGTAGAAAAAAGTGGAGACGCTTTATATGATGCCAAAGTGGCAGAATTTTTAGAAAATCAAAAAGGAAAATTTATTACTTATCCACCACAAAATAAAAGCATAAGTATTATTATGAATTTAAAAGATGAAATAAAAACTCAACAATAATTTAGGAGAAAAAATGAAAAAAATTTTTACTATTTTCTTATTCTTTTTAGGTACTCTTTGGGCAGAAGATCCAACCATAACGGTTGTAAATTCAGGTGTGGCTCTACCAAAAATTATCGTTAAAGATAATTCTAATTTAGACAACCCTGCTCTAAAACGTAGTTTTTATAACATAATTGTCAATGATTTAAAAGTGAGTTCTAATTTTGAAGTTGTTAGCGACGCATCTGAGCAAAGTAATTATGTTTTTGAATACTCTCTAAGTCGAAACAACAATAGCTTAAATTTAAATGTTAAAATTAAAGCTGGTGGAATTGAAAAATCAAATCAAACTTATACTTTAAATGGTATTGAACAATATCCTTTTTTGGCTCACAAGAGCGTCAAGTCTTCTGTTAGTGTATTAGGTTTGCCACCTATAGATTGGATGGATCATAAAATTTTAATTTCTAGAAACTCTAGTTCTAGAAAAAGTCAAATTATAATAGCCGATTATACTTTAACTTATCAAAAAGTCATAATTGATGGTGGCTTAAATTTATTTCCAAAATGGGGAAATAAAGAACAGACTATATTTTATTATACAGCATATGATAATAACATGCCTACGCTTTATCGCTATGATTTAAATTCAAACAAAGCAAATAAAATTTTATCAAGTGGCGGCATGGTAGTGGCTAGTGATGTAAGCTCGGATGGGAACAAGCTCCTTATCACTATGGCTCCAAAAGATCAACCAGATATTTATCTATATGAACTAAATAACAAAAAAATAACACAGCTTACAAATTATTCTGGCATTGACGTAAATGGTAATTTTATAGGAAATGATGATAATAAAATAGTTTTTGTAAGTGATCGCTTGGGTTACCCAAATATTTTTTTACAAAATCTAAATAGTACAAGTGGTGCTGAACAGGTTGTTTTCCATGGTAGAAATAATTCGGCCGTTTCAACTTATAAAGATTTTTTAGTTTATTCAAGCAGAGAGCCTAATCAATATGGAGTGTTTAATATTTATTTAATGTCATTAAATAGTAATGATATAAGACAACTTACAGCAAATGGAAAGAATTTATTTCCTAGATTTTCTAGTGATGGTGGCAGTATAGTATTTATAAAATATCTTGGAGCACAAAGTGCCCTAGGTGTTATACGTGTAAATGCAAATAAAACTTTTTATTTTCCGCTTAAAATTGGAAAAATTCAATCTATTGATTGGTAAAAAGTTGCAATTAATAAAAATTTTAGATATAATATCTACGAAATTTATCAACTTTGAAAGGTCGTAAATGAAAAAAATTCTTTTTAGTTCGATTGCAGCATTTGCAATAGTTATTAGCGGATGTAGCACTAAAAGCTCTAGTGTAAGTGGTGATACTAGCGTGGATTCTAATGGAGGTTCAGGCGGTAGAGATAATTGGGATATTGACTCAAGAATTTCTCATCTTAATGAAACTTTAAATAAGGTATACTTTAATTTTGACAAATTCAATATTCGTCCAGATATGCAAACTGTTATCAATACAAATGCTAATATTTTCAATACTGAAGTAAGTGGAGTTAATATTACAGTTGAAGGTAATTGTGATGAGTGGGGAACCGATGAATATAATCAAGCACTAGGTTTAAAAAGAGCAAAAGCTGTAAAAGAAGCTTTAATTGCTCAAGGAGTAAATGCTGATAGAATTTCTGTGAAAAGTTATGGAGAAACTAATCCAGTATGTACCGAAAAAACCAAATCTTGTGATGCACAAAACAGACGTGCCGAATTTAAATTATCAAGATAATTGATGAAAAAAATGTTTTTAGTAGCTCTTTTTGCGGGAGCTACTCTACTTTATGCTGAAAATTCTGCTTTTGGTGCAGGAGATTTAACAAGTAGTTCTCCTTATGGTTTAAGCTCCAATGAAATATTATTAAAAAATAAATTAGATACCTTAACTAATAACAACGCTCAAACAAATTCAAGGATTAATGAAATAGAAGAAAGAATTGAGGGATTACAGAGTACTTTAGAAGGTATAAATTCTCAATACGCTAAGTCTAGTTCTAGATTGACTCAATTGGAAACAAATAATGAAACTATAGAAAGTAATTTAACTGCAGAAATCCAAAATTTAAAAAAATATGTTGAAGAAAGTCGAAAAATTCAGGAAACCAACAATAAACAATTTAAAAAAATTCTAACAGAGCTTAGCTCTCTAGTAGATTCGATTAATGCAAACTATGTTTCTAAAAATGATCTTAATGACTTAAATCTAAGTGTTCAAAATTCAATATCATCAAACCCTATTATGGTAAAAAATGATAATAATATAACACAAAAAAAAGAGAATAATAGCACAAAAGACGAAGAAACTAAAATAATAGATAACTCTTGGAAAAAGAAAAAAAACAATGAAATTTTAAATCTAGCCATACAAGATCTTCAAAAAAATTTATATGAAGACTCTAAAATAAAATTAAATTACCTTATAGAAAAACGATATAAACCAGCAAGAGCAAATTTTTGGCTAGGAGAGATAGAATATAAGCAAAAAAATTATAATAATGCTATTGTATTTTATAAAAAAAGTTCTGCCATCAGCTCTAAAGGGGATTATTTTCCAAAGCTTTTGTACCATACAGCAATTTCTTTAGACAAAACAGGTAATGCTAAAACTGCCAATGGATTTTATAAGGCTTTAAAAAAGAATTATCCAAATTCACCAGAAGCAAAAGCTTCACCAAATAGAAAATAAAAAAGGAAAAAAATGTCAATAGAAAAAAATAATGTTGTTTCAATGTTTTATGAACTCAAAGATGCTAATACTCAAGAAGTTTTAGAGTCGAATTTATACGCTCAACCTATTTCTTTTATAGTCGGAAAAGGACAGATTTTAGAAAGCTTAGAAGAAGAAATTATGAAGCTTGATTGTCCAAGCAATAGTGATGTTTTAATCAAAAAAGAAAAGGGTTTAGGCGAATACGATGCTACTGCTATTCAAACATTACCTAAAGAGCAATTTGCTGGGATTGATTTAAAAATAGGTATGGAACTTTTCGGTGAAGGTGAAAATGGTGAAACCGTCCGCGTAAGTGTTAAAGAAATCAATGAAAACGATGTTGTTGTTGATTATAACCATCCTTATGCTGGAAGAGATTTGCTCTTTTCACTTAACATTGTAGATGTTAGACCAGCTAGCGAAGATGAAATTTTGACAGGCATTATTGCAGGAAGTCATAGTTGTGGATGTGGTGGAGGACACCATGATCACGATCATCATCACGGGGGTGGTGGCTGCTGCGGTGGTGGTGGAGGCTGTGGTTGCCACTAATGAATATTGCCTTTATATTTCCAGGACAAGGTTCTCAAGTCACTGGAATGGGAAAAAGTTTTTATGAAAATTCTAAAAAAGCTAAAGAACTCCTTGAAAGTGCAAGTGATTTTTGTAAGATTGATTTTAAACATTTGCTTTTTGAAGAAAATGATCAGTTAAATAAAAGCGAATTTACCCAACCTGCTATTGTATTAAATTCTTTAATGGCCTATACAGCCTTAATCGAACAGAAACCAGACTTACAAGCTGTATTTTCCCTAGGTCATTCTTTAGGGGAATTTTCAGCTTTGGCTGTAAATGGAGCTTTAGAATTTTTGCAAACTCTTACTTTGGTTAATAAAAGAGGATTTTTCATGCAAGAAGATTGCTCTAAAGTTGAAGCAGGAATGATGGTAGTTTTAGGTTTAGATGATCAAGTCGTAGAAAATATTTGCAAAAAAGCTCAAGAAGAAAATAAAAAAATATTTGCAGCAAACTATAACTGCGATGGTCAAATTGTTGTAGCAGGTTTAAAACCCGATCTTATAAGTTACGAAAATGAATTTAAAAACTCTGGAGCGAAAAGAGCAATGCTTTTAAATATGAGTGTTGCAAGTCATTGTCCTTTACTTGAAAATGCTTCATCAAAACTTTGCATCGAACTTGAAAAAACACTCAAACCAAATTTTAAAGCCGTGGTTTCAAATGCAAATGCAAAAATTTATACCGATAAAGAACAAGCGTTAAAACTACTCAAATCTCAACTCATTTCCCCTGTTCTTTATAAGCAAAGTATTAAAAATTATGAAAATGAAATCGATTGCTTTGTAGAATTTGGTGCAAGCATTCTTAAAGGTTTAAACAAAAAAATAAGCTCTAAGGAAACTTATTCTTTGACTAATTTTAGTGATATTGATGAATTTTTAAAGGTTGTAAAATGAAAATAGCAATTTTAGGTGCAATGCCTGAAGAAATTACTCCCTTGCTTGAAATTTTAAAAGAATACAAAAGTATTGAATACGCAAACAATACTTATTATCTAACAAATTATAAAAATCATGAACTTATTTTAGCCTATTCTAAAATAGGAAAAGTCAATTCAACTCTAAGTGCAAGCATAATGATTGAAAAATTTGGGGCTGAAATTTTACTTTTTACAGGTGTGGCAGGTGCTTTTAATCCAGAATTAGAAATAGGCGACTTACTCTACGCTACGCAATTAGCTCAATATGATCTTGATATAACCGCTTTTGGACATCCACTTGGTTTTGTTCCTGGGAATGAAATTTTTATAAAAACAGATGAGAAGTTAAATAATCTTGCTTTAGAAGTTGCAAAAGAATTAAATATCAAACTAAAATCAGGAATCATTGCAACTGGAGATGAATTTATCTGCGATGAAGCAAAAAAAGCAAAAATAAGAGAAATTTTTAACGCCGATGCTTGTGAAATGGAAGGTGCTAGTGTCGCTTTAGTTTGCGATGCTTTAAAAATACCTTGTTTTATTTTAAGAGCTATGAGTGATAAGGCTGGAGAAAAAGCTGAATTTGATTTTGATGAATTTGTGATTAATTCTGCGAAAATTTCAGCTAATTTTGTTCTTAAAATGTGTGAAAAATTATGATAAACCTTAGTAAAAAGCTTATACGACAAGTTGCTCAAGCAAACGCTAAATTTGGGCTTATTAAGGATGGCGATCGCGTTCTTTTAGGCTTAAGTGGAGGCAAAGATTCTTTAGCTTTAGCACATCTTTTAAATCGTATGCAAGCTCACGCTCCTTTCAAATTTGATCTTGAAACTGTTACTTTAAGCTATGGTATGGGTGAAGATTATTCTCAACTGCATGCACATTGTGAAGAACATGGCATAAAACATAGCGTTCTTGACTCTAATATCTACGAAGTATCGGGCGATACTATAAGAGAAAATTCTAGTTTTTGTAGCTATTTTTCTAGAATGAGACGTGGAGCTTTATATACTTATGCTCTTGAAAAAGGTTTTAATAAACTTGCTATTGGCCATCATTTAGATGATGCAGCGGAGAGTTTTTTTATGAATTTCATCCACAATGGATCCTTAAGAACCCTAGCTCCAATCTATAAAAGCAAACGTGGTATAATAGTGATACGCCCTTTGATTTTTGTTAGAGAAAGACAACTTAGAGACAATGCAATACAAAATGAACTTCAAGTTATAGGAAATGAGTTTTGTCCTGGCATGAAACTCAGTGAAAAAAATGTTAAATTTCCACATGCAAGAGAAGAATCCAAACAGCTTTTGGCAAATTTAGAAAAAGAGCATCCTAAACTTTTTACGAGCTTAAAAACCGCCTTTTCTAACTTACATACAGAAACTTTTTGGATGAATCAAGTATAAAAAACTCTATGGAAAAAGCTTTTGTTATTGTTGATTATCAAAATGATTTTATCAACGGAAGCTTAGGTTTTAAAAAAGCTTTAGAAATCAAAGAAAATATTCTTAATCACCTAAATCAAATCGATTTTAATACCACACATTTACTCATCACTTGTGATACACATGTTCAAAATTATTTAAAAAGCAAAGAAGGGTTAAATCTCCCTATAAAACATTGTATTAAAGATACTTTTGGTTGGAAAATGCCTGATGAATTTGATCCATTTTTAAAAAAAGCTCATAAAATTTTTTATAAAAATGCTTTTGGTAGTTTAGAATTTGCTAATTTTATCAATCAAAGCACATATAAAGAAATCTATTTTTGTGGTTTGGTTTCACATATTTGTGTATTTTGTAATATCATACTAGCTTTTAGTGCGAAACCGAATGCAAAATTGATTTTATATCAAGATTCTACAGCAAGTTTTGATGAAAATCTACAAAATTCGGCCTTTTCTTTGCTTAAAATTTATGGTGTTGAGATAATCTAGCAATTAAATTTTAAGTAATTTTCATAATAAATCAATCTTTAAAAAAATAATATCAATATTGGAATAAAAATTGCTTGTAAATTTTAGAGCATTGAAAACCTAAGGAGAAAAAGATGAAAAAAATGATCTTTTTATTAGTATTAAGTTGCTCTTTAGTTTTTGCTGAAAACATTGAAGCTTTAAAAAAGGGTAAAGAAGTTATTGCTTCAAACGATCTTAGTGTTTATGTTAGCCCTGATTCCATTTTGGCCAAACCTGAAAACAAAGACTTGGTTGTTAAGATTTTAAACAATTTTTATAAAACTTTAGAGAAAAAGCCTATTGTAAAATCACCTGCACCTCCTGTAACTTTTGTTACCATTGAAGGTATAGTTTCAGAAAAAGGTGGCAAAGAAGTGGTTTCTTTTGGACAAACGATTACAAAATATCATCACGGTGGAAAACCCTTCTGGGCTGTTACAGGTGTTTTAGGTTATGGTGGAAATAGTAATGTTGATACTGCTACTTTTGGCGGAAGTAAGGTGGAGTGTTTATATTATAGCCCTGTAGTAGCTGATTCTGGCGGAATTATTGTTGGATGGTTAGAACAATGGGATTTAACAACCGCACCTAATCAAACTGGCTTATTTATCTATACCTCAAAGTCAATTAATTCGCCATTTAATTCAATGAGTACAAAGATTCAAATTCAATAGGAGGAAAACATGCAAATAAATTCTTTAAGTTCTCAAAGTTATTATTCTTCTAATCAAAAGAAAAATAATTATGGTTTAGATTTCTCAGATGCTAAAGAAAAAGTAGAAAATGGCGACATTAAAAATATTGATGATGTTATAGACTATGCTTATGATAAAGCTATACATGCTTCAAGCAAAGAAGAACAAGATAAATATGGTGCCATAGGATTTCAGCTTTTCTCTGCTACCATCAATCAAGCCTTAAATGAAGCTATGCAAAAGCAAGGCGTAAATGACCTTAAAGACTTTGATACAAAAGGTTGGAAGGAAAGTCAGAATGAAATAATGTCTGAAGAAGATCAAGAATTTGGAAGCAATTTGGCTAAACAAATTAAAATTTTAGAAGAGTCTAAAAAATTTGATGGAAACATAGATCCAAGTATAGGCTTTACTCGTTTAGAATCTATAGAAGTTTCGCAAAATCTTTTAAAAGATTTGTTGAGTGCTATTTAAAACTAAGGTATATTTGCCTTAGTTTAATTACTTTCGTTTTAATTTTCGCATAACTTGCTAAATTTTTCAATATAAAATTTCCAATTTTTCTATAAAATATTAATTTGTAAAACATTAAAATTGATCAATAAATCTTTATATTTAAGGTTTAAATTTTATAGTACAATTCAAAATAACGTAGATATATTTTACCAAAGGAAAATATGCAAGGTTTTATACTCCATACGCAAAAAGTCAAAGATGAAGATTTGATAGTTTATATATTAAGTCCTAAAATGCTTGTAAAAACCTATCGTTTTTATGGACTTAGACATTCTAGCATTTTAAATGGTTATAAGATTGACTTTGCCTTAGAAGAAAACCCGAGCTTTTTACCAAGACTCAAAGATGTTTTGCATTTAAATTTTTCATGGATTATGCAAAGAGAAAAAATGTTTATTTGGCAAGAATTCATTCGCCTTTTATATCAACATTTAAAAGATACTGAGATACTTGAGAAATTTTATTTTTTGCTTTTAGAAGAATGTGTCAAACGTTTTGAAAAACAAAATCCTAAAAGAGTCATAATAGATGCTTATCTTAAAATTTTAGAATTTGAAGGTAGATTACACCAAGATTTTATTTGTTTTTCTTGTGATGAAAAAATTCAAAACCATATCACTTTAATAAGAGCTTTTTTGCCTTCTCATAATCATTGTGCTTTAGGTTATAATTTTGAAGAAAAAAAATTAAAAGATTTTTATGATAATAAAAATTGCGGAATTTTTAATGATGAAGAAATACAAAATTTATATAATTTAATCAAGGAAGGCTTATGATACTTAGTGACAAAAAATACGATTTTTTAGAAAAAATAGTAGCTTATTTAAGTCCAAAAAAAGATGTGGAGCTTATTTTTGTAAATAATCAAGAAATGCAAGAAATTAACTTAAAACAAAGAAATCAAAACAAAACAACCGATGTTTTATCCTTTCCACTTGAAAATGTAGATGAAAATATCCCTTTAGGTTCTATAGTCATCAATACAGAATTAGCCAAAGAAAAAGCACAAGAATTTGGACATAGTTACGAAGAAGAATTGAGTTTATTATTTATCCACGCTATGCTTCATTTACTAGGTTTTGATCATGAAAAGGATAATGGAGAAATGAGAAAAAAAGAAGAAGAACTTATAAAACACTTTAAACTACCTACAAGCTTAATCATTAGAACTCTTAACTAAAAACATTATCTTAGCTTAATCAAATCTCTTATAAAGAATTTATTAATTTAAAATTTAATATAAGTTTTCTAAAGTATAATTTGTTTTTACATTTAAAAAAGGATGAACATGTTTTATGTAAAACTTTTAGCGCCTTTAATTGTAGGTTTAATCACTTATCTGATCCCGGTTCCTGAGGGTTTAAGTCCTAATGCTTGGCTTTATTTTAGCATTTTTGTTGGCTTGATTATTGGCTTAATCTTGGAACCTATTGCACCTGCTTTAATCGGAGTCATTGCTGTTACTTTAGCTGTTGTCTTTAAGGTTGGACCCGCTGGATCCAATAATGTCGAAACCATTATCAAGGATTCTGCAGCTATAAAATGGGGTTTGGCAGGATTTTCAGACGCGGTTGTATGGCTTATTTTTGCTGCTTTTACCATAGGACTTGGATTTTCTAAAACAGGTTTAGGAGAAAGAATAGCCCTTTATCTTGTTTCAAAACTTGGAAAATCTACCTTGGGTTTAGGTTATGCTATTGCTATAGTTGATTTAATTTTAGCTCCTTTTATCCCTAGCAATGCTGCAAGAAGTGGAGGAACTGTTTATCCTATAGTAACTAATATTGCTCCTATGTTTGAAAGTTATGCGGATAAAAATCCTAGAAAAATTGGTGCTTATCTTGTATGGATGGGCTTAGCAAGCTCTTGTATCACAAGCTCGATTTTTCTTACAGGGCAAGCTCCAAATCCACTTGCACTTTCTTTGATATCTAAAAATGGAGTTGCTGTTGTGGATTGGCTTAGTTGGTTTTTAGCCTTTTTGCCAGTAGGCTTAATCCTTTTTGTTATCACTCCAATTTTAGGATATTTCATCTATCCACCAGAAATTAAAGGATCAAAAGAAATAGCTATCTGGGCAAAAGAAAAATATCAGGCTTTAGGAAAAATGCCAACTTCTCAAATTTGTATGCTTATTATAGCTCTTATTGGACTAGTACTTTGGGTTGGTTCAAGCTTTTTTAAAATCAATGCCACAACCACAGCCTTAATTATGATCATTTTAATGATAGCTTGCAAAATAATAACTTGGCAAGATTTTTTAGGCAATAAACCAGCTTGGAATACTCTTGTATGGTTTGCAACTCTTGTTACAATGGCGGGTGGGCTTAAAAATGTTGGATTTTTAGACTACTTAGCTAATTCTTTAGGGCATAGACTTTCGGGTTTTGAACCATTTATAGCTACCATTTTACTTTTAATGTTATTTTCTTGGCTTAGATATTTTTTCGCTTCAGGAACTGCTTATGTAACAGCCATCATTGCTGTTTTTGTATCTTTGGCCAGTTCTATTGAAGGCGGAAATCCGGCACAAATTATGCTAATACTTGCTTTACCAATGGGTTTTATGGGTATCATCACTCCATATGGAACAGGTTGCTCTCCTTTATGGTTTGGAAGTAATTATATTAAAGGTCCTCAATTTTTCTTATTAGGCGGAATTTTTGCCTTAATTTATATGGTTATTTATCTTTTTATAGGAATTCCTTGGATAGAATTTATTACGCCTTATCTTAGCTTTCATTAAAAGTTAATTTTTCTCCTTAATTCGGAGAAAAATTAGCCTTGATACATATCCATTTTGTGCTTGTCTTAGTAACCATATAATGCAGTATGTTACAAAGATACTAGCACCCATACCACTATACAAAGCATTATGAACGCCTGAAAACATTTTTTCAAATATAGGCATAGTTAGGTCGTTAATAGTATTAGCGACACTATCTATCCAATTTGAAGGTAAAGTGGAAATGGTAATTTTTATATTTGCCATTTTACAATTCTTTTATTTTTGTTGTATAAGTATATTAGCAATACTACAATTATTAGGTTTTGTTTTATATAATCCAACGGCGTTATTATCTACTTTTTCTTTATAACAATCTGCACTTATTAATTTATATATTCCATCTTTTTCTAATAAAATATAATTAGAATAGTTTTTATCATCATTTCTATGAAACTTATTATTACTACTAAGCCGATGTTCTATATCATTATACATTCCCTTTGCATTAACAATACTTTGGATATCTTTTAACGATCTCCAAGAATAAAGATTATAACCTGGATATTTTTCTTCAATAAGCTTATTTGCATAATCAAATAATTCTTTATTTCCTTTTTCATATTCTAATTTAACTAAATTATCTCCACCACAAGCAATAAAAAACACCGCAATTACTGCAAATAACATTTTTTTCATTTTTCTTCCTTTATCTGTTGATTTGATATTGTTCTGTTTTAATAATTTCTTCTGTCCCATCAGGACTTATAATTTCTTGAGTTTTTACTCTAAACAATTTATTGTTTATATTAACAATTTCTTCTTTTTCTGTGAAAACTTTTTTATTTTTAGCTTTAGAATAAAGATTACTTCTTTTTCTAAATTCTTCTTTTTCAGTAAATCCCCTTTCGCTTAAGGGGATTACGTTTTCGTTTTCATTTTTAGAAGGTTTTGTTTCTTCCAAATTCAAGAAATTAAAAAGCTTTAATAAAATTTGCGTCATTTAAAAACCTTTAAGCCCTTAAAAAGGGCTTTTTTTACATATTTCTACCTTGCTCTTTATTTTGAGTTTGGGTTTTATCTTGATCGTTTGTTTTGCTAAAGGCTTTATTTGGCACAAAGTCTCTTCCATAAAGCTCTGCTTGTATGAGATTGTTGATAGACTTTGTTATCCACCCAACAAAGGATTTGAATTTCCAGAACCTGTAGTTTTATATTTTTTAACTACTACGCCTTTTTTATTAAATTCAAAAACCGTGCTTTCATCTTTATCAAATCCAGGAAGCGAAGAAATTCTAGTAAAATCGTAATACCATACCTCTTTGTTGCCTAAATTTGTCTTTCTTACAGGATAGCCTATGATTTTTTCCACATCTTCTTGCGTACTCTTTCCTATAACAATGGTATTTAATTTATCTTGATTAACCTCTAAGCCTTTTTGATAACAAGCGCCCAAACTAAAAGCTAGAAAAATATATAAAATATATTTCATTAAATCCCCCTATTTTGCTCTTGTAGAGCTTTCGCAATTTTTTGATCTGTTTTATATTGATTAAGAGCATAAACAGCCCAAACCATAGCAGGCAACCAACCAATAAGAGTGATTTGCAAAATAAGACATATGATTGCAGCAAAAGGTCTTCCTATAGTAAAAAAACCAAACCAAGGTAATAAAATACAAATAATTAACCTCATTCTTTCTCCTTAAAAAATTAAATGCAAAAAATTATATCCCCCCCCCCTATTAATTAAAGCTGAAATTAGAAATATTATAAATAAGAAAAAGTAGCGAAAATTTAATTAAAAATTTTTATTTAATATAAAAGCTATGATAAATAAATTATTCTAAAATATTAAAAAATATTCATATAGTTTAATAGTAATTTATGAAGAATAGGGTAAAAACACTATTAAGCAGATATATCTAAAAGCTGATCTTTTTTACTAGTATCTGCATTTATAGAGTTGCTATTGTCTTTATCTTTTAGTTTTGTTTCTTCTTTGTCAGCTTTAGCCTCTACTTTTTTTGTATTTTCTTCTTGTTTTTCCATAAGTTTGAGAGTGTCATATATTTCGTGACATTCTTTAGGCATACATTTATGAAAACGATGATGCGAATTTGCATTTAATATATTTAACTTTAACATTAAAAGCAATATCCATATTTACAAATTACATTATGCCCGGCTTCTTGATATATATGTGTCTTTTTATCAAAACACTCACTATAATCACGACCATAATTATATATTTTAGCGCAACCATCAGTATCATAATGCCAAGTTGCTGCAAAAATATTAGATAAACATCCGATCAAAATTATAGAACCTACTATTTTTTTCATTTTTGACCCTTTCTATGATTATTTTTGATATATGAATAATTATAAAACTAAAAAATTAATTTAATATTAAACAAGAGAAAAAATAAAAAATTAGTTAAACGTTGAGAAAAATTTACTCAACTTTTCTCTCACACACATACGCATTTTTTAAATTTTTTAATATTTTTATATATGTTTTTAGGGAGCGTTCTAGTCCTTATGTGATGAGTCTTAGCTGATTGTTAAAAAGAGGAATATTTATTGACAATACCTTGATAATATACTACGATAAAATCCGCCTTGAGTTTTCACTCCTAGCGGAAATAACCCACAAAAGCTTAACTATGAAAACATAGTAAGCGTCTTAAAGTAACATTATATCTAAATTTTAGGTTTTTTAAACTTAAAGTGGCGATATTTTTTGTGAAATAAGACTGCAGGGGCTTTAAGCCCCTGTCCTTTTGGCCTTAAGAGCTAATTATGCAAACACCAAAAAAACTAACAAAAAATTCAAAAAGCCGTAGCAACTCAAAATAATCGCTTTGTTTGTGCCAATAAAATGGTTTATGTGGATCGTCGCACAAGAAAAAGCCAAACAAGAGAAATTTTTTACCAGACTAAAAGAGATACTAAGCACTTATATAGGCAAATCAATTTTACTTGATTATATTTAAATTAAAGTTTTTAATGTTTTAAGCTCTTATATCTATATTTATCAACGAATGTATTTTATTAACACTATTTGGTTGTTTTAGAATTTCAAATAAAGATTTTTGATGCTTCTTGGTGATTTGTTGCATCCATTCTAAAAAATTATTTGAATTTGTTTTATTATTTTGATTTAAACTATTTAATTTATTCTCAAATTCTTTAATATCACTTGTACCATTAAGTAATGCAAAAGCATCGCTTAAATTTGAAAAATAAGTATGGCTAAGTTTATTATTAAGTTCTTTAATTTCATTTTCGCTTAAAGAATTATCGAGTCCTTGTAACTTTCCCCATATAGTTGTTTCACCAGCAATTAAGGGTTGTGCAGTTACCCCAGTATTAACATTATTAGATAAAAAACCTATTAATAAACCGCCCATAGTAATAGAGCCATCATTATTTGTATATTTATCAGCACTAGTATCCCAAGATAAAGCGGTGTTTTTAGCACTATGTAAAATATCGGGATTAAAAGGTAGGAGTTCTGATTTTTCATCTGTATTGTCAAAGTTAAAAAAACTAGGACTTAGTTTTTCATTCTCATTAATATTTTTAAATCCACCTTTTGCGATAATATCTTTCATTTCTTCATAAGAAAAAGTTTGTTTTACTTCTAAATTGTTTTTATCTATTAAGTAGTTTTGTGGAAAATAATTTGCTAAATCTTCTTTTGAAAAGCTACTTTTCCCTTTTAATTCGGGAGTTTTTTCTACAAGTTGAGAAACTATTTTATAAGCATTTCCTATAGTTTTTGCAATATCAATATTTGCATAACTTTTTAAACTCCCATTATTTTGAGCTTTGATAAAATTTTCTATAGTGCTAGAATGGATTTTTATATCTTTTGGAATTCCTGCTGCTTCATTAAAATCACTTGTAAAAAAGCCATCTTTATCCACTTCATAACCCATAAATTGATTTTGCTTTAGGGTATCTGTGTTTTTGTTGGGATTTATAGATAAATTTAACCCAGATTTAAAGCCACTAAAAATAGTGTTATTGATTGTGTAATTTCTCATAATAATGAAACAGGGTGGTTATAACCCCATACCCTTCTTAAGTTGTTGTTGATAGGCTACTGACATTTCTCTTATCATTGTATTACTGCCTATATTGGAATTAATTTTATATATTGATCCGTTACTGTTTAACCCGACTGTTGATGCTCCTGTTGTATAATATACTATTGGATTATATGGATTACTCCAATTTATAGTTCTTTTTAATGTAAAAGCTATAAATTGTGTTGTTGGATTATTATTAGTAGCTGCCATTAATTCTTTGTATCTAGTTTTACTAGTGGTATAATGCTCAGGATGACCATATGCTTCTTCAGAACCAGGGATATAACAACTTGAAGTTACTCCCATATCACATATACCGCCAGTAGATAATTCAAATACTGTTGGAATGGCTATTGCCATAGCTTCTGTTGTTCTGATAGAACCTATTGTATAATCACTTACATTTCCAGCAATAACACTATACCCACCCTTAACCTGTTTCATTTCATCTAAATTAAGAGCCTTAACTCCTTGAGAGTTATCACTTAAAGCACCGTTACTAACTTTAGCTAAAAAATCCCCAGCAAAAGCAGAACTTGTCAACAAAGAACCTAAAATTAATGAACTTGCTAATTTTTTAAACATAATTTCTCTTTATTTAGCTATTTTTACTCTTTATTTGAATAATATCACAAATTATATATTAAAATCAATATTTTTTATTTGGAGCATTTATTGCTTTAAAAAACTTTTGAAAATGTTTAGAAAGGTAACAATGAAAAAATTTGTTTAGCGTTTATGGTTATTTTTGACATTAAAAATGTCTGTTTTAAGTAAATTTATCCCACATAAGTGCCGAAAAAATGATGGAAGGATAAGTTTTTAATACCTTTTAATTTTTCCCTTGTTTAATATCGAATTAATTTTTTAATATTATAATTGTTTATAATTAGAATTTTTGTTTTTTATAGAAAGAATTAAAAATGAAAAAAATTATCTTAGGTTTAGCATTAATTGCTTCATTATCTAGTGTTGCTTCAGCATATAAAATTACTGTATCCCAACAGCCTATAATCCAACCACATTACGAAGGTTGTGTTCTAGTTTATCAGTATGGAATGGATTTTAGTAAATGCAGTAGTAAAGAGATCTATCAACTTGCTTTCCAAAAAGGCTATTGTCATTATCTAGGAACTTGCTAATGCTACTTGATACAGCTTGTAGAGGAATAGTAGATACAAATTTCGAAAGTAAAAGAATTAGCATAACTTCAGCTTTAAAATTTCAAGAAAAAAAAGCAAAAGTAGAGGCTAAAGCTGACAAAGAAGAAACAAAACTAAAAGATAAAGACAATAGCAACTCTATAAATGCAGATACTAGTAAAAAAGATCAGCTTTTAGATATATCTGTTTAGTCTATTGCAAAAAAAGGTTTTTGTAGTTTTGCGCTTCTTTAATGTTAATTATTCTTTGCTTATCTAAGTAAAAAAGTTCTTCAGTTCTAAGACGGCTAACGTCCTTAAATTCTCTTTTACATTTGAAACTTTTTTTGTTTTTCTCTCACACACATACGCATTTTTTAAATTTTTTAATATTTTTATGGAGTATTCTAGTCCTTATGTGATGTCTTAGTCGATTGTTAAAAAGAGGAATATTTATTGACAATACCTTGATAATATACTACGATAAAATCCGCCTTGAGTTTTCACTCCTAGCGGAAATCCACAACTTAGGACATACTATGAAAAACATAGTAAGCGTCTTAAAGTAGCATTATATCTAAAAACTGATCTTTTTTGCTAGCATCTGCTTGCTTATCAACATTTGTAGAATTGCTAATACCTTTACTTACTTTTACTTACCTTGATATTTTTTTCTTTGTCTTCTTTGTTTTCTTTTACTTCTTCAAGTTTTAACAAAGATTTTGCTGTATAACACAAACTTGTATCAATAACTTGATTACAACATTGAGAATATACCAATGCAAATACCAATTTAACACAAGTTTGATACTGATTTGTAGTTTGACAATTATGAAAATCCTTACAAGTTAAAATTCTATCTGCTTTAATTGGTTTAATTTTACAAAAATATTTTTTTTAAAAATAAAAAGTTATATTTAGAAGCAAATTTATGATTATTGATTTTTAAAATTTTTATAAGTTAGGTTAGAACTTATCTAACCTAAAAAATACTAATGTAAGTTTTCTATGTAAGCCATAGCACTAAGTGCAGCTATAGCACCATCTCCTGCAGCACAAATGACTTGCTTAGGAGCATCTTTTCTCAAATCCCCTGCAGCAAAAAGTCCTGAAACACTTGTTTGCATTTTAAGATCAACACTTACTTGACCACCTTCTTCCATGTTACATAAAAATTGACCATTATCTTGCTTTAAAATTTCATTTCTTACATTTAAACCAACAAAAGTAAAAATTCCTGGAACTTTCAAATCTCTAATGCTACCATCTTTTAATTTTACCTTTACTCCACTCACTCCCATTTTATCGCCATAAACCTCATCAATACTTGCACTAGTAATCAATTCGATTTTTTCATTTTTTTTAACTTTTTCAACCGTTGAAGGAGCGGATCTAAATTCATCTCTACGATGGATAAGATAGACTTTAGAGCAGATATTAGCAAGATACAAAGATTCCTCCAAAGCTGTATCACCACCACCTAAAACTGCCACTTCTTTATTTTTATAAAAAAATCCATCACAAGTCGCACAAGTACTTACCCCTTTTCCAAAAAATTCATCTTCTCCTTTAAAACCTGCTCTTTTAGGAGCTGATCCTGTACAAACAATCACCGCTTTTGCTGTTTGAGTTTTTCCACCTTCTATTTTAATAGTAAAAGTTTTATCATCATTTTGCAAAATTTGTTCCACGCCTACCATTTCGTGCTTAAGTCCAAAACGCATGCATTGTTCACTCCACGGAGCCATAAAAGAAATTCCATCCATAACCTGTGCCACACCAGGATAATTTTCAATCTCAGAACTTGAAGTAATCTGACCCCCAGGCATACCTTTTTCAAACATAACTACATTTTTTAAGCCACCGCGAGTCGCGTAAAGACCGGCACTAAGACCAGCAGGACCTCCACCTATAATTGCTAAATCTAACATATGATTTCCTTATTATTTTTATTAATAATATAAAAATTTTTCTTAAAAGTAGTTAATAAAAATTATTATTTAGTATAAATTTAAAAAAGAAAAAGCTAGTACGTAACTAGCTTTAAGATTAAAGTAGAGAATTGAGTTTGTCAGTGATAGCTTGTTTTGATTGAGCACCTACAAGCTGATCTATAACTTCTCCATTTTTAAAAAATATTAAAGTCGGAATTGATCTTACTCCAAATTCAGCAGCCAAATCGCCTTGTTCGTCAGTATTTACTTTGCAAATTTTTGCCTTGCCATCAAAATCATTTGCAAGCTCATCAATCACTGGAGCAAGCATTCTGCAAGGTCCGCACCATGGAGCCCAAAAATCAACTAAAGCAACACCTTCTTTTGCTTGTGAAAAATTCTCTGAAGTTAATTCTATATATTTTCCCATTGTATTCCTTTCGTTATTTTGTCTAATTGTATTTTATTTTTTTAAATATCAGCTTAAAAACTAATATTTTCATAAAATTCTACTATATCACCTTTAATACAGATGAGATCCATTTGAAAATCATTAAAAATCCCTTTCTTGATCTTATAAAATTCTATGGTTTTTAAAATTTTTTTATATTTTTTACAATTCAAACGCTCAACAAGTTCATAATTTCCTTCGGTAAATTTAACCTCTATAAAATGCAATATATCATCTTTTTTAGCAATAATATCAATCTCGCCAAATTTACAATAAAAATTACGCTCTAAAATTTCAAATTTTCTTTTTTTTAAAAAAGCACAAGCTTTATCTTCACCCAAAATTCCACTTAAATAAGACGCTAAACCCATTATTCTTCGATACGCATCATAAAGGGTTTGTCTTTTATAAAATCTTGTTTTTGTAAAATGAGAAGTAAATTTTGAATATCTTTCTCAAAAGTGCTATGGGTTGTAAAAAATAAAGTGCTATGAATTTCATCTTGTTTTGGCTTTTGTAAAAAACTATCGATTGAAATTCCATTTTCACTCATTAACTTAGCAATTTTAGATAAAACTCCTACTTTATCTTCTACCTTAAGTCTTAAATAATATTTTGTAAAAATTTCATCTTTGGCTAAAAGTTCAAATTGAAGATCATCCCTAAAACCTAACATCGGACTTTTAAATTCATTCCTTGCTATATCAATAAGATCAGAAATCACCGCACTAGCTGTTGTCATACCACCAGCTCCAGCACCGTAATAAAGATTTTCTCCGAGCAAATCTCCTGTTATACTCACCGCATTCATCACCCCATCTACCTTTGCTATCATTTTATCTTTATTGATCATAGTAGGATGTACTCTCAATTCTACTTTTGAATTCTTAGCTTTAGCGATTCCTAAGAGTTTGATTACGAAATCAAATTCTTTCGCAAAATACATATCTTCTGAAGTGATATTGCCGATCCCTTCTATTAAAATATCTTCGGGTTTAGCACGCAAACCATAAGCAATACTTGCTAAGATTAAAAGTTTGTGTGCCGCATCTTGTCCTTCTATATCAAAACTCGGATCAGCCTCAGCATAGCCAAGCTCTTGCGCTTTTTTTAGGGCATCATCAAATTTAATTCCTTTAGCATTCATAGCACTTAATATATAATTACTTGTGCCATTAAGGATACCTTTTATGCTTAAAATATTATTCGCACTCAGTCCTTCTTTTAAAGCTTTAATGATAGGAATTCCACCTCCAACACTTGCTTCGTATCCAAAAGTTAAGTCTTTTGCTAAATTTTCAAGCTCATACCGATAGTAAGCAAGCATAGCTTTATTTGCACTTACTACAGGCTTTTTTTTCTTAAGAATTTGACTTACTATTTCAAAAGGCTTTTCAATTCCTCCCATAAGCTCTACAAAAACATCTATATCTTCTCTTTGTAAAATTTCATCAATATTTGTAGTGATAGGAATTAAAGCATCTTTTTTATGTCTTGCGAGTGCAATCACTGGCGTGATATTTTGACCACATCTTGCACGGATAATCTTTTCATTTTCTATAAGGGCTTTAGCAACTGCACTTCCTACAACACCATATCCTAAAATAGCAATTTTCATAAATTATTCTTTAAGATACTTTTTTATGTTTCTAGCTGCTTGACGGATGCGGTTTTCATTTTCTATTAGAGCGATTCGTACATACTCATCGCCCGCTTCCCCAAAACCAACCCCTGGACTAACAGCTACATTGGCCTCTTGTAAAAGTTGTTTTGAAAATTCTAAACTCTTTAAATGAGCCTTTTGAGGTGGAAGTTTGGCCCAAATAAACATACTCGCACTAGGTTTTGATAAATTCCAACCTATATTAGAAAAAGAATCAATTAAAACTTGCATTCTTTTTTCATAGCTTAATCTGATATTTTCAACACAACTTTGATCAGAATTTAATGCAATAGTCGCAGCCACTTGTATAGGAGTATACATCCCATAATCAAACCAAGACTTAATTTTTTTCAAAGCACTGATTAAACGCTTATTTCCTACGACAAATCCTACTCTCCAACCAGCCATATTATAAGATTTTGAAAGGGTGTAGGTTTCCACAGCCACATCCTTAGCCCCATCAACTTCTAAAATTGAAGGGGTTTTGTAAGAATTATATGTCAAATCAGCATAAGCAATATCTGAAATAATATAAAATCTTTCTTTTTTTGCAATTTGAACTAATCTTTCATAAAAACTCTTTTCACAAGTGACTGTTGTAGGATTGTGTGGAAAATTAACGACTAAATATTTAGGCTTTGGAACGCTTTCTTGTAAAGTTGTGTTTAAAATTTCAAAGAATTTATCTTCATCTAATTCAAATCTTTCATTATAAGCCAAAGGCATTTTAACCACATTGCCTCCAGCTATAATAAAAGCTTGAGTGTGTATAGGATAAGCAGGAGTTGGGACTATAGCCACATCACCTGGATTGATCACGGCTCTAGCAAGATTAACAAATCCTTCTTTTGAACCCATAGTTGCTACAACTTCACTTTCAGGATCAAGATCGACATTATATTTTCTTTTATACCAGTCGCAAATTGCTAATCTTAATTTAAAAATTCCAATTGAAGCAGAATATCCCGAGGTTTTATCTTTATTTGCGCTTTCGCATAATTTATCAATAATATGCTGCGGAGTTTTTCCATCTGGGTTTCCCATAGAAAAATCTATAATGTCTTTTCCTAAACGTCTCGCCTCCATTTTTATGGCATTAACTTCCGCAAAAACATAATTTGGAAGTCTTTCTATAGTATTAAAGCGGATTTCATCAAACATTTTTTTCCTTTTATTTTTTCAGAAGCACTCTTAAGCCTCTGCGGATATTGTCTAAACTATACATATCACTCACAATAACATAAACCGTTCCGCTTGGAATAAATTCTGTAAAATGATTATTCTTTTTGTTACTCTTTATACTTTTAATTAAATTAAGATTTTTATCTAAAAATAATACTTTAGGAAACCAAAAATCAGCATCACTTGCATCTATAATTAATTTAGAAGCATCTTGAGTTTTAAAAATATAATCCTTAAGAGGTCTTTCTAGTACCGCTAAAGAATTTAAAGCAATATTAACGTTTGTATTAAGTTTTGCATTGTCAAAATTTAAATCGTATTGATAATCATAAATTCCAACTCGCCTAATATTTTCTATATAAACTGAATTCTCTTTCAATAAATTATATAAAGTACCAGGATCTAAAACATATTGAGATTCAACTTCCACTGTATAATCAATATTTCCATTATGCAAAATCAATTCCACAGGAATAAAATAAACATATCCCGCATCCATAAGTGCATCAGATAAGATCTTAAAAAAAATTACAGGATCTGCCTTAGTTCTAAAGGTTAATTTTAATGTTTGAGGACTTGATAAATTAAGAGTGATTAAAGAATTTGTTTTTAAAACCCTAGAAATTCGGGCAATATTTAAATTACCACTTTTATCTAAATAAGAAGAATTTGAAAATAAAAGCTGAAGTTGAGAATTTTTAGTAGGATTATTTACTAAATTTTGAGCCAATTCTAAACTAGAAATTGCAAAAGCTGTTTGTATAAAACACAAAAAAACAAAGAATACTTTTACCATCCCTTGCCTTTATTTAATTTCATAAACTCACTCAAAGAAATACTTTTAATCTTACCGTCTTTAATCAAAAAGCGCTTAGGACTTCCTATTGGAAATTTTTGTTCTTTGTTGTTTTCATCAATAACACTAAGAGCTGCAGGTCCTGTCAAAACTAACCGATCGGTATCTAAAGAAAGATTAAAATCTTGACTTTTGACAAAACTTGTTTTGGTATATTTGTGTAAATCAATTAATCCTATCCAAGTTTGAGTTGAAATTTTAAAAAATGCATTTTTATTAAGCGTTGTTGGTGTATTATCCTCTTCGATATCAGAATCAACATTTTCAAATGTTTGATTATTTTCTACAATGTTATTGTTTGTACTATTTGTATTTGTATTTGTATTTTCACTTACGCTTATAGTAGTATTTTGTTCTTCTATGTTTTGTTCCTGTTTATTTGCATTTTGATCAGATTCAATTTGAGAAGTCGAATTTTGTTCTACTTTATTTGCCTGATTATCTATCACGACAACATTACTTTCTAAAGATTTTAAATTAGACTGCGCCTGTCCTATTATATCTATAACGGCCGTACTAGAACTATTTTGCTTATCGATAAAAAAACTTTTAATAGTATTTGAATAATAAATCCCAATACTTAAAACAACTACAGCTATAAAAACAATAATAAAGGGTAAAAAATTAATCGATTCTCGATGATATAAATCGAGTTTAGGAGTTATTTTAAGACTATTTTCAATATTTAAATTATTTTCATTTAAATAAGCCTCATATTCTTCATTAAAGTCAGCAAAATCAAGTTCATATTCGCGACTCAAAATTTTTATAAAACCTTTAACATTAAAACGATTTAAAGTAGCAAAATCTTTTTTAACCAGTGCTTCTAAAAAAACAAGTTCGATTTGCGTTTTAGCTGCAACATCTTTTAAATTCAAATCTTCAATTTTTTTCCAATTAAACATTTATCATCCTATCACAAAGTATTGCAAAAGCAACGCTGACATTAAGACTATCAAAATGATGTTTCATCTCTATGCCCACGCACTCATCGCATTTTTTTATTATTTTAGTACTTAGTCCTGATCCTTCACTTCCCAAAACCAAAGCTTTTTTTCCCTGTTCCACTTTAAATCTATGAATTTCTTTACCTCCGCTTGCACTAGCAAAAATTGTAAATCCTACCTGCTTTAATTCATTAATCACAGATAAAATATCATTGTTTATGACAATGTCAAGATCCAATGCCGCACCGCTGCTAGCACGTATCACTCCTTCCATATTTAATCTCTCTCCAATAAAAACAATTCCATCCACACCCAAAGCATAAGCAGTTCTTGTAATAGATCCTATATTTCCTATATCGCTAATACCGCAAAGTATTGTGATAAAATCGCCTTTTTTTAAAGAATTTAATTCCTTAAATTCATACTCTTTTATATCAAGCAAAAAACCTTGATGATTTCCACCTCTTGCATAAGCTTGAGCTGTTTTAAAATCAAGTTTTTTAATTTTAAAGCCAGAATTTACAATCTTTTTAAAGCTTTCTTTATCGCATTCTTTTGCCAAATAAAGCTCTTTAATTAAGTCTTTATGATGCTCTAAAATATAAAAAAATACTTGCTTTCCATAAACTATCATCGTTTAATTGTATCTAATTTTGACTTAAAAGCAGTTTTGCATAAATTTCTTTTGGATTTTTTCCATTAATTTTTGCTAGAAGTTTGCTTTTAGCTTTTAAAGAGATATCAAGTTCTAAAATATCGTTTTCCGATAAAGAATTATGATTTAAATTTTGATGATTTTTTGAAATTACAAGAACCCATTCTCCATTTAAATTTGCTTCTTTTAATACACTAAAAACTTCTTTGGCCTTACCTTTAAATTTCGTTTCAAATTTTTTAGAAATTTCTTTTATTGCAAAAATTTCACGATTTTCATCTATGAGAGAAATTTGTTCTACTAAAGATAAAATTCGCTTAGGTGATTCATAAACAATACTCGCATAAGGATGGTTTAAAGCCCTTTGGATGTCTTTTTGACGCTCCCTTCCTTTATTAGCTAAAAAACCCATAAAAATAAATTCCTTTTCACTCAATGCTGAGCTTACAAGAGCGACTAAAGCTGCATTTGCACCTGGTAAAACTTCAAATTCAATACCATTTTTTAAAGCAAAATCAACTAAGGCATATCCTGGATCACTGATACCTGGCATACCTGCATCACTTAAAAAAGCTATATTTTGAGAAAAAATTTCTGAATTTAAATTCTTTAAAATTTCCTTTTCATTATGAGTATGAAAAGCGATCATTTTTTTAGCTTGAAAATCAATCTGAAATTTATTAGAAAGTGATAAAAGTAAAGACTTGCTTACTCTAGTATCTTCACAAAAAAAAATCTCACAAGTCTTTAAAAGCTCTAAAGCACGAAAAGATATATCGCCTAAATTTCCTATTGGGGTAGGAATAAAATAGAGCATAATTATTGCATTGCGTATTTTTTCTTAAATTTCTCTACACGACCTGCAGCATCAACTATTTTTTCACTTCCTGTAAAAAAAGGATGGCAATTTGAGCAAATATCCACTCTTAATTCATTTTTATTAGACTTAGTTACAAAAGTATTGCCACAAGCACAACTAACTTTGCATTCTACATATTCTGGATGAATTTCTTTTTTCATAACTTTTCCTTAAAAAATAAAACAATAAACCGTGATTATAGTAAATATAATATAAAAATTATATTAATTTAAGTAAATTTTAAAGAAGTATTTTTGAAGCAATCGATATAACAGCGGTTTGACTTTTAAGAATATTAGGTGTTTTAAGCCCAATTTTTTCTTTAAAAATTTGTTTTTCACTTTGACTAAATCCTCCTTCAGGGCCTACAAAATAAATTTTATTCAAATCAAATTCCTTAACTTCTCCTTCAAAATCAACCAAAACGGCCTCTGAAAATTTTTCATAAAAATCTTTTATATGATTATAAATTTGTATTTTCATTTTACTTTCTCTTCCGCATTGCTCACAAGATGCAATAATGATTTTTTCAAGCCTATCTATATCTATTTTAAAATTTCTTTGAGAAAAATCTGTAAAAACAAGATGTAAGGTTTCAACTCCGAGTTCATTTAAAAAAGGAAGGGTTTTTTCTAAAATTTTAATATCTATCACAGCTAAAGCTAAATTTAAAGTGAAATTTTTGTGCGTTGTTTTATTTTCCTTACTTAAAAAATGCAACTCGCAAGAATGACGTTCTAAATTAGAAATTTTATAAACATATGCAAATTCATCCTCTAAATTTCTTAGGGTTAATATTTCATTTTCTTTAACCCTTCTTGCTTTTAGATGAGAAAATTCTTCACCCTTTAATTTTAAAATTTCCTCACCAGCTTTTTGATGATATAAAAATTGCATTTTTATAGATAGTTTTTCAATAAAGAAGGTAAAAACAAAAGCGAAATCTCGCACACTAAAATTAAAAAACTCATCCATCTAAAAGCTATATAACGCCTTATTTTACGAGCTTTTTTAAACTGAACAAAATGAAAAATGGCTAGAATTAAAATTAAGATCCAAGCTGCAATCATGATCCAAAAATTTAAATTCATTTGAAATTTTTTCATAGCCAAAAGCAACAGACCTGTAAAAAGCATAAAAGCCAAAAAAGTATAATATATAGGCAAAAATAATCTAATTCTGCGGATAAAAATAAAATCTGTTTTGAAGCTACCTTGAGTCAAAATAAGATAAAAAAACATTAAAAATCCACTTGCATAAAGACTATAAAGATGTAATACTAAAAAAAACTGATAACTTTGATCCATTATTTTGCCTTAATGATATATTTTGCCAAATTGTCACTTTGCTCCTCTGTTAAAAAAGCATGAGAATCATCTTTTAATTTTCGAATCCTTAAAGTCCAATTTTCAAAATTTAAATTTCTAATAGCCATGCTTTTTTTAGGCTTTAACTCTCCCCTTTCCCCATGACAACTGGCACATTTTTGCTTATATAAAGAACCTATAATGCTCAAATTCGTATTATATTCTCCGTTAAAATCTTGTGATTCATCATCTACGGGCAAGGGTAAATTTGTATCACTAAGTTGTGTCGTTTCATCATTTTTTTCTAACTCAACTTTATCTTCTATGGAATTTTGTTTTTTAGAATTTAACTCATCGCTATCACCGCAAGCACTGATTGATAAAACGATAAAAAAACTTATAAAAATAGTTAGAATTTTGCCCATTAGATCTCCTTAGGATTGGTAAAAATATGCGAATTTTTTAATTTATTATAAAAATCTATATCATTCCATTCTGCTTTAATGGCCGGTGAAAATTCAATATCATCAAGAGAAATTTTTGGCAAAATATCCGAGTAAGCATCGTCTTTAAAAGCTTGAGCGTAACCTGTTCTTGTTTCATGTACTATAATGCTTTGTAAATTTACACCTTGTTCTCCATTGACCATCTTTGTTTGCTTAAGCAAAGCATCAATGAGTATAAAAAACACGCGACAAAAATTTTCTGCACTCACATTAACAGGCAAAGCGATCCATCTTTGAGAATATTTTTTCATTTCTTGTAAATAAGATTGATCATCTTGATTAAAAAGTGTAATAGCATGATCAAAACTATCAATAATCTGGCGTATGTAAGTTTTTAAAAGCCCAAAATCATAAACCATTCCTGCATTATCCAAATATCGACTTTCAAGCAAAACTTCAACCTTGTAAGAATGTCCATGTATGCTACTTTTACAACGTTTTGAAGAACAAAATCTAACAATATGGGCGTTTTCAAATTCAAACAATTTTCTAATAATCATACACTCTCTTTATCATTCCATAAACGAATATGAATTCTATCAGAGTAATTATATCCATTCTTGATACAAAATTCAGCAATTTTTTTTGCATTTTTGTCTAAATTAATCTGATTTTCCCCCATAGGCATACAAAAAACTTCATTAGGAACTTCTTTTAAAATTTCTAAAATTTCTTCTGAAGAAGTTTTTAGCGTATTTGCATCCAATACAAATTTATAAAAACTATCTTTAGCATTATTTTTAAAAGATTTAAGAGCTTTAAAATTCAAACGCTTATGACGATCTACTCCGCTATTTTCCAATTTAACACTTAAGGCAAAAATACATTCTTTATAAAAAGGATATTTTGAAAAATCAATCTCTATACTACCATTGCTTTCAAAGTGAATTTCAAAATTCGCTTTTAATAAAGATTTGATCAAAGCAATAAATTCGGAATTTTGATGATGGATTAAAGGCTCTCCGCCGGTAATTACAACTATAGGATTAAATTTATCTTTAAGTTTTATTATTTGATAAAAAATTTCATCCGTGCTTAGATTTTTATATTTTTCTTTGAATTCTTGAGTAAAAACAGCCCTTATGGTATCGCAACCTTTAAGAATTTTTCCATCTTTTTTGATTTCAATCCCAAAACCGCTGCAATTAAAATTACAACCTGCAAAACGGACAAAAATAGCTAACTTTCCGCTATATTTACCCTCTCCTTGGACACTTAAAAAAGTCTCAACGATTTGCAAACTTAACCTCCGGTTTGGTAAAAAGCACGCAATGAAGTTTCATTATCTATAACACTCCATTTATTTTTTTCAGGCTTATTACGTAATACTTCTTGCAAAATTTCCACAGCAGCTTTTACATCGCCTTTTCTAATTGCCTCTTTGATACTCAAAGCTTCATCAAAATAAAGACAAGGTATCAAATGCCCTTCAGCACTAAGACGGATGCGATTGCAAGAATCGCAAAATTCATGACTATGTGGATCAATGATCCCAAATTCATAACCATTAGCACTATAAAGACTCACTGGGGCTTTTTCCGCCTTTTTAATGAGTTTTACATCATATTTTTGGCTTAAAATTTGGATAATCTCATCTCTTTTTAAACCTTGCAATTTTCCATAAGCGTGAGTATTTTCCATAAATTCTATAAAACGAATTTGTATATTTTTAGCTTTGGCAAATTCTAAAAGAGCTATAAGCTCATCATCATTTAAATTTTTAAGCGCAACGGTATTTAACTTAACTTTTAATCCAACATTTAAAGCTTCTTCAATTCCAGCTAAAACACTTGATAAAACATCTTTTTGTGCTAATTGTTTTGCCTTTTTTTCATCTAAGGTATCCAGTGAAACATTTAAACGTTTTAAGCCTGCATTTTTAAGATCTTTAGCAAAGTCTTTTAATAAAAATCCATTCGTTGTAATAGCTAAATCAAGATCTTTTTTATAATCACTGATCATTTTAATCAATACACTTAAATCTTTACGCAATAAAGGTTCTCCGCCTGTAATACGAATTTTTTCAATTCCTTCATCAATGGCTGCTTTTATAAATAAAAAAAGCTCTTCAAAACTCAATAAATTTTCTTTTGGCTGGTGATTGAATGGAATTTTTGGCATACAATAAAGACAACGAAAATTACATCGTTGTGTTACTGAAATTCTAAGATAATCAATTTTCCTACCAAATTGATCAATGAGCATCAAAATCCTTTTATTTTATAAGTTGTTTAAATTTTAAAACAAGTTCGACATTTCCAGTACCTATTCTTAAATCTTTGGCAATTTGCTCTATGGTTTTACCTTGTTTAAATAAATCTACAATTTTTTGCTCTTCTGTGTCATAGTTTGGAGTAAGTTTGGTTATGCTTTGCGCCTTTTGTTCCAAGCTTAAAAGCCTATTTTGCTGCTCATTTTGAAAATCTTCTATGATGTGTTCCATAGTTTTAAGAGTTCTTAAAACAGGAGTGATTTTAGCACTGATTTGTTTTTCAAGCTCAATTTGTATTTCTTCTTTTAAAAGCGTGATTTTATAATCTTCTTCATCATTTTCACCCTCTTCTTTTATACCAAGTTCTTTGCGAAAATAATGCAATTCTTTTGTAATATCTTCTATAACCCCTTGAAGCTTTGCAAGTTTTGCATTGTTTTCTCTTTCTTTAATATTAATATAAGCCAACATCGCAACTAAAAGCACAAGCACAAAAACTAAATAAAGCACATCATTACTCATATTCTAGCTCCTTTTTGTTTCTAATCATATCTCTTTGCACCTCGACAACAAACGCATCGAATGCAACCTTATCTTCTGGTTTAATCTTAATTATTTGCACTAAAGTTTGACTTTTAGCTTTTGCAAAAAGGGCTACTTTTTGATTATTAAGATTAAATCTTATATAGTATTCTTCATCATTTTCTAAAACATTTTCTGAAAAATTAAGATGATCAAAATTTAAAGATTCTACAATAGCTTTTTGTTTTAAAGGTATAAGTTCTTCGCCTTTATTTACAGCACTTTCAACTCTTAAAATGTCTTCTTTCAAACTTAAAAGCAAATCAAAAATTATCTTTTCACCTTCACTAAAATCAATACGAGAAGCCATCTTTTTCCATTTTGAAAGCTGTGAAATGGCTCCGAGTTTAAGATATTCTTGTAAAAAATGATTATCCTCTATTTTACAATACTCTAATTGAGCTTCAAATCCAGCTTTAAATAATTTTAATTCCATAATAAATCAACCAAAATAAAAATAAAAAATATAACGCTTAAATAACCATTGAGTGTGAAAAATGCTTTATCAATACGATCAAAATTATTGCGAACAATTCTATGTTCAAAAAATAAAATTATGGCACTCATACACACGCCAAAAAGTGAAATATACCCTAAAGCCTCTCCCCAAACTTGCCACACAAAAAGCAACCAAAATAATACAGCTAATACATGAAAAAAGGCGGAAATTAACAAGGTTGCTTTAGAGCCAAATTGAGCTGGAATCGAATGAAGTCCCGCTTTTTTATCATAATCCATATCTTGTAAAGAATAAAGCAAATCAAATCCAGCAGTCCAAAAAGTAACACCTAAACATAAAATAACACTATAAATATGGATTTCTCCCATCACAATCACACTTCCAGCAATGGGAGCCAAACCTAAGCAAAAACCTAAAACTAAATGCACTAAAGAGCTAAAACGCTTAAAAGCAGAATAAATCGCCAAAACAAATAACACAGGAAAGGAAAGGTAAAAAGCTAAGGTGTTGATAAAATAAGAACAAAGTAAAAAAATCACTGCATTAAAAATAATAAACATCCAAACACTTTTTTTTCCTATTCTTCCGCTTATATTAGGACGATTGGCACAACGCGGATTATCCTTATCAATATCTTCATCCATTAAACGATTGCTTGCCATAGCAAAATTTCTAGCACTCACAGCACAAATAATGCCTAAAATCAAAGCTTTAAAACCAAACCAAGGCGTATGATTTACAAGCTTTGAACCCACAATCATTGATGAAAATAAAAAAGGTAAGGCAAAAATAGAATGTTTAAATACAATAAGTTCTAAAATATCTTTAAATTTTACCCATAACAATTTCATTTTTCCACTTTTAAAAATTTTTGCTATGATTTTACTCAAATTTTAATAAATTTTAGGATAAATTTTATGTTTTTTGAAATAGCTCTTATAGGAACAACTGCAAGCGGAAAAACTCATATAGCAAATTCATTAGCCAAACGCTTTAATATTGTCATTTTAAGCCTTGACAGCCTTTGTGTATATAAAGAAATCAATATTGCAAGTGCTAAACCTTCCCAAGAAGAGCTTAAAAATTTCCATTATTTTGGTATAGATTTAATCAGCGTTGATGAGCATTTTAATGTAGAGTTATTTATCAAAGAGTATCAAAAGGCTAAAGAATTCGCCCTTGCAAATAACTTACCTCTGGTTATAACAGGTGGAACTGGATTTTATTTAAAAACTATGATAGATGGTTTAAGTCAAAAAATAAAAGAAATCGAGACTGATTTAAACAATGATGAAATTTATTCTCTAATGTGTAAAATCGATCCTAGTTTTAAAGTGGAAAAAAATGATACTTATCGTTTAAAAAAATGGTTAAGTATTTATGAAAGCACAAAAGAAATTCCTAGTGTTTTCTTAAAAAAAACTCATAAAGAAGGGATTTTGAAAAATATAGAAATTTATGAAATCGTTTGGGAGCGTAATTTACTAAGAGATCGCATAAAAATGAGAACTAAAAAAATGCTAGAAGAAGGACTTATAGGAGAAGCGAAAGAACTTTTTTCAAAATTTAATCACAAGCTCAAAGCTTTAAATTCCATTGGTTTAAAAGAATGCAAAGAATATTTGGATGGTAAAATTTCCCTTGATGAGCTTGAAAACCTAATCACAACTCATACAGCACAACTTGCTAAGCGTCAAAGAACTTTTAATAGGAAATTTCAAAGTATAACTTTAAATTTTGATGGAGCTTTTGATATTTTAAAACAAAAATTCACGCATTAAAAAATAAATGTTCGATTAAAATTTTTATCCCTAAAACAATCAGTACTACACCTCCTAAAAATTCAGCTTTATTTTTTAAGAAAACTCCAAATTTATTGCCTATTTTCAAAGCTATAGTGCAAAGTATAAAGGTAATTAAACCGATCAATAAAAGTGCGATAGATAAATTGACTTCTAAAAATGCAAAGCTAACTCCAACCGCTAAGGCATCAATACTCGTCGCAAACGCTAAAGCAAACATTATTTTAAAACCAAATTGATTGGCATTGGTATCACAATTTTCACTCTCGAAAGACTCTTTAATCATTTTTAATCCAATCAAACCAAGCAAAATAAATGCCACCCAATGATCAATACTCGCTATAAAAGATGCAAAGCTTATGCCGATAATATATCCAAGTGCTGGCATTAAAGCTTGAAACCCACCAAAATAAATTCCTACTATAAAATAATGTCTTAAATTCAGTTTTTTAACACTAAAACCCTTACATAAAGAAACTGCAAAAGCATCCATAGCTAAGGCACAAGAAAGAAAAATAAGACTGATATAATCCATACAAACTCCAAAAATTAAAGCAAAAATTATAATCTAAAAATCTTAAATTTTAATTTTTTAGTTAGCATTTCAAAATAACCCTATAGCTTGATTTTTATTTGTATTTAAGAATAAAAAATATATAATCTCGTTTTATTTTTTGTTTATGGCCCATTCGTCTAGCGGTTAGGACATCGCCCTTTCACGGCGGTAACACGAGTTCGAGTCTCGTATGGGTCACCACTCACTATTAATCTACTAAAAAATTAAAAATCCAAAAAATATTTTTCATAAAGCTTGTTTTAAGTTGCTTTTTTTATAAATTTTTATGTTACAATGTTTTACCAAAAATAAAAAAGGAGAAAATATGTTTGAATTAAGAAAACTACCTTATGATATCAATGCTTTTGGCGATTTTTTAAGTGCTGAAACGTTTAATTATCATTATGGAAAACATCATAATACCTACGTTACTAATTTAAATAATCTTATTAAAGAGACTGAATTTGCAAATAAAGATCTTGTAAGCATTATCAAATCATCAAATGGTGGAATTTTTAACAATGCAGCTCAAGTTTATAATCATGATTTTTATTTTGATTGTATCACTCCAAATGCCCGTGAAGTAAAAGGGGATTTAAAAGTGGCTTTAGAAAAAGAATTTGGCTCTTTAGATAATTTTAAAGCTGAATTCATTAAAGGAGCTACAGGCCTTTTTGGATCCGGATGGTTTTGGCTTGTTTATAACAGCAAAAATCAAAAATTAGAATTAGTTGCAACCTCAAATGCTGCTACTCCTGTCACTGAAGATAAAATTCCTTTACTCGTAGTCGATGTTTGGGAACATGCTTACTATGTAGATCATCGCAATGCTCGTCCTGCTTATTTGGAAAAATTCTATGCACATATCAATTGGGATTTTGTATCAAAAGCTTATGAGTGGGCTTTAAAAGAAGGCATAAATTCAATCAGCTTCTATGCTAATGAACTTCATCCGGTAAAATGATTCTATTCCGCTCTATGCGGAATAGTTGCATTTCTTTCATTTTTAAAATCTACAAAAAAACTAGTTAAAAATTAGACTTATAAACTAAAATACATAAAATTTTGAAATATTTACACAAAAATGGCTAAAAATTAAAAAACTATGTTTTTTCATTTATCATTATATTTTTAATTTTTTGTATAATACCATACTTTACATCTAAATACAAAGGAGAAAATTATGGATAATTCTTTATCTGCTTACACTCAAAAATATGAAAAAGAGGGTTATGGATTGCAATATCCTGATGGTCATGTCATAAGGTTTTATGAAAGAATCTTAAAATATAAACTCAATAAAACAAGCGGAAATTTGCTTGATTTTGGTTGTGGAAATGGTGTGCATTCTAAATATCTTCAAGACACTACGGGGGGGGGTATAAGGCTTACGGCTTAGATATAGTTCCTAGTTTAAAAGAAATTTGGGAAAAAGATCCTAAATTAGATTCTAACAACTTTCATATTATCACTCCAAATTCAAGTATAAAAAATCTTTTTAATGTAAAAATGGATTTGATTTTAGCCAATCAAAGTCTTTATTATCTTCCTTTTGAAAGTTTTAAACAAACCATTCAAGAATTATATGATATTTGCAATGAAGGTGCTATTATCTTTGCAACAATGATAAGTGATAAAGGCTATAGCATGTCTGAAAGAGGGGATATTATGGAAAATGGCTTACGTGAAGTCAAGGGACGCCCTGGTAGTAGATTAAGTGGTTCTTCTTTTATTCGATTTACCAAAGATATTGAAGAACTAAAAGAAGATTTTAAACCTTTTAAACCTTTATTTTGGGGTGATTATGAGCTTATTAATCTTTATAATTTTGAAGGTAGCGTGCAGCATTTTATCTACATAGGACAAAAGTAAGCGTTTTACGCTTACTCTCCTAAATTTGGTGTCATTTCGATGATTTTCCAAGGAAGTCCACTAGAATTAAGTTCATCCATGAAAGGTTTAGCGTCAAATTCCTCCATATTAAACACACCTTTGCCTTGCCAAATTCCTTTAGCAATTAGCTTAGTCCCTATCATCGCAGGAACTCCTGTAGTATAACTTACCGCTTGTGCTCCGGTTTCTTTGTAACATTCTTCGTGATTGCAAACATTATAAATATAAATTTGCTTATCCTTACCATCTTTAATCCCACGTATCACGCAACCTATATTGGTATAACCCTTAGTTCTAGGGCCTAAACTTGCAGGATCTGGCAATAAAGTCTTTAAAAATTCAATCGGAATGATTTCTCTTCCTTGATGCATTACAGGTTTAATTCCAAGCATTCCAACATTTTCAAGGCATTTCATGTGGGTAAGATAACTTTGACCAAAAGTCATAAAGAATCGAATTCTTTTAAGTCCTTTGATATTTTTAACTAAACTTTCAAGCTCTTCATGATAAAGCAAATAGCTATCTTTGACTCCAACTTCTGGATAATCCCATTCCATTTTTATTTGCATCGGTTCTGTTTCTATCCATTGCCCATTTTCCCAGTAACGTCCTTTAGCTGAAACTTCGCGTAAGTTAATTTCTGGATTAAAATTAGTTGCAAAAGCATAACCATGATCACCCGCATTGCAATCTAAAATATCAATATAATGAATTTCATCAAATAAATTTTGTTGAGCATAAGCGCAAAAAACATTAGTCACCCCTGGATCAAATCCACTTCCTAAAAGTCCTAAAATTCCATTTTCTTTGAATTTTTCATTTCTGGCCCATTGTTCTTTGTATTCAAATTTAGCCAAATCAGGATGTTCGTAATTTGCTGTATCTATATAATGAATTCCTGCCTTTATACAAGCATCCATTAAGCTTAAATCTTGGTAAGGTAAAGCAACATTAAGCAAAATTTGCGCCCCCGTTTTTTTAATAAGCTCCACAACCGCATCACTATCATCAGCATCAATTTGTGCAGTCTCAATTTGCACTCCCAAACGCTCTTTAATAAAAGCGGCAATTTCATCACATTTGCTTTTAGTTCTACTGGCTAGAGTGATTTTAGAAAAAGTATCAGAATTCATCGCGCATTTTACAGTAGCTACGCGGCTAACTCCTCCTGCGCCTATGATTAAAAGATTTTTCATTCTTCATTCCTTTAATAAGCTAAAGTTTTATTATATCATTTTTTACCTTACTAAAGTAGAATATCAAAATATAAATAAGGAGATTAATGTTTTATTCTTTTTTTGCTTCTAAAAAGTGGGCTTTGTGGGCTTATTTGGGACTTTTTTTGCTTTTACTTTTTTTATATTTGCAAACAAGTTTTAATGTGGCGCTTAATTCTTGGTATAATGACTTTTATAACACCATCCAAAAACCAAAAATTAATGCTATTGTTTTAAATTTTGACGAAGCAAAATTCAAGCAAGATTTTAAAATCACACCTTCTTTACTTAGAGAACTTCACATTGACTCTAAAGACTATAATCAAAGTTTTGTGTATGAAAAAGCCAAGGCTAAAAAAATTCAAGAAATCCAAAATGAAAACAAACAAAGACTAAATATAGAAACCACGCAAAATTCATCCTATATTGACAAAGATATTTTTAGGCAAATTATCCAAATTTTAGAAGAACAAAAAGATTATAAAGAACAAAACTTAACCCAAATTTCTCAAAAAATTAAAGATAAAAATATCTTAAAGCAAAATTTATCCTTAGATCAAATTAACTTGTTAGTACAAAGCGTCATTAAGGCTAATGAACAGGCTAAAAATTCTTTTGAAAATGCTAATTTTATCAATAAATTTGCAATTTATTATTATCAAAATTTATTAAAATATTTTCTTCACACACCCGCGATACTTGAAAAACCTTTTTATGATTTGCAAGATTTTTATTCACTCATTTTTGTTTTTTTAGGCATTGCTATCCCTTATGTTATCATTGCAACGATTAATATTTATTTTGCAAGTATTTATGCTTTTAAATGGCGAGAGGCTATGACCTTTTCTTATTTAAAATTTTGGAAAAACAAAGATGATAATATAGAGGGAAGCTCACAAAGAATTCAAGAAGATGCTTATAATTTTTCTAAAATTGTAGAAAGTCTTGGTCTTGCTTTTATAAAAGCTTTGATGACTCTCATAGCTTTTATTCCTATTTTATGGAATTTAAGCGATTTAACTACCAAAGCATTGTTTTTCAATTTAGATGAAAATTCAAGCTTTTATTTTTTAAAAAATATGGATGGATTACTTGTTTATATTGCCCTTTTTATTTCTTTAGGTGGTTTGATAGCTTCTTGGTTTGTAGGGATTAAACTTCCAGGACTTGAATATAACAATCAAAAAGCAGAAGCAGCTTTTAGAAAAGAATTAGTTTATGCGGAAGATAATCGTAAAGAATACGCAAAAAATGAAACCATAATTGAACTTTTTACTGGACTTAAATTCAATTATAAAAGGCTTTTTTTACACTATGGTTATTTTAATATTTGGCTTATTTTATTTGAGCAAGTCATCGTTATCATTCCATTTTTAATTATGGCTCCAAGTCTTTTTGGAGGTATCATTACACTTGGAATTGTAATGCAAATTAATAATGCATTCGATCAAGTAAGAAGCTCTTTTAGTGTTTTTATCACAAATTGGACAACTATTACCCAACTTAGAAGTATTTACAAGCGTTTAAAAGAATTTGAAATCAATATAGAATATAAGGATTTGATACAAAAATTAAGCTAAAATTTTACTTTTAATTGTGTATAATTAGAATTTAATTTTAAAAAATAAGGAGTTTCATTGGACCCCAGTCAGGTTTTTGATTTAAACCAAACGTTACCTACAGCATCTTTTGATGCAGGATATTCTATACTTATGGTTGCCGTTGCGCTAGCTTTAGTATTTCTAAACGGCTTTTTTGTTTTATCTGAATTTAGTATTGTTAAAGTACGTCGATCAAAACTTGAAGAAATGATCAAAGAAAAAAAATCAGGTGCTAAACAGGCGCTAGAAGTTTCTTCTAAACTTGATACTTATTTGAGTGCTTGTCAATTAGGAATCACCCTAAGTTCCCTTGCTTTAGGTTGGATCGGTGAACCAGCCATTGCAAAAATGCTTGAAGCTGCACTTTTAAAATTAGGTTTTAATGCTGTTGTTATTCATACCATTTCTTTTATCATTGCCTTTAGTATTATCACTCTTTTGCATGTAGTTTTAGGTGAACTCGTACCAAAATCTATAGCTATAGCTATAGCTGATAAAGCTGTTCTTTGGATAGCCAGACCTCTTCATTGGTTTTGGATACTATTCTTACCTTGTATAAAAATTTTTGACTTTTTAGCAGCCATGAATTTAAAAATTTTTGGAATCAAACCCGCTAAAGAAAGCGAATTAACCCATAGTGAAGAAGAAATTAAAATCATTGCAAGCGAAAGTCAAAAAGGTGGAGTATTGGACGAATTTGAAACTGAAATCATCCGCAATGCAGTGGATTTTTCAGATACGGTTGCCAAAGAAATCATGACACCGCGCAAAGATATGGTTTGTTTAAACAAGCAAAAAACTTATGCAGAAAATATGCAAATCATTTGCGAACATAAACACACACGCTTTCCTTATATAGATGGTTCTAAAGATAGTATTCTAGGAATGATTCATATACGTGATATAGTTCAAAATGAATTAAAATCCAAAAGTGAAAACTTAGATTCTTTTATAAAGCCACTTATTTTAGTCCCTGAAAATATCAGTATTTCAAAAGTTCTTGTGAGAATGAATAAAGAAAGATCTCACACCGCACTTGTTATCGATGAATATGGTGGAACTGCTGGAATTTTAACCATGGAAGATATTATGGAAGAAATTATTGGCGAAATTAAAAGCGAAAATGAAGAAGATAGTTATAAAAAACTTGCGGATAATATCTATGAATTTCAAGGACGTTGCGATATTGAAACGGTTGAAGAAATGCTTTTAATCAGCTATGATGAAGATCTTGAACAAGTTACTATAGGAGGCTATGTCTTTAATCTATTGGGGCGTTTGCCAGTAGTTGGTGACCGAATAGAAGATGAGCTTTGTTATTATGAAGTTAAAAAAATGGATGGAAATTCTATAGAACGAGTTAAGGTTGTAAAAAAGACTGATGAAGAAGAGTAGGTGATTTACCTACTTTTTTCTGTAAATATGATTTTTTATTTCTATACACTTAAAACTTTCTTTATCCAAAGTTACAACACGTAAATATCCCCCATTATCTACTTTTCCTTCACACAAAAATACACGCTCTGCAATTTGAATTGGTAATTTTTTTCTATTTCTATGACCAAAAATTTGATAAATATTTTTTTCAGTAAAGCTACAAAATTGATTTGCAATGATTTGACTGTCTTCATAATGCCCCACTCCATAGATAAAATCATAGCTTGGTATAAAACTAATCTGCGGTGGATCAGAAGGCAAAGTATTAACCCCTCCGTGAGAGCAAAAAATTAATTTATCTTCAAATTTATAATACAAACATTCTTTAAAATAAGGAAGTAAATTTTTAGCATCTTTTGGAGTGAGCTTTTCTTTTTTAAAATCTTTTAGCGTATTTTCGTTGAATTCTTTGGAGTTTGAAATCTCCCCATTTGCCCATTTTATAAGATGATTTTCATGATTTCCTTCCAACAAACACACATTTTCTCTTTCACAAATTTTTAGCAAAAATTTTAAAACCTTAGCATTTTCAACACCTCTATTGATATAATCTCCTAAAAAAATATAATACTCATCTTCCTTGATTTTTTTAATATATTCTTTTAAAACACTATAGCATCCTTGTATATCTCCTATATGATGAATTTTTTTATAAGTACTTAAATCAGGAGCTTGATAAAGACATTTTTTCCAGTTATCTAAAGCTAAGGTTTGATACTTCTTAGAAGTTTTTTCAAGTAAAAAATGTGTTCTTTCTAAGAGTGAGTAAGGGATTGCAAAACCCTTATGTTTCGCTTTTTGTATGTTGTTTTTAAAACATTGCTCTAATGAAGTTTCAAATTCTATAACATACATTTCATATCGATATTTATTTGCTAATTCTTTATAATTTTTTAATGTTTGACTATAGATATTGGCTATACAAAATTCCCCTTTTTGCATACGCATTTCTAAAAGATTAAGTAAAATTTTATGCAATTTTTCATCATCTCTCGTATTTAAATTCTTATACTCATTTGCTATTTCTTTCACACTCCCAGCAAGCAAACGCAAAAAATTTAAATCAAGCGTATATTCTTGTAATTGATTTTGAGCAATAAATTCTTCTTGTCCTGCGTAATAATTTCCTCGCAATATGAGTAAAATTCGCAAAATTTTCTACCTAAATTTTCTTTAAAAATTCTGTTTTAAGAACAAGGGTTCCAAATTTATCTACCCTTGCTTCAATTTCATTATCTTTAGCAGTTAGTTTAATATTTTTTATCGTTGTCCCTCTTTTTAAAGTAGTACTAGCTCCTTTAACCTTGAGATCTTTAATCACACTCACATTGTCTCCTGAATTTAACTCGATTCCATTTGCATCTTTAGGCATCTTTTTCCTTTCTTTGATCTAAAATATTTAACACTTGAACGATTAAAGCAAAAACCATAGCTACATAAATATAAGTTTTATCAATATGCATATCAAAACTTTCTGCAACTAAAACACCTCCTATTAATACTAAAAATGCTAAAGCTAAAATTTTAATGCTTGGATATTTTTCTACAAAATCAGCAATAGGCTTAGAAGCAAAAAGCATCACCCCTACAGCAAGGATTACTGCTATAATCATAATCGTAACATCTTTAGCAATTCCCACAGCAGTAATCACGCTATCTAAAGAAAATACTATATCTATAACGGCTATTTCAGCTACAACCACCCAAAGTTTATTGCTTGCCTTAAATTGGCTTTCATTTTCTTCTTTGTGTAAAATTTGTTCTCTAATTTCTTTAATGGATTTAATAATTAAAAAAAGCCCACCAAGCAAAAGCACCAAATCCCTACCTGAAATTTCATTACCTAAAATATCAAACAAAGGCTTTGTAAGTTTCATAACCCAAAAAAGCGATAAAAGAAGTAAAATTCGCGTGATCATAGCAAAAGCAAGACCTAAAATACGTCCTTTATCTCGAGAATTTGGGGGTAATTTAGCCACTAAAATAGCTAAAAAAATGATATTATCAATCCCTAGCACAATTTCAAGTGCGGTTAAGGTGATCAAAACAATCCAGGAGTCAAAGCTAAAAACCCATTCAAACATTATTTTTCCTTAATTTTCTTGCTTTTCAAATATTTTTACCACACTATCAGGCAAAATCTCATATTCTAAGTTGTGAATTTTTTCTTCAAATTCATTAAAATTCATTTCTTCTTTTTCAAAAGCTTTTTGAGAGATGATTTTTCCGCCATCGAGTTCTTCATTGACCCAATGCACACTCACTCCAGCTACCTTCATATCGCTTTTAAAACTCTCTTCTATCGCATGAGCTCCTTTAAAAAGTGGAAGTAAAGAAGGATGAAGATTGATCGCTTTAATATTTTTTGTAAAAACAGGACTTAAAATTCTCATAAATCCAGCCAATATGGTTAAATCTGCGCCACTTTGTTGAATTTTTTCTACCAAAACTTGATCAAATTCTTCCCTAGAAGAAAAATTTTCATGCTCCACAATCACACTTTCAAGTCCATATTTTTTAGCCCTTTGTATGCCAAAAGCATTTTTTTTATTACAAAGACAAAGCACCACTTCATAAGTATTGCCTCTTATAGTTTTTTGGTGGAGTTTTTCTAAAATATTTTCTAAATTACTCCCATTCCCACTAAAAAGAACTGCTAATTTTACAAGCATTTTAACCCCTTTGCTAGCTTAATCGCATCAAAGCTATTTTTATTAAATTTATATTTTTTAGCAACCAAAGCATGGGCTAAACAAGCATTTTTAGCCGCCTTTAAAGCATTGAAATTGACTCCTAAAAGTGCAGCTATCATGCCACTTAAGACATCTCCACTTCCACCTTTTGCCAAAGCTTCATTGCCCAAATTAACCACAAATATTTTTTCTTTTTGTATGATAATAGGATTAGCTCCTTTAAGGACTAAAACACAATTATAATTTTTGGCAAATTTTTTCGCATAAAAAAAGCGATTTTTCTGCAAATTCTCCACGCTTAATTCTTCATCAAAACACATTTTCCAAAGTCTTGCAAATTCCTTTGGATGTGGAGTAATCACAACATCTTCTCTGTTTAAATACCACAAAATCGCTTCACTTAAAAAACAATTTGCATCCAAAACTAAAGGAATATTTTGCAAAGTCTCATCTTTTAGAAAATTTAAATCCTCAAGCCCCATACCTAAAGCTATAGCCGTGGCTTCATTAGAAATTTTTTGCTTTAGCATTAAAAGGGGTGAAAGAGTTTTTTTAGCAACCAAAGATACAAGCCCACTTCCAAAATTAAGCGCTCCAAGTCCTGCTAAAGTTCCCGCACTTGAATTTCCAACTATATAAACATGACCGAATTTACCTTTATTGGAATTGGCATTTCTTTTGATTGTTTTTAAATCTTTTTTTTCTAAAAGATTACTTTGTGAGTTAGGGGCAAATTTTTTCATTTTTACACCTAAATTTAAAAGCTTTATTTTTCCTACAAATTCTTTAGCAAAATCCTCAAGTAAAATTTCTTTTAAAGCACCCATACAAGCTGTAATATCGGCTTTAAAACAAGGATTAAAACCTAAATTTGTAGGAATATCACAAGCAATTTTTAAAGCCTTGCTTTTATTGACTTTTTCTAACAATGCATAATACTTTTCATCCAAAGCCCTATTAGATCCTGTGCCTAAAATACAATCAACAATGATTTTAAATTTATGAATTTTGGGTTCTTTTTTCATCATTTTAAAACCAAAATGAGTTAAAATTTGCTCTTGCTGTCTAAAAATATCATTTTCTTTAAAACCTAATTTATAAGCCTTAACCTTTTTAAGATGTCTTATAGCGACAAGCCCATCTGCTGCATTATTACCACCGCCTAATAAAAATAAAATTTGAGAATTTTTAACCCCTAATTTTTTAGCTTTTTGTGAAATAAGCCTTGCTAAAGCTGCACCTGCATTTTCCATTAAAATCATTTCACTTAAGCCTTTATTTATGGCATTTTTCTCTAAAAATTGGATATTATCAGTAATAGCTTTCATCGTCTTTAGCCACTAAAAAATAAATATTTTTTTCTCTTTTTTCTTTAAATTTTTTCATTTTAGGTAAAAATTTCTGCACAAGAGCCCTAAAATTTTTAAATCCGTAATTTTGAGGATTAAAATCAGAATATTTTCTATTCATATTGGTGCGAATTTGGGCGTATTCTGCACGACCCTTTTCATCAATAAGTTGTTCGGTGATATTGATCAAGGTTTTTAAGTAATCATTGCTTAAGACATTTTTTTTCTTTCTTTCATCTTGATCAAGGTAAAAAAATTCACTAAAAGCATTGACATAAGATTGTATCGATTTTTCAAGTCCCATGCCAATGACTTGTTTTTTATTTTCTCTAAGTTTTTGGATAAGCGAAGTATAATCACTATCACTTGAAACGATTACAAAAATATCAATATTTTTCTCATAAAATACGCTCATAATTTCTGTAATCAAATACATATCGCTAGAATTTTTATTGGCCGCAAAATTAAATTGCTGCATGGCAATGAGTGAGTATTGTGCGATTTGCTCTTTCCAATTTTGAATATTTTTTTGAGTCCAATCCCCATAAATACGCTTGATAATAATCTCTCCATAATCTGATGCGATATCAAAAATACTTTTGGCGTATTTTGCGGGAATATTTTCAGCATCGATAAAAATAGCTATGCTTTTATTTTCCATTATTTAACCTCTTATCCTAAAACTTAAAGTTTCTAAAATATGACTTTTATTTATGATTTCTTTCTCTTGTAAATCCGCTATACTTCTTGAAACCTTTAAAACCTTATTAACAGATCTTAATGAGAGATTATAACGAGAAATTGCTAAATCAAGGGTATCTTTAGCATCTTTTTCTAAAGGACAAAAATTTTGCAAATCTTCATCTTTTAATTTTCCATTGAATTCTTTTTGTCCTCGCTTTTTTCCAAAAATAAAGCCTTGCAAAATTTTTTCACTCATTTCCTTAGAAGTCACACTTGCTTTATCATCCTTACTGATTTCATCCATAGCAACATACAAATCAATACGATCCATCACAGCGGATGAAATATGATTTTTGTATTTTTTAATTTCATTATCTGTGCAAGTACAAGATAAATTTTTAGAAAATAAATTAGCACAAGGGCAAGGATTTTGTGCTGCAACAAAGCTAAATTTTGTTTCATAGGTGGTTTTAGAATTTACCCTTGAAATATGAATTTTATAATCCTCCAAAGGCTCTCTTAAACTTTCTATGATTTGTTTATTAAAATGCGGAAATTCATCAAAAAATAAAACTCCACCATTTGCGAGTGCCACCTCTCCAATTTTAGCATTTTTAGCACCCCCTCCAAAAATACTTGCTCTAGTAGAAGTGTGATGCGGATGACGAAAAGATCTTGTTTTAGCAAATTCGCATTCTTTAGAATTTAAAGACATGTAAGCATTTTGCATTAAAACCTCACTCAAACTTTGAGGAGGCATAATATAAACTAGGCGTTTTGCACACATACTTTTGCCACTTCCTGGACTTCCTTCAAAAAGTATATTATGCATTCCAAGCGCAGCAATCATACAAGCTTTTTTAGCTTTTTCCTGCCCTTTTACATCTTTAAAATCTAAATCAAATTGATTATTAGGGATAAAAATTTCATCATTGATTTTTAAAGGATTACTAAATAAAGGATGGTTTTGCAAAAATTTAAATTTTTCGTAATTTTTTTCTTTGAAAAATTCAATCGCCTCATTTAAATTTTCAAGTCCGTAAATTTCTAAGTTAGGGATCATAGAAGCTTTTAAGGCTATACTTTTTGGCACAACAACTCTAGCATGTTTTACTTTGGCGGATAAAAATAAAAGAAGAGAAAAGAGTTCATTGGTGCTTTTTATACTTCCATCAAGTCCTAATTCTCCTACTACAAAAAAATCATCTAATTCTTCATTTTGAAGCAAAATAAGCACCGCAATAGCTAGATCAAAATGCGATCCTCTTTTAGGAATTCCTGAAGGGCTTAGATTGATAGTGATTTTTTTAGCTGGAAATACAAAATCACAACTTAAAAGCGTCGCCTTAATACGCTCAATACTTTCTTTTATCGCTGTGTTTGCAAGTCCTACTATGCTTAAATTAGGCAAACCTCTTGTAAAAGTTGATTCTACGTCAATAATATCTAAATTTTCATCAAAGCTGATACATTTTAATTTTTTCATTTAGCTTTTTTTTGATTTTTCAATTTCTTTTTAAAATCTTTATCGAATTTTTGCCTTTTTAAAAAAGAAATTTTTTCTATAAATAAATGCCCATTTAAATGATCATTTTCATGCTGTATAGCTACAGCTAAAAAACCTTTAGCTTCTAATTCTTTATGTTCTCCAAAACGATCTTGGTATTTTAACAAAATATGATTATAACGTTGCACTTCTTCAAAAAAATCAGGGATACTTAAACATCCTTCCGTATGAGTGATCATTTCTTCATTTAAAGGGATAATCTCAGGATTGATGATTTCAAGCAAATCTTCCTTTTTTTGCTCTCCTTCTTCATCTAAAATATTTACTAATAAAACTCGCAAAGGAACATCAATCTGTATAGCAGCCAAACCGACTCCTTGGCTAGCAATCATCGTTTCATACATATCATCAAGTAAAGCATGTAAATCAGAATTAAATTCCTTAATAGGCTCTGAGTTTAAAAAAAGTCTAGGATTAGGATAAGTAATAATCTTTCTAACCATAAAATTTTATCACCTTTAATTATTTAAAACTTTTTTCCAAAACCTTATCGATCAAACCATACTCTTTAGCCTCTTGTGCTGACATGAAAAAATCTCTTTCTGTATCTTTGGCGATTTTAGCGACTTTTTGCTTAGTATTTTTAGCTAAAATATCATTAAGTATGGTTTTAAGTCTTAAAATTTCTTTAGCTTGAATTTCTATATCTGTTGCTTGTCCTCTAGCACCACCCAAAGGTTGATGGATCATAATTCTTGAATGAGGTAAAGCAAAACGTTTGCCTTCCGCCCCACAACTTAATAAAAACGCTCCCATAGAAGCTGCCTGACCTATACAAATAGTGCATACATCTGGCTTAATATAATTCATAGTATCATAAATACTAAAACCGCTTGTGATCACCCCACCTGGAGAATTAATATAAAGATAAATATCTTTTTGCGGATCTTCAGCTTCTAAAAAAAGAAGTTGAGCTACGATTGAAGCAGCAAGTTCATCATGAATTTCACCGCTAAGCATCACTATTCTATCCTTTAAAAGTCTAGAATAAATATCATAACTTCTTTCTCCGCGACTTGATTTTTCAATAACATAAGGAATAACCATTATTTATCCTCTTTTTGTTTTTTGCTTGATTTTTCTGTTTTTGGCATAAAAATATCATTGAAAAGTTTTTCTTCGATTAAAGCCATTTTTACAGCTGGTAAAGCTCCTTGTTTTTTATAATTATCCAAATGTTCTTTTGGATTCATTCCGTAACGATATGCTTCAAAATAAATCGCTTGGACAAGCTCTTGATCACTTACTTCTATTTTGCGAATTTTTGCAAGCTCATCGATAATAAAAGTAAGTTTTACGCTTTTTTGTGCTTCTTCCTTAAAAGAATTACGTTTTTCTTGATATTTTTCTTTATCAGCTTTCATTTCTTCAATTTCTTTTTCACTAAAAGTATTAAATGCTGCACGGAATTGCATATCTGTTTCTTGCTCTACTATGCCGCGTGGTAAATCGAAATTATATCCTGCAATTAAAGCGTCCGCAAATTTAGCTTTTAATTCATCATTTACGAGTTTAAAGAATTTCTCATTTTTAATTTGCTCTTTTAATTTTTCATCCAAAAGCTCTGCACTTGGTTTATCTTCATTTGGTAAAAGTTTTTTAAGCATTTCTTCATCAAGTTCTGGCATTTTAAGCTCTTGAATTTCATGAAGTTTTACTTTAAATACCGCATCTTTTCCTGCCAAATGAGGAGCTCCATATTCTTTAGGAAAAGTAACATTGATATCTTTTTCTTCTCCTATTTTCATTCCTATCATACCTTCTTCAAAACCTGGTATGAATTGCTTAGAACCTATTTCTAAAATATAATTTTCAGCCTTACCGCCATCAAAAGGTTTTTCATCTACAAAACCTTCAAAATCAAATTTAGCAAAATCTCCCTCTTTTAAAGCTCTTTTTGTTTTTATAGCTTCAGGAGTTGCAAATCTTTTTAATAATTCTTCTTTTTTTTCATCGATTTCTTTTTTTGTTACTTTAGGAGTTTGATACTCAGGAATAAGTTTTTCATAACCATCAAGTTTAAATTCAGGTTTAAAAGAAAGTGCTAATTCTGCAACTATCTCTCCATTTTGACGATCAAATTTTTCAAAATAAGGCTCACCAACAAGCTCTTTTGCTTCTTTTTTTAACTCTTTTAAAGCATTATCCACAGCGGATTTAAAAAGATTTTGTTCTGCATCTTGAGTTAATTCTTTTTCATATCTTTTAAGTACAGCTGCGACTGGAACTTTTCCGGGTCTAAAGCCATCCATTTTTATATTTTTAGAAGCTTTTTTTGCCAAATTTTCTACTTCATTTTTAATCATTCCCGAAGGAATTTTTACACTAGCAGTCGCATTTACAGAATCTAATTGCTTTGCTTTTACTTCCATGATTATTTTTCCTTATAAAATAAAATTTAGCTTTAATAATAACAAATTTTTCCTTATTACTTGCATAAAATTTTAAAGCAATTTATGATAAAATGATAAAAATTAAAAACAACACGTGGAGATAATCTTGCAAAAAGAGTTTGAAAAATGTGTAACAACCATACTTGAGTCCGTAGGAGAAAATCCAAATAGAGAAGGATTACTAAAAACTCCTAATCGCGTTTTCAAGGCTTTTCAATTTTTAACTAAAGGCTATCATGAAAATATTAAAGATGTTTTAAACGACGCCCTGTTTCAAAGCTCTAACAATGAAATGGTTTTAGTTCGTGATATAGAATTTTATAGTCTTTGCGAACATCATCTTTTGCCATTTTTTGGACGCGTCCATGTGGCTTATATCCCCGATCAAAAAGTTGTAGGCTTGAGTAAAATTCCTCGTCTTGTAGAAGTTTTTGCAAGGCGTTTGCAAATTCAAGAACAACTCACAGAGCAAATCGCTGATGCACTCATGGAAAATGTTAATGCAAAAGGAGTAGGCGTTGTTATAGAAGCACGTCATATGTGCGTGGAAATGCGTGGGGTGCAAAAGGTTAATTCTACTACTTCCACTTCAGCCCTTAGAGGGTTGTTTTTAAAAAATGAAAAAACACGCAAAGAATTTTTTGAACTTATCAATTCCCCTAAACAGGTTCGTTTTTAATGAATTTAGAAAAACTACGATCTAAGCTAGGCAAAGAAAATTTAAGTGCTGTTTTTGGAGAGATTACAAAAATATCAGCTACTAGTATAGAAATTCGCGGACTTAAAACAGGAGTTGGAGATATCGTTAAACTTGTTTCTAATGAAAATCCAAATTTAAATACTTTGGCTATGGTTGTAGAAATCAAAGAACAATTTAGCTATCTAAGTCCTTTTAGTTTTATAGAAGGTTTTAAAATCGGAGATAAAGCTTTTATTAGCGACGCTGGAATGCAAATAGGAGTGAGTGATGAACTTCTAGGACGAGTGGTTGATCCTTTTATGCGTCCTAAAGATGGAAAAGCTCCTATTGAGGTAAGTAAATACATGCCTATCATGCGTGCTCCTATTGATGCGATGAAAAGGGGTTTGATTGAAGAAGTTTTTCCTGTAGGTGTTAAAACTATCGATGCTTTATTAACTTGTGGAGTAGGACAAAAATTAGGTATTTTTGCAGGAAGTGGGGTAGGAAAGTCTACCCTTATGGGAATGATAGTTAAAAATTCAAAAGCACCTATAAAAGTGGTAGCTCTAATCGGTGAAAGAGGACGCGAAATCCCTGAATTTATACAAAAGAATTTAGGTGGAAAACTTGATGATACAGTCATCATTGTGGCAACAAGTGATGATAGTGCCTTGATGCGTAAATATGGTGCGTTTTGTGCTATGAGTGTGGCAGAATATTTCAAAGAACAGGGCAAAGACGTTCTTTTTATCATGGATAGTGTAACGCGTTTTGCTATGGCTCAAAGGGAAATAGGACTTGCCCTTGGCGAACCCCCTACAACCAAAGGATATCCACCTAGCGTTTTAAGTCTTTTGCCTCAACTGATGGAAAGAACTGGAAAAGAAGAAGGAAAAGGAACTATCACAGCATTTTTTACCGTGCTTGTTGATGGAGATGATATGAGTGATCCAATCGCTGATCAAAGCAGATCTATTTTAGATGGACACATAGTTTTAAGCAGAGAGCTTACTGATTTTGGAATTTACCCACCTATTAATATACAAAATTCGGCCTCAAGGGTTATGGGAGATATCATCACACCTGAACATAAACTCTTAGCAAGAAAATTTAAAAGACTTAATTCTTTATTAAAAGAAAATGAAGTTTTACTCCGTATTGGTGCTTATCAAAAAGGAAGTGATAGAGAGCTTGATGAAGCTATTGCTAAAAAAGATTTTATGCAAAAATTTTTAGGGCAAAATCCTGAAGAAAGTTTTGAATTTGATGAAACTATAAAGCTTTTAGAACAAATTGATGTCAATATTACAGCTCAAAATGCAAACGCAGGCAGTATGAATGCTGTTTTACCCAATCCAAATCAAGCACAACAATAAAAGTTGAAACCAATCTTTTTCACTATGACAAAATCAATGATTACGCTTTAAAATTTGAGTAATACGACAGCTTTTCTTTAAATGGATTCTAGTAAATTTTGCATTAGCTTTTATTTTACTTAAATGATTTTTAAGTTCTTTCATCTAGTTTTCTAAAACTTTATCAGCACACTGAAAATTTCTTTAATTAAATCTAAGATATAATTTTTAACTAATTTAAGCTTTTTATTTTTTTTTTTTTTATAATTGCAATTTTTATTTATAAGTTAAATTTTAAAAATAAACAAAAATATTTTCAGGAGGAAACAATGAAAGAAAAAAAGAAATCTTTCAGTATATCTTTAAAATTAACCTTATATGCAGGTTTATTGATAGCTATTATATTAGCTATTACCAATTCATTTAGTTATTTTAAATCTAAAAATAGCACTTTTGAATTGCTAAGACATAATCAAATGAAAGTAGCAGAGGATGTTGCTACAGCTTTTAATGACTATGGAAACAATAGACGAAAAGCCGTAGAAGTTTTAGCTAAAGAAATTCAAAAAGTTCTAAACAAAGGTAACGATGAAGAAGTTTTTGGTTTGCTAGAGTCTTTCAAAGAAGCTTTTCATTTTGATTTGATTTATTTAGGTTTTGAGGATACTGGAAAAGTTTTTCTATCAAATTGGAAAGTATTAGATTCTAGTTCATTTGATCTCAAAAATGCAACATGGTATAAAGATGCTAAAAAGGCAACAAAACCTGATGCTTATGGTCCTTACCAATCAGTGAATGGAGGTCATGTTTTAACTTACGCAATGCCTATTTATCAAGGTAGTAAATTGATTGGTGTTGTTGGTGCAGATTATACTTTAGAGCAGTACTCAAAAGACGTTTTAGTTTATGGAAAATCCGCAAATACTTATGCAGCAGTTTATAGTCCAGATGGTGAGATTATGTTTCACGAGTATTTAGATAGAATTCTTACAAAAAATCCATTGAGTATTAACATAACCAATGTGATCAATTCTAATCCGGATTTCTATTTAAATCCAGAAGAAAAAAATTCTCTCTTTGAAGCTAGTGATGACAAGGGAAATTCTTATGAAGTGTTATGTAATAAAACCTTAAATCCTAAATTTAGAATATGTGCAGTAACTGAAAGCAAAGTCTATACAAGCTCTATTAGAGAAATTCTTTTCACACAAGCTCTTGCAGGTATTATAGCTACCGTTGTAGCCCTCATCCTAATCAGAATCTTAATCTCAAGAGGTCTCTCCCCACTCACCACCATCCAAAGTGGTCTTAACTCATTCTTTGATTTCATCAATCATAAAA
>NZ_NXMA01000007.1 GCF_005406215.1 Campylobacter aviculae | reverse complement strand
AAATACTATCAAGCAATACTATGATAAATTCAATGATATTATTAATCATACTTTTAACGATACCAATAAAACAAGTTTTAGTGAAGCAGATTTAAATAGTTTGCCTAAAGGATATAGTTTAAATAATAAAAATTTGGAAATACCTTATCGCTTGGAAGATAAAACCATAACAAATTATTATAACACCCAAGAACAATACGATGAAATGGAACAATTAGGAACGATTGCACATATTAACGTGGGATTGCAGCCATTAAATTTTACTCCTCAAAGTATGCAAACTCAAATTTTAGATCAAGATAGTGCAAGATATACTTTTAATCCTGATATGTCATTTTATCCAAAAAATGAAGATGGAACTTATACTAAAGAAGATTTATTTATGAGTTTTTTAAAATCCTCTGGTGGTGCAGAAGTTTTAGCAGGGGGTAATACTCAATTAAATCCTACAGTCCAATCTTACACCAATGCCAAGCTAGAAAAAAGCTTTGATGGATCATTAGCTTCCTTAGACGACATCATGACAGGTAAGGTTGATTTTGCAAGTTTATTAAAAGGCTATGCACAAGATGGTTGGTTTGACGCAGGTATTTATGCAATGGAAAAAGGAATTAAATGGCAAAATCACATAGGTTATGGTGGTGGAGCTTGGTTTGAAAGAGAGCTTAATCAAGCAAAAGCTAATGGCTGGAAAGCAAGTAGTGAAAGTATCAATTCTTATGTTGGATCTATAATGGATAGATTAAATAATCTCATAGGACAAACTAGGGTTTAAGTTTTTTGTAACTTAAAAATTAAATATCATTACTTGATACATCAATAAAGCACTTTTTATTAAATTTTTGGCTAGAATGAATTTTATTTTTTAAAGGTTATTAAAATAAGCTAGAGTTCTAATTCCTAGAAACAATCACATGGTGGTTAGAGGCAGAATCGAACTGCCGACACGCAGATTTTCAGTCTGCTGCTCTACCGACTGAGCTATCCAACCTTAAGCAAGTCTTCTGATTGCTTTTTTAGTAAGAAAATGTAATTCTATCTTTTTTTCTTTAATTTAAGTTTAAATATAAAATTAGGTTTAATTTGCCTTAAAGTTTTAATCAGATAAAATGCCGATTTTAAAAATAAAATTAGTGGAGTTTTTTTGAAACAATTTGGATTAGATAGAAAAACTTTTAAAATTTTATTAGCTGGTTACATTATTATTGCTTTACTTGGTGCTGCTCTTTTATACTCAAATTGGGCACACAAAACTCCTATTAGTTTTTTTGATGCTTTTTTTACAAGTACTTCGGCTATTAGTATGACTGGGTTAATTGTAAAAAATACCGCAACAGATTTTACCTTTATCGGTCAAATTATTATATTAGCATTGATTCAAATTGGCGGTTTAGGCTATATGAGTATAGGTTTTTTTGTGTATATACTTATACGTAAAAAGGTGGGTTTTAGCGGAAAAAATTTACTTAAAGAATCCTTATTTTACCCTACCATGGATGGACTTTTTAAATTTTTTAAAAAAGTTTTGCTTTTTATTTTTATTATTGAGCTTATAGGCGCTATTTTGCTAACAATGCGTTTTGCACTTGAAATGAGTTTTAAAGAAGCTCTTTGGTTTGGAATATTTCATTCTATTAGTGCTTTTAATAATGCTGGTTTTAGTATTTTTGAACATGGACTTTCTATATACAAACATGATATTGCTATCAATTTAATTGTTACTACTCTCATCATCATAGGTGGCCTTGGATATTTTGTTTTAGTAGAGCTTTATTTTTTTCAAAGAAAGCGTTTGCAAACTCTTAGTTTGCATACAAAAGTTGTTATTTTGGCTACTCTTTTTTTAATCATATCTTCTACTTTAATCATATTTATATTAGAATATTCCAATCCTAAAACTATGGGTAATTTTTCTTTCTTTGATAAAATTCTAAGTTCCTATTTTACAGCGATTAATTATCGGACAGCTGGATTTAACACTTTAGATATTAATCATTTATATGATGCAAGTTTGTTTTTTGGATCTTTATTTATGGTTATAGGGGGAGCACCTGGAGGAACTGCTGGAGGTATGAAGGTTACTACCGTAGTTGTGCTTTTGTTATATGCTTATTGGAGTATTCGTGATGGTAGAGTCAGGGTATTTGGACATGAAATTTCACAAGAAACCATATCAAGAGCATTTATTATAGCTATAGGATCAGCAGTTTATATCGTAATAGCCGTTATTTTACTTTCTTTACTAGAATCTCATCTCGAATTTCTTCCTTTATTGTTTGAAACTTCTTCAGCATTTGCAACGGTTGGAATTTCAGTTGGGAATGGAGGAACACTTTCTCTCTGTGCTTTATTTAGCAATCCTAGTAAAATTATCATAATAATAATGATGCTTAGTGGAAGAATTGGTGTTTTTGCATTTTTACTTTCTGTTTTTAAACAAGACAAAGCAATTCATATTAAATTTCCTGAAGGAAAAATCAATTTATAAAGGCAAATTATGAAAAATATTAGTTATGGAGTTATAGGACTTGGAAAATTTGGATCAGTCGTTGCTGAAGAGCTAATTACCGCGGGATATACGGTGATAGTTGCTGATAAAGACGAAGAAGCTTTAAAAAATATTTCAAATCCGGTAAATTACGCTTATATACTTGATTCCACAAATATTACAGCTTTAAAAGAAGCAGGATTTCATGATGTTGAAGTTGTCATTGTTAGCATTGGAGACAATGTTGAAAAATCAATACTTACTTTAATGGCGCTTAAAGATATAGGAGTAAATAACATCATTGCAAAAGCCACTTCAAATATTCATGGACAAATTTTATCAAAACTTGGTGCTACTAAAGTCATTTATCCTGAGAAAGAAAGTGCGAAGAGACTAGTTAAAGATTTTCTTACTAAATCAATTGAATTTGAAATTTTTGATCTTTCTTCAAACACAATTCGTGCAATAAAACTTAATATAGACGAAAAACTAGCTGGAAATTCTCTTAAACACATTGCTCAAAATATGCGAGTGATTGCGTACAAAAAGCTTAACAATGATTGGGAAATAATGCCAGATTTTGAAACAACTACTGTCTATAGTGGAGATGTTGTAATTCTTTTAGGAACCGCAAAAGAATTAAAAAATTTTGAGTACTAAATTTCTTTTTTAAATTTGACTGCATTGACAAAACGTTTTAAAGCCTTTTTTTCCTTATAGGCTATATTATAATAAATTATCTCGTTTAAATAGTGCTTGATATCCTTAGCAGATATATCTTTCTTATGAACATATTTTTGAAGTATGTATTGTGGAATTTTGATTTTTTGTCTGGCAAAACTTTTTAAAATTTTAGAAAAATAAACCTTTTTTCGCACACATGAAAAACGTGCAAAAACAAAAGGTAAATGAGTTTTTTTATACCATAAATCACACAAATCTATATAGGAATTGGGATCTTTTATATAAAGTTTTAAAGCCTTATCACCTATGATAACTCTACCCTTCAAACCTAAAACCTGAGAAAGTGCATTTGAAGTAGCTGAACTAGGATCTTTAGCCTTAGCAGAATCTTTTTCAACCAAAACACTTAAAACTTGCTTATTGGCACAAATTCCAAAATCTAAATTTTTATATTTTTTTCTAACACTTTCAATACTTGAAGTCATAGCACCATCAACCCTACGATAAAACAATTCTTTATTAAAATGGCTAGGCTCACCTTTTTTATAAAAAAGCGTGGCTTTAAAGCCGTTAGGCAAAGGATATTTTTTAAGATATACAGTTAAAGGTAATAAATTAATATAATCAAATTTACCAAAAATCATAATTAGCCTAGAGTATTAAAAACCCTATCTCCTGCATCTCCAAGTCCTGGCACTATGTAACCTTTTTCATTTAGCTCCTCATCAATAGCAGCCACATAAATTTCTATATCTTTGTGTACTTTTTTAAAATTTTCAATCCCCTGCGGCGTAGCAAGTATTGAAATAAATTTAATTTTTTTTATACCTTTTGATTTTAAAAAATTACAAGCCTCTATCGCAGTTCCTCCAGTAGCAAACATAGGATCAATTACAATAGCAGTACGATTAATCGCATCTTGTGGAATTTTTTCAAAATAAAAATTTGCTTCAAGAGTTTCTTCATTTCTTGCAAAACCTAAAAATCCCACACTAGCATCAGGAATCAATCTAAAAACGCTATCAAGCATACCTAAAGCAGCTCTTAAAATAGGGCAAATCATAATTTTTTCATCCAATTTCTTCACTATAGTACTTGAAACAGGAGTTTGAATTTGAATCTCCTTCAAATTCAAATCCTTAGTTGCTTCAAAAAGTAAAAAAGTAGAAATTTCATCAATCAACATTCTAAACTGAAAGGGCTTAGTATGCTTATCACGCAAAAGACCTAATTTATGTTCTATTAAAGGATGAGTGATACAAAAAACATTCTTCATTTCAAACTTTCAAAATATGCTCTCTCGTCAAATTCTTTAATCAAGCTCACTCCATCTTTAACAGCTGCTGCTGCTACTGCAGTACTTACTACTGCTTTTACCCTTTCATCAAAAGGCTTTGGAATCACATATTCTCTACCAAATTCTAAAGAATTAATTTCATAAGCTTTTTTAACCGCATCACTCACAGGTAATTTTGCCAAGTCAGCCAAAGCTCTTGCTGCAGCAACTTTCATATTTTCAGTGATCTTAGTTGCACGAACATCTAAAGCACCTCTAAAAATAAAAGGAAAACCTAAAACATTATTGATTTGATTAGGATAATCACTTCTTCCCGTTCCTATTATAGCATCCTTTCTAAGCCTTACAACATCTTCTGGCATAACCTCTGGAATAGGATTTGCCAAAGCAAAGATAACAGGATCTTTAGCCATACTTAAAACCATTTCATCATCAAGAATTTTCGGAGCACTAAGACCTAAAAATACATCAGCACCTTTTAAAGCCTCTTTTAATGTTTTTTCTTTAGAATCTATAGCAAATTCAAGTTTTTGTGGGGTTAAATCATTTCTATCCTTAGAAACCACACCCTTACTATCCACCAAAATAATATGCTCAACCCCTAAGTTTCTATACATTTTAGCACTAGCAATCCCTGCAGCACCTGCACCATTTACAACCACCTTAATGTCTTTAAATTTTTTTCCACTAATTTCCATAGCATTCATAAGTCCTGCAGTCGATATAATCGCTGTTCCGTGCTGATCATCGTGCATCACAGGAATTCCAAGATCTTGTAAAGCCGCTTCTATCTCAAAACATTTTGGTGCAGCAATATCTTCCAAATTAATCCCTCCAACTGTTGGAGCTAAAGCTTTGCAAAAGGCAACTATTTCTTCTACGCTATGAACATCAATCTCTATATCATAAGCATCCACATTTGCAAATTTTTTAAACAAACAAGCCTTGCCTTCCATAACGGGTTTGGAAGCTTGTGCTCCAATATTTCCAAGTCCTAAAACCGCAGATCCATCACTAACTATAGCGACTAAATTTGCCTTGCTTGTATAAACATAAGCAAGTTCTTTATCTTTTGCTATTTCAAGACAAGGTTCAGCTACACCCGGACTATACGCTAAAGATAATTCATAGTTTGTGTCCATAGGTTTTGACGCAATGGTATGGATTTTACCGCCTAAATGATACTCTAAAGCCTCTTTTTTTGAATACATTTTTTTATTTCCTCCTAACTTTTAAAAAATTTTCTATTCTTTGTTTGCATTCCTCAACCCCTAAAAACTCTAAAACCTCAAAAATACTAGGGCTTACAGCACTTCCTGTCAAAGCTATGCGTATAGGTTGGGCTAAATCTTTTAATTTTACATCATTTTTTTGTAAGAATTCATTAGTAAAACTTTCAAAATCACTCGCAAGACTTTGATTGCTTAACTCATTTGCATATTTTTTTAATAAATCAAGATTTTTTTCATTTACAAATTTATTGATAGCTTGTTCATCATAACTTTTAGGAACTTCTATAATGCTCTTAGCTCCGCTGATAATTTCAAGTAAAGTTTTAGCACGTTCTCTTAAAAGATCAAGTAAAAATTCTGCTTTTTCATAAACAGACAAATCAAATCCAAACTCTTTAAGTTGGTGATTGATTTCTTCAAAAGACAAAGTTTTAATATAATGTGCATTAAGCCATTCTAGCTTTTTAAAATTATAGCAAGATGCACTTTTATTGATGTGATTTGGATCAAAAAGTTTTTTTAAATCTTCAAGTGAAAAAATTTCATCATCTCCGTGGCTCCAACCCAAACGTACAAGAAAATTCAGTAAAGCTTGAGGTAAAATTCCCATAGCTTTATATTCCATAACATCAGTAGCTCCGTGACGTTTTGAAAGTTTTTTTCCATCTTCTCCGTGAATCATAGCCACATGATAAAATTTTGGAATTTTAAAGCCCAAGGCTTCATAAAGAATGATTTGTTTTGGGGTATTAGAAAGATGATCATCCCCGCGAATAACATCACTAACTCCCATTAAAGCATCATCAATAACAACGGTAAAATTATAAGTAGGCGTTCCATCACTTCTTGCGATGATAAAATCATCTAAAATATCCTCAACCTTAAATTTAACCTCACCCTTAACACCATCTATAAAGCAAATTTCTCCATTTTGTGGTGCTTTTATACGCACAACAGGTTCTATTCCTTGAGGCGGTGTACCTTTAAATTCTCTATATCTTCCATCATACTTTGGACGCTCTTTAGCTGCTTCTTGCTTAGCACGCAATTCTTCTAATTCTTCTTTACTCATATAGCAATAATAAGCCTTACCTTCATCTAAAAGCTTTTGAATATATTTTTTATAAATCTCAAAACGTTCAGACTGATAAGTCACCTCTCCATCATAATCGAGTCCACACCAATTAAAAGCTTCAAGAATTGCTTGCGTAGCTTCCTTAGAATTTCTTTTAAGATCTGTATCTTCAATACGAAGTAAAAATTGACCTTTATTCTTTCTAGCATATAAATAGCTATAAAGCGCAGTCCTTAAACCCCCTATATGCAGATATCCTGTAGGACTTGGTGCAAAACGAGTTACAAGTTTTTCTTCCATTTTTTGCCTTTTCTTAAATTTTTATTGATATAATGCGATATTTACACTTAAATAAAGGTTTGAAATGAAAAAAATTTTATTAACTTTTTGTTTTTTTGCAAATTTAGCAAGTGCAAACACTATTGATGCTATTGCTGTAGTTGTTGATAAAGAGCCTATTACAACTTACGATATCAAGCAAACGATGAAAATTTTAAATGTTCCCAAAGATAAGGCTTTAGAAATACTTATTAATGAAAAAATGGAAAAATCCCAAATGAGACAATTTGGCATTTACACAAGCGAACTAGAGCTTGATGAAGCAATCGATAGAATGTTATCACAAAACAATATAACTCTTAATATGCTTAAAGAAAATTTAAAATCTAAAGGTCAAAGCTATAAAGATTTTCGAGTAAAATTTAAAAGAGATTTAGAAAAAAGAAAACTCTATGAAAAAATAGCAAATACTGCAAAAGTAGATTTTAGTGATATCGGTGCTAAAAAATTTTTCGAACAACATCAAGATAAATTCAGCATCTACACTGAAATCACTGCAAAAATGTATAGTTCTAAAAATGTAAAAAGTTTGGAATCTTTAAGAATTAGCAAAAAAACAATGTTAAAAGCCAACAATATCAGTCTAAATCCAAGTAATACAGATCCTAGACTCTTAGCCTTATTATCTCAAATTCCCATAGGAGGTTTTTCTCCGGTTTTAAATTCTAAAAATGGTTATGAAATTTATAAAGTAGAAAATAAAAGTGGGATGCAAACCCCAGAATTTGAACAAATTAAAAATGAGGTTTTAAATGCCTATGTCGGAGAACAAAGACAAAATTATATTCAAGATTATTTTGACAAATTGCATTCTAAAATAAATATAGAGTATTTAAGATAAATCTAGGATTAAATCCTAGATTTGTTAATGTCTAGAAAGATAATTGGTATCATAGTTATTTTCAATGAAATCTTTATTATCCATCATGGCAAGATGGAAATCTTTAGTCGTTTTAATGCCTCCGACAATAAGTTCATTTAACGCTACTTTCATCTTAGAAATGGCTTTATTGCGATCTTCAGCCCAAACCACAAGCTTTCCTATCATAGAATCATAATAAGGCGGTACAGAATAATCCTGATAACAATGACTTTCCATTCTGACATTACGACCTGCTGGAGCAACATATCTTGTAATTTTACCTGGACAAGGTAAAAAGGTTTGAGAATCTTCAGCTGTGATTCTGCATTCTATAGAATGTCCTTTAAGAACAATATCTTCTTGCTTTGGTAAAGCATAACCTTCAGCCACTTTAATCATTTGTTCAATAATATCAATCCCACTAACCATTTCACTCACACAATGTTCAACTTGCAAACGTGTATTCATTTCTATAAAATAAAAATCTAAATTTTTATCTACCAAAAACTCAAAAGTTCCTGCTCCCTCATAACCTATAGCTTTAGCTGCTTTAACTGCAGTTTCGTGAAGTCTAGTACGCGTTTTTTCATCGAGTAAAATTGCTGGAGACTCTTCGATCAATTTTTGATGGCGTCTTTGCATAGAACAATCTCTTTCACCTATATGGATTACATTTCCAAAACTATCTCCGATCACTTGCACTTCTATATGACGTGGATTTTGGATATATTTTTCCATATACATAGTTCCATCTCCAAAAGCTGTCATCGCTTCGCTTTCAGCAGACCAATAAGCCTTTTCAAGATCCTTTTCATTTTCAACAACCCTCATCCCACGGCCACCACCACCTGCTGCAGCCTTTAAAATCACAGGATAACCGATTTCTTTAGCAAGTTTTTTAGCCGCTTCAGCACCTGCTAAAGCTCCATCACTTCCTGGGATGACAGGAACACCTGCTCTTTGCATCACTTGCTTAGCTTTGCTTTTATCACTCATTAAATTCATAGCCTCAACTGAAGGACCTATAAATTTAAGATTATGTTTAGTACAAATTTCAACAAAATTTTGATTTTCGCTTAAAAAACCATAACCTGGAAAAATAGCATCCGCTTCAGCAATTTCGGCTGCAGTAATAATAGCTGGAATATTAAGATAGCTTTCAGAACTTCTTGCTTTTCCTATACAAATACTCGCATCAGCATATTTTAAATATAAAGCATCCTTATCCGCTTCAGAATACACACAGATTGCTTTTTTACCCATTTCCTTAATAGTTCTTAAAGCTCTTAAAGCAATCTCTCCTCTATTGGCTATTAAAACGCTTTTGATTTCCATTTTATAATTTCTCCACTGCAAATAAAGGCATTCCGTATTCTACAGGCTGTCCATCGGCAACTAAAATTTCTACAATACGACAATCAAATTCCGCTTCAATTTCATTCATAATTTTCATAGCTTCAATAATGGCAATTGCATCACCTTTTTTTACAGTGCTACCCACTTTTACAAATGGAGCAGCACCTGGGCTTGGAGCTTGATAAAATGTCCCTACCATAGGACTATTGATACTTGGATTATTTGATTTTGTATTAGAAGGTGTTTCATTTACAACATTAACGTTAATAGGTTGTGGAACTGGTGTTGCTGGAGATGCAGGTATTAAAGTATCGCAACTCATATCTCTTTCAAGTTCAATTTCAAAACCATCTTGTTCTTTAATTTTAATTTTACTGATATTAGCTTCTGCAAACAAATTCACTAATTCTTTAATCTCTTCTTTAGTCATAAACTTCTCCTGATTTTAAGAACTTAATCTAGTATTATATTAAAAAACTTAAAATTTAACTTTAAAAAAATAAAAAATTCCCAAAAATATAAAAAAATAAGCTATAATCTCACAAAAGATTTATCAAGGTTAAATATGGGTTTAAAAGCAGATAATTGGATCAGAAAAATGGCACTTGAGCGTAAAATGATCGAACCATTTTGCGAAGCAAATATAGGCAAAGGGGTTGTAAGTTACGGACTTTCAAGCTATGGTTATGATATACGCGTGGGACGTGAGTTTAAAATTTTTACCAATGTAAATTCCACTGTAGTAGATCCTAAAAATTTTTTAGAAGAAAATGTGGTTGATTTCGTAGGTGATGAATGTATCGTTCCTGCTAATTCTTTCGCACTTGCTAGAACAATTGAGTATTTTAAAATGCCTGATGATGTTTTAGCCATTTGTCTTGGAAAAAGTACTTATGCAAGATGCGGAATTATAGTCAATGTTACCCCGTTTGAACCTGGATTTGAAGGGCATATTACTATAGAAATTTCAAATACCACTCCTTTACCTGCAAAAATTTATGCCAATGAAGGCATAGCTCAAGTTTTATTTTTACAAGGTGATGAAGTGTGTGATACCACTTATCGCGATAAAAAAGGTAAATATCAAGCCCAAACAGGTATAACTTTACCTAGAATCTTAAAATAAATTTTTATGGAACGTTTGTTGCTTGAAATTTTTTATTAAGAAACGATATTTATAAAGGAAGATAAATGTTTAATGGCAAAAATATTCTTATCACAGGCGGAACAGGAAGTTTTGGAAAAACTTATACTAAAATTTTACTCCAAAATTATAAACCCAATAAAATCATTATTTTTTCAAGAGATGAACTCAAACAATTTGAAATGGCAATTTCTTTTAACCAGCGTTGTATGCGATATTTTATAGGCGATGTTAGAGATAAAGAAAGATTAAGTTATGCTATGAATGGTATTGATTACGTGATTCACGCGGCCGCTATGAAACATGTTCCTGTAGCCGAATACAATCCTATGGAATGCATAAAAACCAATATCAATGGTGCGCAAAACGTGATTGATGCTTGTTTAGAAAATAATGTTAAAAAATGTATCGCACTCTCTACGGATAAAGCGTGCAATCCGGTTAATTTATATGGCGCAACCAAGCTTGCAAGCGATAAGCTTTTTGTTGCAGCTAACAATATCGCGGGAAATAAAAATACAAAATTTAGCGTTGCTAGATATGGAAATGTTGTGGGTTCAAGAGGTTCTGTGGTGCCATTTTTTAAGAAATTAATTGAAGAAGGAGCCAAAGAACTTCCAATTACAGACGAAAGAATGACAAGATTTTGGATCAGTCTTGAAGATGGAGTCAAATTCGTTTTAAACAATTTTGAAATCATGCATGGCGGAGAAGTTTTTGTTCCAAAAATTCCATCCATGAAAATTACAGATTTAGCCCATGCTTTAGCACCTGATTTAAAAACAAAAATCATCGGCATTAGGCCTGGGGAAAAATTACATGAAACTATGATTTCAAGCGATGATAGCCATTTAACTTATGAATTTGAAAAATATTATGTGATCAGTCCAAGCATTAAATTTACAAATATAGAGAGTGATTTTAGTATTAATGCTAAAGGAGAAAAAGGACAAAAAGTTCAAGATGGCTTTTCTTATAGTTCAGATAATAATAAAGAATGGGTCAGCGAACAAGATCTTTTGGATATCATCAATCATACGGAATTTGAATAATGCTTACTTATTCTCATCAAAATATCGATCAAAGCGATATTGAAGCGGTTATTGATGCCTTAAAGGGAGAAATTTTAACCGGTGGAAAAAAGGTTGAAGAATTTGAACAAGCTTTATGTGAGTATGTGGGTGTAAAATATGCTTGTGTTTTAAATTCTGCCACCTCAGCTTTGCATCTAGCTTATAGTGCTTTAAATGTAAAAAACAAAACCGTTCTTACCACACCTCTTACTTTTGCAGCAACAGCCAATGCAGCCTTGATGGCTGGAGCAAAGGTTGAATTTATCGATATTAAAAGCGATGGCAATATCGATGAAAAAAAATTAGAACAAAGATTAAAAACAAAAAGCGATGATATAGGGGCAATTTGCGTTGTTGATTATGCGGGCAATAGCGTAGAAATGGATGAAATTGATAAACTTTGCAAAAATTATAATATCCCTTTAATCGATGATGCAAGCCACGCCTTAGGAGCTTATTATAAAGATGAAAAAGTCGGCAAAAAAGCAGATCTAAGCATTTTTTCTTTTCATCCGGTAAAACCCATCACTACTTTTGAAGGTGGTGTTGTTGTAAGCAATAATGAAGAGCTTATGAAAAAAATCAGACTTTTAAGAAGCCACGGTATAGTCAAAAAAAGACTTTGGGATAGCGATATGATCGAACTTGGCTATAATTACCGCTTAAGCGATGTCGCTTGTGCTTTAGGGATCAATCAACTTAAAAAATTAGATCATAATTTAGAAAAACGAGAAGAAATCGCTCGATTTTATGATAAAGAATTTGAAAGAAATCCTTATTTTTCTACTATTAAAATCAAAGATTATAAAAAAAGTTCAAGACATTTGTATCCTATTTTGCTTTTTCCTGAATTTTATTGTCAAAAAGAAGATATTTTTAAAGCTTTGCTAGATAAAGGTATTGGTGTGCAGGTGCATTACAAGCCTACTTATGAATTTAGTTTTTATCAAAAACTTTTAGGGCAAATAAGACTTGAAAATGCGGATAATTTTTACAAAGCGGAACTTAGCATTCCTTGCCATCAAGAAATGAATCTCCAAGATGCTAAATTCGTAAAAGATACTTTATTTGATATACTTGAAAAAACCAAAAAGGGATATTGTGGATAGCCTTGATTTTAGAAGTACTGATTTTGAAAATACTGGCAAAGCGATGTATGAACTCGCTAAAGAGCTTTTCCCAATCTGCAGAAGCATAACAGGACAAGGCTTTAGAGACAGCTTATCAATTTTAAATAACACTCTGGGAGGTATTTTACAAATTCACTCCATTAAAAGCGGAACGCAAGTTTTTGACTGGATAGTTCCACCTGAATGGCATATAAACGATGCTTTTATCATCACTCCTAATGGAGAAAAAATTTGTGATTTTAAAAAACACAATTTACACGTTTTAAACTACAGTGAAGGTATCGATAGAGAAATAGAACTTGATGAATTGCAAAATCATCTTTACTCGCTTGAAGAAAAACCCGATGCTATTCCTTATGTAACGAGTTATTATAAAAGGCGTTGGGGATTTTGTATCACTCACAATGAAAGAAAAAAGCTAAAGCAAGGAAAATACCGCGTTTTTATTGATGCTAAGCACGATGAAAATGGCGTTTTAAATTACGCAGATTTTATCATCCCTAGCACTCAAGACTCTAAAGAAGAAATTTTAATCTCTACTTATCTTTGCCATCCATCCATGGCAAATAATGAATTAAGCGGTCCAATAGTAACTATCTATCTTGCCAAATGGCTTTTAAATTTAACAAAGAGAAAATACAATTATCGTTTTGTCATCATCCCTGAAACCATAGGCTCTATCGTTTATATCCATAAACATTTAAAACATTTGCAAAAATACACTAAGGCAGGTTTTGTGCTCTCTTGCTTAGGCGATGATAATGCTTACTCACTCATACACTCTCCTTGCCAAAATACCCTTTCAGATAAAGTTGCTTTACATACTCTAAGAAATAAAGAAAATTTCAAAGAATTTAACTTCTTAGATCGCGGATCTGATGAGAGGCAATACAACGCTCCACTTGTCAATTTAGGTGTTATAGGAGCGTGTCGTTCAAAATATCTAGAATATAAAGAATATCACACTTCCAAAGATGATTTAAATTTCATTAGCCCCAGAGGTTTAGCGGGTGGACTTAAAGCCATGCAAGAAATCATTTTAAATTTAGAAATCAATGAAATTTATGAAAATACAATTTTTTGCGAACCCAACCTTGGAAAACGAGGGCTTTATCATACTTTAAGCACGGCCAATGATATCCCTTTAGCTTGTAATTTTCTAGCTTATTGCGATGGTAAAAACGATATCATCGATATCGCTGAAATTTTAAATATGCAAGCTTACGAATTTAAAGATCTTTTGGAAAAAATATTAGATTTTAAACTTTTAAAGCTTTCTGTATAAATTTCTTCCTTTATTTTCTTTAATATCCTTAGCAATAATTTCAAAAGCTTTTTTTAGATCAATCTTTTTAATGCGTATATCATCGAAAAAATCAAGCCCCATCACTTGTGTTTCTAAAAAAATGCTTTCTAAGGCATTGATATCTGTTAAAACTCCATCGTTGCGAACAAACATATCATAAGTTTTTAAATTTTTATTACCCTGCTCGTCCGTATAATAAGATTTAAAACTTTTATTATGTCTATAATCTACATTAAAACACTGCTCAACATAATGAACAAAAGTAAAAGAATCTTGCAAAGGCAAATCAATTATAATCATTTTAGCATTTTTCTTATACATGAAATCAAAAAGAGAATTAGAATCAAAAGCTCCTTTATTTTCGAGTGCGATCAATTCATCTTGAAATTTTCCAGCAACCGCAAAAGAATAAATAGGATGCTTCGTGCGTTTAAATTCACTTCTTTTTAAAGCAATATTACCTAAAGCACCCGTTTGAGACTTTGAATGCAAAATATCATAAGGCAAAGATTTACAAAAATCCCAATTAAAGGTTTGTATTGCTAAAGTAATACCCCCCCCCCATCTCTCTTGCTATCAGCCATAACTAAATATTTTTGAGAAAAAATATCAAGCAATAAATTTAAATTTTTCCTAGCATTACCTTTCAATCTTTGAAGTAAATGTATAAAATTACCTGTCAATATAATACAATCTCCTTTAGCTATATCTAATTTTTCAATAAATTGATCTAACATAGAACCAACCTTATAATTATCAAAAACTTTAATATAAACAATTACTAGAATAACAAAATTTTATTAAAAGTTTATTTAAAGAAATGTATGATATGATGCTATAAAAAATTAGATTGAAAGTATAATCAATTGAAAGAATTATTTCGTTATAAAAATCAAACCTATAATCAAAAAGATCTCATAGAAACTTTAGAAAAATTGGGAATTAAAAATGGAGACATAATTTATATCCATAGTGAAATCTATAATTTTGGAATACCGCTTTTACCCATAAAAGAACTTTTAAAAGCCTTGATTGAATGCTTCTTTGAAGTTATAGGCAAAGATGGAACTTTAGTTATGCCTACTTTTACCTATAGTTTTTGCAATAATGAGGTTTATGATAAGTTAAATTCAAAATGCACAGTAGGGGCACTTAACGAATTTTTCAGATTGCAACAAGGGGTTAAAAGAACGAACGATCCTATTTTTTCTTTTGCTGTTAAGGGTGACAAAGAAGAATTATTTCTAAAAGAAACAACTAGTTGTTTTGGTAAAAATAGCGTTTATGATGAACTTACCAAAAATAATGCTAAAGCCATTCTTTTTGGAGGTGAACATTTGGGTTTTACTTATTTTCATTATATAGAAGAAAAAGCGAAAATAACTTATCGTTATCATAAAACTTTTAAAGGAAATATTATAGATGAAGATGGCATCCAAATTGATAAAGAAATTCGATTTTTTTGCAGAGATTTAACAAAAAAATACAACATTATCGATCAAGAAAAAGTTTTTAATATACTAGACTCTCAAAAACTTACCAATAAACTTAATTTTGGTGGCGCCCAAATTGTTTCTTTTAAAATAGAAAAATTTTATACTTTTATTTTTGATAAATTGATAAAAAATGAAAATTATTTACTTTTTCCAAAGGAAATTTAAATGCAAGCCTCCTTTAACTATGTAAGATTAAGCCACGTTCTTACTATAGTTCCTCAAAATCTCATCAATATAGATGATGAACTCGATACAAGATATAAAGGCGATATTAAAAAACTATCTCAAATTAAAAAAAATGTTGGCTTACAATACAGATATGAAGCAGATCAAGAAACGACTGCTAGTGATTTAGGAGAATATGGAGCTAAAATACTTTTTAATGAATTTAGTATCGATAAAAACTCACTAGATGCAATTATAGTTTGCACTCAAACTCCAGATTTTTTTATGCCTCCTACAGCTTGTTATTTGCATGGAAAATTAGGTTTAAGTGAAAAAACATTAGCTTTTGATATCAATCAATCTTGTTCGGGTTATGTTTATGGACTTTATACGGCTTATTCTATGATAGAAAATGGATCTTGTAAAAGAATTTTATTTATTTGTGGAGATACTTGGAGTAAATTTCATAATCCTTTAAATACACCGAACCTCGGAGGCGATGGCATAAGTATAACCTTAATCGAACACTCCCAAAAAGAACACAAATCCTATTTTGATTTGGGCTCAGATGGTAAAGGTTTAAAATATCTTTTTATGCCTTTTGGAGCTTTTAGAGATACAAATTTAAAAACTATGAAAGAACCTGAAATTTTAAATAAAAATATAAAAGAAAAACAAGTATATATGAATGGACTTGAAATTTTTAATTTTGCTACAAGAAAAGAACCATTAGTCTTTTCACAACTTTTACAATATGCAAATTATGATCAAGATAAATTGGATTTTGTTTTCTTTCACCAGGCTAATAAAGGAATTTTAGAAATAATTACCAATCGGCTAAAAATCAACTGTGATAAAGTTCCCTTAAGCATAGATAAATACGCAAATCTAGGAGCAGCCTCTATTCCTGCTACCTTGTGTGATAGTGTCAATTCTTATGAATTTCCATTACAAAAGAATTTAAAAATTGTCTTAGGTGCTTTTGGAGCAGGACTTAGTTGGGCAAATGCTCTTATGACTTTAGATACAGATTTTATATGCAAAAAAGTTCAAATTTATCAAAAGGAGAAAAAATGACAAAAAAAGAATTTTTAGAAGAATTATCTAATGCTATACAATTAGACTATACACTCAGAGAAGATCAAGATTTAAACGAAATTGAAGAATATGATAGCTTGGCGTTATTGTCAGTCAGTGCGCTTTTTAGCGAGCATTTTAATTTAGAAATTGAAGGACACGTTTTAAGAAATTGTCAAAATGTATCTGATCTTATAGCTTTGGCTAAAGATCACATAAAAGATTAACTTATGATTTTTAAAGAAAACACCTTTAAAGATAAAAATTTTTTAATCACAGGTGCAAGTAGTGGTATAGGTGCCCACATTGCTTTGACTTTAAACGAACTTGGTGCTAAAGTTGTAGCGATTGCAAGAGATGATCAAAAACTTAAATATCAAAAAAATCAAGCCAAAAATCCAGAAAATTTTATCTGCATAAGCAAAGACTTATCTGATTATGAAAAATTGGATTCTTGGACTTTAGAACTTTGCAAAGAATTTGGTGGATTTGATGGAGCAGTTTTTAGTGCAGGAATTTCAGAAAATACTAGCATTAGAAGTATAGCTTATATCCAAAAAGCTAAAAAAATTTTTGATATCAATTATTTTGGAAATTTACAAGTTTTAAAGGGTATGGTTGATCGAAGGGCTCATTCTAAAGAAGGTTCTAGTTTTGTATGGATAGCTTCAAGTGCGGCTACAGTACCACAAAGAGGACTCTGTCTTTATTCTGCAAGCAAAGCAGCAATTGTAGCTTCTATCAAATGTATTGCTCTTGAAATCGCTCCAAAATTTCGCATTAACTCTATTTCACCAGCATTAGTCGAAACACCTCTAATTAAAAATAATGACTTTATGCAAAATTATATACAAATGGCTAATGAAACCTATCCTTTAGGAATAGGAAAAGTTGAAAACATTACTCCTATGGCTTGTTTTTTACTTAGTGAAGATTCTTCATGGATGACAGGTCAAGATGTAATGATAACCGGGGGGGGAGAGGGCTAAAAATTTAGAAAATTAATTTATGGTATTAAAGCAAAAAAAGAATTTCTATTTTGAAGTTTTTATAGATGAAGTTTATTTTCCAATACTTCATTTTAAAAATATCAAAATCGGTATTTAGTTAATCTCCGTTGATTATCCAATACTCAATATTTTAACTATTTGCTTTAAATTTATTTTAATTTTTTAGAACATAATCCTCCATAAACTCCACTCATACTAATATCCATTTAAATCATCTTTTATTGAAGTGTTCGGAAACTTTTACATTTGTCGGCGGAAAAATAAAATTTCCATTTGGAAAAATAAAACTTCCATAAAAGTGGAAATTTTATTTTTCTATAAACCTTAAACTTAATAATGTAGTTTTACTTTTATTATGTCATATATTAGCAAATTACAGCTACTATAATTATTTATTAAATAACAAGATAAATAGCAAATCTTTAATTTTCACGATTTATTAAATTTCGTCAGACAATAAATATTGTATTTTTGTAATTGTTTGTGAAATATATTTAAGTGCTCCATTCTTATCACCTAAGCGATAAGACTCACTATGATTAACAAGATCTTCCATATTCTCTCCTTTAAGTTCTTTTTCTAAAAAATCTTTTATTTCACTTTTTCTTTGATCTGTAGCATGAGAGAGTTTGCGTTTCAATGCAAAATTTATTGGTTTTGTCCAGCTTAATCGTAAGAGTAGTTCATTCTTGACACCAAAATCAGTATAATGGCACTTTAAAAAATTTCTCAAAGTACCTTCTAAATTAAGTGAGAGTTTCAACATTTTTTCGTTTATAACACTATCCATAAATATCCATCCTTATTTTTTGAATTAAATTAAAATATTTTTCCATAAAAATTATAAATAATTAATAGATATATAGTAAAAAAATTAAGCTTTCTATGTAACTATCTTCCAAATCTTAAAATTATAGATAGTTACATGCTATTTTTATATAAAAAGTAATTAAAATACGATTATATAGTATTTTATTAGGGATAGTTACAACCAAATAAAACATAAGAATATTTTAAGTAAAAATGCAACTATCTTATAGGGTTAAAAACATTTTTGGGATATAAAATTTAAAATCAAATATCACTTTTAATTGCGTTTTAAACAATATTTAATTACTTTTTAGGGACAAAACAGACATTTTTTGGGATATTTGGGATTTTTTACACTTTAAATTAGGAAAGATAAAAAGTCATTTTTGTAAGCTTTAAAATCCTATTATTTGGTGGTTTTGCTAAAATTATTTAGGGATAGTTACATGTTCTTTTTAAAATACCCCTTACAGAATTATAAGAAAAATTGCAATAATTATAAACAAATGAAATAATAATTTCGAAAAAATAGGTATTTTGAAAGATTTTTAAATTTTAAGAAATCTATTAATGGTGGAAGCGAGGGGAATTGAACCCCTGTCCAAAAATAACCCCACAAAGATCTCTACATGTTTAGCAAAGATGACTGTTTCACTATATTTCGCTCATCTTCCAAAACTTAAAAATATAGCTAAGACTTTAATTTCGCTTAAAATGTGTCAAACCTTAAGCTACACTATCTAAAGATGACCAAATTTCAAGCTAGATAGTATCACTTAAAATTCAGGCTCAACTGAACTTACGCAGCTTTAGCGTAAGCAGGAGCAAATTTAACGTTGTTTGCGTTTAATTTTATTTAGGCTTTTTACGCTTTGCCTAAAGCGACATGCCATCTAAGCAGACCTACTCCTGTCGAAGCCAAGTCGCTCCCATTATTTAGAAATAATATTTGGAACATTAACAATTAAAGGATTAAAAACAGCTAAAACAGAATCATCATTTTCATAGGAACGACAATATTTTTCAAATTGATCACTTACTAAAAGCATCCAATCTGTAAATTCTTCACTTGCTGGACCTTCAAAACGATTTGCTTGAGCCATCATCTCCTCGCAAAATACGCAAAAATCCGTAATTTCACTAAGTCCTAAACGTCTTGCTGCCCAAGCGGTATTATGCACTAGAGTTTCAAGCTCTTTTATGGCCTCTTTATAGCGTATGCTATCACTGCCAAGATTGATGATTAAAGGTTCAAACCTATCACACATCGTTCTAAAAAATTGCAAAAACTTTTCTATATCGTCAATTTCATAATCTAATTCTAATTTTGCTAAAATCCCCATTTTCAAACCATATTATAAAGTTTAAGTAAATTCTAGCAAATTTTAGCTAAAATCTTATTTTAATTTTTTTAAAAAAAGAATAAGAATAAAATTATGGATAGAATAGTAGAGATAGAAAAATACTCTTTTGATGAAACTTATGAGAATTCCCTACGTCCATCAAGTTTTGATGGTTATATAGGACAAGAAAATATTAAAAAAAATCTAAATGTTTTTATTGCCGCGGCAAAAAAACGCAATGAATGCTTAGATCATATTCTTTTTAGTGGTCCAGCAGGACTTGGAAAAACGACTTTAGCAAATATCATCTCTTATGAAATGGGAGCAAATATCAAAACGACAGCTGCACCAATGATAGAAAAAAGCGGGGATTTAGCTGCTATTTTAACAAATTTAAGCGAAGGTGATGTTTTATTTATCGATGAAATTCATCGCTTAAGTCCTGCAATTGAAGAAGTGCTTTATCCTGCAATGGAGGATTATCGTTTGGATATTATTATAGGTAGCGGACCCGCAGCACAAACGATAAAAATTGATTTACCTAAATTTACTCTCATAGGAGCCACTACGCGCGCAGGTATGCTTAGCAACCCTTTAAGAGATCGCTTTGGTATGCAATTTCGTTTAGAATTTTATAAAGATAGCGAACTTGCAACCATACTTCAAAAAGCTGCTTTAAAACTCAATAAAACTTGTGAAGAAGATGCGGCTCTTGAAATCGCAAAAAGATCAAGATCAACACCTAGAATTGCCTTAAGACTTTTAAAAAGGGTCAGAGATTTTGCTGATGTTAATGATGAGGAAAATATTACTCTAAAAAGGGCTAATGAAGCTTTAAATTCCTTAGGGGTTAATGAACTTGGTTTTGATGCTATGGATTTGAGATACCTTGAACTTTTAACTGCAGCAAAGCAAAAACCTATGGGACTTGCAAGTATAGCAGCGGCTTTAAGCGAAGATGAAAATACGATCGAAGATGTTATAGAACCATATTTACTGGCAAATGGCTATATAGAACGCACTGCTAAAGGGCGTATAGCAAGTCATAAAAGTTTTAATGCTTTAAAATTAAAATACGAAAAAACTTTATTCGAGGAGTAAAATTGAAAAACGGAAAAATTTTTCTAATTTGTTTCATTTTAGTGATTTTATCACTTTTGCTTTATCTTTTTAAAAGCTTTTTACTTGTAATTATCATTGCAAGCTTAATGGCAGTTGCAACATCAAATATTAACGCAAAATTTCTACATTTAACCAAAGGGCATAAATTTTTTGCTTCAATTTTAACAACTTCTTGTATGGTGATTTTATTTTTCGCTCCTTTTTTTTATACGATGATAGAACTGGCTAAAACTTTAAAAAATTTCGATATTAGTCTTATTTCTCACACACTAGATTATATTAAAAATTATCAATTTACTTTACCTGAAGGACTCAATTTTTTAGAACCAAAAATCAAGGAATTTTTAGCTTCTATAGATTTAAACAATATCTCTAAACAAGCTTTAAATTATGCCTCAAGTTTTACAAAATCTGGAGCCAAATTCCTTATTGATATGGCTTTAATTTGCGTCTTTTATTTTTTTGCCAATCTTTATGGAACTGAACTTGTCATTTATTTAAAATCTATTATTCCTGTAAATAGAAAAGAATTAGATGATGTTTTATCTGAAGTGGGTAATGTGATGGCAGTTGTGCTTTATTCTATGGTGATCATTGCTATTTTTCAAGGAACTCTTTTTGGACTTATTGTTGCATTTTATGGATATGATGGAATTTTAATGGGTGCCATTTTTGCAGTTAGCTCCTTAATACCTGCTGTAGGAGGTGCTTTAGTTTATATACCTGTAAGCCTTTACGAATTTGCTTCTAATGGCTTGAATTCAGCACTTGTAATTTTAATTTATTCTATAGTTGTTATTTCTTTTGTTGCTGATACTTTAATTAAGCCTTTAATTATAAAATGGATCAATAAAAAACTCGTTAAAACACCAACGAAAATCAATGAACTTCTAATTTTCTTAGCCATGATGGCGGGAATATCAAGTTTTGGCTTTTGGGGTATTATTTTAGGCCCTGCAATCTTAACTTTCTTTATATCTACTATTAGAATGTATGTAATCTTAAAAGAAAAGAAATTGATTTGATTTATCTAACTTGTAAAGTTAGATAAATTTTAAAATTAAGCTTTTGGACCTATCATCTTAGTCGGATCAACAAAGCGATTAAAATCTTCCTCGCTTACTAAACCGAGTTCCATAGCACTTTCTTTTAAAGAAATTCCTTTTTTGTGTGCATTTTTAGCCACCTTTGCAGCATTTTCGTAACCTATGTGTGGATTTAAGGCAGTCACTAACATTAAAGAATTATGAAGATTATGATCAATTTTTGCACGATTTGGTTCTATACCCTCAGCACAATGGATATTGAATGAATGCATAGAATCAGCCAATAAATCAAGACTTTGTAAAAAATTATAAATGATCACAGGCTTAAATACATTGAGTTCAAAATTTCCTTGACTTGCAGCAAATCCAATCGTAGCGTCATTTCCCATCACTTGAACTGCAACCATAGTCATAGCCTCACATTGAGTAGGATTTACTTTGCCCGGCATAATAGAACTTCCTGGCTCATTTTCAGGAATAACAATTTCTCCAAGGCCACATCTTGGACCCGAAGCTAACCATCTTATATCATTTGCAATTTTCATTAAATTTGCAGCCAAACCTTTCATAGCTCCGTGAGTAAAATTAATCGCATCATGGCTTGTTAAAGCATGAAATTTATTAGGGCTTGAAATAAACTTAGTCCCCATAAGTTTGCTTAATTCTTCACTGACTTTTTCGCTAAGCTCGGGATGGGCATTAAGACCTGTTCCTACAGCTGTCCCGCCAATGGCTAGTTCTCTTAAGGTTGGTAAAGAAGCTATAATTTGCTCCTTAGAATGTAAAAGCATAGAAAGATAACCACTAAATTCCTGTGCTAAAGTCAGCGGAGTAGCATCTTGCAAATGGGTACGCCCTATCTTGATAATGCCTTCAAATTCTTTTACTTTTTTTTCAAAAGTCGCAATGAGTTTATCTAAAGTAGGAATAAGTTTTTTTTCAACTTGCTCGACTGCAACTATACTCATAGCCGTTGGAAAAGTATCGTTTGAACTTTGACTCATATTGACATGATCATTTGGGTGTACGAGTTTTTCTTTACGAAAATCTCCACCCATGATTTCAGTGGCACGATTTGCAATCACTTCATTCATATTCATATTACTTTGAGTGCCCGATCCTGTTTGCCAAATCGCAAGTGGAAAATTATCATCAAATTTGCCCGCAATGATCTCATCACACGCTTGAACAATAGCATTTTTTTTAGCATCATCGAGTTTGCCAAGTCTATTATTAACTAAAGCTAAAGATTTTTTAAGATTTGCAAAAGCATAAATTAAAACCTTTGGCATTTTCTCGCAACCGATTTTAAAATTTTCAAAACTCCTCTCGGTTTGCGCTCCCCAATATTTATCATCTGGAACCTTAATCTCACCCATAGTATCGTGTTCAATTCTGTATTGCATCAGCTATTCCTTTTGTTTGAAATTTTATTTAAATTTATTTAAACAAAAATCTACATAAATTTAGCTTTATAATTTTCAATTTAATTAATATTTACAAATTTTTTATGTTATTTGTTTCAAAACTGCACAAAAAATATTTTAAGATTATTCCACAGTAACACTTTTTGCAAGATTTCTTGGCATATCCACATCATTGCCCAATCTAATAGAAATTTCCATAGCTAAAAGCTGGGTGATTACCATCATTTCAAAAAATTCGCACATGTAATGACTTTGTTCATTGGTTTTTATAAAATCATCACTCAAATCAAATTCTAAAGGCGAAATACTAAGAACGGTAGAATCTCTAGCTATCAATTCTTCAACATTAGATTTTGTTTTCTCATAAAGCATATTTTTAGGCATCAATGCAATGGTGTAAAGTTTAGAATCAGCTAATGCTATAGGACCATGCTTCATTTCACCTGCTGGATAACCTTCAGCATGTAAATAAGAAAGTTCTTTTAATTTTAAGGCCCCCTCTAAAGCCAAAGGATAAAATACGTCACGCCCTATAAAGAAAAAGCCATGTCCATCGAGATAACGTTTAGATAAACGATGAATTTTTTCATGTAATTTTGCATTGACTTTCACACAATTTGGCGTATGTAGCAATGCTTGAATTTCTGTGGCAATATCCATTTTTTTCTTTTGTGCAATAAAAATCGCTAACATCCAAAGAGTTAAAACTTGAGTTGCAAAAGCCTTTGTCGAGGCTACACCTTTTTCAATACCAGCACGGGTTAAAAGACTTAAATGTGCTAAACGTACTATGTTAGAATTATCTACATTACAAATTGCAAAAGTTTTTGCACCTTGCTCTTTTGCTATCTTTAAAGCCTCTAATGTGTCGGCTGTTTCTCCACTTTGAGAAATCACAATAAATAAAGAGTTAGGCTTGATCACTGCGTCTCGATAACGGAATTCGCTTGCAATTTCAACCTTAGCTTTAATTTTTGCTAAACGTTCAAACAAATAAACACTTGCCATCGCTGCGTGATAGCTTGTACCACAAGCGCATAAAGTAATTTCTTCGATATTGCTTAAATTTTCATTTTCAAGCTCGTCAAAAACGACTTCATCTCCATCAATACGTCCCATTAAAACTTCACTCATAACACGGCTTTGTTCATAAATTTCCTTTTCCATAAAAAAACGAAATCCATCTTTCTTAGCGAAAGCTTTATCTCCTGAAAGTTTGGTAAAGGAATTTTGTTTCAATTTATGATTTTCCAAAATCACAAGCTCTTCTTTGTTTGCATACCCTAAGCTCAAATCTTCAAGATAAATAACCTCATCGCAAAGTCCTATTAAAGGGGCATCTCCACTAGCAAAATAAATTTCTTGATCTTGATTTTTTCCTACAATCAAAGGGGCGGCATTTTTAGCAAAAAACACACGATTGAGATCCTTTTTTGTAATCAAAAGAATCGCAAAAGCTCCACGTAATTCATCAATAGTCTTTTTAAATGCATCAAATGCATCCATATCTTTAGCATAAAATTCAAAAAGTTGCACTATTACTTCGGTATCGGTTTGACTTAAAAAGCCAATGCCATTTTGTTCTAATTTATCTTTAATTTCTTTATAATTTTCTATGATTCCATTATGAATCACACAAGAATATTGCCCTAAATGTGGATGTGCATTAATTTCCGTTGGTTTTCCATGTGTCGCCCAACGCGTATGGCCTATAGCAAACCCATAGCCTTCGCTAGAAAAATCAATACATTTATTTGATAAATTCTCAAGCTTTCCTACAGCTTTAAAAAAACTAAGTTCTCCATCTTTCATCACCGCTAAACCTGCGCTATCATAACCGCGATATTCAAGCTCTTTAAGTCCATTCACTATGGTTTGTTTTTTTTCATTTTTTCCTATATAGCCTACTATTCCACACATTTTCACTCTCTTTAATTAAAATTTTCTTGATAACAGCTCTTTGTTTTCTACGACTAACCATAATAAAAACGAATCTATTGTAACTTATCTTTTTTAATGGTTTGTTTAATCACTAATATTTTAATCAATTTATCGAAATATTTCAAACCAAAATAACAGAATAAATAACTTTATAATCAAAAACTTTCATCTAAAAAAATAATTTGCTTTTAAGCGTAAATTAAGTCAAGTTTTTTCAGTAAGAATTTATTATGTTTATTTTAGAATTTTGAAAATCAACCAAAAAGTGATAAACAATGATAGAAAAATTAATTAAAAAATTAGAAAACGAAGAAAGAATCAATCAAGAAGAAGCAAATATGCTTTGGGATTTAGATCTTTTCACTCTAGGTAAATTAGCTCACAAAAAACGTGAAAAACTTCATGGTAAAAAAGTTTATTTTAATATCAATCGCCATATCAATCCAACCAATATCTGTGCAGATACTTGCAAATTTTGTGCCTTTTCAGCTCACCGCAAAAATCCAAATCCTTATATAATGACTCATGAAGAAATCATGAAAATAGTTGATGAAACCGTAACTCGCGGCACAAAAGAAGTCCATATAGTTTCTGCTCATAATAAGGATACAAGTTGGCAATGGTATTTAGAAATTTTTAAAATGATCAAAGAAAAATACCCCAATATCCACATAAAAGCTATGACAGCAGCTGAGATTGATTTCTTACACCGACGCTTTAAGATGAGTTATGAAGAAGTGATTGAAAAAATGCTAGAATATGGAGTGGATTCTATGCCTGGCGGAGGAGCTGAAATTTTTGATGAAGAAATTCGTAAAAAAATTTGCCACGGAAAAGTTAGCAGTGAAAATTGGTTAAAAATTCATAAGCTTTGGCATCAAAAAGACAAACAAAGTAATGCCACTATGCTTTTTGGACATATAGAAGAAAGAGAACACAGAATCGATCATATGTTTAGACTTAGAAATCTACAAGATGAAACAGGTGGGTTTAACGCTTTTATTCCTTTAGTATGGCAAAGAGATAATAGTTTTATACAAACTGATAAAATTATGGATAGTGAAGAAATTTTAAAAACTGTTGCCATTTCGCGTTTAGTACTTGATAATATTAAAAATATCAAAGCCTATTGGGCAACAATGACTTTAAATTTAGCTATGGTAGCACAAGAATTTGGCGCCAATGATTTAGATGGAACTATCGAAAAAGAAAGTATTCAAAGTGCTGGTGGAGCGAAATCGGCAAAAGGAACAAGTTTAAAAACTTTCATAGATATGATTAAAACTGCCAATTTAATCCCTGTAGAACGAGATAGTTTATATAATGAATTAAAAATTTATTAAACAGGAGATAAATTTGTTTAAGCTTAAAGAAAATAAAACTAACTTTCGCACAGAATTGATTGCCGGATTAACCACCTTTTTAGCTATGGTTTATATCATCCCTGTTAATTCAGCGATTGTAAGCAATACGGGTATGCCTATAGAAGCTTTGATCACGGCTACTGCTTTAGTTACCATTATAGCAAGTGGTTTTAATGCATTTTTTGCTAACACTCCTGTTGCTATGAGTGTTGGTATGGGCTTAAATGCTTATTTTACTTTTGCGGTTTGTGGAGGGCAAAAAATTCCTTGGCAAAGTGCTTTAGGTGCAGTTTTTATCTCAAGTATTATTTTTCTTATCCTATCTTTTACGCATTTTCGCCTTTGGATTATTAGAAATATACCAAAAGATTTGAGACTAGCAATTTGTGCAGGTATTGGTTGTTTTATCACCTTTTTAGGTCTAAGTCAAATGGGTATTATTGTGCACAATAAAGATACTCTAGTAGGAATAGGAAATTTTGGAAGCTCTCATGTACTTTTTGGAATTTTTACCCTTGCGCTTATCGTCTTTTTTTGGGCTATAAAACTTAAGGGGGCTTTTATTTTTGGAGTTTTAATCAGCTCAATCATTGCTTGGATTTTTCATATTGATCAAGCACAATTTCCAACTCAATTATTTTCTTTGCCTGCTTTTGATTCTACTAGCGGACTAGGAGTAATTTTTTTAAATTTAGATATTAAAAGTGCTCTAAATATAAGTATGATCCCTATTATACTCACCTTTTTCATCACTCAACTTTTTGATAGCATTGGCACAATTACAGGTGTAGGAGAAAGAGGAAAAATATTTGACGATGCTAAAAATGGTGAAAAAAAACTTGGTAAAACTTTAATGGCAGACGCTGCAGGATCTACTCTTGGATCCTTAGTTGGCACATCCACTGTAACAGCTTTTGTTGAAAGCACAACTGGAGTGGAAAGTGGTGGTAGAACCGGTCTTACGGCACTTGTTGTAGCACTATGTTTTGTTCTAACTCTTTTTTTACTTCCACTCTTTAAGGCTATACCCGCAAATGCAATTTATCCTGTACTTATAATGGTAGGAATTTTAATGTTTATGGAAGTTAAAAACATAGATTTTAAAGATGAAGCTATAGCAGTGGGTAGCTTTTTTACTATCATTATGATGCCTTTAACCTATTCTATAACCTCCGGTTTTGCTTTTGGTTTTCTTACTTATTTGCTCATTAGAATTTTTAAACGTCAATGGGATAAAATCAACCTAGGTATTGTTGTTTTAAGTTTGATTTCTTTAGGTAATTTTTTACTGATTGCACTACAATGAAAGGGAATTGATGTTTTTTTATTCTTATGATTATTTTGAAGAAGATGTTAAATTTTTAGCCACACAAATAAAAAAAGAATTTAACCCAGATGCACTTATTGCTATTGCTAGAGGCGGTATGACTTTAGGACACTTCTTGGCAGTTGCACTCGATACTCGCAAACTTTTTAGCCTCAATTCTATACATTATGACGATACTAAAAAACTTGATACTATTGAAATTTTTAACATTCCTGATCTTAAAAATTATAAAAAAATTTTGCTCGTTGATGATATAGTAGATAGTGGAGAAAGTTTATCAGAGATCAAAAAAAGATTACAAGATCAATTTCCTCATATAGAATTAAAAATTGCAACAATTTTCTATAAAAAAACGGCTCTTTTAGAACCTGATTTTAAAATTAGAGAAGCTAAAGAATGGGTAGAGTTTTTTTGGGATATACGAATTGATTAAAATTACCAACCGTAAAAATACCTGACTTAGGAGTTTAATCTTGAAAATAAAATTTATATCCCTTTTATTATTTTGCCTTGTTTGTTCTTTTGCTAAAGAACAAAATTTTGACGATTTTGAGCAAGAATATCAAAATTATCAAATCAACGATCCCCTTTCTACTTACAACAATATAATGACAGATTTCAATGTGGCTTTATACAACTATGGTTTTCGTCCTATTCTTAAAGGCTACAGTGCTATCACACCCGAATTTTTGCGTATTGGTGTAAGAAATTTTTTTGATAATTTATTTTCACCTTTGCGTTTTGTAGGAAATGTCTTACAATTTAAATTTGAAGAAGCAGGAGAGGAATTTAAAAGATTTATAGCAAATACGATCTTAGGTTTTGGAGGCTTAATGGATCCAGCTTCTAAAATGGGTTTTAAAAAACATCCAGCTGATCTTGGAACTGTTTTGGGACATTGGGGAGTAGGCGGAGGATTTCACTTAGTATTGCCTGTATTAGGACCTAGTAATTTAAGAGATACTCTAAGCTTACCTGCAATTTGGTATGCAAATCCTATAGGTTATATTGATCCTAGTTGGGCAAGTATAGTAATTAGTGCTTATGGTTTTGGCAATGAATTAAGTCTTAGACTTGATGAAATTGACGAAATTTATTATAATACTCCGAATTTATATCCCTTCTTAAGAGATGCTTACGAGCAAAGAAGACAAGAACTAAGCAAATAAGGAAAAAAATGAAAAAAATTGTTCTAGTATTATTATTTTTAGGAAATATTTGGGCCTTAAATTTAAATGATATTCCAAATACTATGCAAGATAACATCAATCAGAGTTTAAAACTTTTACAAACTCATAAAGATAAAACTCTAGTTGCAAATGAAATTTTTAAACTTTTTGATAATACTATTGATTATAAACTTATGGCTAAGCTTAGTCTTTCAAAAAACTATGATAAACTTAGCAAACAAGAGCAGGACCAATTTTCAAAAGCTTTTGAATTAAGTCTTAAAAAAAGTTTTACCGATAAACTCAATCTTTATAAAGATCAAATTTTAAAAGTAAAAAATGGAGAGCTTAAAAATGAAAAAAGATATTTTCTTACAACTTCTATTATAGACAATGGGGAAGAAAAAAACATTATTTTTAAATTTTACAATAAAAATAATGATTGGTTAATTTATGATGTGGATATTTTAGGTGTGAGTATAATTCAAACTTATCGCTCTCAATTTGGAGATATTTTATCTAATCAAGGATTTGAAGCTTTATTGCAAAAACTTAAAGGCATTATTATTAAGTAATGCTTGTAAAATTTTTAAAAATTATTATTTCTCATCCAAAAATTACTTTTTTTGGAACACTTTTTATTTGCCTATTTCTTAGTTTTTTTACGCTTAGAATGAGTGTTGATGCGAGTGCTGAAAGCTTGCTGCTTGAAGACGATGTCGATCTAAAAACCTTTAGAGAAATTTCAAAGCATTATAAAAATGATAATTTCTTAATCCTTGCCTTTGAACCTAAAAATGGAAATCTTTTTTCAAGAACAAATTTATCTAAAATTGAAAAAATTCATCATGATCTAGAAAATGCACCTTTGGTTGAACGTGTTTTTAGCATCATCAATGCACCTTTGTTACAAAGCTCTGAAAACACGGATCTTAAAGAACTTTTGAAAAATATACCCAATATACAAAGCAAAGACATTAATCAAACAAAAGCAAAAAATGAAATTTTAAACAGCCCTTTTTATAAAAATAATATTATTTCAAAAGATGGAAAAGTTGCTGGAATTGTCATTTATTTAAAACCGGATGATATTTATAATCAACTCATAGAAAAACGAGATCATGCTACAAATGAAAAAAATAAAAACCAAATTCGTCTAGCCATCAAACAACATCAAGATAAACAAAAAGTCATCAATAAACAAAGTTTAGATTTCATAAAAAATATTGTAAAAAAATATGAAGCCAATGGCGATAAACTTTATCTTGGTGGCGTTAGTATGATAGCAGATGATATGATAAGTTATATAAAATCTGATCTGTTAATTTATGGAATTTCTTTAATTTTTTTGCTAGGACTTGCATTGTATTATTTTTTTAGATCTTGGCGCTTTGTTTTTTTACCTCTTTTTATATGTTTTATCAGTTTAAGTGCGGCAAGCGGAGTATTTGCTCTTTTAAATTTTCAAATCACTGTTATTTCTTCTAATTACGTTGCCCTAGTTTTGATTATAACTTTAAGTGTGGTCATACACCTAATCACTCATTTTATAGAAATCTCTCAAACCCACCCTGATGCAAAAATTCAACGCCTTGTGCTTCAAACCTTACTAGCTAAAGCAAAGCCTAGTCTTTACGCTATAGTTACAACCATGATAGGCTTTTTTTCCCTTATACTCTCCAATATAGAGCCTATTATAAAATTAGGCATTATGATGAGTATAGGCATAGGTTTGGCTTTGATTTTTAGCTATTTATTTTTAGCAAGCATTCTAGTTTTACTCAAGCCAAAACAATACCATAAAAAAGAATTTAAATTTAATTTTTTAAAATTTTGTGCAAAAATAAGTCTTGACTCAAAAAAACGTTATATCATTTATGGAATTTCTTGTGTAGCAATTTTAACATCCTTATTTGGAATTTCCAAACTAAGGGTTGAAAATTCTTTTGTAAATTATTTCAGAGATGGCAGTGAGATCAAAAAAGGATTGCTTGTTATTGATAAAAATTTAGGCGGAACCCTACCTCTAGATGTAATCATACGCTTTAAAAATAATCAAATAAATACCGACTCAAATAACACCTTAGATAGCTTTGAAGACGAATTTGAAAATCTAGAAAAAAAAGATACCTACTGGTTTAATTCCCAAAAAACACGCCTTGCTAAAAAAGTTCATGAATTTTTAGAACATCAAAAATTTGTAGGATCTGTTCTTAGTTTAAATAGTCTTTTAATTTTGGGTAAAAATATCAACAATGGGGAGGACTTGGATGATTTTGCACTCGCTTTTTTAAATGAAAATTTGCCTCAAAATTTCAAACAAGATCTTATTTCTCCTTTTGTTAATATAAAAAACAATGAATTAAGATTTACAATGCGTATTGTTGATTCTGATCCGAATTTAAGACGTAATGAATTTTTGATAAAACTTAATGAAAATTTACACGAACTTTTAAAAAATGATAATGTGCAAATACAAATCACAGGCATTATGGTGCTTTACAATAATATGCTTCAAAGTCTTTTTTCTTCGCAATTTGATACGCTTGTATTTGTTATACTAGCTATTTTTATTCTTTTTATTTTTGTTTTCCGTGATTTGAAATTTTCTACTATAGCCATACTAGTCAATGTTATTCCTTTAAGTGTCGTTTTTGCACTAATGGGATTGTGTCAAATTCCACTTGATATGATGAGTATTACAATAGCTGCTATTGCTATTGGCATTGGAGTTGATGATGCTATTCATTATATCTATCGCTTTAAAGAAGAAATCAAAACCAAAACCATAGAAGAAGCCATTATAAATTCTCATCTTAGCATAGGATCGGCACTTTATTATACCACTATAAGTATAGTATTAGGATTTAGTGTTATGATGAGTAGTAATTTTATTCCTACGATTTATTTTGGAGTCTTAACCGTTTTTGTAATGATTTTACTTTTGAGCGGAAGTTTATTTCTACTCCCTAGTTTTTTAATCAGTCTCTATTCTAAGAACTCCAAGATTTCAAACCAATATATAAAGCATACAAACATATAGCTACAACAATATATTTAATAAATTTTTTCATCCCCTTTTTCCTTTTTTTATCATCTTTAAAACAATTAAAGCAAGTTCTAATGCTTTAAAACGATGTGAAATGGTATTTTTTTCATCTGAACTAAGCTGAGCTAAAGTTTTATTAAAACCTTTTGGAATAAAAAGACTGTCATAGCCGAAACCATTTTCTCCTTTTTCTTCGCTGATTGCTTTTCCATGCATGTATGCTTGTACTACATACTCACCATATAAACTCACTATTGCAATAGCCGCCTTATAATAAGCTTTGCTTTCATAAATATTTAATTGTTTCATCTTAGATACTAATTTTTCACGATTGCTTTTATCATCTCCTTTAGAACTAAAACGAGCAGAATAAATACCGGGTTTTCCATCTAAAACATCAACACAAATTCCACTATCATCACTTAAAACAATAAATTCGTTTTTTTGATCTTGATTTAAAGCATTAAAAACAGCTTTAGCCTTTATCAAAGCATTTTCTTTAAAGCTTTTGCCATTTTCTTCTATTTCAAAAGGCTTAAGAACTTCATCAAAAGCATATAAGTTATAATTTTTTAAGATTTCTTTAATTTCAAAAATCTTATGTTTATTACTCGTTGCTAAAAGAATTTTCATTATCAAATCCTACACTCTATGTAACTTAAATAAAAAATTTTAAATAATATAAACTTATAAAATTATCGATGAAGATATGCTAAAGATTAAAAATTAACAATGTGTTAATATAATTCATAGTAAAATTATCTTAGTTTATAGGAATTTTGATAATCAGGAAATTAATAATGTTAAACAATGTCTTACCTTTATCTTTTATTATTGGAACTAGATTTTTTGGACTGTTTATTGTTTTACCTGTTTTAAGCCTTTATGCATTAAAACTTGAGGGTGCTAATGAATTTTTAGTAGGATTTTTAGTAGGCATTTATGCTCTTACTCAAATGATTTTACAAATGCCTTTCGGAATTTTAAGTGATAAAATTGGACGTAAAAAAACTTTATTGATAGGACTTGTCATTTTTATCATTGGTTCTTTAATCTGTTCTTTTGCACACGATATCTACACAATGCTACTAGGTAGAATGCTTCAGGGAGCTGGTGCAATAGGAGCAGTTGCGACAGCTATGATCAGTGATTTTATTACCGAAGAAAATAGAGGAAAGGCTATGGCTGTTATGGGTTCTTTTATAGGACTTAGCTTCGCAGCTTCTATGGTTATATCTCCTTTAATGAGTGCAAAATGGGGTTTGTCTAGTCTTTTTAACCTGAGTGCGTTTTTATCTTTTTTATGTATTGTTTTACTCTACACTGTTATCCCACAAGAAAGCAAAATCACTCATGAAAATGAGAAAACTCCATTTTTGCATCTTATTAAACAAAAAAATTTAGCCTTGATGAACTTTACAAACTGTATGCAAAAAATGCTTATGAGTATAGCCTTTTTAAGTATTCCTATTATTTTAGTCAAACATTTAGGATTTGATGCTCATAAGCTTTGGATCGTTTATACTTCTTCTATGATAGCAGGTTTTATTGCTATGGGATTTGCTGGAAGTTTAGGAGAAAAAAGAGGTTTAGCAAAACAAATTTTGCTTTTAGGTGTAACATTTTTCATTCTTTCTTATATACTATTTGCCTTTTCAAATTCGATCAATCTTTTTATCATTGCAGTAGTTATTTTTTTTATTGGATTTAATTTACATGAACCTATTATGCAAAGCTGTGCTTCAAAATTGTGCAAAGTACACGAAAAAGGGGCTGCATTGGGACTTTTTAATGCTTTTGGTTATGGGGGAAGTTTTATAGGCGGTATAGTTGGTGGGGTATTTTTACATTTGGATAAACTAAATATTTTGGCAATTGTTTTAACTATACTTGCTATTTTTTGGCTCATTGCTTTATTTTTCTTAAAAAATCCATCTGAGTTTAAAAATATTTATTTACCTTTAGACACTCCTTTAAATTTTACAGATTTTAGCCAAAATATTGGAGTTGTAGATATTTATAAAAATTCAAAAAATTTAATCATTAAATTCGATAGTAAAATTACAAGTGAAGAGATTTTAAGAACTAAAATTTAAAATAAAAAAAACTCGTAATTTGATCGACGATTTTGTTTTCTAGTGATACTTGACATCGCTTTTTATTTCCAAGATAGGCTGTACGTGCAATTAAACTCGTTTTTTGTATGTTGTTTTTTTGAACGATTTGTATATTTAATTGCATAGCATAATAGTTTTCTATAAGCCATTCTCCATCACTCTCTAAAGGATCAAAATCATAAAAAAATCTTGCTGAAGTGCTTATCCTTTGTGCATAAGAATGTTTTTTCATATCTACAAGATTGAGATAAATTTTATACGTTGGATCTTGACTCATTTGTTTTAGTCCTAAATTTTCTAGTTTAGATATTAATTGCTGATCCAAATCGCTCTTAATTTTACTAGGATTTTGGAAAAAAATTTCAAAACTTTCATTTCGCTTTGCTTGAATAAAAATACCTTCATTATTTGTTTGTATAGTACTTTTAATAAAGGTTGGATTGGCACAAGCACTCATAAAGAGTGCTAAAAATACAAAAACAAAAATTTTCATTTTATAATAGTCGGAGTAGCACTAAGCCCTAAAGCACGATATTTTTCGTAAAGAGAGAATATTTGCTTTAATTCAGTATCACTCACTTTTGGATAATTTTTAATGTTTGGATTGTAATATTTCTTTAAAATCGCTATTTTTTCATCATCATTTTTAGCTTTTTTAGCTTCTTTATAAATGAGTGCTGATTTTTCAAAAGCAGATTTTCCATGCACTGGAGTTAAAATGTAATTGATTTGATAATCTTTAAGCTCATCTTTAATTTGAGTCAATTGCTCTCTGCAAAAAGGACACTCTGGATCAGAAAATACATACATTGCAGGCTTGCTTTTATCACCCATAGCAATCACCATTTTTTCTTTTTGTGCTACAGGTTTAGCATTTTTAGCAAAATTTTCTCTTGCTTCTTGAAATTTTTTCATTTCATATTCTTGTGCATAAGAAGTTCTTGTTTTTAAATCGATAATATCAGGTACTATAATATTGTCTTTTGTAAAAAGAATTTGATCTTGTTTTTGTCCATCTACCGTTACGGTAACAATCACGCTTTCAAATCCCGTATTTCCAACTTTTTGACGATCTTTTACACTCACAGTAGCATTTGGGAACTGCATTTTAATGCTTTTTGAATAAAAATCACTGATTTCACTATTGCTTGCAGCAAACAAAGACGCCGAACAAGCCAAAATTAAGCTTAATTTTCTCATTTATCTTCCTTAAAAATAAAATATAAATTTTATTGTATAATGATTTTCTAAATATTTGTTTTTAAAAATCTTTTTTCATCTTTTTTTTGTACCCTTTCATCTTTGTCTAGATACTCTAAATACGCTATAGCGTATTTTCTTGATAAATGAAAAATTTCTTTCATTTTTTGCACATCAAGCTCTGTTGTTTGTAAAATTTTCAAACATTCTTGCATCATTTGTTCTAAAGCTTTTTTTTCCACAAAAAGATTATGCGAAAGCCTGATTACCAACTTTTCTTGGGTGAGTTTTTTTAAAATTTCATCGCCACTTTTTCGATCAAGATCTAAATCTTCATAAAGATTATAAGGAGCTTGTGGTTTAATGCCTTGTTTTTTTAATATTTCATAGAGTTCATTGTTGTTTCTTTGTTTGAGTTTTTCAAAGTCAATCCCTTTTTTAAAATATATTCCATTTTTAAAATCAAGAAAATTTTGCATATTTTTAAGTCCAAATTCACAAAATTCCACACTCGCCCAAGAAATTCTTAAAGATAATGAAGTCGGAGAAAACATAGCATAAGGATTTTTATCTAGTATAAAAATAATCATTTTTTTAAATTCATCCAAAGCTAAAAGATTATAAACATTGAGATTTTTTTCATCCACAAAAACCCCATTTAATTTCTTTGCCAAATCCAAAGCTTCTTTATGAAGTAATTTAAATCTTTGATAGCTAGAAAGCAAACCAAAACCCGTTTTATGGATATCTTTTAAAAAACTAAAAACCGCTTTAAAATCTCTATTTTTAAGTAAAAATAATAATTTATTTTTTAATTCTTTCTTTAAAGGCTCACTTACGGGATTTAAAATTCTACCACCCCCGACAATACGATTATTTTGAAGTAAGATAAATTTTTCATCAAAACATAAAAAAAGCTGGGTCTTAAAAACAAGATGGGCAAAAAATTCATCATTGTCTAATTCTTTTAAAATTGTAAGCTTACATTCTACACTTTTACTTCCTACACAAAAAAGCATTTTTTCATTTTTTAATCCTCTTTTAGCTTTGATTAAAACATCGCATTCTAAAAATCCTTTAAAAACACCTTTCTTACTTAAAACAAAACCTTTTTTCAAATCTTTATGATCACAATTTAAACTCAATGCCACACGGTTAAAGGCTCTGATTTCTTTGCAGTCTTGATCATGATTTTGTATATTTTTGATCAAAAGTTCTTTTTGATTATCCAAGCAAATAATTTTTTCATTAACACTGATTTTTCCTTCATTTAAGCTACCTGTCACAACGGTTCCTATGCCTTTGAGTGAAAAAATTCTATCTATGTAATAGCGAAAAATCAAATCATCTTTTGCATTTTTATCTTTTAAATTTAAAAGATAATCTTTTAAAACATCGATACTAGCTTGATCTTTTATAGATGTGTAAAAAACATTTAAGGGGGTAAAATTTAACTTTTTTAAAATTTCTTGCCCACGTTCCTTATAATTTTCGCATAAATCGCATTTGCTAAATACGATAATAATATCTTTAATTTCTAAGATTTCAAGTACTTCTAAATGCTCTATGCTTTGCTCTTTTAAACCTTCATTAATATCAATAACAAACAAACAAGCACTAAAACCAAATGCTCCACTAATCATAGTTTTAACCAAATCTTTATGACCTGGAACATCGATAAAAGAAAAGTGTTTATCTTTTAATTTTAAATCCGAAAAACTTAGATTGATTGTAATTTGTCTTTCTTTTTCTTCTTTTAAATTATCGCCATCAAAGCCATTTAAGGCTTTAATTAAAGAAGTTTTTCCATGATCAATATGCCCTGCAGTTCCAATAAGTAAAGAATTCATCAATCTTCCATAGAATTAATCAATTGAATCAAAGTATCCAAATCACTTTCCCTAATCGTTCTAAAATCTAAAACAAAACTATCATTTTCAACGCGACCTATGATATTTTTTTCTCTGAATTTTTCCTGTAATATTAAGGCCTTGCCCTTAAAAGATAAAACGCGACTTTCTAAAGTTCTATCAGGCATAGAACCACCTCCAACTAAACTCTTGCTATTTTTAATTTCACTTTCAAATTTAATCCTCTGTTGTACCCACAAAGCTTTTTGCTCTATATGTTTAATATCATCGTTTAAAAGTCTTAAAGTGGTGATTTTATTATAATCTTTTTCAAGATAAGTCTTAAGCGTTTCATTAAGCAGTGCTAAAGTGATTTTATCCACTCTTAGCATTCTTAAAAGCTGATTTTTTTTAATCTTCTCAATCAAATCTTTTTTTCCCAGTATAATTCCAGCTTGGACAGAACCAAAAAGTTTATCACCGCTAAAACTTAAAATATCACAATTTTTAAGCACTTTTTTAATCATAGGTTCATTTTTTGCCAATTCTTTATTTAAATTTTCACACCATCCAGATCCTAAATCATAATACGTTAAAATTCCTTTTTCTTTAGCTAATTTATCAAGATCCACAATACTTACATCGCTTTGAAAACCTATAAGGGCAAAATTTGATTTGTGTGTTTTTAAGAGTAGCTTTGTATTTTCATCGATAGCTTCTTCATAGTCTTTTAAATGTGTTTTATTGCTTGTTCCAACTTCTTTAAGCTTAACTCCAGCAGCCTTAATCACTTCAGGCACGCGAAAACTTCCACCTATTTCGACTAATTCACCTCTAGAGCTAATAATTTCTTGATTTAAACAAAGAGAATTTAAAATCAAAAAAACCGCTGCAGCATTATTATTAACCACTAAAGCATCTTCACACTCAAAAAGCATTTTAAGTTTCTCAAGCACTAAAGCGTAGCGACTTCCTCTTTTGCCATTTTCTAAATCAAATTCAAGATTTACATAATTACAAATTTGATCCTTACATTGATTAAAAATACTTTCATCAATCACGCTTCTACCCAAATTTGTATGGATAATCACACCTGTAGCATTGATCACACTTTGTAAATCTTTACGCAGATATTTTTGAATTTCTGATTTTATTTTTTCTAAAAGAATATTTTTTTCACAGCTATTCTCACCCAAAGCCTTAAGATTAGCTACGATATTTTTACAAAAATAAGCCCTTAAATAAAAAGGATATTCCTTTAAAGTTTCATCCTCGATTAAAGCTCCAATTTGTGGGAATTTTTTTATTTTGTCCATCTTAAACCTTAAGAAAATATTTGGTTATTTTAACATAAAATTTAAAAAATATTTTTTAGAGGAAAAACTTAATGAAAGAATTTGTTTTTATAAAAAACAAAGATTTAATCCCCTTGCCTGATGAAATTGAAATTTGGGAAACAAATAAAGATATAGAAGTTTTAATCTCTAATGATAAAAAACAAAAATCTAGCATTTACGCTCCAGAAATTAATTTTTACCTTAGAAATTCTCAAGATGATGCCTTAGAAAAAGCTAAAAATATTTTAAAACTCTATCAAATTAGAAATCATATTTATGATTTTGGACTTGATTTTGAGGAAAATAAACCCATTCAAAAACGCATTATTCTTATTGATCTAGAAGAAGAACTTGCTAATTTTTTGAAAAAAAATGATTTTAAAGTTATTGCTTTAAAAAATGAAGAAGTCAAAGGTATTTTTGGGACTATAGGAGAATTATGTGCGATAATATCCGATGAAATAGAAATTGATTTTGATATTTTAATTTTCAATCACCAATGCTTAAGAAAGGATTTTTCAAGGCAAAGTGGCTGTTATGATATGCAAAATTTTAAAAATAAAGAAGCTCTGCTTGAATTTTTAAATAGTATTATCCCAAATTACACTTACAAAAATTATTTTTCCTATGATTTAAATATATGCCAATATCATTCAAGGCGTAGTGAGCATTGTGCTAAATGTGTTGAAATTTGTCCCGCAACAGCTATTTTAAAAGATGATGAAAATAAAAATCTAATTTTTTCACAAATAGATTGTTTGGAGTGTGGTTCTTGTATTAGCATTTGCCCTAGCGGATCGCTTGACAGCACTCATTTACCTAGAAACAGCTTTTTTGAAATTTGCAACTTTTTTAAAAAAAATAAAATTTTACTCATTTCAGAAAAAATTCCTCTAGAAAATTTAAATTTAGAACTTCCAAAAAATACCCTACCGCTAATCATAAAAGATGGATGGCTTACTCCTATGCATTTTTTAGCTCTTTTACAAAGTAGCGGTGCTAATATAGTCTTTTTCACTCAAACACTATCTCAAGGAAATTATGAAACTATAGAACTTTTAAATACTTTTTTTGAGAGAAAATTTAATAAAAAAGCTATTTTTATTGCTAATGAAGAATTAAATACTCATTTAAAGCAACAAGAATTTTTAGAAGATTTATATTTTGAATTTCATAATAATACTCTTAGCACAAGAGAAAATTTTTCTAAAAGAATGCAAAAACTTATACAAAATGATGATTTTGGTTCTTTAAAAAGCGGAGATTGGATAAGATATGGTAAAATAGAAATCAATACTCAAACTTGCACCCTTTGTCTTTCTTGCGTTGGAGCTTGTAATGTAGGGGCTTTAATCGCAGATCATAAAGAAAATGCTTTAAAATTTAATGCTTCGCTTTGCACTACTTGTGGGTATTGTGAAATGAGCTGTGCTGAAAAAGATACCTTAAAGCTAACAAGAAGTGGAATGGAATTCAATCCTAAGTTTTTTGAATATCAAACGATGGCAAAAGATGAACTTTTTGCATGTATAGAATGCGGAAAAGAATTTGCTACTAAAAAAGCTGTGCAAAAAATAGCAGAACTTATGAAACCTAAATTTAAAGAAGATCAAAATAAAATTAAAACACTTTATTGCTGTGCAGAATGCAAGGCAAAGGTCATGATAGAAGCAATAAAACAAGGTTGATTACTATTTTTGCAATCCAAATCAAACTTGTTATTTTATATCTCAACAACATTCTTTTTGAGATGAAGATATATTTTGGTTTTATTATTTTTTTATCTTTTTCTATAAAAAAACGATTTTTGCTTTAAAGTATAGGTTTTGAAAAAGCGGAGGTAAGTTAAAATAAAAAATTTTAAAATATCGACATAAAAGTCGATATTTTAAATTATGCAAAATAAGATTTAATTTGCTCTAACCAAGCATCAATTCTTGTTTCTGTCTGATCTTCTTGATTATCATTATCCAAAGCAAGTCCTACAAATTTACCATTTACTACTGCATCACTTGACTCAAAATTATAACCATCGGTTGAAACTTCACCAACTAAATTTGCTCCTGCATTTTTTAAATTTTCAGCCAATTTTCCCATACCGCCACAAAAAGTATCCGAATAACTTTCGCTATCACCCATACCAAAAACCGCTACAGTTTTTCCATTGAGACTTAGTCCTGAAAAATCAAAACCATCCCAATCATCTTGCAAATCTCCACTTCCCCAAGTAGAAGTTCCACAAATGAGTTTATCATAGGAATTGATTTTAGCTGCATCAATATCTGCGATATTTAATACATCACTGATTCCCAATTTTGAAGCGATCATATTCGCTGCACCTTCTGTATTACCCATAGCACTTCCATAAACTACTGCCACTGACATTATTTCCTCCTTATAAGTTGATTTGATATTTTATATGGGACTAATTTTAACATAGTTTTATTTAAATCACACAAAAAATGTTTGATTTCTATAAAATGCGTAAAATTTTCATTACGCGGACAAACTATATAAAATCTATCAAAATTATTTTCTCTTATTAAAGTTAATAATTTATGAATTTCATTTTCAATTTCTAAATTATGTATATCTATTTCCTTACAAAGTGGTAAAATTGCACATTTTTGATCAACGATAATAAGGTTATCTTTTTGATCGACTACTCTATCTATATTTTGCTTAGAAATTTTATTATAAACATAATCACAAAATAAATTATGAGTATTAAAACACATTCCATAATAATAATTTTTAAAAATTTGTTTTAGATTATATTTTTTCACGCTTTTTGTCTTAAAAATAAATCCCTTATTTGTTGCTTTAAGTCTCAATTTGAAAATATTTTTTATTTTTCCAAAATGAACATGAGAAATATCATAAATAAATTTTTCAAAAACATCACGAATACTCTTAGCATTCTTTCCGTAAAAAAGCGGAATTTTTAGTTTTTCATCTACGCAAAAATTATACTGAATTAAAAAAGTCATTATAAGATCTTGCTTATTTAAGGAGCTATAAATTTCAGGAATAATATCTTGATTCTGGTTAAAGCCGAACAACATTAAAACTCCTTAGTGCAAGAATTTTCTTTATCCAAGTTAAAAATCTTACAATATTCACAATATACACAATTAACACTTCTTTTGGCACATACTAATGGAATTTTTCTTTTTTTTGCCTCATTTTTGATTTTTTTCATTGTGTTATGATTTAAAAAACTCGTAAGCATAACTATACACTCTGTATCGCAAGGAATAGGCTTGCGATTAACTCTATTTTCATTACGTGCGTTCCAATGCTCAATTTTTTTAGCACCTAAATCATATAAAACTGCTTTTATAGGAGTGATTTCATCTGCACCGATAACTAAAACTGACATAACACCCTCTTTTTTATTTTGATAATTATTATTATAATATTATTAAGCTAAATTTATTTTGAAATTTATTATCATTTTATATTTTTTAAAATAATAAGGATCTAGTTGGGTTAATCTAAATCACGATAAAATTTTATCGTGATTATTTTTATAAAAAATGATGGTATTAAAATAGAATAAAATTCCTAATTTTTAAATTTTTTAAGATATCTATAAACACTAGGTTCTGAAATTTTTAAAAATTTTGCAACGATAGACACAGCACCTTTGATATTAAAAATACCTTTTTCATATAAGGTTTTTGCGATCTCTTCTTTTTGTGTAACGCTAAGCTGGTAATTTGAATTTAAATAATTCATATCAATATTTTGAGCTAAAATTTCCTCTATAGAACGGCTTAACGTTTCTACATTAGCCAAATCATTCATTTCCAAATTACTACTCTCATCTTGGCTTAAAAATTCACCCATATCATCTAACTTTTCTATATCTATAATCTTACAAACAGCATCTCTTATAATGCTAGTATCGTGATTTATGCACAAAATTCCTACAAGTTTATCAGCATTTTTTATAAAAAAAGTTGATCCTCTTACAAGCTTATTTTTTCCAATTAAAGCTTTATAATCATATAAAAAATCTTTTTTTAAATAAGCTTTTTTTTGTATGAGTTCACTTGCAAAAGCACTTAAGGGAGACTCAAGAGTTCTACCACTAATATGGCTGTTTTCAATAGCAGCAATATAAGCACCTTTTTTGTCTATAACATGAAAAACAACTTCATATTGTTTGCCTAAAACCTGCCCTAAAAATTTCGTTAGCTTAATGAATTGTTCCTTTTGTTTTTCATCCATTAAATCTTTCCTTTATCTTATTAAAGATTAAAATTATAAAAAATAATATTTTATTATCATAATAATAAAATATTGACAAATTATTCTTAAAATGATAATATTCTATTATAACAATAATAAATTTAATATTCAAGGAGAAAAAATGTCAAATTATCCAAAAGCTATTGGACCATACTCGGCTTATAGAGAAGCAAATGGGCTATTATTTATTTCTGGGCAACTTCCTATCAATCCTAATTCAGGGGAAATAGAAAGTGAAGATATAAAAGAACAAACTAAACAATCTTTAAAAAATATTGGGGCCATTTTAGAAGAAAATGGAATTGCTTATGATAAAGTGTTAAAAACGACTTGCTTTTTAGCTAATATTTCCGATTTTGTCGCTTTTAATGAAGTTTATGCCGAATTTTTCCAAGCTCCTTATCCTGCAAGAAGTGCTTTTGCTGTTAAAGATTTACCAAAAGGAGCTAAGGTGGAGATAGAGGTTATTGCCTCAAAAGGATAAAAAATGCTAGGCCTTATTTTTTCATTTGTAAGTATTTTTTTACTTATTTTCATGCTTTATAAAAAAGTCAATGCCCATATGGCATTGCTTTTAAGTGGATTTTTATTACTTGGCGTGGCAACAATTGCCGCATTTTTAATTCATATGTTCCCAGAACCAAATACCCCCCCCCATCGCAAATTTATAGTTTTTTAAAAAGCATAGATTTTTACGAATTAGGACATCCTATCCTTAAAAAAGGATCTTTAAATTTAGGATTTTTCGATATTTTCGAAGTTTTTAATCAAACTTTATCAAGCACTTTAGCAGGTCTTGGACTAACTTTGATGTGTATAGCTGGTTTTTCTGCGTATATGGATCATGTTGGAGCTTCTTATGCGCTTTTTAAAGTCTTTGAAAAGCCTTTAAAAATGGTAAAATCGCCCTATGTTTTACTCATACTTGCATATTTTATCACTCAACTTTTAGTTCTTTTTATACCCTCTCATGCTGGTTTAGCACTTTTGCTTATGGTAACAATGTATCCAATACTAGTTCGAACAGGAGTGTCTAAACTTTCTGCTTTGAGTGTGATTGCAATTTGTCAATATATCGATCATGGGCCTGGAAGTGGTAATGTGATCATGGCTTCAAAGGTAGCTAATATCGACCCAGCAATTTATTTTGTTCATTATCAACTTTCTACAACTTTGCCTATTATTATAGCTGTAGGTATTTCTATCTATCTTTGCAATTATTTTTTTGATAAAAAAGAACATTTTGTTTTTGATCCTCAAAAAGCTGAAGAAGAACTAAACGAAAACAAAGAAAAAGAAATCAAAAAACCACCTAAGATATATGCTCTTTTACCGATCATACCTTTGATTTTAATCCTAGGTTTTAGTTCTGTACTTGATAGTATTTTGGCTTTATTGCAAATTCATTATCAATCAAGTATTAAAATTAATGTTCCTGTTGCTATGATGATTTCAACTTTTATAGCCATTATTTTTGAGATGATGCGCTATAAAAGCGTTATTGAAACTTTAAATTCAATAATGATTTTCTTTAAAGGAATGGGGCATTTATTTGTGATTACAGTTTCGCTCATTGTTTGTGGTCAGGTATTTGCTAATGGGCTTTTATCAGTAGGTTTTGTAGATACCTTAATAGAAATTTTAAAAAATGCAGGTTTTGGAGTGCTAGCTATCATTATAGCTGTTTCCATACTTCTTGCTTTTTGTGCCTTTTTAATGGGTTCAGGAAATGCAGCGTTTTTTAGTTTTGCTCCGCTTATCCCAAATATAGCAAAACATTTTGGAATTGAAACCATTTCTATGATAACACCCATCCAAATCATGACAGGTTTTGGAAGATGTGTCAGTCCTATTGCTCCTGCGATTTTAGCGATATCTGCTATGACAAAACAGAGTCCCTTTGCAGTAGTAAAAAGAACGGCTATTCCTATGCTAGTAGCAAGTATTGTTAATATCATAATGACTTATATTTATCTTTAAAAAGGAGAAAAAATGAAACCAAAAACCAAGCTAATCCATCAAGGAAGAGGCGATCAAAATGCCGAGGTAAGATCGGTAAATCCAACTTTAATGCGTGCATCGACTATACTTTTTAAAGATCATGCAACTTGGCAAAAATACAGAGAATTAAGAAAAACTGAAAGAGTTTTAAGCTATGGAGCAAGAGGAACTGCTACTAATTTTGAACTTGAAAAACTCATTTGTGAATTAGAAGGTGGTTATAGAGCTCAACTTTTCCCTACTGGACTTGCAGCTTTAGCTATGGTGCTTTTAAATTATGCAAGCAAAGACGCACATTTTTTAATCACAGACGCAATTTATGGACCGGTTAGAACTATTTGTGACAAATTTTTAGAAAAAATAGGTGTTGAAGTTGATTTTTTAAAGGCTGATGCTAGCGATGTAGAGGAAAAAATCAAAGCCAACACTAAGCTGATTTTATGTGAAAGTCCAGGATCTATACTTTATGAAATAATTGATTTGCCAAAGCTTTGCAAAATTGCACATTCTCATAATATCCCAGTTGCCATTGATAATACTTATTCAAGTGGATATTTTTTAAATCCTTTAGAGCTTGGGGTTGATATTTCTGTTATCGCGGCAACAAAATATCTAAGCGGACATTCAGATGTTACCATGGGTATAGTAGTTTGCAACCAAAAAGAATGGAAAAATTTCAACGAACTTCCGGAAGCTTTTGGTTTTACTACAAGCCCTGATGATGTGTATCTAGTACTTAGAGGCATGAGAACTTTAGATGTGAGAATGAAAGCTCATGAAAAAAGTGCTGATGAAATAGTTGAATTTCTAAAAACAAGAAAAGAAATCAAAACTATTTTTTATCCAAAACTTAAATCTCACCCAAATCATGAAATTTTTATGCGCGATCATAAAGGAAGCAATGGAATGATCACTATAGAATTCAATGATGGATATGATCAAAATGATGCCATTGCTTTTGTGGATTATTTAAAATATTTTTCCATAGGGGCAAGTTGGGGTGGATATGAAAGCTTAGCCACAGTAACAACCCCTCCTAGAACTGCAAGTGATTGGAGTAAGAGAGGTCCATTTGTGAGATTTCACATAGGATTAGAAGATACCAAAGATCTTATAGCTGATTTAGAACAGGCTTTTGAAAAAATTAAAAAGGAGAAAAAATGACTGGAATAAGCGTATTTGATCATAAATTACTAGCAGATTCTTGGAGCACTCAAGAGATGCGTGCTATCTTTTGCGAAGAAAATCGCATCCAAAAATGGCTTGATGTTGAAGCAGCTTTAGCAAAAGCTCAAGCAAAACTTGGAATCATCCCTAAAAAAGCAGCCGATGAAATAGCTAAAAAAGCATATTATAAATTTATGGATATGGAATTTATTTTTGCAGAATTTAAAAAAACAAAGCATCCCCTAGTTCCTACAGTAAGAGGCTTAGAAAAAGCTTGTAAGGATAATTTGGGAGAATTTGTTCATTTTGGAGTTACCACTCAAGATATCATTGATACAGGCATTGTATTGCAATTTAAAGAAGCCATGCAAATCATCAAGCAAGAGTAAAAGCTATTGCAAAAGCCTTAGTAAAACTTGCTAAAACTCACAAAAATACTGCGATGATGGGAAGAACTTTAGCTTTACAAGCCTTACCTATAACCTTTGGACACAAGGTTGCTATTTGGCTTAGCGAACTTGATCGTCATTTTGAAAGAATATTAGAACTTGAAAAAAGACTTTATGTTGGAAGTATTGTAGGAGCCGTTGGAACTAAAGCAAGTTTAAGCGAAAAGGCTAATGAAGTTGAAAAACTAACTTTAGAAAATTTAGGTCTTTGTGTGCCAAATATTTCTTGGCAACCTGCACGCGATCGTTTTATAGAATTAGGGTATGTTTTAGGCAATATCAATGCAACTTTTAACAAAATCGCTCATCAACTTCTCATACTTTCACACAATGAAATTGATGAAGTAGCAGAACCTTTTGGAAAAGGTCAAGTAGGATCTAGCACTATGCCTCATAAAAGAAATCCTGCGGTCAGCGAAAATGCTGTTACGGTAAGCAATGCTTTAAAAGCAAATTTAGCCATACTTAGCGATATAGAAAGACATGAACACGAAAGAGATGGGCAGGTTTGGAAAATGGAATGGAAGCTTTTACCTGAAATATTTTTAATGCTTTCTGTAGTTTTAGCTAATATGAAATTTGCATTAAGTGATTTAGAAATTAAGAAAGATAAAATGCTTAAAAATTTAAATACTCTTCATGGTTTTGTTTTAGCAGAACGCGTTATGTTTGCTCTAAGTGATCACTACGGTAAGCAACATGCCCATGAAATCGTTTATGAAAACGCTATGTTGGGTATCGAAAAACAAAAAACCTTCAAAGAAGTTTTACTAGCCGATAAAAGAGTTTCTAAGGTTTTAAAAGAAAAAGAAATTGATGTTTTGCTTGACGCAACTACTTACGTAGGTTATGCACCAAAACTTGTAGATGAATTTTTAGCAAAAATCAAAAATAGTGCTATTTTGAAATAGGAAAGCAAATGTTTTATAGTGAAAAATTAGCTGAATTTATTATGAAATTACATTTTGATGATATACCTCAAAATGTAATTTGCAGAGCTAAAGAACTCATGCTTGATAGCCTTGGGACAGCCTTAGCTGCTCACAAAGAAGAATGTGTTTTAAATGCTTTAAATGCCTTAAAAACCGAAGGAAATACGACCGTTTGGGGGCAAGATCAAAAAATAGATGCCATTAATGCAACCATGCTTAATACAATCGCTTCTCATGCTCTTGATTTTGATGATACTCACACAGAAGCGATTTTACATGCTAGTGCTTTTTTAACTCCACTTTGCTTAAGCTATGGTTTTAGTGTTTGCAAAGACGCAAAACAAATTTTAAAAGCTTTTATTATTGGTTGGGAAATAGCCGCTAGAGTGGGTATTGCGAGTAAAGGAAGTTTTCATAAACGTGGCTTTCACACAAGTGCTATTGCTGGAATTTTTGGAAGTGTAAGCGCAAGTGCGGTTTTGCTAAATTTAAACAAGGGACAAATTATCAATGCCTTGGGTCTTGCTGGAAGTTTTGCAAGTGGAGTGAATGAATTTTTATCCAATGGATCTAATTCTAAAGTTTTACATTTAGCAAATGTTGTAAAAAATGGTATTTTGGTTGCAAATTTAGCTAAAAATAATATGAGTGGGCCTTTGAGTATTTTTGAAGGAAGAGATAATATTTTTAAATGCTTTGGCATAGAAGAAAACTCGGATAAAACAGAACTTGATAAAGCTTTAGGTCAAATTTGGCAGATCATGCAAGTTTCTATCAAACCTTATCCAAGCTGCCATTTTACGCATGGTTTTATTGAGTGTGCTATTTCTTTAAAAAATGATGGTTTAAAAGCCGATGAAATAAAAAATATCCATTGTTTTGTTGATGAGGTTCCTATTTCTTTTGTTTGTGATCCAATTGAAAAAAAATATCAACCAAAAACTGCCTATGAAGCTAAATTTTCCTTACCTTTTTTAATGGCTTTAGGTTTTTTTGATGGTAAAATTACATTAAATTCTTATGAAAATTTAACGCGTAAAGAACTTATAAATTTTGCACAAAAAATCACTTATGAGAAAAAACAATCTACAGGATTTCCAAAATATTTTCCAGGACATATAAAAGTAACTTTGCAAAATGGAGAAGTCATTCAAAAAGATGTTTTTATTAATAGAGGAAATTTTGATAACCCTTTAAGCTTTGAAGAATTAAAAGAAAAATTTTTAAATAATGCCCAATTAAGCCTTACAGAAGAAAAAGCTAATGATGTGCTAAAACAAATTATGAATTTGGAAAATCAAAAAGATTTTATACTTTAATCAAAGGCTTTTGTTTAAAAAACAAAAGCCTCTTATAGATTAACTATTTTTGGATTGTTAAATTCTAATACGTCTTTAACGCTCTTTTCAAAAGCCTTTAAAACACTAAAAGCAATGCCTTCAAAATCAAGCCCACCACAAAGATAAATTAAAGGCATACGAAAAGACTTGCTTACATCAAGTTTAGGTTTTTCACCACTTAAGTTTAATTTAAAATCATAAGGACTAGCGTGTTTAAAAGTATAATTTTGCGCTGCATTTAAAAAATCTTCTTTATTTTTTAAAAACTCTCCCTTAGCTAAAATAAAATTGATTTCAAGGTATTTCCAAAAATCACTTGAAATATTTGAGCTTTCGTCAAAATTTTTCTCTATAAAGGCATAGTTTGCTTCAAAACTTTTTTTATAATTTTCAACCAATAAAGCTCCTAATTTATTTTTAGCTATATTTTGCAAAATTAGCTTTATATTAGTTTCAAATTCAAAATCTATATTCGATAAAGTCTTTATTTGCTCTTCTAAAATAAATTGAGTTGAAAAATCTTTATTTTGCAATTTTGCATAAGAAAAAATGTTTGCCATAGGTTTTTCATAATTACCAAATTCATCCCAAAAATTCTTTTCACTGCACGCGATACAACCATGTCCAGAAGCAACTGGCCAAGAGGTTTTAGAATTAAATTTAACTTTTGGACAATTATTGTAAGTATAAGGGCCTTTGCAGCCTATTTTAAAAAGACAAGCTCCATTTTTCGCCGCTTCATCGTCAAAATGTTCTGCAAAAATTCCACTCTCAAATTTAGCTTTTCTTTCACACATATCATGCAAACATTTACCATAAGCCCATACAGGACGATTTTGCTCATCTAATTCTGGAAGAATTCCAAAAAGTGCAAAAAACGCCAAATTTGCAATAATATTAACATCACTTGGTGGACAACCTGGGATATTAACCACTTTTTGAGTTAAGACTTCAGAAATTCCACAAGTCTTACTAGGATTTGGATACGCAGCTTGAATTCCTCCATAAGAAGAACAAGTTCCAATTGCATAAATAGCCTTAGCCTTTTTGGCTAATTTTTGTAAAATTTCATGACCACTTTCAGCGTTAGCACCTATAGTTAAGAAAAAGGTATCAATTGCAGCAACCCCACCTTCAACAGCCAAAAGAAAATCTTGATCTAAAATATCTTCTATAAGCTCTTCGGCTTTTGTTCCGTTTGCAGCCATCAAAGTTTCGTGATATTCTAAAGAGAAAAAGTCAAATATAAATTCATCAAAACTCGGTAATTCAGAACGCAATAAACTCTCACTGCAACCGGTGCACTCACAAAGATGAAGCCAAACTACTTTCATTTTTGGAGCTATTTCGAAAAATTGTTTAGCTAAAGATGGAATTTCATTTCCTAAAGATAAATGCTTAACAATGGTTTTTACACTTTCTTCATTGATAATCTTTTCATCTTCTAAACTTGAATTTTTAATTTCAACTATACGATTTTCGAGTATAGTTTTTAATTCTTCATTGCTAAGCTTTGCCATGTTCTATCCTTTTATATTATCCCAGCAAAGAACAGTATTACCCTGTTCATCCTTTTCAACATCTCCCATTCCCATGATATTATATCCTGCATCTACATAATGAATTTCCCCGCTAACCCCACGAGACAAATCGCTAAGCAAATACATAGCCGAATTTCCAACATCTTCTATGCTAACATTGCGTTTTAATGGAGCATTGACTTCATTGTATTTTAATATCATTCTAAAATCCCCTATCCCACTAGCCGCTAAAGTCTTTATAGGGCCTGCTGAAATAGCATTAACGCGAATTCCTTTCACGCCTAAATCCCTAGCTAAATAACGCACAGAACTTTCAAGTGCTGCTTTTGCCACGCCCATAACATTATAATGCGGTACATATTTTACCCCGCCAAGATAGCTTAAAGTCAAAATAGAAGAATTTTCATTTAAGACAGGTAAAACCGCACGGGTTAAAGAAAGTAAAGAATACACAGAAGTTCCCATTGCTATATCAAAAGCTTCTTTTGAAGTTTGTAAAAAATCATTTTCTAAAGCTTCTTTAGGAGCATAAGCAACCGCATGCACAAGAAAATCAATGTTTCCTAAATCTTTTTTAATTTTATCTCCAATACTAGATAAATGTTCTTCATTATTCACATCAAGTTCATACACAAAACGAGAACCCAGTTCTTCAGCAATAGGCTCTACACGTTTTTTCAACGCATCGTTTAAAAAAGTAAAAGCTAAATCTGCACCTTGCTCACGACAAGCTTTTGCTATACCATAAGCAATTGATTTATTGTTAGCAACTCCTACAATAAGACCTTTTTTGCCTTTCATTATCATCTTCTATCCTTTAATTAATTTTATAAAATTCTCAACCTTTAAAGCAGCAGAGCCTATTAAAACCCCTCCGCATTCTTTAATGCTCAAAATTTCTTTAATATTATTTTCATTCACGCTTCCACCATAAAGTAAAGGTGCTTGAGTTAAAGTGGCTAAATACTCAAGAACTTTACTGATATCTTTAATATCAGCACTCACCCCAGTTCCAATAGAATAAATAGGTTCATAGGCAATAATTAAATTTTCATATTTTAAATCGATTATATCGAGTTGGGATTTTAAAAATTCCAAAGTTTTTCCTGAATTTTTTGTTTTTAAATCCTCTCCTATACAAAAAACTATTTTATATTTATGATTTTTTGCAAAATCAAATTTAGATTTTATTAACGCTTCGTCACCTAAAATTCTTCTTTCAGAATGCCCTATCAAAACACACTTAATACCAAATTCGTCCAAATGCTCTTTTCCAAGCTCACCTGTAAAAGCTCCATTAATACAAGGATAAAAATTTTGTGCTCCTTGTATAAAATTGGTTTGAGATTCTAAAAAAGCAATACTAGGTGGAAAAACGATAATATCGTCACATTTTACACCTATAGTTTTATTTAAAACATCAGCATAATTTTTAAAACTCGATCTTGTATGATTACATTTTAAATTTGCAGCAAAAATCATTTAATTCTCCTTCGCTCTTAAAACTTTAATACCTGGAAGTTCCTTGCCTTCTATAAGCTCAAGAGAAGCACCTCCACCTGTTGAAATAAAAGTCATTTCATCCGCATCCCCTGCACGTGCAACCGCATCAGCTGTATCTCCTCCTCCTACAACAGAAGTAGCATGCCCTTCACTGATATAATGGCTCATTTTTATGCTACCTTTTGAAAATTTATCAATTTCAAAAACCCCCATAGGCCCATTCCACCAAATCGTTTGTGCATCAGAAATCGCCTCTTTAAAAAGCCTTACGCTAGCAGGTCCGATATCTAATCCCATCCAACCACTAGGAATTTCTTGAATAGGAGCAAATTTCATTGGTGATTCTTGTGAACAAGAAGGAGCGGCGACAACATCTACAGGTAAATAGATTTTTACCCCCAAACTCTTACCTTTAGCTAGAATTTGACTTGCTTCTTCTAAAAGATCTTCTTCTAAGAGCGAATTTCCTACATCATAACCTAAAGCTTTTAAAAAAGTAAAAGCCATACCGCCACCGATAATCAGCTTATCAACTTTAGGAAGTAAATTTATCAAAGCTTGTAATTTTCCACTCACTTTAGATCCTCCTACAACAGCAACAAAAGGACGCACTGGGCGTTTGATAAGATTGATAGCAAAATCAATTTCTTTTTGGAGTAAAAAACCTGCTCCTTTATGATTTTCATCAAAAAATTCAGTGATAGCTTCAACACTTGCATGTGCTCTATGACAAACTCCAAAAGCATCATTGATATAAATTTGAGCCATAGAAGCAAGTTCTTTGGCTAAATTTTTGTCATTTTTAATTTCGCCTTTTTCAAAACGCAAATTTTCAAGCATTAAAATTTGGCCTGCTTTCAAAGCGGAGGCTTTATTTTTTGCATCTTCTCCCACAACGTCTTTAGCCATGATAATCTCTTTATCTAAAAGCCTAGCTAAACGCTTAGCAATAGGATCTAAAGAATATTTAGAACTGATTTCTTTTGGACGTCCTAAATGTGAAGCTAGGATAATACTACATCCACGATCTAAACAATATCTAATAGTAGGAATGGCTGAACGAATGCGTCTATGATCTGTAATATTTAAAAAATCATCTTGTGGAACATTAAAATCGCATCTTATAAAAACTTTTTTATGATCTAAATCAAGATCTTTGATCGAAATAATACCATTCATTTTAATTCCTATTTGCGATATAAACGGCCATATCGACTAAACGGCTTGAATAGCCCCATTCATTATCATACCAAGCAATTACTTTTACCAAATCATCGGCTATAACTTGAGTTAAATCGCTTGCCACAATAGCTCCATAAGAACAAGAAATGAAATCGCTAGAAACCCTTTCTTCATCATCTACCATCAAAAAACCTTTTAAATTTGACGTTGAAGCCTGTCTAAAAGCATCATTGATTTCTTCCTTTTTAACCTTACGATCAAGTAAAACAGTCAGATCAACACTTGATACATCAACAACTGGAACGCGCATACTTTGCCCATGAAGCTTTCCATCAAGCTCTGGCATAACAAGTTTCATAGCCTTAGCAGCGCCGGTAGAAGTTGGGATAATATTTTGCGCTGCAGCACGTGAGCGACGTTTATCTCTAGCTTTAGCATCGATAATGCTTTGCCCATTGGTATAAGCATGTATGGTTGTCATAAGTCCTTTTTTGATCCCAAAATTATCTTGTAAAACTCTACAAACTGGTCCTAGGCAATTTGTAGTACAACTTGCATTGGAAATAATTTTTTCTCCGTGATAAAGATCAGAATTAACACCTAAAACATAAGTAGGAGTGTTATCTTTTGCAGGAGCACTCATTATAACTTTTTCTACGCCCATATTTAAAAATTCTTGACATTTTTCTGTTGTTAAATGTGCTCCTGTACATTCTAAAACAATTTGAGCTCCATATTTAGCAAAGTCTAATTCTTTAATGTCGCGACTTTTAAAAACCTTTATTTTTTTATTATTAATTATTAAATCATCACCTTTGCTTTCTACATTTCCTTTAAATTCTCCATGCACCGTATCGTATTTAAAAAGATATTTTGCAAGCTCTATATCGGTGGTATCATTGATCGCTACAAGCTCTATATCATTCCTTTGTAAAATTATCCTTGCAACACATCTACCTATGCGTCCAAAACCGTTAATAGCAACTTTTACGGCCATTTTATTTTCCTTTGCAATTTTTTTATGCTAATATTCTACTAAAAAAAGGTTAAAAACTAAATGAAAATCGCACTTTTTGGAGGTAGCTTTGATCCACCACATAAAGGACACGATGGCGTTATAAAAGAGGCTTTACAAACCCTTGAAATCGATAAATTAATTATCATGCCAACTTTTATCAATCCTTTTAAAAAAGGTTTTTTTGCTGATGAACAAAAAAGATTAGAATGGGTAAAAAAACTTTGGGGAAATTTGGATAAAATTGAAATTTGTGATTTTGAAATCAAGCAAAAACGTCCAGTTCCTAGCATAGAAAGCGTAGAATACCTTTATAAAATTTATCAACCAAATAAATTTTACTTTTTAATTGGTGCGGATCATTTAGAAAAACTTCACCTTTGGCATAATTTTGAAAAATTAAATTCTTTAGTCGAATTTATCATTGCTAATCGTGATAATATAGAAATTCCAAAAAAATTCAAAGATTTAAAAACCGATATTCACATAGCTTCTTCTTTTATACGTGATACACTGGATACAGATAAAGTATGCGAAAAAATTAAAGATGAAGTAAAAAATTATTATAAAAAATTCCAAAAAAATTGATACAATTTCAAAAATTAAAGGAAAAAAATGCAAGAAAGAATTGATTTAATTGTTAAAATTTTAGATGAAAAAAAAGCTGAAGATATAAAAATTTTTGATATGAGCGAACAAGAATATTTTGTAAAATACGTTATTATAGCAGCAACTTTAGGAGAAAAACACGCTTTATCTTTAATTGATGAGTTAAAAACCAAACTCAAATCCAAAGGTGAAGAATTCTTAAATATAGATAGCAGCGAAGAATGGAGTGTGATTGATTTGGGCGATATTTTAATCCATCTTTTAACACCTGAACATAGGGGAATTTACAATATAGAAGAATTATTAGAAAGTTTGAAAAAAAATAAGGTTGATTAAATTAAATATTCTCTATGATTTTATAAAATCATAGAGAATAAGTTTCAAATAAAATTATTGCGACAAGATCAAATTTAAAGATTATCAATATATTCTTCAATTTCTTTTTTAATTTTATTTTTTTGTTCTTTTAATGCCTTTTTCTTAGCTTTATACTCAACTTTACTCATATAATCCTTCTTTTCATCCAAAGCATCAAGTTCCTTTTCTATTTTTTCTACTTCTTGTTCTTTGAGTTTTTTAGCTTCTAATTTTTTATCATAATAAAGAGGATCTTTGCTACAATCACTTTGCACTTCCTTTAAAGCAAGTTCTAACCTTAACTTTCTTGCGGCATCGTTATGAATTTTAGCAAATTCAATTTCTTTATTAATACGTTCTATTTTTTTATCACACTCGCTTGCAAATACCACGCTACATAATGCCATCAAAACCCATATCTTTTTCATTGAAGACTACTCCTTAAAAATTAAAACGACAATACTATCTTATCAATTCTTAAATTTTAATTTAATTTGTTCAAACAAGCCTAAAACTCCATTTTTAAGTTCATTTGCCTTTTCTAAAGAATTTGCTTCAAAACGAGTTATAAGGTATGGGCTCGTATTGGATGCTCGAAGCAAAGCCCAACCATAACCAAAATCAATTCTAGCTCCATCAATCTCACAAAGACCTTTTACACCCTCTAAAGCACCGCTTTCAACCGCTTTTTTAAATTCATCTACAAGTTTAAATTTGTCCTCTTCATTGACTGGAATTTTAATTTCTGGAGTAGTATATAACTTAGGTAACTCTTTAATCATACCCTCTAAGTCAAATCCTTTATGAACAAGCTCTAAAGCTCTTAAAAAAGCATAAATTCCATCATCGTATCCAAAATATCTATGTTTGAAAAATATATGCCCGCTTACTTCTGCAGCCAAATCAATATCTTTTTCTTTCATCATTTTTTTGATATTTGAATGTCCTGTTTTTCCCATAAAAATAGTTCCAAATTTAGCAACCTCATCAAAAAGATTTTTACTGCATTTAACTTCTCCTAAAATTCTTGGATTTGGAATATTTTTAGCAAACAAATAACAAAGTTCATCTCCGCAAAAAACATGAGTTTTACTTAAAGCCACCATTCTATCCGCATCGCCATCAAATGCAAAAGCAAGTCCATAATCTTCATTTTGCTTTAAAAAATCTTTCACAGCTTCTAAATTTTGCTCTTCTGTTGGATCGGGTGCGTGATTTGGAAATTGACCATCTGGATTGGCAAACATAACATGAGCTTTTAAATTTAACACCTTAATTAAAGGTTCTATCACAACTCCGGCTGCTCCATTGCTACAATCAATAGCAAATTTATAATGAAAATCTTTTAAAAAGCTAAATTGTTTAGTCATAAAATCCACATAAAGATTTAAAATATCATATTTTTGTGCATTAAAATTATCTTCAATCTCATCATCTAAATGTTTATAAACCTCTTTAGAAAATTCCTTTAATTCTGCTCCAAAAAAACTCTCTTTACCTATGGTGATTTTAAAACCATTATAATCTTTTGGATTATGTGATCCTGTGATCATAATATTTGCATCAAATTTTAATCCTTCATAAAGACTAAAATATCCAAGTGGAGTTGGTACAAGCCCTATATCATAAACCTTGATTCCTGTTTTGTTCAGTCCGCTTAGTAAATATCCAAAAAGTTCCTTAGCACTGTATCTGGCATCATAACCCACGCTTACATTTTTACAACCTTTTTTAAGCATGGTTTTACCCAAACAAAAACCTATTGCTTTAACACTTTTTTCATGAAGTTCTTTTCCATAAAGCCCACGTATATCATATTCTCTAAAAATCACGTCTAGCATATAAAATCCTTTAAATAATTTAAAAAATTTCTTTAGTATTAAAATAAATTTGGCATAGATAAAGAAAAATTTGCTACAATTTTACATCAATTTCATTAAATAAGGAAATTTTTATGGATGAAGAATTAGAAAACGAAGAAGGTAAAAAGAAAAAAGGCGGTTCGCTTGTAATCATTATCGTTGTCTTGCTTTTTGTTTTACTTCTTAGTATTATGGGTGTCATTGCTTGGCTGATTTCAAGTAGTTCAAGTGACGAAAGTGAAGTCAAAGAAGCTCCAAAAGAGGAAGCTAAAACCAATAAACCAAAAGTCGCGGCTCCTGCCCAGCGTGGTAGTGATTATGCTAATATAGGTCCTATGTATCCGCTTGATCCTTTTACGCTTAATTTACTTAGTGATAGTGGTTCAAGATATGTAAAATGCACTATAGAACTCGAACAAAATAGTGAGCTTTTAAAACCGGAACTTGATAAAAAAGTAGCTGTTATCCGTGATATTATCATCAGAACTTTAACTGCAAAAACTTTTGAGGAAGTAAGCACACAAAAAGGAAAAGAACGCTTAAAAGATGAATTAGTAGGAAAAATAAATGAAATTTTAACCGATGGCTTCATTAAAAATGTTTATTTTACAGATTTTGTAGTTTCTTGATGCGTGTAGGTTGTGATATTGTTGCTATTAGCAGAATAGAAAAAATTTATAAAAAACATGGAGAAACTTTTTTAAATAAATTTTTAAGTTCTAAAGAACAATTATTGATCAAAAATCCTGCGAATCTAGCAGGACTTTGGGCAGCAAAGGAAGCTGCTAGCAAGGCTTTAGGAGTTGGAATTTGTGATCTTTGTGGATTTTTAGATATAGAAATTTCTAAAGATGAAAGAAATGCTCCTAAGCTTAAGTATTCTCAAAAAATCATAAATGAGTTTAATATAACCCAAAGCTCTCTTAGTATTTCTCACGATAACGGTTTTGCTATAGCTATAGTCGCCTTAGTTTAATTTCCTATTGTTTGTTTATCTAAGTTCTTTGAAAGTATAAAATCCACAACAGGCTGCTCCCTTTTATTGGCTCTTTTGCAATGATCTTTTTGAAAAAAATCCGTGATTTTAATCACTATTCTAGCCCATTTTTTATGATTTCTTTCTCTCCATGCATGAGAAGACACACTCTCCCATGCATAACCATTGAACAAACTTGCATTTACAAAATGATCGAGTGCTCTCACACCTTGTCTAGCACGTGCGGTATTAAAAAAAATTCCTACAATTACGATAAAAATATAACCCAAAACTGCCAAAGGAACAATAGCACAAAGCAATAAAGTCCCTGCCAATTTTTCTCTTATATTACCATTGAGTTTATGTTTTAAGTGAATAAAAATAGTTTTAAATCTATTTTTCATCCTTGTAAATTCCTTTTACTGAATTTTATTCTCATACCATTAGCCGATCTTATTGTTAAACGCCCTACCACATCGGGTACAAAACCTTCTTCAAGTTCTAGTTTATAGGTTTTTAAAATATTTGCTAAAATCAAAATAGCCTCTTGCATTGCAAAACCTTGTCCTATACAGATTCTTTCCCCTGCTCCAAAAGGTAAATATGCGTCTTTTTTATATTCTTTATCAAAGCGAGAAGGATCAAAACCATTAGGATTTTCCCAAAAACTTTCATGACGATGTATTAGCCAAGGTGCTATTACAACTCCTGATCCTTTTTTAATCAATTTATCTCTAACTTTTGTATCTTTATTTGCTTCCCTTGCAAAAAATCCTACAGGGGGATAAAGTCTTAATGATTCTTTAAAAATATTGGTTAGATACTTAAATTGCCTTAAATGCAAAATTCCAATATTATCATTTTTTAAAACTTGAATGATTTCTTCATAGGCCTTTTCTTGTTCTTTAGGATAAAGACTAAGCAAATAAAGCGTCCAAGTTAAAGAACTAGCTGTTGTTTCATGACCTGCCAAAAAAAGCATAGCAACTTGATCTAAAATTTCTTCAAATGAAAAACGCTTATTGGTTTCTGAATCAATCACCAAAAGCAAAGAACTTAAAATATCCTCGAATTTTCCCAAATCTCCCGAGCTAACAGCCTCATAACGAGGTTTTATAATATCGCTTAAAACCTGCCTTATCGTATCCCCTGCTTTTGCACGTTTGCGATCTCCTAGTATATAAGAAAGCCATTTTGGAAAATAAAACATACGACGCATAGCTGTATGCACGCTTTGTTCTTGAAAAATGACAAAAGCATCAAGAATTCTTTTACCTTTTTTCTCATCAAGTTTAGAAGACATAATGGTGCGAAAAATAACATCAGCCGTTACAAAGGTCATCGCTTCATCCACTTCGATAATAGAATGGTTAGGGTATTGATTAAAACGATCCATCATATCCGCTACAGCTTCACTCATAAGATTGAAAACCTTATTAATACGCGTCATTTCAAAACTAGGTCTTAGAAGTTCACGTTGTTTTTTCCAAACTTCTCCATTGGTAGTAAAAATACTCTCTCCCAAAAGTGGGCTTAGAAGCTCATGCAAAAAAGCACTTTTTGGAAATTCTCTAACCTCATCAACCATCATTCTTTTGACTTCTTTGGTATCATTGATAACATAAAGATCAAAATTAGGCATTTTTACATAACCCGTTTGCATTTTATAACTACGTTCATAAAGTCCATCAAGCCAAGATCTGCGTTTAAGTAAAAAAGTTAAAAATGTAGAGGCTTTGTTTTTATAAGGTTTTGGGTAAAAGGGACATTGACTCATATTTTTACCTTTTCTTCTAAAAATTGAGATGACAAAATAAAATTAAAAAAATCATAACCACCTTTAATGCTTGGACTATAAAGGTATAAAAAATGTGCTTTATTTTTGTCTCTTTTAATTTTTCTATATTCATCTTTTTCATACAGAGTGTGAAATTTAGAATTTAAAAAATGCGGAGTAAATTTAGCATCTACTCCGCTTGTACGAAAAAAATCTACTTGAGGAAAACACGCTCCATCAATAATTGAAGTATAATCATACCATTTTAAATCAAATTTTGAAATAAATTCTAATTTTTCTCTAAAATCATGAGATTTTTTTTGATAACTCACCAATGGAATACATTCTCCAAGAGTAAGAATTTTTAGCTTGTTTAACACATTGTCTTCTAAATTCTGTTTTAAAATAAAATCCAAAACCTCGATACAAACTATTGTTCCAACACTATGTGCTATTAAAATCAGCTCATAATTTTCATTATCCTTGTTTTGTTGCAAATTCTTTAAAACTTCATTGGCAAAAAGTTTAATTCTCTCTTCCATTAAACCTTTTTTTTTATCTTGCCAAGTGGCACAAAAAGCACAAATTCTAGCTATCCAAAATACTGCTAATTTTCTACCAAATTTAAATAAAAAACGAAAAATTAAAAAAGAAAGCAAAAGTCCTAAAATGATTGAAAAAGAAAAATGAATATAATTTTGAGTAAGAAAAAAAGCTTCAACACCAACAGATAAAGAAAAGATTAAAGAAAAAAGCACATAAAAAAAGGGATAATATCCTGTGATAAGCTGATAGATGGACTCTTTTCCAAATTTAATAAAAAGTCCCGTAATAGTATAAATTTTAAAAAAACTATAACAATCTTTTAAAGCGTCTATATAACTCTCCGACCAATTTTTTTTGACTATATCGTTCCAAGTTAAAAAATGATATTTTATTTTTACATTTTGAGTATCAACCTTAAAAAAAGGAAAGGCATTGTTTTTATTAACTTTACTTATATCTACATCAATGTCAAATCGAGTAGAATATTTTTTTAAATTCTTTCTAAATAAATCATAATAAAATCTATAACTTTTAGGATCATACCCTGCTATATAAAATACTTCTCTATTCATTGAAAAATTGATTTCTCGGTTTATTTTTACAAAAATTATAACAATAATACGTTAATCAAAAATCTTGCTGTTATATTTCAAGAATGAATTTTTGTAAAAATTAGCGTTAAATTGATTGGTTCTTAAGAGATAATTTTTAAAATTTGAAATCAAAATTGTATTTGGCTTATACGCATGAGCTTCTCTCCAAAAAAACTGGAGCTTTTTTGGATAAGTTAAACCCTCAAAATCATAGAAAGCTTTTCCACAAACTTTAGTTGGACAACCTTCTAAAATCGCACTCAAACCTACAGTAGAATTAATAGTGATACAACCTAGTGCATTTTTTAAAAGTCTTGGCAAATATGAATCATGTACGTACAAAACCCTACCCTCGACACGATATTTTTCGCTAAGATCTTGAATGAATTTGGAATAATTTTTATAACCCCTATCCATAGGATGATGTTTAAAAACAAGATAAGATTTAGCCCTGGCATGATTAGCAAAAGAAAGTATGATTTCTTCTATAAAATCCTCTATGCTTTTTTTATAATGATATTTAACTTGCGTATCGTTATAAACTTGCAAAATGGCTAAAAAATATTTCTTTTTAAGATTATAAATTTTATCATTTAATTTTTTTTCTGTAATCTTATAAAGACATTTTCTATATAAAGATCTAAACCAAAATAAAAATTCAAAAGGATACAAAGTACGATGATGGATCTTGTTGTTAAAAAAAGGAGCCAAAAGAAAAGAAAAAAGCCAATATAAAAAAGCATAAAAGGCCATATATTTAAATCCACCAGAAATTTCTTTGATGGATTTTTTAATACATACTTTTTGATTAAGATAAAAATTTTTACTGCGAGGCAATAAAGAATTTGCATTGACTCCATTTTTTTCAAAAGTGATACAATAAGGTCTTAAATATCCTTCTTCAAAAATCCAAACATCAATATTAAACTTTCTAGCAATCTCGATGGCTTTTTGATGAACTAAACGACAATCATTATACATAAGAATAACTTGAGTATGATGCTGTTTAAAAAAATTCTCGTAAAAAAGAGAGAGATTTTGTTCCTTATCTGTATAAGAAGTTCCTGTTGGGTAAAAGAAAAAATCTCCGCCATTGAAGTTAATCTTAGAAACTTTAGCATTGTATTTTATAAGTTTTTTAGCCAAACGATAAAAAAAAGTACCTACAGGACCTTGTAAAAGAGTGACATTTTTTCCGCTAAATTCTTTTTTTATTTTTTTATCAAATTCCATTTTTTACTTACAAATTCATAAATTCTTCTTATTTTTCTAAGTATTAAAATTCTAAAATCAACCGCCATTTTTTTATACCGCTTAGAAAAATAATCCTTTTGCATTTTTAGCATTATATCTAAACAAAGTTCAATTTCACATAAGTTTTTTGTTCTTGGATGAATATATCTTGGATATTGTATCAAAACACCGGCAACGAGCTCTTCTAAAGTTAATTTTCTTGTTCTTCTTAAGCATTTTTGTTTATCTTGCGTTAAGCCCCACCCTGCATAAAAAGGCATACCATATGTAAAAACTTTTTTAGATCTCAAAAGTGCATCAAATCCTGAAGTAGAAGTGATTGTATGCACCTCATCACAAATTTTTATCGCACTATCAATACTGCAATTTTTTATAACCTCATCACAATATTTTAAAATAATTTTTTCATCCTTTAAACCTATGCGATTTCCACTTAAAACATCAGGATGTGGTTTAAAAACAATATAAGCATTTGGATTTTTTAATCTCACTTCTTTAATTAAATCCAAAGTAGATAAGCCAAAGCCACCTAAAATCATCGAAGCATCGTCTTCAACCTGTGCAGGAATGAGAATGATTTTTTGTCCTTTTTTAGCATTAATCTTAATATCTTGGTGTTTTATACCATTGTATTTTGAAAATTTATTCTCTTTTAGAATTTGGATTATATTTTTTGATCTCAATAAAATTTGCTCATCAAAAACTTCATTTTGCAAAATGTTTTCCAAACGACTCTCTTGATTTGGATCAATATAAAGTCCTTTATCATCTATAATTAAAGAATAAGGGCGTGTCAAATCAGAACCCAAAGAAATAGAACGGATAAAACCATCCTCTACCAAAGAAATCTTTGGAATGAAATCGGTTAAATTTTCATCTTGTGCCTTTCTTATGAGAATGGTTTTAAGTTTATCAAAATTGACTCTCTTACCCCAAATAAAAAATTTATCACTTTTTTTTAACGAGTATTTATCCAAAGTTTTCAATGAATTTAAAAAGATTATTTCATTGTTTTTAGCCTTAAAGAAAGGTTTTATAAAATGCCTTTTCCAAAGGGTAAAGCCTAACATGAAAAGCCTATCAGAATTTTTATATTCTATATTTTTATACTTTGCTAAGGTTTTAATCGTATCAAAAATATCACTTTTTTGATTTAAATAAGGATTAAAATACTGACTATACAACATATAAGCGATATAAAACACCTCTTCAAGACTTCTTTTTTTAAACCTTCTTGCACATTTTTGTTTATCCTTTGTTAAGCCCCAACCCGCATAAAAAGGGATACCATAACAAACACACTCACAACCCATAAGCAAAGCTTCAAAGCCCATTCCAGAGGTTTTAGTATAAACTTTATTAAAATATTTTAGCAAGGCTATGGGATTAAAATTCTCACTTATAATCTTGCATTCTTTAGGTAAAAAATTGATATCCAAATCGCTTTGTTTTTTTCCGCTTAATACATCAGGATGAATTTTGATATAAATTTGAGCATTTAGATTTTCTTTTATGGCATCTTTTACCATTTCATTGGTATTAAAATTTTGCACCAAGCCGTATTGTAAAGATGCATCGTTTGCGGTTTGAGTGATGATTAAAATACGATTCTCGTCTTTTGAAAAATAATCACCTGGAATGTCTAAATTATTGTTATACTTACTGATTTTGTATTTTTTTATAAGATCTATAGCTTTTTTGGCACTATCTAATTCCTCTTGATTTAACTCATAAGTATTTAAAAGATTTTCTAGTTTTGAAGGTTTTATAGCGTCATAATAAATTCCAATATCATCACAAACCAAGCTGAAACTAGGTGCATTTTCAACACCCAAATTTAAAGACCTTATAAAGCCATCTTCTAAAAGCATAAATTTTGCATTATACTTTTGAGCTAATTCTTGTGCTTTTAAACCGGATTTTTTATGTCCCCAACCCACAAAAATATCCTGTTTCTCACATTTTGAAAAAATGTTAAAAAACAAAACAGAATAGAAATTTTTAACATTAGTAATTAATTTTTTTGAAGTGCTATAAAATTTCATAATTAAATTTCTATTTTATGGTATTAAATCGGAATTATATCTAAAAATTTAAACACATATAAACAATCTAATATACAAATCGTTTTAATCTGTTTAGCCTTTGTATTGCAAAAACAAAACAGATTTAAATAATCAAAATAAAATTATAACTAAATTGAGACATTTTTTTACTTTATCGTTAGATAATTTCTTTTTTTGTATTTTTAAATTTATAATACCAACAAACACTCTCACTCATTTTTTTGTTAAATTAAATTCTTTTTTTAATTTTCTAACATCAAACCATAATTTAAAATATCCGCCTTTATACCAAATGCTATGGGCATTAATAATAACTTGTCCTAATTGACATTGAATAGAATTTTTCATTAGCATTGTTTCTTCATAAATAATATAGTCTCTTATTTTTATATTATTCTCTTTTGAAGATTTATATTTTTTATACTCATAAAATAAATTAAAAAATAATGTAAAAATATTACTATTTAAATAAGCTTCCCCTAATCTATAAGTAAGATAATTCTTTACCTCCGCTCTTGCATAATATCTTTTTAATTCATTTATATTATTAAAATATTTTAATCTTTCTATCTCATTTTTTAAATAACTATTTTCCCTCCTTAAGGGAATAAATTTTATGGGTTCATGTATGCGTATATAATCTTCAATACAACCTTTCAAAAAGTCTAAATTTAAAATCAAATGCGAATAATCTAAATCTTTTTTAAGTTGAATATTTTCGCTAAGATTTTTAATATCCACCTTTAAAACCTGTGAAAATTTAAAATTATCTTTTACCAACAACAGATCACCTAAATTAAAAAATCCTAGATGTTTTTTCTGTTTTTCAATTTTCATTGGTTCAACAGGGTCGATATCATTTGAATAATTTTCGCTATATTCTAATATCGTACTATTTGTAATTTTTAATAAATTGCTTAATGATTTAAATTGATGTGCAGGTCTTATTAAAGAGTTCAATTTTTTAAAACCGTTGTCAAATTTCAAAACAGAACACAAAAACGCATTAAAAGAAAAAAAGGAATGAATATGCATATCTTTAAATTGTTTAGGAATAACTAATTTCTCATCTTTTAAAATCTGAATATACTCAAACTGTCTACCAGTATACTGAAATAGTTTTTTTTCTTTATCAAAAGCATCTACATTTAAAACGATAAAATTATTGATTATGTCGGGGTCAAAATGCCTCGGTATTGATAGCTTGTTAAAATTATCAATAAGTATACATATCGACTCAATAATAATTCTATCATAAAAATGAATTTTATCTTTCAAAAGAATAGAATAAAAAAACTGTGACTTATCTTTATCTCCAAAATAAACAGTATTAATGCTATGATAATTCGATAAATATAAATACATATTTGTAATTATTTGCTGATCGTTCGATAAATTACCAGAACTACTTGTCGGAAGCATAAGATTGACTACCGGAATCGAAAATGATGATAATATATTAAATGTATTTGCGATAGTTTGACACACAAACTCTACATTTTTATTTAAAGAAATATCTTCGGAGTATGCATCATAAAAAATTAAATCGGCTTTTTTTATTTCTTTCTGATTTTTTATTATTTCAAATAAACAATGTTCAGAACCACTTGCCTCAAAAATCAAATTAATTACTTCTATGCCATTAGAACTTAACTTATTTTGTAATTCCAAAACAATATGTCTTAAATCGCTAGTTCCTAATAAAACGATTGATTTTATTTTTTTTGCGACTTGCATATAAGCTCCCTTATGGTCTGAAAGCTATAAAAATTTTCCGGAGTAATATCCTCTAAATCAATTTCTATTTCAAATTTATTTTCTATGGCATTTACCAAATTAATAATATCCAAGCTATCAATAAAACCTCCAAAAACAAGATCTTCATAAAATTCATCAATTTCATCTTTTCCTATTTGTTTAAAAATTGCCCTAATCTCTTCCATTTTCTCTCCTTAAAGTTCTTTATAATAATTCCTATCAATCTTACCATTTTGATTGAGTTTAAAACTATCTATTCTTTTAAAATGTTTAGGTATCATATAAAGAGGTAATTTATCTTTTAAAAACATTCTAAAATCAATTTCTTCTTTACTCTCATAAAAACAAATAATCTCTTCTTTAAAAATACAAGCAGAGTTTCTTACTTTATCATGAGAATTAATAATACTTTCTATTTCTCCTAATTCTATTCTATGACCCATGTATTTGATCTGATTGTCAGCTCTTCCATAACATAATAATTCTTCAAATTCATTGTAAGCAACAATATCTCCTGTTTTATAGACTAAGTCTAAATAATTATCATGTAAAGGATTTTGTATAAAAGCTTTTTTGGTTTTTTCTTTATCATTGTAATATCCTAAGGATAAAGAAGTTCCTCTTATATATAATTCTCCTTTTTTACCTATTTCTTTAGGACTTATATAATTCATATTTTCATCAAAGACTAAAAGTTCTGTATTTTTACAAGCTTTACCTATAGGTAAGAGTTCATCATCTTTGAAGGGGCGGTTGATGATGTGAAAACAAGCAATGATTGTGATTTCAGTAGGGCCATAAAGATTGGCAAATAAACTTTGAGGTAGATGTTTTCTCCAAAGGTTTAATTGTTTATTAGGCATGATTTCGCCTGCAAAGAGTATTTTTTTGAGAAAATTTAGAGGATATTTTTTTAAACCCTTTTCATTTGCAAAATAAATCAACACTGAAGGCACCCAAAAGATTGTACTCACTTTTTCTTGTTCTAAGTATTGTAATACTTTAGCAGGAAAAGCAAAAAGATGATTGGGGATGATGTGTAAAGTTGCACCCTTAAATACAGTTGCCATAATATCTGAAACCGAAACATCAAAATAAAATTGAACTTGATTGGCTAAAATATCATTTTTATTAATATCAAATTCATCGCAAAACCAAAATGTATAATCCACCACACTCTTATGAGCTATACTTACTCCCTTAGGAATTCCAGTACTTCCACTGGTAAAAAGTACATAAAGTAAATTAGTATCGATATGTTTTTCTTTAGCCTTAGTGATTAGATTTTCATCGATATTAAAATTTTTAAAATTTTCTGTATAAAGAGTAGGCAAATTTAAATCTAATTTTAATTCTTTAGAAGTGATTAGAAGTTTTGGTTTTAAAACTTCTATAACTTTTTCTATTCTTTCTTTAGGACTTTTTTCATCTAAGAGTGTATAAAAGTTTCCACTTAAGGCTACACCAAAAAAAGAAATCAAACAATCAATGCCTTTAGGCAGTATAATAAGAATGGCTTTTTGTAAAGGTAGGGTATCATTATCTAAAGTTCTTAAAATTTCACTGGCAACTTTTTTAGAATAAAGATCAAATTCTTTATAAGTAATTTCCTTTCTTCCCTCTTTAGCAAAGGGTTCAACAAAGGCTATTTTTTCACTAAAATTTTCAACACTTTTTTCTAAGAAGTCATAGATGTGGGTGAGCAAAAAAATCCTTTATGGTGAAATCAAAAAATGATTATACCCCCCCCCAGTTAATGTAGGCTTAAAAATTTATTTTTTTAAAAAAAATAAAAATATCTTTTAAAAATAATTAAATTCGATCTTAAATGAAAAATTATGCTTTTTTATTTTTAAATTCTTTTTTAAGTTTTCTTATCTCAAACCACAATTTGATATACCCCCCCCCCATACCAATTGTTATTAGCTTTTATTAGAGCTTGTCCTAATTTATAAGATAAATGTTCTTTAAATTTTAAAGCTTCTTTATAATCAGGATAAGATTCTAAAGGAGGTAATTTTAAAGAAGGATCTTTTTTTATTTTTTGTTTATAAATTTTTTGTTCTTGTTTGTGTTTATCTTTTATATAAGATAAAACATAAGGCATTCTTATATAACCTAGTATGCTTTTTGAATTTTCTATCATAGCTTGTCCTAGTTTATAAGAGAGTTGGTTTTGAATTCTTGCTTTGGCTGTGCCGTATTCAGCTTGAAAGGAAATTTGATTGATTTTTTCAATAAGTACTTTTTGTTCATCAGTTAAATCAGATATTTGAGTGTTTAAAGCATTAATTTGATTTTGTAAAGGAGTTAGTTTTCTATTTAAAAGATCATCTTTTATTGGATGATACATTTTATTATCATATTCTGTAAAAATTCTATTGGAATTTAAATCGATTTCTTGTAATAGAATTTTATGTCCATCTTGTGAAAAATTATAAGCACTAAAACCATTTTTTATAGTCTCACTTGCAACGAAGAATTCGCATATTAACCATCTTTTTTTTATTTTTTTGGATTTTAAAAAAACTTCTCTATGCCGTACCCTTTCTTTATATAAGCAATCTAATAACTTTCCGCTGTACCTAGTAATACCAAATCTACTTCCATACCACAAACAATCATCTGGATATACCCAGTCCGAATTTGCTAACCAATACCAGCTATTTCCTTGCTTTTCCTTACGAAAATGTGAAACAATCAAATCTTCTAATTTATGAGAATAGAAATCAAAAAAAGGCTTATAATTTTTCCCATTAAAAAAACAATCATAATCGATAGACCAATAAAAATCATAATTTTTAAATAATAATCTTCCAATATAAGCCAAATAATCTATACAAAGCCAAAGGGTATAACCTATATCTTTTTCTATATGGAGTCCTAACTCTTTCAAAGTTTTTTCATAAACTAAAACACATTTTGTCTTAACTCCAAACAATTCCTTTTCTTGAACTATGCCACTTCCATCGTCTTCTATGGCATTATATGTATTATTAACTATAAGAACACACTCAACTCCACTATTTTGCATCTTCTTAAATTCACTTATAATCGCAGGAGTAATTCTGTATGTATTTAACATTGCTAAAGTCTTATTGCTAAATTTCATTCTACTATCTCAATTTTATTATTTATGCTTTCAATATCTTTTCTTATCTCATCATTATAAACACCGGCATTTAAGATCACCAGTGAATCATCTTGTTCTTTTAAAATTTTTGGAGATTTAACTTTAAAATTTGTGCCATAAAGTCTTTTTTCTTGCTTATTTGGATTATTATCTAAAATGCTTATAATCTTATCATTTTTTAAACCATTATAGATTAGATATTGGCTAAACAAATGCGCACCAAAAAGATAAATTTTCTTATTGGTAGTTTCTAAGATTTGATTTAAGCTAAAAATTTTTTCATGATAATACTTTTTCATATCTAAAAATAACTTTTTATTCTCGTCATATTCATTTTTTAAAACAACCCTTAAAGTATCAATGGACTCATCTTTACAAACATGATAAAAAATACTATGCTCTTTAAAATACTGCTTTTCAAGAATTCTAAATCGGTGCTTTTGAAGTAAAAATTCCAAAACATTTTCAGTTAAAAATATAGTATGCTCAAAATTTAGGCAATTAGTAAATTTATTTTCTAGCCATTTTTTCATATTTGGGAGAGAAAATATCATCTTGCCCCCCCCCTATAAGAACCGATGAAATTTCCTCTAAGAATTCATGGGGATTATAAATATGTTCAAAAGTATGACTATGGACAATAGTATCAAAATATCGATCATTAAAAATTTCTTTATGAAAAAATCCATCTATATAATCAACATTTTCATATTTATTTTCAGTATTAGGCTCAACTATAGTCCATTTTATATTTTTTATACTCAAACAATTTTGCGAAAGCTTCCCATGTCCACCACCGATCTCTAAAACACTTTTTGGATTTGTTTTTATAACAAAATTTGCAAATTCTTTATGATGTTCCTCCCATAAAGCCCCGACAGATCCGGCATCGTGTCCATTTGCGTACAATAAATCTAAAGGTATTAAATTTTGAAGTTGTATAACCCCTTCTTTAGAAATCACCCAATTTTGATCACAAATATAATCATCTTGATCATCGCTATTAACGCAACCACAAAATAAAGGAAATTTATCTTGAGATAAAAACTCTAAATCAGAATCACTAATAACACATTTTTGACGATTAACATAGTCCATTTTCATTATTAATCCTTATTTTTTCATACTCAGCAGGAGTTCCGCAAAATATTATATCATCGATACTGATTTTATGATATTGGATATGTTTTTTCTGCTGAATTAAATAATTATACATAGGAGCTATATAAAACTCACCCTTGCTAAGATTATTTTCTTTTTGCATTATATCAAATACTTCTTTAAAACATACTGCTTTTTTAAAATAATACAAACCGCTGCTACACAAACTAGAAATTCTTTCTTTTTCTGTAGTTTTTAAAACTATATTATTTTCACCAGGTAAAACAAAGGACCATTGCTCACCCTCGGCTTCAAATACTTCTAAATACCCATCAAGTTTAGAAAAATCTAAAGCTTTAGGCAAAGAAAAATTGGGTCTAAAAGTATCGATATTAAAAATTAAAATACTCTCATCATCTTTAATTTCTGCTTTTTGAATTCCTAAGGCTACCGTATGTGCTTGCCCTAAGGTTTCTTTATCTAATTTCACACTCTCATATAAATTAAGATTTAATTTTGTGCACTCTTTTTCTATAAATCCTTTTGTATCTTGTATATCTCGATAAATAAAAATAAATTTACACTCATTAAAATATTTTTTAAAGCCATTTATTGCATGGAAAAATACACTATTTCCTTTTAAATCAAGCATATATTTTGGTTTAGTATAACCTGCTTTAGCAAAACGACTGCTAAGTCCTGCCATAGGAAAAATGATAATCATCCTTCCTCCTTAAAAAATTCACCATAAAGTCTATAAGCATTAGCCAAAAATGCCATTTGCTTGATTTGTGAATCACTATGTAAAGGCAACATGGATAAAAATAAATGGATACATAAAGCTTTTATATTTTCGTCTATATTAAAAATTTGTAAAAATTCCTTTTGAATGCTTAATAAATTTTCATTTTTATCAATAAAAAATTCTATCTGATCCTCTGTAATATCACACTCAAAAAAACCTGCAATGATAAAATCATAAAGACCGAAAACAGAATGAATGAGTTTTGCAAAATCATAATTTTTATCTCCATAAGGAGTTATATTTTCATCAAAATCAAATCCCCTAGGATCAAAAACTTTAATTTTACCTGATCTAAAATCATACATGATATTTGAAAAGCAAAAATCCCCATGAATAAAATAATTATTCTTGCTTTTTTGCAAATACAAATCCAATTTTTCTATCAAATGATAAACGTTTGGATAAATTTTGGAATTAATTTTGATATTTTTTTGCAAATCAATACCGCTTTGCTTTTGAAATTCATTTAATCTTTGTAATGTTTTCTTTTTATAATCAAAATTTATATTGTTTGTATTTTCATTTTTAATTGAAAAAGAGTGCAAACAATCTAAAAATTCTTTTAAAGAATAAAAAATTCTTTTCCAAACATAATGAGGCAAATTTCCAAAAACCAAAAGTTCAGATAAGGTATTATTATAAATATATTCGATTTGATAGCTATTTGATCCATTTAAAATTTTAGGAACATAAAAAATCATTTCCTTTGGGAGTTTTTCAAACCAATTTATTTCGGCTTGAATTTTTTTCTCCCATTTTGACGTTTTTAAAATATAACCATTTTTAAAACTTATACTATTGAAACTTCTTTGAGTGCTTACAACTTGCTTAGAATGAAAATAACTTGTAATAAGCCCAAAATCAAGCCAAGTATCATTTTCAATAACGTTAAAAGGATAAGTCTTTGAATACGCTTTTAAACCGCCAATAAAAGAATAATTATTTTCGGCTATAGATTTAATTAAAAATTTAGGATCAGTAATACTATATGCACCAGCTAAAATGAAATCTTTATCTTGTATTTTGTTTATAGTTAAAAAATCATCATCCAAGTAAGCCCATTCATAACTTTCTCTTACCTTTATTACTTGCAAGGAATCATCTTTAAATGAAAGATTTTTAAAAAAAGTATCCCCATGCAAGATATGCAAACATTCGTTAAAATTAAAGCTAACATTTAAACCATAAACTATAGATTCGCCTAGTGATAAATTTTCAGGTACAAATAAAAGTTCAACACCCAAGTCATTAAGTTTTTTTTGATCGTGATGATTTAGCTTAAAACTTTTAGGCAAAGATAGGACAATTTTTTGCTTTATATCTTTAAAAAGACCTACTTGATATTCATAAAGCCTTTTATTTCCCAAAGGCAAAAAAGAAGGGGGTATTTTGCCAAATTCTAAAGTAAAATCAGCGGATAAATATTTAGCAGAAGTGATAAGTATCATCGGTTTCCGCCATCTTTATATGGATTTTCTTTTTGCAAAAGCTCTTTAATTTCTTCATATTTGAGGTTAATAAATTCAGAAGGACGAATAGCCTTATCATCCACATAAAAACCATCAAATCCACACCAAGGCTTACCGACAATGATGTCATCGTAAGGAATTTTATGTTTATCAAGCCAAGAGATGATGATAGGTAAAGTATGCGTTTTGATTTTTTCTATATCATTATTAAAAGTTCGCATATTGCGACTTGTAAAAATAGTAATCTTAAAGCCTTGTTTTTTATACTCTTTTATAGTTTCTACTAGGGCAAGATTTGGTTTTTTATCGCAATAATCAACTTTATCATCATCAATAGTCAAAGTTCCGTCTAAATCTATAATTATAGTTTTCATTGATTTTTAAATTTAACTTTCATGAATTTTGTTTTAAAATATTAACATAATTTAGTTACTATTTTCTGTAATAATTTAAAATAAAGGAAATCGCATGTCATGTCCATTATGTCGAAGTAATCAAACACCTAAAGAACTTTTTATAACAAAAAATGCTTTTACCTCATCTGGCAAGCTTGATAAAAATTTGACAAAAAATATAAATAATAACGGGGGGGGGTATTGCAAGGGTGATAATACTATAACACTTGTGCAATGCCAAGATTGTGGCTATGTGTATAATCTCACATTTGACCTAAAAAAAATCTCTCGAGAATATCAAAGCGAAGGTTATTTCTCTCGTAAAATAGTTTCCAGGGCTATGAGTAATGTTATCAAAACGATCAAAGATAAATGTTTAAAATATATTGACAAAAATAGCGTTTGCCTTGAAATCGCTCCAGGTAGCGGAGATATGGTAAATGCACTTATAAATGAAGTGAAATTTATCTACACTGTTGATCCATCTTTGGTTTCATTGGAAATAGAAAATATAAACAATCTTAAACACATACAAGGATTTTTTGACTGCGATATTTTAAAAAGTAAATTAGAATATAAAATTGACTTTATTACATTTAGACACTTACTTGAACATATCAATACTCCTTTAGATTTTTTACAAAATGTTGTTAATTTGTTAGAAAACAATGGAATAATATATGTAGAAGTTCCAAACTTTAATGAGCTGGTTAAACATAATAGATTTTATGAAATTTTCAATGATCATTGTGGCTATTATCAAAAAAATATTCTAATCAATACCTTGCAGTCGTTGGGCTGTGAAATCGTTGATGAAATTTTTCTTTTTAGAGAACAACATGTAGGATTGTTTTTTAAAAAAATATCCGAACCTCAAATCTTAAATAAATTAAATTTCAATTTTTTTGATAGCAATGTTTCAATATTATTCCAAAAAAATATAACAAAACTAAATGAATTTTTATGCAATTGTAATAATATTGCAATTTATGGTTCTGGAGCTCATGGAAATAGCATAATAACCTTTATAGATCATCCTGAAAAAATCAAAAAATGTTTTGATCTTGACAAAAGAAAACAAGGTATGTACTTGCAAAATTCTTCAATCATTATCCAAGAACCAAATATAGAAAATCTTAAAGATGTAGAAATTATTGTCATCGCAGCACCTCTTTATGAAGAAGAAATTATAAATTCTTTAAGAGAAAAAGGTTATAAAGGCCATATCATTGCAACGGAAAAAGAAGTCATCTTGAAATGACTTCATTCCCATCCCATTTTACGAAACACATTGTGTAAAATTTCGCAGTCATCAAAATTTGAGGTATCTAAAATTTTATCAAAACGTAACTTACTTCTCCAACCACTAGTAATAGCAACAAAATGTCTTGTTTCAAAATTTGTATCTAAATCTTCTATTGTAACTTGCTTAGTCTCCGTATCATAATGATAATGGCATCTCCATTGAATATGATCTTTAGATGGATCAATAACTGTGCACCATTTGATAGTAGCCCTATCCTTATCTCCGATACGATAAAGATAACTCATGTCTTTAAATGAATAAATATCAGAAGAGCAAGTATTTGCAACCCATCTACCATCAAAATATACTGTTTTTCCTAATTTTTCAGTATATTCAAAAATAGATTGATTATTTTTACTAACCACAAGTTCATCAATATCTACATATAACACCGACTTAGCACACCTCAAAAATCTATATTTTGCATGCTCATATACTACATATATGGAATAATCACTATCCCAATAAGATCCTTTAGAGGCCAATGGTCCATAAGGTACTGGCCATCTAACCACAAAGATAGAAATATTAACATTAGCTTTTAGGTATTCTAACAATTCTTTAGAAGAATATAATTCACTGCTATCATAAATCAACACAGCGTCCGCTTTATGAATCTTATCATAATAATTACAATAATCTCTCACCCACTCGAATTTGTTATCTTTATTTTTAAATAATACGACTCTTTTATTTCTTAACAACTCGCTAGAATTTTGATTTATAATATTGAATTTAATATCGCCATAGCGATTTGTTTGCATGAATTTAGGTTTTAGTAGCATTTTATAATTAAAATAAAAATGACTCGCTCTATCTAATTCCTTAAAAGAAATTTTAGGCTGATCATAAGTAATATGTTTTAAATAACTAGATTCTGATACATTTAAAGAATTTCGCATCCAAAAAGACTCTTCGCGTATTAAATCGTTCATATGATAAAGGGGGGCACCTATACAATGCACGAGGTATTTTTCAGTTGCATCAAAAAAAATATCAGCAAAGATAATTCCGTAATCAAAATCAATATCATAGCTGTCTTGTCGAAGCTCCTTAGGTCTAGGCGGTTGCCTTTTATCTGTTAAATAAGGATTAAAACATAATGATGAAACATCAAAAAACTTAAACATATTCTTTCTCATAATTTCTCCCTTTTAATTAATTTCTCAATAAAATCAACTAATCTTACAGCTGTCTTTCCATCGCAATATTGCATATGCAAATCCCAATAAAACTGAATTTTTTCTTTATCAAATATCCGATCGACTTGTTCAATAGCCTGCGACAATTGATTTTGATTATATACAATGTATCCTGGAAAATATTTTTCATAATCTAAATACATATTTCTTTGTCCCATATATATTGGAAGATCATATGCAAACAAAATAATTGGCCTTTTAAAATGCAAAAATGAAAATACTATAGAAGAATAATCTGTAATTAATATTTCAGTAGCACTTAAAACAGTTGCTTCGTCATATTGACTTAAATTTAAAACACTATTTGGTAGTTTAACATCTTTATAATTGGAATGGATTCTACAAGCAAAAATATACTCATGTCCGAATTTTTCGGATAATTTTTCAAAATCAATTTTCGGCTGAAAAAAACCTATATTTGTAAATTTTCCTACATCTTCCCTAAAAGTTGGAGCATATAAAACCAATTTTTTATTTGTATCAATGCCTAATTCAAAATAAGCTTGTTCTTTAGATTTTTTATTATTAATTATTCTATCGGATAATATATTTCCTATAGTTAAAATTTGCTCTTTTTTTAAATTAAAAGCACTCATATAGGCATTAATTGCTATATCACTTGAAACTAAAGTATAGCTATAAGAACTATGATGTTTTAGCTGTTCTTTATATTCATCACTATTTTTTTCAAATATATCTAATCCAAATTTTTTTCCAAGTCCACAAGCATGCCATGATTGAATAACAATTTGATTTTTTCTTGCAATAACACCACGTAGATACCAATAATGTCCATCAATAATTATAACTTTGGAACGCACCAGATGATAAACTATTCTCAAATCTTCAAAAAATCCAATTTTCTTTGCCAATAAAGTTTTGACTGCAAATTGATTTCTAGAGAGCACTTCCTCCTTAATCTCTTTTAAAAATTTAAGCTTATCTTTAGGTCTGATAGCAAAGGTGATTTTATTGTTTTTTATAGGGATAAGTAAAGATAGAACATTATACATAAAAACTACGAAATTTAGCCTTTTTTTTCCCAAGAGTTTAGAGTATAGCCAATCTAAACCCTTTATATAATAATTTTTTATTTTATTTATTTTTTTTAGCGTAAAAAAGAAACCATCTTTAAATATTTTTTTAAATTTTATTTTTTTTAATGCCTTTAAAAGTTCTTTTTCGGTTTTTATATTTGATAATTTAAAATCAAGATATTTATCCTTATATTCTTGAGGAATAGTTTTTAAGATATCTAAAACATCAGGGCAATATTGTGACATTTCTCTTTGTCTCATTCCTATGATTGGAGAAAAAATAAATTTTTTAAATTCATAATCAAAAAATCTTTTATAATAAGCATCTTTAATCTTAATATCTAAAAGATGGTTTAATTCTTTTTGAACCGCAAGAATATCTTTTAAATACGATGGTTTCCAAATATTTGTTGATTGATTTGGATTATCTCTTCTATACATTAAAGTGTATTGATTTAATAGAAAAACTTTTGGATTTTTGCTGTTTAATAAATTTAAAAAATAATGATCTTCTGTCATCATTATATTATTTAAGAAAAAAATTTTATTTTCTAAAATAAATTTTTTTTTAATAGCCTTATTACAAGGATTTATACATAAACTCATAAATTGTGTATAATCCTCGCTTTCGTAATCTAAAATATGAGAAAAAGAAATCGTTTTTTCATAAGTTTCACTTTTCCATTGCTTTTTTGCGTTAAAATTAAGTAGCTTTCCTTGAACCACATCGACATCATAGGATTGAAAAATATTATAATAATTTTCCAAAGTCTTTTCCGGAAGCAAATCATCACTATCTAGAAAAATAAGTACTTCACCTTGAGCATTCTCTATGCCTTTATTTCTAGCACTACATAATCCTCCGTTTTCCTTGCTAATTATTGTAATATTTTTATCATTGTTTATCATTTTAAATTTTTCGCATATAGATAAGGTTAGGTTATCTGTTGAACCATCATTAACAATTATAATTTCAAAATCAGTAAATGACTGAGAAATAATCGACTCCAAAGTGTAACCTATCGTAGTTGCCGAGTTATAAGCCGGAATAACTATCGAAAAAAACATCTCCCCCCCCCCTTTTTTTTTTCTTGTATTTTTTTATTTTTTCTTTTTTAAGATAATAGAAGTAAAATTATGTAAATATAATTAACTCCTTTATTAAAAAGCCTTTTTAAAGATTTGTCAATTGAGCCAACCTCTCTTTATCTAAGCAATGATTTGGAAAGATACTAGATGTTCCTAGTACAAAATGATTTGCTCCAAATTTTGAAAATATTTCTATATTTTTAAGGCTCATATTTCCATCTACTTCGAAAATAAAATCTTTATTTTCATATTTGCTTAATAAAATTCCGATATTTTTTGCTTGCTCTTGAGCTATACTCAATTGTGTCTGAGATGCATAACCTGGATTAACTGTTAAATAATTAACGCCATCAATTAAGTCATATACCAACTCGATAGATTTAGTAGGACTTAAAGGATTTATTGCCAATAAGACTTTAGCACCTATTCCTTTTATCTTCTCTGCAATTTCTGTAAAATTAAACACAGAGTCCATATGTATTGAAACCATATCTCCAGACTTAATAATATCTCTTTCAATAACCTTACAAGGATCATTCATCATTATATGAAAATCAAAAGGGAGTCTAGAAAAAGTCCTTATCTCATTTATCTGATCGTATGACAACCCCAAATTATAAACAAAATGATTATCCATCATATCAATATGAAATAAATGGACATTGCTATTTAATATTTCTATGGTTTCTTTTAAATCAACAAAAGAACTACAAACCATGGAAGCTGAAAATTTTTTATCAATCATTAATCCACATAACCTTTAATTTTGAAATTTCATTTTTATATTTTCTATCGATTAAATCGATAAGATCTTTAAAATCGGAGGTTTGAATTAACATACTCCTCAACACTCTATAATCCATATTTTTTATTATATCAACTATTTCTTTCCAATCAGTTGGATAATCTGAATTCCATACTCCAATAATATTTAATTCAGATCTTAAAATTTTCCAATAAATAACCTGTTTTATATTTATATCAGAAATCGGATTACCCACCAACACCAATTTAGATCTAGCCCCCAAATAATTAATAGAAGATTCAATTGATTCATTAGCGCCAACACATTCAAATACGACGTCAAATTCATCTATATCGGTATGATTTAATACACTAAAACCTAGAGAGTGTAAAAATTCATATTTATTTTGGTTTCTAACCATATAATTGATATTATTTATTTTCATGGTATTTAATATCAAACCTAAAAAAATTCCTATAACGCCTGTGCCAAATATTAAAATTTTATCATCATCTTTAACGGCACTTTTTTTTATTGCATGTAAAGCTACAGCTGCTGGCTCTATTAATGCTGCTATATCAAATGGTATATCATATATAGGCAAAATATTCCATATTGGCACACTAATATACTCTTGCAAACCACCATCTTCTCTAGATCCAAAATAACTATATTTAACACATTGAGCATACATATTTCTTTTGCAATTAAAACATTTAAAACAAGGTTTTAAAGGAAATATAACAACTCTATCATTTTTTTTAATTCGCTTCTGAGATTCATCAACTTCAGCAATAACTCCAGAAAATTCATGTCCTAAAACCAATGGAAAATTATTAAAACCTTCTCTATAAATTCTAGAATAATCACTGCTACAAATACCGCACGCTTTAACATTTACAATAGCACTTAGATCCTTTAATTTTGGAATTTCACACTCATCAACATATAATTTTTCTCTAGATTTTAAAATAATCCTTTTCATTCTTGCCACTCTTTTTCAATAATCTTAGCAACCATATAGTCTATCTTAGTTGTAATTTTTATATTTCTCTCATCCCCCTTAAAAATATAAACATTATAACCTTTTAGATAACAAATTTGTGCTGTACCCGTTACCATTTCCTTTTCGATTTTATTAAGCTGATTAATTGATTTTTTTAAAATTGTAAATTTACAAGAATCTGGAGCTTGACCATTAACGAGTAACTTTCTACAAGGAATATAATCCACCTGATTATTTTTAATTCCATATATAGTATCTTTAGCTTCTATTCCAGCAACTGCTACACCATACTTTCTAGCATATTCCAATGCGTCAAACATCAATTTAGAAGTTATAAAAGGCCTAACAGCATCAAATACAACTATACTAGAATTCTCGCAAATATAGTTTTGATCTAAATACGATAAAGCATTTTGAATACTATCTATGCGTTCTTCTCCGCCAAAAACTAATTCTATATCGTTCATATTGACGTTATAGTTATTTAGAATTTGCAAAACATATTCATGCCAATAAGAATTTATCACTAAAACGATTTTTTCAAATAACTTGGATTTAATTATTCTTTCTAAAGTAATTAAGATTATTGGCTTCGTAGATAATGTTAAAAATTGCTTTGGTAATATAACATTACCCATTCTTTTTCCAGACCCAGCAGCTAATATTATCGCAATAGAATATATTTTTTTCATGTATAGTATTATATCTTATCTATAGTTAATTTTTGCAAAAATAATCATAAATTTTTTCACACACTTGCCCATCACAACCTCCCATAAAATTATCCCATAATTTTCCTGTATATTCTGCATTTAAAATACATTGAGTAAGAGTATTAAAATCTTTTGCCACCATATTTTTTCCAACAAGTTCTTCAGGTTGAAAATATAGCTTTCTATTTTCAATAACATAAGTATCAATATCTGGAGTAAATAAAATGATGGGTTTTTTAAAAAACGAATAATCAAAAATAATTGAAGAATAATCCGTAATTAAAAAGTCGGATATTATAAACAAATCAGTAATATTAGTATATCTAGAAACATCGATAATTCCATCGCCATATGCATATCCGTCTCGTATAACACTAGGATGATCTCTGTATAAAATTACACTATTTTGAAATACTTTTTTGGTAGAATTTTGTACTATATTAAGATAATTTAAATTTATATTACGCTTATTATTACTCGTTCTAAAGGTCGGGCAATATAATATTATTTTGGTTTTTTCTTTAAGTTTAAATGAATTTTTAATTTCATTTTTAATTTGTTTCTTATTTTTTAATTTAAAAAACATATCCGTTCTTGGTAATCCTAATGGTAATAATTTATCTGATTGAATATTATATGCTTTTGTCATGATATCTATTAATTTTGCATCTGAGATAATAACATTGGAATACTGACCATGTATTCTTGAAATTCTACTTAGTTCTTTTGCCTGATCTTCATAATGACGCATTGCATCAAAACCAAATGCTTTATATGCACCACCTGCGTGCCACACTTGTATGAGTTTTGTTTTTTTATCTAATGTAAGCCTAGAAATAATACGATCGGCCTGATCTACAAAAATAATTTTAGATTGTGAAATCCACCAAATTTTATTCAAACAATTCCTATTTGATTGAATTTTAACAAGAATAGCATTATTACTTTTGCTATAAAAATATTCGTACAAAAAATCTAAATTTAAATATTCTTTGCTAGTTTTGTTAAAAATAAAAGTGATTTTATTGTCTACTTGTCTTAAATTGCAATTTAAAAACACAAACGCCTTATATATAAATTTATAAATTATCCCCATAATCTAATTCTTTTCTTTAAAACAATTTAAACCATAGCTATTACCTATATTTTTCCTATCGCATAAAGCTGGATAATTCCTACCACTTTACCATCTTTTCCCACAACAATTTCTTTAATCTTGTGTTTTAACATTAACTCTTCAGCTTCACTCGCCATAGCATCAGCATCAATAACTTTTGGATCATTGCTCATAATTTCTTCTGCTTTAAAATCAAATCTTGGTTTATCGTTTGCTTTTAAAGCACGACGCAAATCTCCATCAGTAATGATTCCGATCAATTTTTCATTTTCTATAACCACACAAAGCCCAAGCTTTCCGCTAGTCATTATATCAACGAGATCGTTGAATTCGGTTTGTGGATGCACAATAGGAAGATTTTTTGAAACCATAAGATCTTTTACTTTGGTTAAAAGCTTACGCCCTAAGCTTCCTCCTGGATGAAAAAGAGCAAAATCATCCGGTTTAAAATTTCTTATTTTCATCAAAGCCGCAGCCAAAGCATCACCCATAACCAAAGTTGCAGTCGTTGAAGACATAGGAGCAAGCTTAAGTGGACAAGCTTCTTTTTTAACTGAAATATCCAAACAAATATCCGCTTGTTTTGCTAGGGTGGAATTTAAATTTCCTGTCATAGCTATAAGAGTTATTTTTCTTCTTTTTATTACAGGGATAATTTTTAAAAGCTCTTCAGTCTCTCCTGAATTTGAAATAGCGATCAAAACATCTTCTGGAGTCATCATACCAAGATCACCATGCAAAGCTTCTCCAGGATGGATAAAAAAGCTAGGAGTTCCTGTACTTGCTAAGGTTGCTGCAATCTTGGCACCTATATGGCCTGATTTTCCCATACCGCTAACTATACATCTTCCTTTGGTATGAAAAATAAGCTCAACTGCTTGATTAAAATTCTCATCCAAATGCGAAGCTAAGTTTGATATAGACTCAGCCTCAATTTTAAAAACTTCCTTTGCAATTTCAATGGCCTTCATAAAAAACCTTTTAGAGATTTAATACGACGTTTGTTGCAACGGCGATTTGATAAAGAATTTGAGTTAGCATACTAAAGATTTGCAAATTCTCACTTTCTACTTTAGGTAAAACTAAAATAGAATCCCCTGGATACATGCTAACACCTCCACTATATTTTTCAGCCTTTCCATTATTGCGTATAACTAAAACTTTAGAAGTATCTGCTCTTTCTCCATAACCTCCAGCAAGATCAATGTAATATTTTAAATTTTCTCCCTTGCTATACACAAAAGCACCTGGCAAAGACACCTCACCTTGTACAATAACTAGATTATTTTTGCTTGGAACATTGATCGTATCTCCATCTTCTAAAATCACTGAATCATACGATTTTGGATTATCAATAACGATTTGTCCTTTAGGTTCAACTTGCTTAGCTCTTTGGATAAATTCGAGAATCAATTTTGCTTGTTCAGCTCTAATGGCAGCCCCTTGGGAAGTAACAGAAGAACTAGTTAATGCTAAAGTTTCAAGCTCTTTAAGTTGTGCATTAATAAGTTCTTTTTGAGTTCTAGCAACTGATTTTCTAAAAACCTGTAAGGCGGTAGTATCAGATTGTCCGTTAAACACTATAAGTCTTGAAACATCTTCTAAAGTCGTTCCTTTTTTAACTACTAAATTTCTAAGTCCACTATGTTCACCATTAACGGTTATGGTGATATTTTTAGAAATATATTCTGGATTAAACTGCACCTCATCACCAGTTTGTAATAAAACTTTAGAAAATTGCATTTTATTATATGCATTGACATTAAGTTTATGATCTTGCCCATAGCTTTTAACTACCGCATTAGTCACTATAGGTTTTGCTCCGGCCACACGTGCTAAATCACTTAAAGTTTTAATATCATTTGAAAGTTCAAAACGAAAAGGTCTTTGAACATCCCCATTTACAAAAGCGTAATTTTGCACATTACCCACCAAAATAACATCTCCGCTTCTAAAAGGAAAAAGATCCATTTGTCCTTTGAGTAGAAAATCATATAAATCAATATGTTTAATCACATGATTGTTTCTTAAAATTTTAATATCACGAAAACTTCCATATTCTAAATTGATCCCACCTGCTTTATCAAGATACTGGATAACAGAATCAGAGCTTAATCCTTGATAAAGCCCTGGAGCATTGACACTTCCTGTAACAAAAATGCTAACATTCTGGTAAGCATTCATATCTGCATATACAAAAACATTACTTTTATAGATTCTATTAACATGTGCTTTAATCACGCTCACTAAAGAACTATTTTTCACTCCTAACAAATTAACAGCACCAACCTTTGGAATAAAAATATTACCTTGAGAATCTACGACCAAAATTCGTTCAAATTCCACAGATCCCCAAATTTTAAGGCTTATTTGATCTCCAACCGCAATTTTATAATCAGGATTATAAACTCTTTGAGTGTAGTTTTTAAAATTTCCATTAAACAATTGATATCCAAAAACAGGTATTTGATTATCTGTATTTGCTGTGCTCTCTTGTTGTATTTTTTGATTATTAGTACTGCTTATGTTTTTATCTAAAATCATATTAGAATTCTCATTTTCAACCGCCGAAATTTGAGAAATATCAACAGAACCAAAAGCAAAAACAAAAGAAAATAAAAATAAAAAAATCTTTCTCATCAATACTTATGCTCCTCTATAATCATTTTAGTAAATTTAATAATTCCATATAATAAAGATAAAACCATAAAAGCCGTAAGAATATTATAAATTCTTTCTGGGTATTTTGCACTTTGTGGTGTATCTGGAGTTTGAATAATCACCAATTGTTTAATTTTTCTTAAAGCTTCAATTCTAGCACTTTCATAAGCTTTTAAAGCCGCTTCATAAGCTTTTTGCGCAAAACTTGCTTCTATGCTCAAATCTTGAAATTTAGCAACTAAATTATTTAGCTTTTGAGAAGGATTGTTAGCCGAAATTTTAGATTTTTCTTTAAGCAATTGTTTTTTCAATGCACCAATCTCAGCTTTTAAGGCAACAATTTCAGGTGCATTATCATTCATATAGCTTTGCATAGTTAGAAGTTTAGCTTCTTTTTGTGCTAAATTACCTTCAAGTTGAGAAATTAACTTAGTTTTACTTTCGGCTTGCTTTAAAGGATCAAAAACTCCGTATTTATTTTGAAAAGCAATTAAATCATTTTGTGCTTTCTTATAACGATCTTTATATTTTGACAATTCTTCTTCAGCAAAGATCATCTGTTCTCTTGCTGCTTTATGAGAAATTTCGTTTATAAACTTTTCACTCTCTTGCATTATGGTCTGTGCTATCAAATAGGCAGATTCTGGAGTAAAACCTTCTACTTCAACATCTAAAAGTCCGGTTTTATCATCTATATGCACCCTTACTCGATTTCGGTAATACTCTAGGTAACTTTCTATAGAGCTAGAATCAAACAATTTATAAAATAAATCAATATGTTGTTCATTATAGAGCTCTCTAAGATGAATTTTCTCATCCAAAATTTTTAATAAATCAAGAGACTCTATATAGCCTTGTAAAAATTTAATATCTTCATTGGTATTAGAAGTTGCTGTTAAAAAAGATAAGATACCGCTAGATTGATTATCTGTTGTAGTTGATTTCACGCTCATACTGATAGTACTTACATAACGATTTGATGCAATCAATACATAATATATCACCACAAAAGCCATTAAAAACCAAACTATTTTAAATGAATCAAATATACTTAAATCTTTAATTTTTTCTAGTATTGTTTTATTTTCTTCCATTACGCTTTCCCTTGATATACTGCTATACCTTCATCTACGTCATCATAAACGGTTATTTGTCCGTTTTCCATAAAAATAATTTTATCACACCATTCTTTAATTTCAGCCACATTATGAGAAACCATAATAACTTTAGATTGACTTAATCTTTCTTTATAAAGCCTAATGCTTTTTTCTCTAAATTTAGGATCCCCAACAGCTCCAGCTTCGTCTATAAGATAATAATCAAAATCAAAAGCCATGCTTAAGCCAAAAGCTATTCGTGCTTGCATACCAGAGGAATAAGTATTCATAGGTTCATCAAAAAATTTTCCAAGTTCAGCAAAGTCTTCTACAAATTGCACCTTTTCATGCAATTTTTCACCCCTATAACCATAAACTCTTGCTACAAATTTAGCATTATCCCTTGCAGTTAGAGAACCTTGAAAAGCCCCATTTAAACCCAAAGGCCATGATAATTTTTTATTGGTAATGATTTTACCTCTATCTGGAAGTTCTGATCCACTTAAAAGTTTCATTAAAGTTGATTTCCCAGCACCATTATATCCCATTAAACCAATGCTACAATTTTCAGGAAATTCAAAACTAAAATTCTTAAAAACATAATGCCTTCCTCCGCCAAATAAAGGATAAGATTTAGTCAAATTTAATAATTTTATCATGATCTTCTAACTGCCGTTAAAGCTTGCCTATTATAGTAATACAAAAAAAGACCTAAAAAATAGATACACATAATACAAAATATAGGATAATAATAAGTGTAAGTATCTTGCATAGGATAATTATCAAAAAAATTATATCTTAAATTTTCCATAATATGAAGCAAAGGATTATAGTAAAATATATCGAGCAATGGTTTTGGCATTAACCAGGTAGGAAAAATTATCCCGGAACTCCAATAAAATACTATGCTAAAATAATTAAGCAAAGTTTTTAAAGGTTCTAGAAAATATCCTATTATGGCAAATAACATACCCAATGCAAAACCAGACACCATAAGCAAAAATACACAAATCATAACATTAAAAAAATGTTTAGGAATAACATCCAATCTAAAAAACCATCCAGCAAAAAAAAGTATCACTATAAAAATAGCAAAATAAATACAAAACTCAAGTAAAGTTCTAGCTATAAACACATGAATAGGCTTAACGGGTTTATAAGCAAATAAATTCAAATTTGCTCCTATGCCATTCATAAGTTGAGTTACTATACTTCTAAACATAAAATAAGGAACGATTCCGGAAATCAAAAACATAAAAATCGAAATACCTTGTGGCATTACCTGATGATGATATTCTCTAATTATAGTTACAACAGTAGTGACAACTAAAACTATAGCCATAGGCTCACCTATAACCCAAAAATAGCCTAAATATTTATTTTTACCAAATCTAGTTTTTAATTCTCTAAAAAAAAGTGCATAAATTACATTCAACATTTAATTTTGTCACCACCAATTTCAATTTTAAACAAATACAATGTAAAATCTTAACTCATTTTTTTAAACAATATTTTATCAAAAAAAAAAAAAATGAAATTTATTTTCTAAAAAATTCTAATTTTTTAGAAAAACCTAAAGCATTATCTGTAAATTTAACCCAAATTAAATCAAGAGCATATACTTTTGCACTCTTATCTAAACAAGCAAAAGAAAATTTAGAAAAATATATTTTTTCTTGTTCTTCATTTGCACGCTTAAAATCTGCCTTAGCCTGAATCCCTTTTAAAAAAGCAATTTTATTTTCTTTAGCTATGTTAAGAGCTACGCTAGGATAAGCTAAAGCAAGTTTAATATGTTTAGTGTTTTCATGTGAAGATATAATCAGAGCAAAATTTTTTTCATCAAAAGCGTAAAAAGCACTGGCGGTATAAACACCGATTTCATCAATCATTGCCCATGATAAAAGCTGTTCGCCTTTTATAAAATTTAAAATTCTCTCATCCATAATTAAATATTATACTAAAGAAATTTTAAAATCAGTCGATATGGTAATAAAATCTAGATTTATAGGAGTGGATTATGCAAATAGATGCTAGCAAAAATCAGAGTTTTTCTATGGACTACACAACAAAAAGTGGCAAACATTTAAGTCTTTCAATGTATGACAATCAAAGCGTGGGTTATAGCAATGAAGATGGAAAACATCTAAGCTTGAAACGTCAATATGGATTTAGTTTTACTTTTGAAGGGTCTAAACTAACTCAAAATGATCTAGATGAAATTAACAATGCTATGAAAGACGTTGAACCTATGTTGCAAAATTTTTTAGCCAATTCTAAAGTAGGAGAACTAAATCCGAAAGAAATTATTCAAACCGCTATGCAAATTGCCGACGTTTTACCAGCTCCAAAAGATGAAAATCATAGTAATGCTATTGCGAATAATTTAACCAATAAGCTTGATAATTTATTAAAACAAAACCAAACAAACAATAAAGATACAAATACTTCTATGCTAGAAGATAGTAAAAAACTTTTAGACGAAATTTTAGAACAAATGAAAAAACAACTTGAAAAACAACAAGATCAAAATAACAACGACAAACAAAAAGATGGATTAAATCTTTACGCTTGATTTGAAATTTTATTTTATAATCATTCTAAAAATTAAGGTAAAGTCTTATGAAAAGCGCACAAATCATAGAAAATATGCTAAAACTTCAGCAAAAATTGAATGACGAAACCAATGGTCTTGGCTGGGAAGAAGGTTATACTAAAGAAGGAAAACTTATTAGCTGGAGACGCTGTATTTATATGGAGTGTGCGGAACTTATTGATTCTTTTGCTTGGAAACACTGGAAAAATATTTCAGAGCCAACAAATTGGGAAAATGTCCGTATAGAAATTGTTGATATTTGGCATTTTATTTTAAGCTTACTTCTTGAAAATAAAAAAAAAGATCAAGATTTTAGTCTTTTTTCTACTGAAATTGCTTCAATTGGAGAATTTAAAGATTTTTGCAATGAAGAAAATAAACCAAGTGATAATAAAAATGAAATTTATAGTATTCTAAACGATATAGAACTTATTATCCACAAATGCAGTGGCTTTAAACTAGAGCTAGATGAATTATTATCTGTTTATTTTACTTTAGCCATTAAATGCGGATTAAACTTAGATAGTCTTTATAAAATTTATATAGGCAAAAATGTTCTTAATATTTTTAGGCAGGATCATGGATACAAAAACGGAACCTATGTAAAAAATTGGAATGGCAAAGAAGATAATGAAATTTTAAATGAAATTTTAAAAACCGAATTTGATTATGAAAAAATCTATAATCGTCTCGAAGAAGAATATAAAAAAACCTTATCATGCAAATCCTAAAACTCTCTTTACGGGATTTTTTCTCGTTTAAATTTTTAAAATTTTCTTTCATCCCACTTATAGGTAGCATGATATTTATAGGAATTTTAGTTATCTTTGGTTTTTCTTTTTTGCTTGATTATTTTCATTCTTTATTTAGTGTTAGCGAAGATTCCTTTTGGGCTTGGCTATATGCTTTTCATTTTATTCAAATTCTAATCACAATTATAAGCTTTCTATTTTCAGGTTTTATTGTGGTTTTTGCTTCGGTTTTTTTAGCACTTTTTATCACTTCTTTTCTCACTCCTTTAATTACTAAAGAAATCAATCAAAAATATTATCATTATGAAAAAACAGATGAAATTTCAACTTTCAAAGTATTTTTTGAAATTTTTAAAATATTTATAAAATTTGCTTTGCTTTTTATGCTTTGCACTCTGGCCTTATTTTTACCCTTTATCAATCTTTTTGTTTATTACTTTGCTTTTTATTATCTCTTTCATAAATTATTAGTTTTAGACGTAATAAGTTCAGTTTTAAATCAGCAAAATTTTAAAAATTTTAACAATCAATTTTCTCCTTTTGAATTTAAATTCAGCACACTTTGTTTTTATTTGCTTTCTTCTGTTCCATTTTTAGGACTTTTTTTGCAAGTATTTTTTGTGATTTTCTTAACCCATTTAAGCTATCAAAAAATTTTAAAACTTAAAGCTTGAAATTTCAATATTATGATTATAAAAATAAGCTCTTAATAATCTTGGAATTTTAGCTTTTCTACATTCCTCTTTAAAATTTTTTGGAAGTTTTTTACAAAGCTCGTAATTAAAAACGAAAGCTTTATCATCCTTATAAGCTATAGCGATTTTTCCACTGATAACACAATCGCTTTTTAGCAAAAGAAAAACCCGAACAAAAAAGTAAAAATATACAAAAAGAAGCGTCTAAAATTCTTTGGTATGATTTAAACCAACTAGTAAAACTAAAAACACGATAAAAATAAGAGAGGCAGAATTATAAGTTACTTAGTACTTATAAATAACTCATGTGTAATGTAGAAACAATTTGATAGGTTAATTCTCTAATTCGTCATTTTGATTTAAAAGATATTTACTTTTAAAAATAAACTTAATATAATGGTTAAAACTTACAGTAAGAAAGGAGTAAACAAAATGTTTTTAGGTGTTGATTATTATCCAGAACACTGGGATAAAGATATGTTAGAAGAAGATTTAAATAATATTATAGAATTAGGTAGCAATGTAATAAGAATAGGCGAATTTGCTTGGCATATGATGGAGAGTGAAGAAGGGAAATTTGATTTTTCATATTTTGATCGTGTAATAAATGAAGCTAAGAAAAAAAGATTAAACGTTATATTTGGCACACCAACAGCTACAATGCCAGCTTGGCTTGCTAAAAAACATCCAGATGTTTTAGGTGAGTTTGAAGATAATACAAAAAGAGTGTTTGGTGGAAGAAGACAATATTGTTTTAATAGCAAGACTTACCATAAATACAGTGAAATAATAATTAGAAAGCTTGCAAGTCATTTTAAGGATGAAAAAGCTATAGTGGCTTGGCAAATAGATAATGAATTTGGACATGAAGGTAGTGATATATGTTTTTGCAATAACTGCAAAGAAGCCTTTAGAAATTATTTAAAAGAAGCTTATAATAATGATATAAACAAATTGAATGAAATATGGGGTACTAGATTTTGGTCTCAAACTTATAATGATTTTGATGAAATTCCAATGCCAGCAAAAACAATAACCACTCATAATCCAAGTTTGAGGATGGAATGGGAAAGATTTAGAAGTTTAAGTGTTGAAAATTATGCAAAATTACAAGTAAATATTTTAAAAGAAATATTAGGTGAAGATTCTATTGTAATACATGATTTTTCGGGTGGATATTTTGATAAAAGCTTTGATCTTTCAAAGCTTGCAAAGCATATAGATATAGTCGCATATAACAATTATCCGGTATGGGGTGGGCAAAAAGAGCCAATTCCTCCATATGAAATAGCATGTGGTTTAGATTTTATGAGAGGTGCCAAAAGACAAAACTTTTGGATAACAGAAGCTATAATGGGAGCACAAGGTCATGATGTTATTGGATATCTTCCAAGACCAAATCAAGCTAAAATGTGGTCATACCAGGCAATGGCTCATGGATGCAATTCTCTTATGTATTTTAGATATAGAGGAGCAACTAAAGGAGCAGAACAATATTGTTATGGAATAATAGATCAAGATAATAGAAAAAGAAGAAAATTCTATGAAGTTCAAGATTTCTTTAAAGATATGAAAGAAAATGAAAATGTTATAAATAGTGAAATAAAATCAGAGGTAGCTGTTATTTATGATTATGAATCTATGGCATCATTTAGAATTCAAAGACAAAGCTTTTTAATGGATTATAAAAATGAAGTATATAGATTATATAGACCTTTCTATGAAAATAATGTTAATATAGATGTTATTCCATCATATGTAGATTTTAGCGAGTACAAAGTTTTATTAATACCAACTATGATTGTATTTAAGACTGAAGTTCAAGAAAAAATTAAAGAATTTGTTAAAAATGGTGGTAAAGTGGTATTTACATTTAGAACTGCAATTAAGGATTATTATAATAATTTAGTATTAGGAGAATTAAATCCAAGTTTTTATAATGATTTAATCGGTGGATTTGTTGAAGAAATAGAGTCTCTTCAAGAAGGACAAGATGTCAAAATTAAAGGTGTAAATAATTTTGCTGGAATTGAAGGTACCGGAGCTGTGTTTAGAGATATGTTAAAAACTACTACAGCGCAAAGTTTATTTATGTATGATGATAAATTTTATAATGAATTATCAGCTATAACTTTAAATAAGTACGGTCGTGGAGAAGCCTATTATATCGGTACTGGCGTAGATGATAATATCATGAATATAATAGCTAAGAAGATATTATCAGAATCTAACATAGAAGTTATCGAATCTGATTCTGGTGTAGAGGTTGTTAAGAGAAGAGTGAATAACGAAGATTATTATTTTGTTATAAACCACACAAATCTGAAAAAAGAATTCAATGGAATTTCTTTAAATGCTTATGAAGGTAAATTAATAAAAAAATAAAATATACCTACAAGCTATGTATAGCCTTATCAATGAATAAGGCTATTTTCTTTTTAATAAAATACGCATTAACTATAAAGAATAATAGTTGGAATAGTTTGCAAACAAATTAATTTAAGGAGATAGTTATCGGGCAGGTCCAAAATTATTAACTTTGAGCTTTGTTTATTACTTTGCTTTTTATTATCTCTTTCATAAATTATTAGTTTTAGACGTAATAAGTTCAGTTTTAAATCAGCAAAATTTTAAAAATTTTAACAATCAATTTTCTCCTTTTGAATTTAAATTCAGCACACTTTGTTTTTATTTGCTTTCTTCTGTTCCACTTTTAGGACTTTTTTTGCAAGTATTTTTTGTGATTTTCTTAACCCATTTAAGCTATCAAAAAATTTTAAAACTTAAAGCTTGAAATTTCAATATTATGATTATAAAAATAAGCTCTTAATAATCTTGGAATTTTAGCTTTTCTACATTCCTCTTTAAAATTTTTTGGAAGTTTTTTACAAAGCTCGTAATTAAAAACGAAAGCTTTATCATCCTTATAAGCTATAGCGATTTTTCCACTGATAACACAATCGCTTTTTAGCA
>NZ_NXMA01000006.1 GCF_005406215.1 Campylobacter aviculae | reverse complement strand
GGTCTCAAAAATCAAAGGCTCATACCGCCCTTCCTTGCCTTGATAAAAATAAGCATTGATATTAGCTCCCTTATCCACTAAAAGCTTAATAATTTTTTTTGTTTTTTCTAAAACTATGTGATGATCTTCATCATCTATTGTAAAACTAATACGAGCCAATAAAAAATTCAACCATTTTTGATCTTTTATGAATTGTAAAATAAATTCATGAAATTCATGATCATATAAGTCATGCCAACCAAATAGGTAGGAAGCCATACTAGGTCTTTCGTATGGATATAAGTCATAAATATCTCTACCTTTTGGATCTCTTATAACATAGATAGTATTTAAATCTGATTTTTTAACATATTCTTGCCATTCTTGATAATACTTATCTTTAACACTACAGTCTTCATAAAAAAACCATTTAAGCATAGGATTAGCTTGAACTTCTTCATAAGAGATGATTTTTTCGTTAGACATTGTTAGTTTCTCCTTATGTTAAATTTTTTATTTTTTGTAATAAAATCTAAATTTTAGTTTTAGATTGTTTTGATTATGTGTTATGTAAAAATTCATATCATTTAATCTACTCGTAAATCTCCACCTTTAACTCTCAATCCTTTGCTATCTATGATCACTTGAACTCCTCCAACTTGTATAATAACTTCTTTGGCTGTAGTTGTTATAGAAGTTGTTTTTACTTGATTGACTATTTTTTTATATGCTACAATAGTATTATCCTTTTGTGCTAAAAATGAAACATTTTCTGCATTAACAATGTGATCTTTTTTAGCAACCATAAGGATAGATTTTTCTGTATACCCTTGAATATTACCTTTTGCTTCTGTTACAAGTTCAGAATCTGTATAAACGCTATATTTTCCTTGACTTTGTGTATGATGATAACCTGTGGTGATTACTTTTCTATTTGATGATGTAGAACTTGTATATTCCCCTGTAATTCTTTCTTCGTAGTTTCTGCCTATTTTTACCTCTTTATTTTCTCCTACTTTTTCATAGCTATTTTTATGAATTTTTACCTCTTGATTCACCTCTACATTTAAAAAATTAGATCTTCTTACATTAGTTTTTTTACAACATGAGGTATTTTCTAGATATCTGCCCCGTACATTGACATTTTTAAATCCGACAATATTTTGCATATGTCCTAGAGTGATAAATTCTGTATGCTTTCCCCCTACTTCTGAAATTTTATCTTTCTTTATGGTTTGATTGTAATTGTTACCTACTTCTATTTTATAATCTCGTTGAGCAAGAATATAAATTTCTTCTTTATCTTTATCGTTTTTTAGAGTGATTTCATTTCTTGCTTTTGCGTCAAGATTGTCTATTCCTATAGTAGCATTAGCTAAGGTAACATAATGATCATTGATGTAATTTAGTTTGTAATCAGTATCTTCTTGAATTTTAAGCGGATCTAGTAATAAACCTTGTTCTATTTTTTCAGGTATGTCTTTTAAAGCCTCTAAAGTATTATAAACAATTTCTCTCTTATATCTTGGATAATTATATTGAGGCATAGATGTAGTCCCATTATACAAACTTCCACTTACATAAGGTTTATCTATATCATCATCTAAAAAAGAAACTATCACTTCATCTCCAATTCTTGGAGTATGATAAAAACCTGAATGATTGCTTGCAATACTAGAAGCTACTCTTAAAAAAGCAGAATGATGATATAAACTTTCTTTTTCATCTAATTCTTCTTGATTAGCATAAAGATTAATCCTTACTTTAACTCTTCCATACTCATCTGTGTAAATAGTATTTCTTTTACTTTCTATATCATTATCTTCACCTATAACTATACCTTGAGTGTTGTAAGGAGCTTTTGGTTTAGCTTTAAGACTTGGGGTGAATAAAATATCACTTTTTAATAGAGTTAGGGTATTAGAATAAGACTTACTTAAATTTAAATCTTTTAATTGTAGATGATCATTTGTGTTGATAGAATTAGCTAAAATAGCATCATCAATTAAGATTTGAGTATTGGCTACAATCATAAAATCTTTAAGAAGTTCTTCTTGACCTTGGTGATGGATATAGGCATTATAGTCTAAGTTGATATGATCAGCCAAAGATAAATAATAAATATTGCTTTTTGCTAAGAAGCTTTCATTAAGGGTTTTTGCTCTTTTTTCTTTTTGAGTAGAAGGGGTTTTTAAATCAATACTTTGAGTAAAAGAATATTCTGATTCATAGGAGTGTTCATTATAATAAGCTTGATGGTTAAGATCTTTTTCATAAGGAACTTGACTCGAACTTAAAGATAAAAGGTTTAAAGGAGTTTTTGCATTGACACTAGAATGAGTAAAAACATTAGTTCTTAAGCTTTGTTCTTTAAAAATAGAAGAGATGCAAGTTTCATTAAGAGTATTATTGACATTAGGATTGTATTTTATATTTTTAGTGGATGATTTTGCATAGGCATCACAAAAATAAATTTTATCCTTATCTTCATAAAAAAAGATTCCATTATTATGAGCTAATCTTGTAATAAAATCTAAATCACTTTCATTGTATTGAGAGATGAGTTCTTTATCTTCATAATTTAAATGTATATTAGAAAAATCAATTTCTTTATTTAAAAGTCCTTGATAAAAATCAAGGGTTTGTTTAATGATTTCAATAACATTAGTTTGTGTATAAATACGATTGGCTTTATTTAAAGAAAGTCTTATTAAAACTGATTGTATTTTAAATTTAAAAAAGTGTTTGTGTGTTATAGTGTTAGTTTTAGAAGAAGTATTGTTAATATTAAAAGAACTTTCTTGATTGATACCTTCATAATTAACATAAGTAACAATTCCTTGATATTCTTTTACTTCATTAATATCAAAATTCAAAGTTTTGTTTTCATAAGGGTTGTTTATACTAAAAAGAGCTTCTTGATCGATTAAAACATTAGGATGAAAATTAATATTTTTACTTGAGGTGATTAAATTCTCATCTAAACTTTCAAAGAAGCCTTCACATTCTATATTAAAAAGTTCTTCAAGACTTTCATGGATTATTGCTTTGGTGATTTTAAAAGGAAGGGAATTGATGGTTAAATTTAGGTAGGAATTTTTGGACATGAGTTTCCTTAAAATATAATTTTAGTCATTTTTGGTATAAAAAAATTTTAAAGATGTTGAGTTAATGTTTGGAATTTATTGGACATAGTGTTTTTAGTTTTACCCAAAAATCTCCAAAAATTATAATTTAAACTCATCAGAAAATAAAATTATACACAATTAACTTTAATATTCAAAGAATAAATCTAAAAAATTATGTTTAAAATCAATAATAATTTATATGGTTTTAGGATTTTTGATAGTTTGGAGCAGGTTTATAAGACATGAGTTTCCTTAAAATATAATTTTAGTCATTTTTGGTATAAAAAAATTTTAAAGATGTTGAGTTAATGTTTGGAATTTAAAAGCAAAATGTTGATAACTTCTTTTATTATATTATAAATTTTCACTTTTTTCTAAAACTGCAAAATACTCCATTTCAAGTGTTTTCAACTCTTCTTGTGCCTTTTGCAACTCTTCATAAAGTTTATTAATACCGATATTTTGATAAACACTAGGATTTGACAAATCTTTATTTAATTGCTCAATTTGTTTTTCAATGATTTCTATTTTTTCTGGATGATGGTTTAAAATTTCATTTTCTTTATAGCTTAATTTTTGGCTTTTTTTCTCTTTTTGATTGCTGTTTGAAATTGAATTTTCAAGACTTAAGGTAAAATTATCAAATTCGTGCAATTCTTTTTCATTTTCAAGATATTCCGTATAAAGAGTATGTAAAATATTGATCGAAGAATTTCCCTCAAAAGCATAAATTTTATTCGCTATTTTATCAACAAAATACCTATCATGAGATACAAATAAAATCGCTCCCTCAAAATTTAACAAATACTCTTCTAAAATATTAATCGTTGAGATATCTAAATCATTGGTTGGCTCATCAAGCACTAAAATATCATAAGTTTGAGTAAAAAGTAAAGCCAAAGCTACTCGATTTTTTTCTCCTCCACTTAATACAGAAACACTTTTATCTAAAAATTCTTTAGGAAATAAAAAATTTTTCAAATATCCATAAACATGCATATTTTTATCTCTTACCTGAACTCTATCTCCACCATTAGGACAAAAAATTTCAAGCAAGGTTTTATCTGAATTTACCAAATTTCTAGCTTGATCAAAATACCCTATCTTAATTTCCCCTCTTTTAATCTCTCCGCTATCTTGCTTAATTTGCCCTAAAAGCATTTTTAAAAAAGTAGATTTTCCACAACCATTTTTTCCCACTATAGCTATACGCTCTCCTTGTAAAATACGAGCTGAAAAATCTCTAAAAAGCATTTTATCTTCTATACTTTTACTCACATTCTTAATCTCAAATAACATTTTTTTTCGGTTCATTACCTTATCAGCATTAAAATTAAGCGTAGATCTTGAAATTTCAAGTCTCAAACGTTTTATGGCTCCAGGATTTTTCTTAGCCTCTTCTCGCATTTTTAAAATGCGCTCTTTTCTTCCCTCATTTCTTTTTAGCCTTGCTTTAACACCGCGTCTTAGCCATTCTTCTTCACTTTTTAACTGTTTTAATAAAGTCTCATGGCTTTTAGTAAGACTTTCTAAAATTTGTGCCTTTTTTTCAAGATAGTTTGCATATCCTCCTTTAAAAACACTTAATTTTCCATTTTCAATTTCTACGCACTTATCAGCAATAGCATCAATAAAATAACGATCATGTGAAATAAAAATAACACACATTTTAGATTCTTTTAACAAGTCCTCTAAAAAACTCGTCATATAAACATCTAAATGATTTGTTGGCTCATCAAGCAATAAAATATCAGGATTTTTAAGTATGAGTATGCAAAGCCCTACCCTGCGTATCTCACCGCCACTTAATGTACATACTAAACGATCAATGTATTTTAATAGATCAAATTCTTTTAAAACGCGATTTATCTTAGCTTCTATATTCCAAGCATCCTTGCTTTCTATTAAAGCCATAATCAAATCCATTTGTTTTAAATATTCTTTGTTTTCTGGATTTTGTTCTAATTTTAAATGGAGTTTTTCGTATTCTTCTAAAGCGGTATAAATTTCTGAAAGCTCCTGTTTAATAGCATCTCTAACACTTAAATTCGCATGAAAATCTACATTTTGAGAAAGCATTGCAATGCTTTTTCCATTTTGTCTTATAACGCGACCACTATCTAAAGTAAGTGCACCTAAAAGCACTTTTAAGAAAGTAGATTTTCCCTCTCCATTTTTACCAATAATAGCAATCTTTTCGCCTTCATTAGCACTAAAGTTTGCTTCAGTTAAAACAATTTTTTCATCAAATCTTTTATTAGCTTCGATTAAATCTATAAGTGCCATTTAAAACCTAAAATATTTTTTAAACATTAAGATTATTTTTAATGTTTTATAACCAAATTTCTTTTGCTTCTGTATGAATTTTATATTTTTGAAGTTCTTTAATAATACTATCAATCAAAACTCGATTATCGGTATCTAAAAATATTTCAGGGCTATCGCTAGACTTTAACAAAAAATACTTTACACCAAAAGAATTCAAAGTCTGTTTTAAACAAAATACAGAATAAATATCATACTTATCTACAACAAGCTGATAATATTTACTTTTTTCTTTTAAATCGCTAGTATCAACATCAAAATAAAGACTAAATTGCTCTGCCGCTGGAGTAAAATCCCTAGATGGCCATTTAGCAAGTTCTTCTTGCCAAGTAGAATCATTTTTAATTTGCTTTTGAATATCTTCTTGCTTTATACTTTCATCTTTTGCAAATTCAGGGATAAAATCAGAATTTGACTTAAATTCCCAAAGCAATATAAAAACTACAATAAGTAAAACGAGCAATAAACCGCTCAAAATACCCAAAGTTATATATTTTTTTATCATTCAGCCAATTGATCTTTTATGATATCGCCTAGGGTTATTTTATCATTATCATTGATCTCGTTTAAAACTTCGCGTTCTTTCATCTTAGCCAAACTTTTCACACTTAAACGAATTCTATTTTTTTTCTCATCAATAAATACTATTACTGCTTCAATTTCATCATTAATTTTTAAATTTTCTAGCATTGAAGTGCTAATATCTTCTTTATGAATTAACGCATCAACATTTTTACTAAGCTCTACAAAAACACCAAAATCTTTTATGTCTCGAATTTGTCCCTTGATAATATCACCCACTTTATGACTTTTAGCATACTCTTGAACTGGAGATTCACTAAGTTCTTTAACGCTAAGGGAAATTCTTTGTCCCTCTGCATCAATTTTTATAATTTTAACTTTAATTTTGTCGCCACTTTTAAATTTATCTTTGCATTTATCACTTCTATGCCAAGATGCATCTTCATTGTGTAAAAGCCCTTCTATAAATCCAAGTTTTACAAAAGCACCAAAAGTAGTTGTTTGAGTTACTTCCCCTTCTATGATATCACCTACCTTATGATTTTTTGCGAATTCATCAAAAGGTTTAGCAAGTAAATTTCTTAAAGATACCCTCAAACGTCTTTCATTTGAATTGATTTCAATAACTTCAACATCAATTTCCTGACCTTTTTTGATATAATCTTTTGGATTTTTTATATTTTTATCCCAAGAGATCTCGCTAATATGTAAAAATCCTTCTATATCATTCCCCAAATCCACAAAAGCTCCATAAGGCTCTATATTCGAAACTATAACCTTAATCGTATCTCCCACTTCAAGACTATCTTTAATCTCGCTCCAAGGATCCGGTAAGGCAGCTTTAATAGATAATGAAAGATGCTTACGTTCTTTATTGTAGTTTATAACCTTAACTGGAACTTTATCACCCTCTTTATAAAGAAGACTAGGATTAACAGGCCCTTTGTAAGAAATTTCGCTATAATGAACTAATCCATCAATACCACCTACATCTATAAACATACCGTAAGTTGTAATTTTTTTTACTATTCCTTCTATAACACCTTCTTCTTGAGAAACACTATTAATCAGTTCTTTACGTTTCTTTCTTTCATCGTCTAAAATTCTTTTTCGAGAAACAACAATGCTTTGCTCGTCTTTATCAATTTTAACAATCTTTACTTTAAAATTTTTTCCTATAATATTATTACTTTCTTTAAAGCCATATTGAGATTTTGGTAGAAAAAATTCAACATCATTTTCATCAACAACAATAAGACCGCCTTTATTTTTTCCAATAACTTTAACTTCAAAACTATTTTCTGGATCTTCTTTATAATTTTTAATAAATTCAATTACTTTTTCTTTTCTCAAAGCTTTTTTGTGAGAAAGTAAAGATCTTCCATTGCTATAGCCTACAATAGCGACTTTAATATTATCCCCCACTTTAAACAATAAGTCTGCTTTATCGTTTTGAATTTCATTAAGTGGTAAAATTCCTTCTGATTTTTTACCTATATCTACATAAACATCATCATTTTTAATCTCTACAATTACCCCTTCCGTTACAGCTTCTTCTTTTGTTTTGTCAAAAGCTTCTAAAAGTTGGCCAAAATCTTCTTCTTCAAGATAACCATCTAAAATGTCTTGAACTTTATTGTTCGCCTCGATCATTATTGTCCTTTAAAATAATTTTGAATTTCTCTTGATTCTAACAAAAATTTATTTTTTGTTAATTTTTTTAAATTGTAGTTTTATTTACCTTTTAAAAAAATAAAATATTACAAATTTAATCTGCAAAAGATTCAATTTTAGCTATTACTTTTTTAACAATCCAATCCGGAGTACTAGCACCAGCACTAATTCCGCAATACTTTTTATCTAAAAACCACTCTTCTTTCAACTCCGCCTCTGTTTCAATTAAATAACTATCCTTACAATGTGTTTTTGCGATCAAAAAAAGTTGCTTGGTGTTGGCTGAATTTTTACCTCCTACAACAATGACTATATCACTCTTTTCGGAAAGTTCCTTAATGGCATCTTGATTTTTAAATGTCGCGTCACAAATCGTATTGAAAACTCTTACTTCTTTAACTTTTAACATTAAAAAATTTACAATTTCCATAAAATGCTCAGGTTTTTTAGTTGTTTGACTGACAACGGCGATTTTATTAGGTAGTTTTATATTTTCAAGCTCTTTCTTGTCTAAAACTACATAGGCTCTTGTGCTTACGTAGCTTTTCACGCCTTTAACTTCTGGATGGTTTTCATCTCCAAAAATAACTACATCATAACCCTCATTACTCATACGTTCACAAATTTGTTGTGGCTTGGTTACAAAAGGACAAGTTGCATCAAAAATTTCGATATCTGTTTGTCTAAGCTTTTCTAAATCTTGTTTTGTAATACCATGCGTCCGAATAATAGCTTTTTTTTCGCTGCTGAGTGCATTTATATCTTCTAATGTTTTTACATTGAAATCTTTTTGCAAACGAAGAATTTCCTCGTTATTATGTATAAGTGGCCCTATAGTTGCTGCATCTTTGATCTGTTCAGCCTTTTTTATTGCTCTTTTAACCCCGAAACAAAAACCATAATTTTTAGCTAATTCAATAATCAATTTCAACTCCTAATCTTACTAAAATTTCTATAAATTTTGGAAAAGAAGTTTGAATACATTCAACATCATCAATTTCCATCCCGCAAACCAAACCCAAAATGGCAAAACTCATAGCAATACGATGATCTCCGTAACTTTTTATTTTGGCTTTATTTACTTTTCCGCCTTCAATCTCAAAACCATCTTCAAATTCCTTAACATTGATACCACATAGCTTTAAATTTTTTACTATAGCCATGATTCTATCGCTTTCTTTTACTCTTAACTCTTGTGCATTTTTAAGTATAGATTTTCCTTTAGCTATAGAAAAAGCTATAGCTAAAGCCGGAATTTCATCTATAAGCCAAGCTATATTTTCTTTTAGCTCAACACCTTTAAGTTCGCTTGAACTCGCACTAATTTCTCCTATAGTCTCAAAGTCATTTTGAGTGATTTTTGTTTTAATGTTTGCTCCCATTTTTTGTAAAATTTTATAAGCTTCTATACGCGTAGGATTAAGTAAAACATTTTTTAATATTATTTTAGAGTTAGGTACAATAATAGCTGCTAAAGCAAAATAAAAAGCCGAAGAAGGATCGTTAGGTATATTAATATCTTGAACTTTTAAAGGTTTTGTTAAATTTGATATTTCAAGTTTTAGTCCATCTTTGCTTATTTTCAAAGGAGCACCCATCGATTTTAGCATATTTTCACTATGATTTCTACTTAAAGAAGATTCTATAAATATAGATTTTCCATTTGCATTAAAGGCTGCTAAAATCATCGCTGTTTTAATTTGAGCAGATGGAATCTGACTCTCATAATTAAAAGAATCTAACTTTTGCCCTTCTATACAAATTGGTGCTAAAGTAGCTTCATCTCTACCATAAATTTTTGCCCCAATTTGCTTTAAAGGATTGCAAATTCTATCCATGGGTCGATTATTTAGATATTTATCTCCATTTAGAACAAAAAAACCCGAAATTCCAGATAAAAACCCCAACATCAAACGCATAGCTGTGCCAGAGTTTCCACAATCTAAAACGCAATTTGGAGAAAGAATTTTTTTGGGCGGAATAATGCTTATATTAGAATGATTACGCTTTACTTTTGCGCCTAAATGCTCTAATATTTTTAAAGTATTTAAAGTATCTCCGGCTAAGAGATAATTTTTCGCCCTATTTTCACCTTGTGTTAAAAGTGAAAAAATTGCAAAACGATGAGATATGCTTTTATCTGCTGCTACATCTAAAATTTCTGTATTTAAAGCAGAAGACAAAGCACTGATTTTCATCTTAATTCTAGCCCTAAATCTTTAAGGCTTTGTAGAATTTTATCCATACATTCTATTACTTGAGTATCCTCTAAAGTTTTATTTTTATCTCTAAATGTAAAAGCTATAGTTAAGCTATAAAATTCTTTCAGATTTTCATCACTATATAAATCAACCAATCTAAAATTTTCAAGTATTTCTAAATTTAATTCTTCAATACTTTTTTTAATATTTTTATATTCGTATCCTTTAGGTATAAGCACACTAAGATCTCTACTAATTGCTGGAAATTTAGAATAATTTTTAGCGACTTTCAAATCTTGCTTTATCAGATCCAAATTTAACTCGCAAATATAAGTTCTCATTAAGTCTTTTTCATTTTCTATCTTCAAATGCAAACGACCTATAAAACCTGCTTTAAAATCATTGATATAAATATCAGCTTGTTCGTATGGACTTAAAATATCATACTTTGAAGCCTTTAACTCAAAATTTCCGATAATATTTTTAATATCTAAAAGAAAATCATAAAAATTAACAAATTCTGGTTTTGCTTTATTAGAAATTTTAGCTTCCTCTTTATAGCCTGAATGCACAAAAGCAATATGATTTAATTCTTCATTATTTGCATTAAAAACAGAACCAATCTCAAAAAGTTTAATAATTTTTTTAGAATTTTTTGTATTCAAACTGATAGCTTTTAAAAGATGATTTAAAAGCGTTGTTCTTAATGTATTTAATTCCGCGTTGATAGGATTTAAAAGCTTGAGTTTAACTAAATCAAAACCTAATTCTTGAAGTTCTACTTCATTATCTAAAACATAGTGCAGACTTTCAAAATATCCATTACTAACAGCTTTTTTTCTTAATTCTACAAAATGCTTATAATTTTCATAAGTTAAATTTAAACGATTTTTTTCTACTAATTCTAGGCCCTTAGAAGCGATATTATCAATTCCTATAATACGAACTACTTCTTCACAAATATCTGCTAAATTCTTTATATCCGATCGGCGCATTGGAACTTCAATATTTACAAGTTTGTCATTTGAAAATATAATTTTAAAACCTAACCTTTTAAGAATATCTAAAATTGTATCCTTGCTGATATTCTGACCTACGATCTTATTGATACTTTCAATGTCTATAGGTATAGTCAGTGGTTGTTTATTGAGTGTAGTTTGTTGAGAAGAACTATATATGATCAAATTCTGAATTTGTTTAAAAATATGGAGTAAAAAGTCCATTCCTAAATTTAATCTTGGTTCACTTCCTCTAAAACTTCTATAAATAGTTTTTTCATCTTGTTTTTTATAATTTGTTTTTGCATTTGCTATAATACTAGGTTCAGTATAATTTGCCTCGATAATAACTATCTTAGAATTTTCTTCATTTTTATACTTTTCTTCTTGATAAATTCCGCTAATACTGATAAGTTTATCTTTGCAAGAAATTTTAGTTTCACCACAGCTACCTTTATCTAGATTGAAAGTTATTTCTTCATTTTCTTTGGTAAAGCTGCTTAAATCATAAGCATTAAATAGCACTCCAGTTGAATGTGTGACATAATTTAACAAATTTTGAATAGGATCTTTTTGGAAATTTTCAATCTGTGCCAATCTTAAACTAATTATCAAATTAATTTGGATTTTTTCTTTAATTTCTATAACTCTATAATTATAACAACTATTTAAATCTTGTTGAGCAACTAAACGCAATATTCTTCCTATTCCTAAAACATTTTCACTTTCTTTAAAAGCTTTAGTTTCTTTTAAATTCAAACCTAAGGCGACAGATAAATCATAGGCTATTCCGTATATGCTTAAGCAATCTCCTCGATTTGGAGTAAGTTCTACCTCAATCAAGGTATCATTAAAAATTGCGTAAGAATTTAATGCTTTTCCAAGCTTCAAAACTCCAATACTTTCATCTAAAATCATAATACCTTCATTGATTTTACCAAAACCAAGTTCTGTACTTGAGCAAAGCATACCATGAGATTCTACACCTCTTAGTTTTGCATCTTGTATTTTCATGCCATTTGGCATACAAGCACCCTTAAGAGCAACTGCGACATATTGTCCTTGCTCTACATTTTTTGCACCGCATATAATTTGCAAAATTTCATTTCCTATATCCACTTGGCAAATACTAAGCTTATCAGAATTTTCATGTTTTATTTTTTCTTTTACAAATCCAACTACAATATTATCCGGAACTTTTAGATCACAAACCCTATCTACTTCAATCCCTATGGAATTTAACTTATAGGTAATTTCATCTATAGTTTTATTTTCAAGATCTAACCAATCATTCAACCAACTTTTAGTAATTATCATCTAAATTGCTCCAATAATCTTAAATCGCCCTCAAATAAAGATCTTAAATCAGGAATTTGGTGTAAAAGCATAGCAAAACGCTCTACTCCTAGACCAAAAGCATAGCCACTTACGTTTTGGTAACCCACGAAATTAAATACATTAGGATCTACAACTCCACACCCCAAAACTTCAAGCCATCCGGTTTGCTTACATACTCTACAACCACAACCTTTACAAAATACACATGAAATATCTACTTCTGCAGAAGGCTCCGTAAAAGGAAAAAAACTAGGACGAAAACGAATTTTAACATCATTAAACATATAATGTAAAAACCCCTCTAAAATATTTTTCAAATGAGCAAAACTTACTTTCTGACCTTCCTCTACTACTAGTCCTTCTATTTGATGAAACATTGGGGTATGAGTGATATCAAAATCCCTTCTAAATACAGCACCAGGAGCTATCATTCTAATGGGTGGTTTTTGAGTTAGCATTGTTCTAATCTGCACAGGAGATGTTTGAGTTCTTAAAAGTCTCTTATCATCAAAATAAAAAGTATCTTGCATATCTCTAGCAGGATGTGATTTTGGCAAATTTAAAGCTTCAAAATTATGAAATTCATCTTCGATTAAAGGACCTTTTTCTATGCTAAAATTTAAGCTTATAAAATATTCTATAATCTTATCCATAGTACTCATCACAGGATGTAAAGCTCCTGTTGTAACACTTTCATCAAAATAATTAAAATCGAGTGTATCTTGTTTCATTTTTTCTTCTAAAGCAAGATTTTCTAAAATTTTAAATTTTGATAAATAAGCCTTATTGAAAGCTTCTTTTTGCAAATTTAAAGTGGTAGCCAATTCCTTTTTAGCTTCGCCTTCTAATTCTTTAAGTTTTGAAAAACTTTCAGTTAAAACACCTTTTTTTCCCAAAACTGAAACCCTAAGTTCTTCTAAATCATTTAAATTTTCACATTTTTCAATTTGTTTAATAATTTTTTGCAATTTTCTACACCTATTTACTATATTTTTGATTTTAATTTTATTAAAAACTATTTTAAATTCAGCATAAAAACTAAACTTTAAAGATATAATTATATAAATTGACATTAAATTAAGGATAAATAATGCAAGAAAAAACGATTTTTGAACAAATAGTAGAAGGAAAAATTCCATGCAATAAGGTGCTTGAAAACAACGATTTTTTAGCATTTCATGATATTGCTCCAAAAGCTCCTATTCATGTACTTATTATTCCTAAAAAACATTTTAAAAATTTCCAAGAATTCGAACCTGAACTTATGGCAAAAATGACAAGTTTTATTCAAGAATTAGCCATTTTGCTAAATATCCATGAAAGTGGATATAAACTCATAACAAATTGCGGCAAAGACAGCGGACAAGAAGTATTCCACTTGCATTTTCATATGCTAGGAGGTTTAAAAAACCCAAAAAAATAAATACAAAATTATTTCACTAAGGGTACAAGCATCCCTTCGTATAAGCTATTATAGATTTCAACTGAACATAAGTGCTTTGCAAGCTCTAAACCAAAAAGAATAGCCGTTGCAGGACCTGCTGATGTGATTATATTTTTATTAATATTAACAGCTTTATTTATACGAGTGCCATTAAGTCCTACTTCGCAACCTGGATAACATGCAAATTCCCCTTCTAGAATACCTGCAGCGTTTAAAACTATAGGAGAAGCGCAAATTGCTGCAACGATTTTACCATTACTATGAAGATTTTGAATTATGTTTAGAATTTCATTAGAATTTTTAAGATTATTCATACCCTCATAACCTCCAGCTAAAGCAATAGCATCCAAATTTTCAATATCGACATCTTTTAATGAATAATCAGCCTTTATAACAATACCATTGGCACCTTTTACTAAAAGTTCAGAATTTAAAGAGGCTATAATAACCTCTAAATTCCCGCTTAACTCACTCGCCCTTCTCAACACATCAACTATACCTATAAATTCAGCTTCTTCAAAACCTTGCGCCAACGGAACTAAAATTTTTTTACTCGTCTTCATTATTTTTCCTTGCTCGTTTTTTAAATCTTTCTTCTCTTAATTTAGATTTTTCATTCATTTGACGATTAAATCCTACTATGAAAAATATCATCAATAAAACAAAAAATACTATTAAAATAGACTCTAAAATTGACATAATTTAACCTTTTGTAAAAATTTTAACATAATTTTACAAATCTTTAAAGAAAAATCAAAAGATAATTTTATAAAATTCAGACTTTACTTAAGAATATTTAACCAAGGTGATAATTTGAACCAAAAAAATATCAGAATTTTTGTCTTTTTTAGTATTATTATTTTATGGGGATATTTCTCATTTCCTATTGAAATCTTACAAATTAAAGATTCTAATGGAAATATAACTTATGGCTATACTGCTAATGCTAGTGCTTATTTAAAAAGTTATTTCATAACACTTTTATTGACCATTTGTGCTGTAGTTATAGGCATCATTGTAGGGTTTAGTTTAGCTATTTTACGTTTTTGCAATATCAAGGCTTTAAATTTTATCATAGATGAATATATTGATATTATACGTGGAACCCCACTTATTTTACAGCTGATGATATTTTCTTTTGTTATTTTTACTTTTGTAGATAATCTTTATGCGGCAATATTTGCATTAGGGTTAAATAGTTCTGCTTATATAGCAGAGATTGTTAGAAGTGGAATCAATAGTATAGATAAAGGACAAATGGAGGCAGCACGTGCTATGGGGCTTGATTATAAAACTTCTATGAAAGAAGTTATTTTACCTCAGGCTGTAAAAAATATTTTGCCTGCATTAGCCAATGAATTTATTTCTCTATTTAAAGAAACTTCAGTGGTTGGTTTTATTAGCGTGATTGATATTACTATGCAAAGTCAAAGTTTGCAAGCCATTTTTTACAATCCTAAACCTCTTATTTTTACAGGACTTGTTTATTATATAAGTGTAAAAATTTTTAGTTATTTTGCTAAAGAACTTGAAACTAGGATAAACAAAAATGATTAAAATAAAAAATTTAAATAAAAAATATGGCGATTTAGAAGTTTTAAAAAATATTAATGTTTCGGTATCCAAAGGCGACATTATAGCCATTATAGGACCAAGTGGTAGCGGAAAAAGTACTTTTTTGCGTTGCATTAATCGCCTAGAACTAGCCGATAGCGGAGAAATCATCATAAATAATCAAAACATATTAGACGACTCTGCAAATATCGACAAAATTCGTCAAAAAGTGAGTATGGTTTTTCAACATTTTAATCTTTTTGCAAACAAAAATGTTATACAAAATTTATGCTTAGCTCCAATCAAAACAGGGATTTTGAATAAAGAAGAAGCAATCAAAAAAGCTAGAACTTTACTTAAAAAAGTTGGGCTTTCTGATAAAGAAGAGGTTATGCCTCATAAACTCTCAGGAGGACAAAAACAACGCATAGCTATTGCAAGAAGTTTAATGATGAATCCAGATGTTATTTTATTTGATGAGCCTACTTCAGCACTTGATCCTGAAATGATAGGAGAAGTTTTAAATATCATGAAAGAACTTGCAAAAGAAGGCTTAACCATGCTTGTAGTTACTCACGAAATGGGTTTTGCTAAAAATGTAGCTAATCGTATTTTTTTTATGGATAAAGGCAATATAGCCATTGACGCACACCCAAAAGAAATATTTGAAAATCCTAAAAATGATAGACTAAAAGAATTTTTAAATAAGGTTTTAAATCATTGAGTAAGCCTTGAGTTTTTCAAGGCTAATTTTTAATCCCAGCATTCTGCATTTTTTATACCTAATTTTGAAGCACTAAAATGAGGATCAAGACCTGATTTTTGCTGCGAATTAAAGTCTTTTAGAACTTTATTAACAATACCCCCTAAAAGAAGTAAAGAAATGATATTAGTCGTCGCCATAAATGCCATAGTGAGATCTGCCAAACTCCAAGCAAGTTTTAAATTCATTTGAGAACCGATAAAAATCATAGCTACTGCAGTAATTCTGAATAAATTCATTACAAACTTAGAATCTGTTAAATATTTTACATTTGTTTGTGCATAATAATAATTTCCAATTAATGATGTAATTGCAAAAAGCACAATAGCAATTGTAACAAAATGGATTCCAAAACTTCCATAATATTCTCTCATGGCTTCTTGAACTAAAGGCATGCCATCCCCGAGGTTACTTCCGTGAAAATTTAAATATGCCATAGAAAAAAGTACTAAAAACCCTGAACTTGTACAAACTATCACATCAATTAAAACAGAAAAAGCTTGAATAATGCCCTGTTTTGCAGGATGACTAGTAAGTGCTGCTGCTGCTGCATTTGGAGCTGAACCCATACCTGCTTCATTTGAAAAAAGCCCTCTTTTAATTCCTATTACTAAAGCAGAACCAGCAAAACCTCCAAAAATTGCTTTAAAATCGAAAGCGTTTTCTAAAACAATATGAATTACCAAAGGAATCTTATCAAAATTGATTAAAACTGCAATAACAGCAAGTAAAATATAAGCCATAGCCATAAAAGGGACAATCAAAGAACTTACTTTTCCTATTTTTGTATGGTGTGAAAAAAACATCCATGCTCCAAAAATCGTTAAAATAATACCGATTACTACTGGCCAATAACTCGAAGAAAATCCTACTGTAGCGCCTGGATTAAACATATCATAATATACCTTAAATGCCGATGTCATAGTTTGACTTTGCAAACCATTAAAGCCATACGCATAAGTAATGATAAGAATAAAAGCAAAAAATGAACCAAAAAAATGTGATCCTAAAGCCTTTCTTATGTAATAAGCAGGGCCGCCTTTAAAACCACCTGTTTCATCTTTTGATTTATAAACTTGCGCTAAAGTACTTTCTGCAAAAGCTGAAGCTCCTCCAAAAAATGCCATAACCCACATCCAAAACAAAGCTCCAGCTCCACCAGTTGTCAATGCATAAGAAATTCCTGCAATATTACCTATGCCTACTCTAGAAGCTGTTGATATCATCAAAGCTTGAAATGGAGAAATATGCTCTTTTGATTGCTCTCCATTTTTTTCAGTCAAAATTGCAAAAACAGATTTAAGCATACGAAACTGAACGAATCCGGTTAAAGAACTATAATAAATTCCGCAAATGATAAGTAAAATAACCATAATTGTATCTGTATAAGGTATAATATTTCCAAGATAACCTATAATTTTTTCACTCATTAATGAAATTGTTGAAGCTAGTAAATTTAAATTTTGCTCTCCCATATTTTTCCTTTTATATTGATTTTATAACTACTTTAACATAATTTTTATGAAAAAACATTTACTTTGAATAAATACTTTTAAAAAAAATATAAATGTGTGAATTTATGAAACAAAATGTGTAAAATTTTGCCTTAAGGCCTCATAAGAAATAATACCAACACTGGTAGCCAAATTTAAACTTCTTCCACAAGATTTCATCGGAATAGTAATTGCATTTTGCCAATTAATTTGCATCAAATCCATAGGCAAACCAAAACTTTCACTACCAAAAAATAAAAAATCATTTTCCTGAAATTTGGCTTCAAAATAGGGTTTATTGCTTTTTGTAGTGGCAAAAAAGAATCTCTCTTTAAAAATTAAATTTTTTTTCAAAAAAAGCTCTAAATTTTCCCAAATTATAGGCTCTAATTTTTCCCAATAATCAAGTCCTGCCCTACGTACACTCTTTTGAGAAATATCAAAAACAATAGGTTTTATAATATGGAGTTTAAAACCTGCATTATAACACATTCTGCCTATACTACCTGTATTTTGAGGGATTCTAGGATGAACCAAGACTATATTAAACATTTATACTAAAATCCTTGGAATATCGGGATGAAGCTTAACTAAAATTTCATAGGAAATTGTATTAAAGAAATTTGCCCAAATCTCAGCATCATTAAAAACACAAACTTCATCTCCACATTCTTCGCAAGAAAAACTATCCATTGAAATTTTTCCTAAAATTTTTTTATTATTAGTCAAAAACAAATCACCTTTTCCATTGTAACGAAATAATCCATCAGCATAACCTAAATCGTAAGTAGCAATTTTCAAATTCTTTTCCGCACTAAAAGATCTGCCATAACCAACACTTTGACCAGATTTTAAAACTCTTTCGCTTAGTTTATGTGCATAAAGACTTAAAACTTTTTCTAAATTTTTATCTCCATAGCCAAATTGAGCAATTCCTATTCTAAATAATTCATCTTGAGGCATTTCTTGTGCTCTAAATAATGCAGCAGAATTATAAGAATGACAAGCCAAACCATCATAATTTTTTCTAGCTAAAGTCTTAACTTGAAAAAATTTTTCTTTTTGAATAAAAAAACTTGCATCTAATTCATCCGCGCTTGAAAAATGAGTAAAAACTCCCTTCAAATTTAATTTTAACTTATCAATCTTTAAAAAAGCATTTTCTATCTCTTCTATACAAATTCCATTTCTATGCATACCGGTGTCTATTTTGAGATGAATTTGTGTTCCGCTTTTATATTCTTGAATTTTAGAGATTTCGTTTAAAGCATAAATAAATTTAGGGTTTTCATTCCCATGGGGGCGATGAGAAAGTATTAAAATATTTTTAAAAAAATTTTCAAGCTCATAGGCTTCTTTTTCATTTTTAACAGCAATAAAATCAATACCCAAAAGTCTAGCAATTGGAGCTAAAATTTTAGCTCCATGTCCGTAAGCATTGTCTTTAAAAACACAAATAAGTTTTGAAGGATTACCTATTCTAGTAATAATTTTTTTTAAATTATTCTCATAAGCCTTTTGATTAATTTTAATTAAAGACATTTATTGCTCTGCTAAAATTTTCATTCTTCCTTTATCATCAACTTTAACATATAAAATTTTATTACCCTTAAATTGATAATTTTTAGTGTAATAATCTTCATAGAATGCAATTCTATACATTACCTCATTCTCTAAATTTGGATAAGGGCTAATACTAATCTTTGAGAATTTAATTTTTTTATTTTCTTTACGTGAAAAAATTGCTTTTTTCATAGAGGCAAATTGATCAAAATTCATTTTATCAAAACGCTTGAATTCTTTTTTATCATAAAATTTTAAATAAGATTCAGTATCACTATTAGTCCAAGCAAGTTTCCAAGCAAAAAGATCTGCAAGCAAAGAAGCAATTTCTTCTCTATTAGCTCGAATTTTATTTTTCTCCTCTGTCATAACAAATACTTTTTTATCTTGAACCACTTTTGCAAATTTTTCAAGATTTTCATTAAATAAAGCTATACAGCCTCTTGTCTTAAATTCATCAAGTCTTGTTCCATCTAAAGGATAACCATGTATCCAAATTCCACCACCTGTTTTGCCTTGTAATTTATCGAGTAAATTCGGATAAGTAGTAGCAAAAGCAAAAGGACCATAATAAGGATCACCGGGGTTAAATTTCTTTCCAAGCTCATAAAAACCTACCGGGGTTTTTAAATCTCCCTCAAACCGCTTATCCCCCATAAGACCCGTAATGATTGATTTTTGCTCAAAAAGTTGCTTAACTTTTCCATTATCGTATGAAAATACACGGAGTATTTTATTAGTTTTATTAGTAAGCACGATAGCAACATTATCATCATAATAGCCAAGAGAAATATTCTTATCTCCGATTTCAGACAACCAAAAATTTTTATCCATTAACTCTTTTTCAATTGCTACACCAACAGCATCAAGTCCTTGATCTAAATAAATTTTAACCAAATCAGATGATGCCCTAAGCATTGAAATACAAATAAAAAACAAAAATATAATTCTTTTAAGCAAAGTATTTCCTTGTAAAACATAAATTTTATAATATAAACAAAGTCTTTGTAAAAATAAGTGATTGTGATTATATTATTTTTTTCTTAAAAAATAATTATTAAAAACAGTTAAAGAAATAAATTTTAATTTTGATATAATTTTATATTAATAACCAAATCAAGGAATACTTCTAATGAAAAAATTACTTTTTATTTTAATTTTTGGTTTAGTATTGTTTATTTTGTATATTACGCTTGATTTTTATATCTCAAAAGATAGAACAAAAAATAACGATAAATCAGAGCTTTCTTGCGATTTAAATTCTAAAGATTGTATTTATAAATTTAAAGATAAAGAAATTTTAATTTCTTTAACACCAAAACCTATTCGATCTTTACAAACTATACAATTAAAAATTAAAAATTTAGGATTTTATGAAAATTTAGGAATAAAGATTTATGGATTAAATATGTTTATGGGTGAAATTAAACCTAAAATTCATCCAATTAACAAAACGGACTACGAAGCACAATTTATCCTTTCTGCTTGCTCAATGAATATTATGCGTTTTAGAGCGGAATTAATGGATGATAACAAACCTATAGACTTTTATTTTGATTTTGAATTAAGAAGATAGCTTTAACACAAAGCCTTAAAGACTGAGAATAAATTTTTATATAAAAAGAGGCTAGAAAATTTCTAGCCAAAAAAATTATTTTTTCTTTTTTGCTTTAGCAACAGCTTCTTTAAGATTTTTACCTACTTTAAATTTAGCAACTCTAGTAGCAGGAACCTTGATAGTTTTACCAGTGCTTGGAACTCTAGCTTCTCTTGCAGCTCTTTCAGCTGTTGAAAAAGTACCAAAACCAATAAAGCTAACACTATCGCCTTTAGCTAATACTTCAGTAATAGTAGCAATTACTGCATCAGTAGCAGCCGTAGCATCTTTTTTTGTAAGCCCAGCAGTTTGAGCAACTTTTGAAATAAAATCTGCTTTAGTCATAAAAAGCTCCTTTTGTTTTTTTTATTGAAACGTCTAATTCTAGCATATTAAAAAAACAATATCAAGTAAAAAACATAATTTTTTAAGATTTTTTCAAAAATTTTCAACATTTTTTGGATTTATAGTATTCAAATTCTCCACTATCATCAACTTCATTACCAATTTTTTCATATAAGCTATAATAAAATTGAACAAATTCTCTACACTCAAGTAGCACAGGCATAAAGACTTCATTTTCTATATTACAAAAATGATTTAAAAAATCCTTTGCATCAAGTTTTAAAACATAATGCCTTGCTAATTCATAATAAGTATTTAAAGCTATCAGTTTAAATTTTTCATAAAATTCTAGATTAAAATTAATCTTTAACTGATTATCTTTAAAACTTAAAACCCCACTTTGAAAAAGTAAAGAAAGATGAATAAGTCCTTCTGTATAATAAGGTTGTACTTCATCAACTTTTTGCCAAGCTATCAAAGAAATAGATCTTTTTATCAGATCGTGAAAAACAGGCATTTTTAAATTCTCCTCTTCATTAAAAAAGAAATTAACCAATCCTCCAGTTGTCGCTTTATACTCTTCTATATTTTTAAAGAAACCGCTTTTATTCATTTTCTTTTCGCTGTCATTGGCGATAAAAAAGATATGTCCAAATTCATGTCCTATAGTTGAAATTTCATAAACACGCTTCCAAATATCTTCCTTAAAAAAGAGAATTTCTCTTCCATAGGTTAAAAATTCTTTATCAAAAACCTCACTAGCTATTTTCATAAATGGTTGAGTCAATGCATTTTCATAGACAAAATTTAAAAATGCAAAAATCTTTTTTCCGGCTATGTTGCTTACAAATTCATCATTAGGAACAACTTGTGCTGAAAACAAACCTTTAAGTTCGGCTCCGTAAAATATCATAGGGGTGCAAATATAAAGTTGAGTTTTGTCTATATTATTTAACACTTCTTTTTTTAATTTTTCATCTTCAATATTTATATTTTCATATACTCTTATAAAACTTTGTTTTATTTCATTGCTAAAATTTAAAGCATTAAAATCACTTTCATCTTCTAATCTTATATCCCATTCTAGTGCTACAGCATGAGTATAATGATCTTCATAATATTCCAAAGGATGTCCAACTTGCAAAGGAGATCTAACATCCATCCAAGCAAGTTCTGCTTCTTGCCACGCTCCAATTATTTTACTTTCGTCTTTTTCACAAAACGCAGCTTTTAATTTTTCAAAATATTTTATATAAGCTATTTCATCTTGTTCTTTAGCAAAAATTTTTAATTTATCAATCATTTCATCAAAAGCAAATTCAAGTTTTAAAGTTTCATTTTCAAAAAATCTTGCATAAGGAACAAATTTCCATAAATTTCCTATTCTTATTAAGATTCCATAACTTCTTTCACAAATTTCTCCTTGCGGAGTAGTTTGATACAATCCATTCTTTTGCAAGAAACTAATAGCATCGTTAAGATTTGGAAATTGCGATGCTAAAATTTTATTATTTTTTTCTATAATTTCTTTAGTCCAGGAAATTTCAAAAGCATTTATAACAACTCCTATATTATGAACTCCTTGTATAAGAGTTTGATAAAATTCATTGAGTAGTTTTTTATCTGCAATTTCATTGATAAGGTTTTGATGCTCTAATTCATAAAATTGTTTCACTTCAAGATAAAATTTATGTTTCAACTCTACAATTTTTTCTTCTTTAAAATTATTTTTTTTCCATTCTTGTACTAAATTTTCCTCTTTTAAATCTATTAAACGTTTAAGAATAGCCAAAAGGGTGGTTTTATCTTTTTTTAATTCGCTAAGTTGAACTAGTCTTTCAAAGTATTCTCCCCATTCTTTTAAATCTAAAAGTTTATAGAAAAGATTAATATCTTTTTTGTGTTTTTTTATAAGTTTTGCTATTTCTTTAAAATTATTCATAAATTTATTTCCTTTCTTAGCTTTACTTAATTTTATTGAATTATAATGTATTATTTAAAATAAGGAGTAAAAAATGAAAGATATGGGGGAACCAAAACTTAAAATAGTTGCTATGCCTAGAGATACTAACTCAGCAGGCAATATTTTTGGCGGATGGATTTTATCACAAATTGATTCTGCGGGAGCAATAGCAGCTAGAGAACTTTCACCTGAAAGAGTTGTAACGATTTCTATGGAGCAAGTCGTTTTTAAACAACCTGTGTTTGTGGGAGATGTTATTTCTTGTTATGCAAAAGTTGTAAAAGTTGGTACAACATCAATAAAAGTCCAAGTAGAAGTTGTCGCACAAAGATCTGATGAATTTGGTTGTCCAATTTTCATCAATGTAACCTCTGCTACTGTAACCTATGTAAGCGTTGATGCACGTGGTCATAAAAAACCAATTAGTGATGAGTTAAAAAAGGCTCGCGGTTTTTAAATCGCTAGTCTTAAATTTTTGTTTGATAAAACTTTATCCTATAAGACTATCAACACTTGTTTAAACCACCACTATTGTATTTCTTTTCTAAACATTCTTGAAAAAATTCCCCTCTTGTTTTGGGGATTTTTTCAGGGTGGGTTTCTTTCATATGCTCTAAATATTTATCATAACTTGAAAGCCCAACTAAGGGATGAAAAAACCTTTCGGCCTTTTCATAATAAATTCTAAGCTTCTTTAGCATTTAAAGAATCAAGTTTAACATACGGACTTTCTTTTAATGGAATTTTTATTTTACCTATACAAATTCCTATACAAGAAATTATTACAAGTAAAGTAGTGAGCATAAAGAATATACATAAAATTGCATCTAATACATTTCCAAATAAAGAGTGTGATAAATTAGAAATTTGCTTTTCTTTGGATTGAATTTGTTCTTCAATTTTTACTTGTTCTTCCGTACCTAGATTTCCTTTTTGAGTTTTAAGCGTTTCAATTTCTTCTTCTAACTTATCAATACTTTTTTTATTCATTTGAGCAGTAGCTATATGACTTACTGCATTATGAACTTTCGCACCTTCTTCATAAGGCAATACTTTTTGAATTCCTCCATAAAGAGTTGCGATTAAAACAAATGTCGCAGGTGCCAAAGTTACCCAAAGATATCTTTTTTTACCCATTTTAGCAAGAATTGCACTGACTAAAAGTAAAGCCATACCTGCTAGCATTTGATTACTCACTCCAAAAAGTGGCCATAAAGTGTAAATTCCTCCATTTGGATCGATAGCTCCTTGATATAAAAAATACCCCCAACAAGAAACGCTGATAATAGTAGCTAATAAACCAGCCCAAACATTATGAATATTTCCTAAAGGCTTATAAACATTTCCTAATATATCTTGAATCATAAATTTAGAAGTTCTAGTTCCTGCATCAACAGCTGTTAAAATAAACAAAGCTTCAAATAAAATTGCAAAATGATACCAAAATCCCATAAATTCAACTCCACCAAAAATTTGATGCAAGATTAAAGTAACTCCCAATGCAAATGTTGGTGCCCCACCAGTTCTTGATAAAATGCTATGTTCTCCTATATCCTTAGTAAGCTGTGCTATTTCTTGCGGAGTAACTGCAAATCCCCATTCGCTAATTGTTTTAGCAGCTTGAACCAAATCAGTCCCAATTAAAGCAGAAGAAGAATTAACTGCGAAATAAATTCCAGGATGTAAAATACAAGCACAAATTAAAGCCATAACAGCCACGCCACTTTCAGCAAGCATAGCTCCATATCCTACAAACAAAGCATGTTCTTCATTTTCCAGCATTTTTGGACTTGTTCCACTTGAAATCAAAGCATGGAAGCCACTAATAGCACCACAAGCTATAGTAATAAATAAAAAAGGAAAAATAGATCCTGCAAAAACAGGGCCTGTTCCATCAAGATATTGATAATTAACTTTTGGCATTAAAAAATCAGGTGCAACAAATAAAATTGCCAAAGCCATCACAACAATAACGCCCATTTTTAAAAAAGTAGCAAGATAATCTCTTGGAGCTAAGAAAAACCAAACAGGTAAAAGCGATGAAACTAATCCATATCCCATAATCATAAATGCTAATGTAGGCTGATCAAAAGTAAAAAATTTCGCTAAAGTAGGATTAATTGATACATAGTGACCATAATGAATCGAAAGAAGCAATAAAATAAAACCAATAATTGACGCTTCACCCACTCTACCTGGACGTATAAAACGCATATAAATTCCCATAAATATAGCTATAGGAATAGTCATTGCTATGGTAAATAATCCCCAAGGAGAATTTGCCAAAGATTTAACTACAACCATTGCTAAAATAGCGATGATTATAATCATGATCCCGAAAATAGCCACCATAGCCACTCCACCAGTAAAACTTCCCATTTCATCTTTGATCATTTCCCCAAGACTGCGACCTTTTCTACGCATAGAAATGAAAAGTACTAAAAAATCATGGACAGACCCTGCCAAAACCCCTCCAACTAAAATCCAAATCATAGAAGGCAAATAACCCATTTGAGCAGCCAAAACGGGACCAACTAAAGGACCAGCTCCTGCAATAGCAGCAAATTGATGGCTAAATAAAACAATTTTATTTGTTGGAACAAAATTCTGTCCATCGTTTTCTACTTTAGCAGGAGTAGCTCGATTTTTATCTAAGCCAAACACCTTAAATGCTATAAAACAACCATAAAGTCTATACCCTATCATATAAATACAGACAGCCGACACAACTAAGTAAATAGCCGAAACTTTTTCGCCATTTTGCAAAGCAAGATAACAAAAGCAAACAGCTCCCAATAAAGCCACAAAAAACCATAAAATTTTTTTCAACTCTTACTCCTTTTTGAAATAAAAAATAATTATAATAAATAAACTATTAATTTTTTTTAAATCTTTTGTATTCTAAAAATAATTTTTAAAAATGCTAGGAATAATTTTTATGCTTAAAAATATGTAAATCTATAGGTTAAACCTATAGAAATAATTTTAAAGGAATAAAGAATTTACACTTTCGTTATGATACACTCGTCGTATAACTTCTGCAAATACAGGTGCAACACTTAAAACTTTTATATTTGGCAATTCTTGCTTTAAAGGTATAGTGTCAGTAACAACAAGTTCATCTATAGCACCGGTAGCGATTCTTTCATATGCTGGACCACTTAAAACCGGATGAGTGCAACACGCCATTACAGATTTAGCACCCTTATCCTTTAAAGCTTCAGCAGCTTTTACTATAGTTCCTGCCGTATCTATAATATCATCAACTAAAACGATTTCTTTGTCTGCTACATCACCTATGATATTCATCACTTCGCTTTCATTAGCTTTTTCTCTTCTTTTATCGACTATAACTATATCAAGCCCCAAATGTTTTGCAACACTTCTAGCTCTTGCAATTCCACCAATATCAGGGCTCGCAATAACAGCATTCTTAAAATGTTTACTTTTTATATAGTCATTAAACACTATACTTCCATAAAGATTATCAACAGGTATATCAAAAAAACCTTGAATTTGTCCAGCGTGTAAATCAATAGTTGCTACACGATCAATGCCCGCTGCTTGAATTAAATTTGCAACAAGCTTAGCTGTAATTGGTACTCTAGGATTAGCTTTTCTATCTTGCCTTGCATAACCAAAATAAGGAATAATAGCTGTAATTGATTTTGCACTTGAACGACGTAAAGCATCGGTTAAAATCAAAAGTTCCATTAAGTTATCATTTGTAGGAATACAAGTGCTTTGAATAATAAAAACATCTTTACCGCGAACGCTTTCATCAATTTGAACACTGATTTCTCCATCACTAAAACGTTTTACACCTGCATCGCTTAAAGGTAGAGAAAGATATTTAGAAATTTGTCTTGCAAATTCCATATTGGCCGAACCTGAAAAAATCTTATAACCTCGCATAACATAACCTTAATTTGTTTATAAAATTTAAAAACATGATTTTATTAAAACATTCGTTAAAAATAGCTGTAAATTTTAAAATTTCAAGATATATAAGCTGTTTTTTTGGCATAATATCTTACCAACATAGAAAGCGAAAAACATATTACAAAATAAATTCCAGCAACAATACCAATCATAGTCAATATTTCTTCAAAACTAGTTAATTTTGCCAATATAGTTTTAGAATTATATGTAAGCTCTGCTATACCAAGACCTGCCAAATAAGCTGTATCTTTTACAGTGGTCACAATTTGCGATAATAAAGCAGGCATTATCTTTCTAAAAGTTTGAGGTAAAATAATATAAAAAAGAGTAAAAAATTTACTAAAACCTTGAGAATAAGCTGCTTCAAACTGCCCTTTTGGAATGGAATTTAAACCCCCTCGAATAATTTCAGCCATAACCGAACTAGTATATAATGAAAATCCTACAGTTCCCCAAAAAGCTTGTGGAAATTGTCCAAAAAAAACAGGTAAGACAAAACAAGCTGCAAGCATCCATAATAATAATGGAGTATTTCTAAAAATATCTATATAACAAGCCGCTAAAAATCTACTTAATTTATCACCATAATTTTTAGTTATAGCTAAAAAAGTTCCAAAAATAATCGAAATAATACAAGTAGCTAAAGCAATTTTTAACGTAAGAAATAAACCTTGTATTAGAAAATTAATATTTTGCTCATTAAAAACATTTTCCATAGCAGTCCCTTTATCTTATCAAATGTGCTTTTTTTAACTTGTCTTCGTAAGCCTTTGCAAAATAAGCCAAAGGATAACAAATTATAAAATATAAAATTGCTGCAAATATATAAGCTGGTGCGTAATTTCCGTAATCAGCTGCATAACTATCTGCAGAATGCATAAGCTCAGCTCCACCCACAATGAGTAATACAGAAGTATTTTTAATCAAATTTACCATTTGATTTGTCATAGGAGGCAAAATAATTCTTACAGTTTGTGGGAGTATAATATAGCGCATTTGTTGGATATAAGTAAATCCTTGAGAAGTAGAAGCTTCAAACTGCCCTTTCGGTACAGCTAAAATTCCACTTCTAACCACTTCACTTACATAAGCTCCGTGGTAAGCTCCAACTCCTAATACACCAATTGTAAATATATCGAGTCGTATTCCTAAAACGGGCAAAGCATAAAATAAGAAGAAAATTTGTATCACCAAAGGAACATTTTGAAAAAGCTCCACATAAGTTTTAGTATAGGCTCTTATGATTTTAAATTTACTCGTAGCCATAACTCCACCTATAGTTCCAAAAATTATCGCTATAAGCAAAGCAAGGATACTTACTTCTAAAGTATAGATAAAGCCATCGATAAAAGCATCACTATTATCTAAAGCATCTAAAAATTTCCATACCGCAAAAGGACTTATACTATTTTCATCATACAAACCCCAAGAAGTAAGAATTTGTCTTAGATGATCAACAAAACCTATACTTTCATTCATAATATTATAAACCCCATTTTTTAGCTAAGGCATCGATTTCGTTTTTATGATCTCTCACAAAATCATTAACATATTTTGAAAAAGCTGGATCATCTTTTTTGGTTACAATACCATAAGATTGAGGATCAAAACTATCAGGCAAAATCACACTTTTATCGTCAACATAACCTAATAAAATTGATTTATCTACAGAAAATGCATCAACTCTTTTTGTATCCAATGCTGCTTTAATACTTGAATAATCAGGAAATTCACTAAATTTAACATCTACACCAATTTTCTTAGCAGCCTCTCCTATAACTTTTTTTGTGGTTGTGGCTTGACCTACGCCGATATTTGCACCTTTCATATCTGCTAAAGATTTATAATGTTTTTCTTTTAAAACTAAAAGTCCTACAGCATCTTGATAATAAGGCTCTGAGAAATTATATATTCTTTTTCTTTGCGGTGTAATCGTAAAAGTTGCTATCACTGCATCTACACTACCATTATCAAGTAAAGGTCCTCTTGTTTTAGCATTGACTGCAACTAATTTTAATTTTTTTTCATCGCCCAAAATACTTTTAGCAAGTAACTTTGCAATATCAACTTCAAAGCCTTTAATTTCTCCAGTTGTCTGATCAAGTAAGGCATAATGAGGTATATCATTTTTAACTCCAACAATCAACTGCCCTTTAGTTTTGATGGATTCAAGTTTTCCTTCTGCTGCATTGGCACTGTTAAACACAATACAAACACCTAAAGCAAAAATTACCAACTTTAATAAAATTTTTTTAAAAACCATCTTTTCTCCTTTCAAATTTGGTTAGTTTTTAAGAATTTTTCCCAAAAAGAGTCGCGCTCTTTCGGTTTTTGGATTAGAAAAAAAATTGCTTGGAATATTTTCCTCTACAATTACTCCCTCCTCCATAAAAATAATCCGATCAGCCACCTCTTTTGCAAAACCCATTTCATGAGTAACAACAACCATAGTAGTATTACTTTGATGAGAAATTTCTTTCATAACATCCAAGACTTCTTGTATTGTTTCGGGATCAAGTGCCGAAGTTGGCTCATCAAATAAAATATATGGCTTTTTAGTACAAAGAGATCTTGCTATAGCGACGCGTTGTTGTTGCCCTCCAGAAAGAGTGGTAGGATAAACATTTGCCTTATCTACCAAGCCTACAACCTTTAAATAATTAAATGCTATTTCTTCGGCTTCTTTTTTAGATTTTTTTTGAAGTTTTATTGGTGCTAATGTTAAATTCTGTAAAACTGTCATATGTGGGTATAAATTAAAATGCTGAAAAACCATAGCGCAATATTTTCTACAAATTTCAATTTTATTTTTATGGTTTAGAACAAGATTATTAACTATTACCTCTCCAGAACTTACTTCTTCGAGTCCATTCATACATCGGATTGTTGTGCTTTTTCCACTTCCACTTGGACCAATAATAACAAGCTTTTCACCTTCTTTAACTGAAAGATTGATATTTTTTAAGACATGATGGTTTCCATAATATTTATTTACATTTTTTAATTCGATCAAGTTTTTTCCTTAAAAATTTTAATCACAATGCAATGTTGTTAATTAAGGTAATTCTATCATTAAACCGATAAAATAATTCAAAAATGTAATTTATTTTTCTCGATAAATTAAAAAACGTAACCTTTTGTAACATTTTTATGAGCACTAAATTTTCTCATAATAAACCCCATGTGATGAAAAAACCTTCTTAAAAAATATAGTTTCTGGAACTAAATCCGCACTTCCTACATACAATCTTCCTTTATCGGCTAGAATTTGATAAAATCTCTCCATTAATTTAAGCTTAGATTCATGATCAAAATAAATAATCATATTTCTTGATGCTATAATGTCAAATTTTCCAAGTCTTAAGAATTTATCTTCAAAAACATTGCAAAGTTCAAATTTGCATTTACATAGTTCATTTTTATTAATAGTAAAAATTTGATTATCATCACAGGTAAAAAATCTTCTTTTTTCACTTTCGCTTAAATTTTGTAAAGTTCTTCCCTGATATTGACCCAATTTGGCTTTTTCAACTACATTTGAATTAATATCTATACCTAAAATTAGCATATCTTTCATAAAATTTTGTGCAGCTAACATCGCCATAGAATAAACTTCTTCACCGCTAGAACAAGGAGCACTTAAAATATTCACATGCCTTTCAAGACTTTTTGCGTAAAAAATAATTTCTTTTAATTGTGTTAATTCTCTTAAAAAATAAGTTTCTCCTATCGTTACAAAATCTAAAGTTTCTTGTCTAAGGTGTCTGTTGATTTTAAGTTTATCTAAAAAATCTCTAAAGGTTTTAACATTTACTCCTGAAACAAATTTTGATAATTTTAAAAGTAAAATATTTCTTTTTTCATTTAAGTCTATACCGCTAATCTCATTTATAATTTGAATAAACTCATTAAGTTCTAATTCAGTAGGTTTTATTCTTTCTTCCATTAAATTAATCCCCCCCCCCGCTCTATTCTTGTTCTATGAAATTTAAAATTTCTTGTTTAATTTCTTTTAAGCTCATAGGTCTTAAACTAGGGTTCATATCTTTTGCCCTTTTTGGCATACCATAAACCACACTATCAGCCTCATTCTCGCATAAACATTTTACTCCTGCTTTGTGTAATTCAAGTAAACCTTTAGCTCCATCATCTCCCATGCCTGTTAAAATCATAGCAAGAATTTTATTTGTTTTTGCCAAAGGAACTGCAGAATTAAACAATAAATCTACATTAGGCTTAAAACTAGTATCTACATCTTTCCAATTTGCTACAATATTTAAAGTTCCTGTTAAAATTGTATTCTTTTGGCAAATATAAATTTCATTAGCTAACATTTCTTTATCATTCAAAGAAGATACTTTACTCAAAGCTTCTTTGTCAAACTGATTGACAAACGAAGGAATAAAGTTAGCACCCATATGTTGGGCTATTACTACAGATGTATTTTTGATATCTACATCATTTAATAAAAATTTCAATTGATTAGGACCGCCTGTTGAAGATCCTATGAGTACAAGCTTCATTAACTTCCCTTTAGGTTTAGATTATAATTTTAGTATTAAAATTGATTAAATTTTCTATTTTATAATTTTAACATACATAAGGAAAATAAAAACTTAGCCTAAAATTATTTTTAAAAAGCTATTTTTATGATTTGTTATGTTAATATAAGATTTATTTTTGTTTTTAAAATTGGATTTTAATATGCTTAAAGAAAAAATTTACATTGCTAGCGATCACGCAGGTTTTCATCTTAAAGAAAAAATTTGTCTTTATTTTATAGAAAAACAAATTGCTTTTGAAGATTTAGGCACAAATAGCTCTAATAGTTGTGATTATCCAGATTTTGCACATCTATTAGCTTCCAAAATAGATCAAAATAGCTTTGGTATTTTAATTTGTGGATCAGGCATTGGAGTATCAATAACCGCAAATCGCCACAAAAATATTCGTTGTGCCTTATGCCAAGAAAGTCTTAGTGCAAAACTTGCTAGAAAACATAATGATGCTAATGTTTTAGCCTTAGGTGGAAGATTGATTGGTGCTGATATGGCTATTGATATTATAGAGAATTTTATTCAAACTCCTTTTGAAAAAGGTAGACATGTAAAAAGAATTCAAAAAATTGAGGTGGGTTTATAAAATGTTTACAAATTGGCTTATTTTAACGATACTTATTTGCGCTGTTATTTATCTTATTGTGATGTTGCTTTATTATAAAACTTTACTTAATAAAGAAAAGATTTCTAAAGATTTTATAAAAAACAATCTAGATGATACCGAAATCGTTATTAGAAAGCTTCAAGTACAACTTCAACGTAGCTTAGGAAATATAGACGTATTAACAGAAGAACTCAATAAAATCAAAACAGACTTAAGCTCTTTAAGAACAAGAAATTCTCAATATCGTTTAGAGAATGATAAACTAAGACAAAGAATTAAAGAATTAGAAGCAAAAATCGAGGCATTATTATGAAAGAACTTACACAGCAAGAACAGCAGTTTTTATGTCAAAGCATACGAGTTATTCCAAATTTTCCAAAAGAAGGTATTATTTTTAGAGATATTACAACCTTACTAAACAATAAAGACGCTTTATCATTTTTACTCGAACACCTAAGTCAACGTTATAAGGACAAAAATTTAGATTTTATAGTAGGAACGGAAAGCAGAGGTTTTATTTTTGCTGCTATGCTTTGCGCAAAACTAAATTTGCCTTTCGTACCCATACGCAAACCAAACAAATTACCTTCTACTACTTTTAGCTGCGAATATGAACTAGAGTATGGTGTAGATAAAGTAGAAATCCATCAAGATGCTTTTAGAGATATTAAAAATGCAAAAGTTTTACTTATAGACGATTTAATTGCTACTGGAGGAACTGCACTTGCTTCTTTGGAACTAATCAAAAAAGCTGGGGGCCAATGTATAGAATCTTGCTTTTTAATTAATTTAAAAAATTTAGGTGGAATGCAAAAATTACAAGAACATTGTCCTGTCTATAGTGTTTTACATTTTTAAGGAGAAAAATCAATAATGAAAAAATGGTTCAAATTTTTTATTTTTATAATTTTAATTACTTTTATAGCTTATATTTTTTATGTTTTGGTTAAAAATGATTTTTCTTTAGAAGATTTTATTATAAAAATTTGGAATAAACACGTTGAAACTTGGGGTTACTTAATACTTTTTTGCTGGAGTATTTTAGAGGGAGAAATTGGGCTTATTTTAGCCGGAGTCGCTGCACATGATGGAAAAATGCACGTAGCTTTAGCTATTTTTATAGCTGGACTTGGCGGTTTTGTTGGTGATCAAATTTATTTTTATATTGGAAGATACAATAAAAAATACATTCAAAAAAAACTACGATCTCAAAGACGTAAATTTGCTGTAGCACATTTACTTTTACAACGTTTTGGCTGGCCTATAATCTTTATACAACGCTACATGTATGGTTTTAGAACTATTATTCCTATGAGTATAGGCATCACACGCTATAGTAGCAAAAAATTTGCTATAATTAATCTTTTAAGTGCTTGGGTTTGGGCTGCTATAACCATTCTTTTGGCTTGGTATTTTGGAGGTTTAATCCAAGAATTCTTACACTGGGCAAAAGAATGGACTAAAGATTACTGGTACTTAGCCGTTATAGCTGTAATCGGTTTTTTATCTTTATTGATTTTTGGTTTTAAACAAATAGAAAAAGCTATACTTAAAGAAAAAAGGAGAAAATAATGCAATTTGAACTTAGTAATAAAAAATTAAATTCTATTAAGGCTGATTTTGAGCTTGTTTTTATTCAAAATAAAAATTTGAAAAAATTTAGTAAAGAAAAAGATTTTTTTAAATTAAATAATTTTCAAGGTGAAGGCGTATTACTTGATACAAGAAATCAAAAATTATTTACAGAATTAAAAAGTTTATCTTATGAAGATATAAGACTATCACTTTGCAATGCTTATAAAAATTTAGAAAAATTAAATATTAAAAGCATTAAAATGCCTAGTATTATCGGAGATTGTGTTGTTAGAAGCTTCATTTCTTTAACAGAAGGAATACTTTTTGGAGCGTATAAATTTGATAAATATAAAAGTGAAAAGAAAGCAAATACGCTTAAAAAAATTATTATTTCCAGTGAAGAATTAAATGGCAAAAAATTTAATTTAGATGAAGCAAAACTAGGATTAGAACGTGGTCAAATTTTAGCCAATGCCACCAATTTTACTAAAGATATAGTCAATGAAATTCCTGAAATTTATACCCCTTTGAAAATGGCTGAAGATGCAAAAAAATTAGCAAAAGAAAACAAAAACATCACTTGTAAAATTTATGATGAAAAATTTCTTGAAAAAGAAAAAATGAATGCTTTTTTAGCTGTGAATCGCGCTTCCATACATCCACCACGCTTGATTCATCTTAGCTACAAAGCTAAAAATTCTAAAAAACGTATTGTATTTGTAGGAAAAGGCTTAACTTATGATAGTGGCGGACTTAGTTTAAAGCCTTCAGATTTTATGCTAACTATGAAAGCTGATAAAAGCGGTGCTGCTGCTGCAATGGGTATAATAAAAGCTGTATCGGAGCTCAATTTGGATTTAGAAGTGCATTGTATTTTAGGAGCCACAGAAAATATGATAGGTGGAAATGCTTATAAGCCTGATGATGTATTGATCTCTCGTGAAGGAGTTAGTATAGAGGTTAGAAATACAGATGCTGAAGGTCGTCTTGTTTTAGCTGATTGTCTTTCGTATGCACAAGATCTAAAACCAGATTTACTTATCGATATGGCTACTTTGACAGGAGCTTGTGTAGTAGGTCTTGGAGAATATACAAGTGCTATTATGGGAAATAACGAAGGATTACAAAATGAATTCTATTTAAGCTCTAAAAAAAGCGGAGAATATACAACTATTTTACATTTTAATCCTCATTTAAAAGAACTCATAAAATCCAATATTGCTGATGTTAGCAATACAGCTTCTAGTCGTTATGGTGGAGCAATTACTGCTGGATTATTTTTAGATAAATTCATACGCAAAGAGTATAAAGACAAATGGTTACATCTTGATATAGCTGGTCCTGCTTACGTGGAAAAAGCTTGGGGATATTCAAGTTTTGGTGCTAGTGGTGCTGGAGTAAGAATGTGTGTTAATTTTTTAATTCATCTTTTAAGGAAGTCTAAATGAGTCTTTCAGTTGGAATAGTAGGACTTCCAAATGTTGGAAAATCAACAACTTTCAACGCATTAACCAAAGCTCAAAATGCTCAAAGTGCAAACTATCCATTTTGCACTATTGAGCCTAATAAAGCTATGGTTGAAGTTCCTGATACAAGACTTAATAGGCTTGCAAAAATTGTAAAACCTGAAAGAATTATGCATTCTCTAATTGAATTTGTAGATATAGCAGGACTTGTAAAAGGAGCAAGCAAAGGCGAAGGGTTAGGAAATAAATTCCTTTCTAATATACGAGAAACTGAAATGATTTTGCACATAGTTCGTTGTTTTGATGAGGAAAATATTACTCATGTTGAAGGAAAAGTAGATCCTATACGGGATGTAGAAATCATTAATACAGAGTTAATCTTAGCAGATATTGAACAGCTTAATAAAAAAATTGAAAAGCTTAATAAAGAAGTTAAATCCAATCAAAAAGGCGCAAAAGAAAATTTAGAACTTGCTAATTTATTATTAGAACACTTAAACAAAGGTTTATCCGCTAGTTCCTACCCTGATAAAGAAAGTGAAACTTATAAAAATTTAATCAAAGAATTAAGATTGCTTTCTGCCAAAGAAGTTATTTACGGAGCCAATGTTGATGAGGATGGGATCAATGAAGATAATGATTACGTAAAAGTCTTAAAAGAATACGCAAAAAAAAATAATCATGAAGTTATCAAACTTTGTGCTAAAATCGAAGAAGAATTAGTAAGCTTGAGTGATGAAGAAAGTCATGAATTCTTAAATTCTTTAGGGGCTAATGAAAGTGGGCTTGATCAGATAATACGCACTGCTTTTTCTAAACTTGGGTTTATTAATTATTTTACAGCTGGAGTTATTGAAGTGCGTTCTTGGACGATAAAAAAAGGTTGGAAAGCACCAAAAGCAGCAAGTGTGATCCATAATGATTTTGAAAAAGGTTTTATAAAAGCCGAAGTTATTTCATACGAAGACTTTATAGAGTATGGCGGAGAAAATAAAGCAAAAGAAGCTGGAAAACTGCGTCTTGAAGGAAAAGATTATATTGTTCAAGATGGAGATGTAATGCATTTTAGATTCAATGTTTAGTAAAAATTCTAAACATTGATTCACAAAGAATCTAAAAATCGTTCCAAAATTTTAATCTGTTTTTCCACGCTAGCCTTAGAACTCGATCCTTCACTTTTTTTAGAATTTAAAGAATTTTCAAAGTCTAAAAGCTCTATAGTTTTTTTATCAAAAACAGGATCAAACTCTCCAAGATCTTTAATTTCACTTATATCAATTCCTTTTCTTTCCGCCTGTGCAACAATATTTCCCACGATAAAATGTGCCTTTCTAAAAGGAATATTTTTTTCACGTACCAAGTAATCAGCCAAATCTGTAGCCAATAAATGACCTTTTTTGCAAGATTGAAGCATATTTTCTTTGTTGATTTGAATTTTTTTCAACATAGCATTTAAAATTACCAAACTATCTCGTGCGGTTTTAACACTATCAAAAAGGCCTTCTTTATCCTCTTGCATATCCTTATTATAAGCCAAAGGCAATGCTTTCATTATTGTAAGAAGGGAAATTAAATTGCCATAAACACGACCTGTTTTTCCTCGTATAAGCTCACAAACATCAGGATTTCTTTTTTGTGGCATTATAGAACTTCCGGTAGAAAAACTATCGCTTATCGTTAAAAAGCCGTATTCTGAACTAGAGAATAAAATCATTTCCTCGCAGAGTCTTGAAGTATGTGTAAAAATTACCGCTATATTATAAAGCAAATCTAAAGCAAAATCTCTATCGCTTACTCCATCCATGGCATTAGGCATGATGTCTTTAAAACCTAATATTTGGGCACTTAATTTACGATTTGTTTGATAACTCGTTCCTGCACAAGCACAGGATCCAAGAGGGGAATAATCAGCTAACTCTAAACCATTTTGCAAACGTTTAATATCTCGCATAAACATAAAAGCATAGGTTAAAATATAAAAAGAAAAACTTATAGGTTGAGCATGTTGTAAATGAGTAAAACTTGGCATAATGGTTGTTTTATGTTTTTTAGCATAAGAAATTATAGTCTTAATAAGCTCTTTTAAAAGAAAAATGATTTCGATATTGGATTTTTTTACAAAAAGTTTAAAATCTGTAGCCACTTGATCGTTTCTACTTCTAGCAGTATGGAGTTTTCCACCTATTTCAGATCCTATAATATCACTTAAACGTTTTTCTATAGCCATATGAATATCTTCATTTTTGATATCAAAAATAAATTCTCCCTGCTCTATTTCATTTTGAATTTGATTCAAACCCTTTATAATATTATCTAGTTCCTCTTTTTTTAAAACACCGCAACTTTCAAGCATTCTAGCATGGGCTATAGAACCTATTATATCTTCTTTATATAAATTTTTATCCGTATCTAAACTTGCATTAAATTCTTGTAAAAGCTCATCGCTTAATTCATTAAAACGTCCAGACCACATTTCATTTTTCATCATATTTTTATCCTGATTGATTAAATTTTAGGACCAAATTGTCTAAATTCCATTCCTTCTTTCACATCTTCATAGCGTTTAAAATTTTCTATGAACATTTTAGCAAGCTTGTCTCTTGCAGCACAATATGCATTTTTGTCTTCCCATGTATTAATAGGGTTTAAAAGCAAACTTTCTACCCCTGTTAAATTTCTAGGAATAGCTAAATTAAACACATCAAAATTTTCAAATTCACAATTTACTATGCTACCATCTAAAATTGCGTCAATACAAGCTCTAGTTGCTTTTATGCTCATTCTTTTACCTACTCCATAGCCACCACCTGTCCAACCTGTATTAACCAAATAAACATTAACATGATATTTATCAATTTTTTCACCCAATAACTTCGCATAAACAGTTGGATGAAGTGGCATAAAAGGCTCACCAAAACAAGCTGAAAATGTGGCTTGAGGCTCAGTTATACCGCGTTCTGTTCCCGCTACTTTTGCAGTATATCCGCTTAAAAAATAATACATTGCTTGTTCTTTGCTTAATTTACTAATTGGAGGCAATACGCCAAAAGCATCCGCGCTTAGAAAAATAATATTTTTTGGATGCCCTGCTTTTAAGGTAGGTTCGTGATTTGTTATATGATCTATTGGATAAGACACTCTTGTATTTTCGGTTTTTGTTGCATCGCTATAATCCACGCTTTTATCCTCTTTTAAAACCACATTTTCTAAAAGTGCATTTCTCTTAATAGCAGCATAAATTTCTGGCTCATTTTTAGGATCAAGATTGATTGTTTTCGCGTAACATCCTCCTTCAAAATTAAACACGCCTTCATCATCCCAACCATGCTCATCATCCCCGATTAACCTTCTTTTTGGATCGGTTGAAAGGGTGGTTTTTCCTGTGCCACTGAGTCCAAAAAATAATGCCACATCTCCTTTTTCGCCTACATTAGCACTACAATGCATTGAAAGCTTATTTTCTAAAGGCAACCAATAATTCATCATGGAAAAAATGCCCTTTTTCATCTCTCCAGCATACCAAGTACCGCCAATAACTGCAATATTTTCTTCTATATTAAAAACTACAAAAACTTCAGAATTCAAACCATCTTGTTTATATTCATCATTGATACATTTACAAGCATTATAGACAGTAAAATCTGGCTTAAAATCTTCTAATTCTGTTTCATTTGGATAAATAAACATATTTTTTACAAAATGGGCTTGCCAAGCAATTTCAGTTACAAATCTCACCGCCTTGCGACTTTGTAATGATGCACCACAAAAAACATCTTGTATATAAATATCTTTTTCGCTTAATTGATTTTTAGCCTTATTTAAAAGCTTATCAAAAAGTTCTTTTGTGATCGCTTGATTTACTTTCCCCCAAGCTATATATTTGCTAGAAGGTTCTTGCTTAACAAAATACTTATCTTTTGGACTTCTGCCTGTAAAAATTCCAGTGTCAATACAAAAAGTATTATTATTGCTACATTGTCCTTCTTTATTTTTATTCTCATGTTCAAATAACTCATCATAATTTAAATTATAATAAATTTTTTTCGTATCTCTTAACCCTAAATCCTCAAATTTTTTCATCTTTTATCCTTTAATTATTTTTATATGTTGCAATAATTTCACCTTCGTTGATATTATCACCGGTTTTTACATAAATCTTTTCAATCACTCCATCTTTTAGAGCACTAACTTCAATTTCCATCTTCATAGCTTCTAAAATTCCTATTACTTCACCGCTTTTAACTTCCGAACCTTCATCGATGTAAATTTTAAAAAGGGTACCAGAAATCGGAGCTTGTATTGAATCAATATTTCGATGGTTGTTTTGTATTTTTTCTACATTTTTAACTTCAACTTTATCCTCAAAACCAGAATTTATTTCTACAAAATATTTGTTTCCATTTACTGTAACAGTAAAATGATTTTCATTAATATTTTGCTTAGATATTGCTGAAATACCTTTACGTATATTTACTTTAGCTTCTCCTCTTAAAAAGCTTATGCCTTTTTCTTTGCAAGTTGCTACAATAAAAATATTTTCCTCGTTTACTTCAATATTTTCTTTTTCTAACAAAGCCTTAATATAAGATATTTTCTTTGTTTCATCTCTATCGGCTAGATCAATGGCTAATTCCTCTGTAGGCTTTAGCTTGAGTTGATCTGCTGCAAGTTTTATTATTTCACTATCTGGCTTGATTGGTGTTTTCCCAAAATAACCAAGTACCATTTTTCCATATCCATCAGCAATTTTTTTCCAAGAACCAAACATCACATTATTAAAAGCTTGTTGAAAATAAAATTGAGAAACTGGAGTAACTGACGTTCCAAATCCTCCTTTTTCAACAACTTCACGCATTGCTTTAATTACCTCTGGAAAACGCTCTAAAATATTATTATCTCTCATCATTTGCGTGTTGGCAGTTAAAGCTCCTCCTGGCATAGGAGAAAAGGGGATTAAAGAATTTACTTGATTTGCTTCTGGAGGTACAAAATAATCCTTAAGACAATCTTTAAAAATTTCTTCATATTTTAAAATTTTTTCTTCTTCAAATCCACCCAAATCATAATTTTTTCCTTTTACAGCATGCATCATAGTTAAAATATCAGGCTGAGAAGTTCCTCCACTCACAGGAGCCGCAGCTAAATCAATGCCATCAACGCCTGCTTCCAAAGCAGCCAAATAACAAGCTATACTAATTCCAGCAGTTTCATGAGTGTGAAGTCTTACATGAATTTCTGAGGGCAAATTTTTCTTAGCCATTTTAATTGTCTCATAAATTTTGTTAGGATTTGAAGTACCACTTGCATCTTTAAAACAAATACTATGAAAGGGTATTTTCGAAAATAAAATTTCTTTTAAAATTTTCTCATAAAACGGCACATCATGAGCTCCATAGCATTGTGGTGGTAAATCCATTAAAGTAATGCAAATTTCATGTTTTAATCCATATTTAACAATACACTCTCCGCTAAATTTAAGATTATTAACATCATTTAAAGCATCAAAATTCCTAATAGTAGTTGTTCCGTGTTTTGCAAAAAGCTTTGCGTGTAATTCAACAATCTCTCTACTTCCAATATCCAAAGCAACGGTATTAATTCCCCTTGCTAAAGTTTGCAAATTTACATTTTCTCCAACAATAGAACGAAACTTATCCATCATTTCAAAAGCATTTTCATTTAGATAAAAATACAAGCTTTGAAATCTTGCTCCGCCTCCAAATTCAAAGTGAGTAATTCCTGCCTCTTTAGCAGCTTCTATTGCAGGAAAAAAATCTTGCATTAAAACTCTAGCTCCATAAATAGACTGAAAACCGTCTCTAAAACTTGTATCCATCACATCTATAAATTTTTTAGCCATATTTTTCCTCAAAAAACAATACACAGATTATATAAAGAAAAAAATAACACTTTACAAAAATTAAACAAAATAAAACAAAAAATCAACATAAACTTCATTTACTTGCATACTTTTTTCAATGAAACATTTTGTCTTAAAAATTTTGACAACAATATAACTATACAAAACCAATCAATTTGGTTATCAAAACCGCCATAACAGCTAAAGGCGAAATAAATCTTACAAATATATACCAAATTTCGAAAAATATACCACTCATATAAGGCTGAAATAAAATTTTTAAAGTTTCTTTTTTGATCACAAAACCAACAAAAATTGCAGCCAAAATTCCTCCCAATGGCATAATAATTTTACTAGAAAAACTATCTAATAATTCAAAGAAACTCATTCCCAAAATTTTAAACTGAGTTGCATCCAAAGAGGATAAAATACATAAAATACCTAAAATATATACAAAAATTCCAATAAAAATTAAAGCTTTCTTACGACTCATCTTAAAAGTGTTTATTAAATAAAAAGCTGAAGGTTCTATCATGGAAACTGCTGAAGTAATACCCGCAAATACCAAAGAAATAAAAAATGCGGCTCCAAAAATATGACCCACTAAATCAAGCTTTTGAAATAAAGTAGCCAAAGAAACAAAAACAAAACCTGGACCTTCTTGATTAGGATCATATCCAAATTCGAAAATAAAGGTAAAAACTACAAGTCCCATTAAAAGTCCGACTAAAAGATTGATAAAAATAATATTTAAAGTGCTTGTAATAAAATTGGTTCTATCGGGCAAGCTTGCCGAATAAGTGATAATAGTTCCAACACCCAAAGATAAACTAAAAAAAGCAAGTCCTAAAGCTTCAAGCGTATTAGAAATATTAATTTTATAAACATCAGGAACAAAAAGAAATTTTAAAGCCATTATAAAACCATCTTTAGTCATTGCATAAATAAGCATTAAAATAAGTAAAATAAATAAAGAAGGCATCATCCAAATATTTAATTTCTCAATACCATTCTTGATTCCTTTGGAAACAGTATAAAAAATGATAAAAAAGACCAAACTAAAACAAATAAATTGACTTAAAAAATCGTGATTTATAAGAAAATTGAAATCAAGAGCACTTGACTTCAAATTATCGGGTAATCGTCCAATAATGCTTAAATATGCATATTTAACTACCCAGCCAATAACTAAAGTATAAAAAGAAACAATTAAAATCGATCCTATCATTGTAAAACCTACAAGAGACCAAGATTTTTGATTTTTAGTGGCTAATTTTTTATACGCATTAACAGGATCTTTTTCACTAATTTTACCAATACTTAATTCGGCTAAAAAAATTACAAAACCAACTCCTAGAGTTAAAACAATATAAAGCAAAATAAAAGCTGAACCACCGCTCTGTCCTACAAGAGTAGGAAATTTCCAAGCATTACCTAAACCTACGGCTGATCCTGCTACAGCTAAAATAAAACCTATTTTTGAAAATTTAGAACTCAAAACACAACCTTAAATAAAATATTTTAAAACGTTTATTAAAGCAAAAAAAGTTTTAATCTTTATTGAAAAAAAAGGAAAAATAACATTTTTCAATAAAAATAAAGATAATGTATGATAAAATTTTCCTTAATTATTTTAAAGCCTTTGATAAATATCAAGTAGGGATACGCAAGCCGAAAGTATTTTTAAAGATTTTAAGATAAATATTTAAACTATTTTTAAGGTATATTTCTATGAAAAAAATTATTTTTTTATTTTTAGCTTTTGCAGCAGTAGCTTTTGCAGCTGAAACGAACACTTTGGTTGAGCAAGAAGCTATGAATGTGTGGATTAAAGCTTTTTCAGTTTTAGCAGCTGGATTAGGCTTGGGTGTTGCGGCACTCGGTGGTGCTATTGGTATGGGAAATACAGCGGCGGCAACTATAGCAGGAACAGCTAGAAATCCGGGGCTTGGACCAAAATTAATGACTACAATGTTTATTGCTTTAGCTATGATTGAAGCACAAGTAATTTATGCACTTGTTATTGCACTTATCGCACTTTATGCAAACCCTTTTATAAAATTTATTAGTCCTGCATCTTAATTTTAACCCATTTATAATGGGTTTTTTGCGGTTATGGTGGAATTGGTAGACACGCCATCTTGAGGGGGTGGTGCGCTCAGCGTGTGCGAGTTCAAATCTCGCTAACCGCACCATTTATTCTATTTTTTACTTCTTTTAACTTTTTTTAATTCTTTTTAACTTACTATGAAATAGGCTTTTGATAAATGATGGATTATTTTAGATTATCTTTAATTTATTTTAATTTATTACTTTACAAATATTTTTTATTGACTTTGTTATTAGTCTTACTATCAGAGTTAATAAATCTACAGAATAACTATAAAATCGCTCCAAAAATCAAAGTTATTTGACACAAAAACACTAAAAATGATAGAAATGATGCTGTCTACTTATAAAAATATTTTTAGTGTAGGTAAAGAAAATAAAAAGATTACTGAAATTGTTAAACTCGCTATAGAAAAAATGTTTAAAAATGATTTTTTAAATAAAATAAAAGAATTTTAAAATAAAATAAATCACATATTACTTCACAAAACAACTAGTAGTGGCAACACAAGATATTATTCTATAGGAATTATACCCACTTTGTTTAATAAATATGGTAATATAAGATTTCAAGCCTGTACAGGAAAAAAATGTAACGAATTTCTTAATTATGATGAAGCTTTATCTCTTCTAAATAAAATTAAAGATAAAAAGAGCTTATATCCAAAAAATAACTAAAAAATTTTTACTCATTCAAAACTTGGAACAATCTTTGCTTAATCTTTTTCTAGGCAATAAATTTGAAAGGAATAATAATGAGAAAATTTTTTCTTATTTTGGCAGTTTTAACAAGCTCTTTGTTTGCTAGTGATGAGTTAAACATTGATACACTCTTCAAAAAGCAAATTGGATTAAGAAGCATTACAAGCTTTTCACTTCTTAGCACGGGTAATGCAAATTCATACTCACTTTACCCTAATATTACCATAGGCGGAGATCCTACAGTATGGAATGACACAAAACAAGTTTTTCTAACTCAAACTTTTATCTATACCTTAACTCCTAAATTCGATATATTAATTTCAGGAGGAGGAAGTTATGCCAGACAAGAATATACAAACTTTTTTACAAACGAATATTCAGCTAAAAATCGTATAGGTTTTGATAATTTATGGTTAGGTTTTATTTATACAGGCGATAGCATAGCAGATTTTGTTCCACAAATCACTTTTCAAACCGCTATTGTTCAAAGAGAAAAAGCGATCAATCAAACAAAAAACTTTTATTTAAAATCACAAAGCTTGCAAGCTAGTTTAAGAGGATATAGCGATCCTGTGGTATATAGCATTTATACAGGATTTGGTTATAATGCAAAAAGAAAATTTAAAATTGCTAATATAGAATATGGACATAGCATTTATATAGGTGGAGATTTATCTATAATCTTAAGCCCTAAAATCACTTTAGATCTAGGAGCTGAACAAAGATTTCAAACTGAACAAAAAATCAATGGCTATCAAAATTCTGAAGTGCGTTCTATTCCAACTCTAAGTTTAGGATCAACCTATAGCATAAACTCTGATACAGCAGTATCTGTGAGTGCTAGTTTTGGAGGGAGTTCTGCAAGCCCTGATAGTGTGTTTGGATTAAGCCTATGGAAAAAATTCTAAAATTATTATCAATACTTATTATTTTGCCTTTATTTTTAAAGGCAGACTTTATAGTTAAATCCTATTCTGAAATTAAAAATAAAAACGTCATAAGACAAAGTTATGAAGAATCTTGCGGTGCTTCATCTTTAGCAACACTTATTAATATACTTGATGATAAAAAATTAAGCGAACTAGATCTTTTAAAAACTATGAGTGGGCAAAAACTATATACAGATATGGTAAGTTTTGCAGACTTAAATGATGCGGTTAAAAAACTAGGCTATGAAAGCAAATCTTATAGGATAGATAGAAAGAGTTTAGAAAAACTTGCAGGAATTCCTATTTTAGTGAAGATTGAAGATGATCCACGTTTTCCACATTTTGTGGTGATTATAAATCATAGGGGTGATTTTTTACAAATACTTGATCCAAGTTATGGAGAATATATCAGTTCTAAAAGACAATTTTTTAGTGTATGGGATAGATATAAAAAAGGAGGATATGCCTTAATCATTGCTCCTAAAAAGAAATTAAAAGAATACAAGCTTAATATACCTAAATCTTTGAATTTTGATTTTAATCCTTTTAGCTTATATTAAAAGATTATTTATAGGAGTTAAAACAACTCCTATAATTTAAATATTTAATCTTTAAAAACAAAAAAATAAATACTTGCAATAAAACTTACATAAACCTCTAAACCTTAATATTCACACTTCTATGTTTAGTTTTAGCTTTAGAACTTAATTTGCTAAGATGATTGGTATTAGAGTTGGAATTGTTATCATTAGCGTTAGAATTATTGTTATTAGTATTAGAATTGTTATTTGTATTGTCATTATCTATTTTTACATTAAAAAGAATTTCTAATTCTTTCGCTAAATCAAATTTATTTTCAAGAAGTTTTTTTATGAGTTCATTTCTTATATTATCATCTTTATAAGTTTCTTTGTTTTTACTTTCTGCTTGGATGGGTTTGAAGGGTTTTTGAGTATTGTCATCTTGTGTTTTTTTATTTTTATTATTTGAAATGCTTTGTCCGTTAGGAAAAGCATGATAGACAATTCCCTTAGCTTTTTCTTCTGCAGTTAATTGTTCTACAAATTTATCGTGTCTTTCTTTAAAATCTAAATATTTAGTTTTAAACTCATTTAAGCTCATATTAGAATTAATCATTTCATTGTATTCTTTTCCTAATTTTTCAATAGTTTTAATTAGCCTATCATCTCCTAAATTTTTCGCCCTATTCATATAATCCCATATTGACAAACTATCTCCTATGGGATTATCCCAATCGTTCTGTTGATTAGAAGGTTTCATACGAACAGAATAAGTTAAATGATTAGAATTCATAAAGGATATAAAATCTTTAATTTCACTACTGCTAATATTTTTATCCAAACCTGCCATTTTACCTAATAAAGTAGTTGTTCCTTCTACAATGGGGTGATTTGCAAAAAAAGCAATCAAAGCACTCCCTTTGGATATTTCACCATCTTTTATTTGATATTTATCTGAACCCAAATCTGCTAATTTCATATCAGCAAGTTCCCAAAATGTTGCAGTATTATCTTGAAATTTTTTCCAATAATTAATACCATCATTATTGGATAAATTTTTTAAATCTTGCTCTTTAAAATTTTGCCCTAATTCTTTATCATTCACTAAAGAAGAAAAAGAATTATAAGCATTTCCTATAGTTTTAGCTATATCAATTTGAGAATAAAAGGGTTGTCTTTTAAGAAAACTATTTACAAAATTCTCCATACCCTTAGCATAAATCTTATAGTCTTTAGGTATTCCTGCAGCTTCATTAAAATCACTGGTAAAAAAACCATCTTCATCTACACCATAACCTAGTATTTTATCTACAGCCTTAGATTTATCACTTACTAAATTTGAATTTGTTTGTTTTAATGAAGTATTGTTTGAAATATTGTTATTATTGTTATTATTGTTTAAATTTGTGTTGTTGTTTATTTCTTTATTATTATCTACCAAATCATTTGTTTTAGAATTCTTTTTAGAATTTAAAGTATTTGTATAGTAATTATAATTTGAGTAAGAAGTTATATTATTTATCATTTTACTGCCTTTTGGTTATAGTGGTAGATAATATTTTATCATTTCTATATCGGTTAGAAATGATGAGAAGTTTATGGTAGCAATATTGTTATAGAAATTAATGATATATTTTTATAAATTTATTTTTTTAATCATTTTAAGTTTTAAAATTATTTTTTAAACTCTTTTATCTATGCTTTTTTCATTAAGTTTTTCCATAAGTTCTAAAATATCTATTCCATTTTCTTTTTGAACTTTTAAAAATTGTTCCCAAAAATTATTTTTTATTTCATCTTTGTAAGTTTCTTTGTTTTTACTTTCTGCTTGGATGGGTTTGAAGGGTTTATTTTCACTAGTTTTATTTTTAAAATCACTTATACTATTGCTAGTATAAAATGCTTCGGTATATTGCTTTTGAGTTTCTTGAAGTTTAAGCCACTTTTCTTTAAATTCGTCTATTGTTTTGCTTGTATGGAATATTTTAATCACATCTTCATCATAATTATCACCCCAATACATTTCTTGTGTGTTTTTATTTATCCAATCAAGCAAAGAATGAAACTCTGTTTGAGATAATTTGCCTTGTCTAAGTTTATCTTCTATTGATCCATCAAGTATTTCATTTTTTTCACCTAATTCTTCATAATATTTTTGCATCCGTGAAAAACTATTAATCAATTGCTCCCTTTCTTGATTTGTAAGTTGCGGATGCGGATCTTTTGGTATTGGATTTTTTTTAGTATAATCTAATACACCAAATCCATTTAACACACCTATTGTTATCATCTTACACTCCATCCTCTAAGAGCATATTCCATTTGCTCTTTGTATTTATTTGCCATTTCTTTAATAATCATATTATAATTTAACATAGGACTAGAATTAAATTTATAGATTTGTCCCTTGCTGTCCGCGACGCCTACGCCATAGGTAAAGTATACATATTTTCCATATCTACTATATCCTATATTTCTCTTTACTGAATACATAGGAAAAAAATCAACGGAATTGTTCGTAACATTTAAAAAAGCTTGCAACCTATTTATGCTTGGATTTGCACAATCTGATTGTCCTAATCCGGACCATTTGTATTATAAGCATAATTTAAAATATAATTCGCTTCCGCACTGGTATATCTTGCTATAACATAATATTCATTAATATTATTGTGTTTTGCTTGTATTAAATACCCACCCTTAACATCTTTCATTTCATTAAGGTTAAGAACTTTAACACCTGCACTATTATCACTGAGTGCACCATTACTGACTTTAACTAAAAAATCATCTGCAAAAGCAGAACTTGCTAATAAAGCACCTAAGGTTGCAACGCTTAATAATTTCTTGATCATGTTTACTCCTTTCTATTAAAGTATGTTTATTTTATCACAGTTGATTATTTAAATCAAATTTTTAAAAGTCTTAATTTGTAGAGATTTGAATAATATTTATAATGAATTTTTAGTGTTTTAAAAGTTTTTTATTTTTTTAATATAATTTAATATAGTGTGTCAATTGGTAATATTATTTATATCAATAAAAAAATATAATATTAACTTAAATTCTAAAAAGATTAAAACTCTAAACTCTTATATCAACTTTTCTTTGTTCAGCTAGTCTTTTTGCTTTTCTTTGTTTTTCTAAACGTTCTAATTGTTCTTTTTGAAATTTTTCCATATCTTCAAATATTTTAGATATAGGATCTTTGTAGTTTTTAAACAATTCATCAAATCCTTTTGCAGAGTTATCATTTTCATTTAAAATTGAATTAGAAATTTTTAAATTTGGTTTAAAACTAACGCTGAATTCTCCTACAGCTTTAGGATCATCAGCTGGATTATAATTTTTTATATCTTCTGCGGACATAGACTTATCAAATCCTTGAATTTTACCATTTGAAGAAGCTTCACCCTCTATAATATACATATTAGAGTTAATTAAAGCAATTAAAAGCCCACCTTTAGTGATAGAACCGTCAGAATTTGTATATTTAGAAGGTGTGGTATCAAAATCATCTATACCACCAAAAATATCATGCGTTGCAGCTTCATTTTTTGTGAATTCTTCATAAGTATTATTAAACAAATAAGATATATCTATCCTTTGATTAATAATGCTATTTTTTTCTTCTAGTAATATTTCATTAAAAGTATTTTTTATATTATTATAAGTATCTACCACTTGCATTGTTTGAGCATTATATTTATAACCTTGTGGGAATTTTGCTATTTCATCAAGTGTGAAACTATCTTTAGAATTTAAAACATCTTCGCCCACTACTTGACTTAAAATTTTATAAGCATTTCCTATGGTTTTAGCTATATCTACATGTCTAAAAACTCTTAAAGGATCATCACTTGAAGCCCAATTTGAAACCAAGCTTTCCATAGTACTAGAATGAATTTTTATATCTTCAGGAATTCCCGCTGCTTTATTAAACTCACTGGTAAAATATCCATCTTTATCTACTTTATAACCTAATACTTTATTATTTGTGTTAGAACCTTCTTTTAATTCTTGTAAATTTTTAACATTGCTATTAGAAGAATTTAAAGAACTTTGATTTTTTTTAACATTAATGTTTAAATTAGTAAAGAGATTATTGCCAAAACTTGTATTAAAATTTAACATTGTTTTAATCCTTATTTATTTTGGAATAAAATAGCAAATTCTATTCCAAAATTTAAAATTTAAAAGATAATTACTTGAATTTATATTCTTATCATTAAAAATCTTCCCTATAAATAACTATTTATCAATAGTAAGTTGCAAGAATATTATTGATTTGTTTTTGAAATCTACTTTTTATATCATATGCAATTGTGCTTGAAGTGAAAGTATTTCTAATTTTGTATACATTTTCCCCGTATACACCTACAATTGCAAATCCTTCTGCAAACTGAATTTTCGGGATACCAAAAGGAGTTGCTATGACAGTTTTAGTTGCAGTAACTGCAAGATATTGGTTAAGATCAGGGTTAGCAATATTTGCTAAATCTCTATAATTAGATTTTGCATAAAAATCATTTTTTAAATGATCGCATTTGTCACCCGCAAAACCACAGCTAACTTTATATCTTCTTTCAAAATCAGTCATTCCAATAATAATACCAATTTGTGTAAGTTTTGTCATTCCTATATTTAGATTTTGCAAAGTAAATACTTGTTGTCCTGTATTAGTTTGCAACAATCCATACCCACCCTTAACATCTTTCATCTCATTAAGACTAAGAACTTTAACACCTGCGCTATTATCACTGAGTGCACCATTACTGACTTTAGCTAGAAAATCATCCCCAAAAGCAGAACTTGCTAATAAAGCACCTAAAGTTGCAATGCTAAGTAATTTTTTAATCATAATTTATCTCTTCTATGATAAAAATATAACATAAACTATTTTATCATAAATGATAATTTTAAATCAAATTTTTAAAAGTCTTAATTTTTAAGGGTTTAAATAATGTTTATAATGAATTTATAACACTTTAAAAGTTTTTTATTTTTTAATATAATTTAATGATAATGTATAAATTGGTAAAAAATTGAAAAATTATCAAAAATGAGTTTATGGTAAAAATACCATAAACTAAAAATTCTAATTAAACTATCGCTTCAATTGATTTACAATACCTAACATATCATCACTTGTAGTAATAGCTTTTGATCCGGCCTCATAAGCTCTTTGTCCTGTAATAAGATCTGTCATCTCTTCAACAAGTTGGACATTGCTAAGCTCTACAAATCCATGCCTAACAGTTCCTAGTCCATCCTGTCCCGCTATTCCAGCAACTGGCGCACCGCTTGCACCCGTTTCAAGATATAAATTATCTCCCATAGAATGAAGCCCGGCAGGATTTATAAATTGTACCAATTCTATTTGTCCAATTTGAGTTTCTTGTTGTTCTCCTGGTAACATAACTGACACGGTTCCATCGGTTGCCACATTGATAGCAGTTGCACCTTCTGGTATAGTCATCTCAGGCAGTAATCTATAGCCATCTGAATTTACAATATTACCTTCGTTATCTTTTGTAAATTGTCCATTTCTTGTATATCCTATAGTTCCATCAGGCAGTTGAATTTGAAAAAAGCCATTTCCAGCAATTGCCATATCAAGGCTATCCGTACTCGTTGCTTTTAAATTTCCTTCAGTAAAAACTTTAGTTACCGCAGTTGGACGCACACCAACACCCACTTCTATGCCTGAAGGAGAAAGAGTTGTAGCTGAAGTTGAAGTTCCTGCGTATTTCATAACCTGATACATCAAATCAGCAAATTCGGCACGACTTTTCTTAAAACCAGCCGTATTAACATTAGCGATATTGTTAGAAGTAACATCAATTTGTGTTTGCTGCGCTACCATTCCTGTAGCTGCAGTATGAAGTGATCTCATCATTTTCTTATCCTTTAATCTTTATTATTTAACAGATGCAAGCTTATTAATAGCTTCTTGATTTAAATCATCCATATGAGCTGTCATAACTTTTTGATACATCTCAACCATTCTATTGGCTTCAATTAAACCTACCATCTCAGTCACTGGATTGACATTAGAACCTTGAGAGAAACCTTGACGCACTGCATTAGAATTATCCAAATCTCTAATGCGAGTTAAATCATCGATCTTGTAAACATTATCTCCATCTTTTTGCAAAGCCCTTATATCATCTACTTGCGCAATAAACAATCTCGCATTTCTTACGCCATCAACTTCAATATTTCCATTTTTGTCAGCATTTATTTGTGCTACACCATCTGAAACATGAATTCCTGCATTTTGAGGGTTATTAAAATAATCGCTACTTAATACCCTATAACCTTGCTTATTAACCAAATAGCCCTCATTATCTAGCTGAAAATTGCCATCTTTGGTTAATCTTACTTCCCCGTCTTTGGTTTGAACCAAATAAAAAGCATCTTCTCTCGTTATTGCAAAATCTAAAGGATTATTAGTAGCTTTTAAAGAACCTAAGCTAAAATCTGTGTATTCTTGAGAAACCTGTGGGATAGTGTCTATAGTAGTATTAACAAAACGCGAAGCGTCTCTTGTATGATTTTCTATAGGCAACTCATCCTGAGTTTCTTTAAAAATCCTTTTAAAATCTGCAATCACAACATCATCTCTTTTATATCCACTTGTGTTAATATTGGCAAGATTGTTTGTAATAACATCAAGTTTATTAAACTGAGTTACCATACCACCTGTTGCTTGATAATATCCATTTTGCATATTTTCACCTATAAAATTAATTTTTACAAAAATATAAAAAGCAAAGAGTGTTCCAACTTTTTTAAAAAATCGAAAAAATATGAAGTTGCAAGAAAAAAAATAAGATTTTATAGAATAACGCAAGACTTAAAGTCTTGCTTGAGGTTATCAATCCATTTGACGACGTAAAAATGTAGGAGTTTCAATCTGAGCCATAATTTCTTCGTCAAAACCACCACTTACTTTTTTAAGGTTTAAATAAGGGTTTTTCTTAATAGCCTCAGTACCTTCGGAAGATTTTTTCGAAGCAGCATCCTTATCTTCAAATCCTGTAGCAATAATAGTAACTTCTACCCTATCTTCCATACTATCATCTGTAGTGGAACCAAATATAATTTTAGCATTTTCATCAACAATTTCTTCTATGCTATTCGCAGCAGCTGAAATTTCAATCAAAGAGCAATTAGAACTAGTTTTAAAATGCAAAATCACACCTTTTGCACCCTTAATATCCATACCATCGAGTAATGGAGATTCAATTGCATTAGAAAGTGCTTCTTCTATGGCGTTTTCACCACTTGCACTTCCAACACCCATAAGAGCAAGTCCTCGATGACTCATAATCGTTCTAACATCTGCAAAATCAACATTAATATCGCCATTATCTAAAAGTATAGAAACCATGCCTTTAACAGCACGGGCTAAAATATCATCAACCAATTTAAAAGCATCTTTAATACCTGCTTTTTTATCTATAATACTTAAAAGTTTTTCATTTTGAATTACAAGGATAGAATCACTTTCTTTTTTAAGCTCAAGAAGTCCATTTTCGGCAAGTTTTTTTCTTTGCTTCCCTTCGAAAGTAAAAGGCATAGTAACAACTGAAACAGTTAAGGCACCAATTTCTTTAGCCGCTTGTGCAATAACTGGCGTAGCACCCGTTCCGGTACCTCCTCCAAAACCTGAAGCAATAAAAACAATATCGCTTTGACTTAAACTTGCTTTAATTTCCTCAAAACTTTCTCTAGCACTTTCAGCTCCAACCTCAGGAAGCATACCCGCCCCAAGTCCTTTTGTCTTTTTCTCGCCAAGCTGAATTTTAGTCTTTGCTAAAGAGTTTGAAATAGCTTGCGCATCAGTATTAGCAGCTATGAGATCAAGATCATTTAAACCCATTTTTACCATATGATTAATCATATTACCGCCTCCGCCACCGCAGCCTATAACTTTGATTTTAGCGCCTTTGTTATGTTGCATCTCTTCTACTGAAAATTCGTTCATGAAATTCTCTCCTTGTTAAAATTGATTTGTGAATTTATCCCATAAATTTTTAAAAATACCAGATTTCTTCTCTTTTGTTTCTTTAAAATCTAATTGTTCTTGAATTGCTATTGTATCATTTTCTCGCAAATTTTCATCAAAAAAATCAGATTTTATTTCATTTTCCATTTCTTTTTGAGAAATACTTTCTTGTCTGATTTGACGATTGTAATTTTCTATTTCACCCTTATATCTTAACTTTTCATTAGAATCAAGTTCATAAGGAGTAAAATAACCCGCACCATAAAGACAAAGCCCTATTGCACAAGTATTTTCTGGATCGTTAAATATTTCATTAAATCCTATAATTAAATCTTTTTTTGTAGTAGCAAGTCTTACAGAACGATTATCAAAATGAACTGGAGCTAATGCATCAATGCCAGCTAATTTAGTCATTCCGCCGGTAAGCACAACCCCACCACCTACGCTATTGACATAGCGATTATCACTCAAAATCTTTGCCAAGATCATTAGAGTTTCTTCAGTTCTAGCATAAATAACTTCAGAAATAATATCCAAAGAAACCTCATTAACTCTTTTTTCATCTCCCATTGTTGGAATCTGTATTAACGCATTTGGTTGTTGTGATAAAGCTGCATAATTAAGTTTAATTTTTTCAGCCTCCTTAAGTGGAGTATGTAAAGCCATAGATAGATCTTGTGTAATATTAATGGATCCAATTTGCAAACAATCATTATAACGGATAGAATTTCCAGTATGTACTACCATATCACAAATTCCACCACCCATATCAATAAGCACTGAACCAAGTTCTTTTTCGCTATCATCTAAACAAGCTATTGATGAAGCATACCCAGAAAGTACTATATTATCAACTCTTAAATCAGCTAATTCTACAGCTTTTTTTAAATTTTTAATGTGCGATTCTTGAGAAATTACAATATGTGTTGAAACCTCTAAACGACTTCCACTCATTCCTAATGGATCATCCACGTGTTCTAAATCGTTAACTTTGAAATTATAAGGTAAAACATGGATAATTTCGTATCCACTTGGTATATTAGCTGTATGTTTTGCTGTACTTACCGCACGATGTATTTCTTTGATGCCAATTTCATGATTTGGAATATTCACAACCCCTATACTATCTACACTTTTTGTATATGCACCAGAAATTGAAACAACTACTTTATCATAATGCACTCCACTCATCATTTCAGCATTTCTTACCGCTTCTTCGATTGATTTTGAAGCAAGTTCAATATTAGTAATAGTACCTTTCTTAACACCATTTGTTTTTGCTTTTGCAAAACCAATTATTTTTAAACCCTCTTCATCCTTTTGAGTAATAATAGCACAAGTTTGCGTCGAACCTAAGTCAATTCCTAATATATTCAAAATTATTTCCCTTTATAATAAATTTTTATTGGATATACTTTTTTAAGCTCTTCTATTAATTCCTGTTTAATTTCATTAGCTTTTAAAGTTTGCAAATTTTGCTTAAGCATAAGACTATATTGTTTTAATTTATTAGAATTTATATCAAGCTTTTGCTTGTTAATCTTATAAAGTATTGCTTTACTATCATTTAAAATTACATAAGAACTATTTTGATCAGAATTAAAAACATTCATTAAAAAATAGCTAAATTCTGCATCATTTAGCATTTTATCATTAATTTTATCACCATCTCTTAAGGAATCTCTACTCACAAAACCTATATTTACGCCGCTGAAATTTTTCAATTTTTCTTTAGCTTCTCTTTCCAAATTTTTCTTAGCTTCATTGCTTAAATATATAGGTAAAACCTCACTTCTTGCCTCTTCAAAAGTTTTTATTCTTATAGGATTTATCTTATTAAGCCTTACAATTATATAGCCATCTTTATATTTTACAGGTCTTAATATATCACCGTTTTTAATTTTGGATAAAACTTCTAATGGATAATAAACGCTTAGGTTAGAAATATTTTCATCTTTTTGGAATTTCTCTTTATTATTCTTCAATTCCAAAAATTTAATATTAGCTAAATTTTTAAGCTGCGCTAGTTCATAATCTCTAGAAATTTTATCTCTTGCTGATTTAAAATCTATGATTTTGCCATTCTCGTCTCTATAATTTAATTTATTGTTTCCTTCGTTATAAAATTTCTCCAACTCGCTATCATTAATTTTTTTATTTTCAGAGAATAAATAATAACTAGAAATTTCATAAATTTTTTCCGTTTTAAAGTCTTCTTTATGTTCAATCCAAATTTTTTTCAAATCATTTTCATTGATTTTTATATTTTTTTTATCATAATTAATTTCAGCAATACTTAAAGAATCTTGCATAAAATAACTTGCTGCCAACATTTTCAATTCATCTTCATTTGAAGGTATATTAAAAATTTTACCAAGCTTTTCAATAATCACTTCATTTGAAAGGATAGTTTCATAATCTTTTGGTGTAAAATTATTTGCATTTAAAATTTCGTAATAAAGAGTTTTGTTAAAATCTCCCACAGGATTTTGAAAATATCTTGTATCAGTAAGCTTTTGTATTATTTCATTTTCACTTGAATTTAAACCTAAATCTTTAGCAAAATTTAACAAAAGCTTGTCTTCAATAAGCGAATTTAATGCCACATTTTCAAGGCCTAATTTTTTAGCACTTTCTTCGTTTAAACTACCATTGCTAATTTGATTATAGTAATTGAAAATTTGATTATACCTTATATTAAACTCACCATAACCTATCTTTTCATTTCCTACTACAGCAACACTTGAATTACGATTAAGATTAAAATCATAAGCACCCCAACCTACAAAACCTGCTCCAACAAAAGCTATAGTGCTAACCCATATGGTAACAATAAGATATTTTTTATGATGCTGCATCCAAGTAAGCATAACATTCCTTGATAAAAATTAAACCGCTGACATTTTAGCGTAGAAGTCTTTAAGTGGAGTTTAATTATAAGAAAATCCGAATAAAAAATAAATCAAAATATTTAATTTCAAATCAAAATTAGTTATAATTTGATATAGTTTTACAAAACATTAATATTTTAGGATGCAATATTGGAGATTCCACATATTCCAGTTTTACTTAACGAAGTTAATAAGGTGTTTAAAAGTCTAAATACAGGCTATTTTTTAGATTGTACTTTAGGTTTTGGAGGACATAGCGAATCTATACTTGAAAATCATCCTAATATAAAACTCATAGCTTGCGATCAAGATGAAGAAGCTCTAGAATTTTCTAAAAAACGTCTCGAAAAATTTAAAAACAGAACTCAATTTTTATCATCCAATTTTAGTCAAATTTTTGATAAAATTCCATATGAAAACTTAAAAGGAATTTTGGCTGATATAGGAGTTTCTTCTTATCAACTTGATAACAATAATCGTGGTTTTAATCTTAATTCTGACTTTTTAGATATGCGGATGGATCAAAAAATAAAAACTTCAGCTTTTGATATAGTAAATTCCTATACATGCGATCAACTTGCTTTTATTTTTGAAAAATATGGAGAATTAAACGATGCAAATTTTATTGCCGAAAAAATCTGTCAAACAAGAATAAAAAATCCAATAAAAAGTGCAAAAGAATTGCAAAATATCATAGGTACGGCAAAACAAAAACATAGAAAAGTATCTAAAGCAACCTTAGTTTTTCAAGCTATTAGAATCGAAGTAAATCAAGAACTTGAAGTTTTAAAAAATTTTTTAGAAAAATTAGAAAAAATAAAATTAAAAGATTGCATTTTAGCTATAATTTGTTTTCATTCTTTAGAAGATAGGATTGTAAAAACTTATTTTAAAAAATGGGCAAAAAATTGCATATGCGATGAGAGAATTTTACGTTGTGAATGCGGAAATAATAACGCTTTGGGAGAAATTTTAAATAAAAAAGTTATCACTCCTAGTAAAATTGAAATTTCTCAAAATCCTAGATCAAGCTGTGCAAAAATGCGTTTATTTCATTTTAAAAATATGGAAAAATAATGTTAGAAGATGATTTTTTAAAAGAAAAACAAAACATACGACAAAAAATGCTTAACTTTTCTCGTGCTATTAGTCAAGGGAAACCTTTAGACGATGAATTAAAAAATGAGATAATTTCTAGCAATGATATTTTCAAAAGACGCCTTAATAAAAAGCCAAAGAATTTATTTGAACAAATTGATGAACAATATGAAATAAAAAATTCCAAAAAATCCAATATTTATTTAAAAGAAGATTTAATTAATGTAAAATTAGAAGAAAAACAATCTTTAGCTAAAAAAATCTTTTCCAAGTTAAAAGAAAAAAAGAAAAATTTACACACTAAAAAGCCTAGTAAAAAATTAAATATCTTAAAAAAAACTGAAAATGAATTAAGTCAAAAGAAAATCCAACAAGATTTCAAAATAAAAACTACAAATTCAAGCGAAAAAATTAATACTGATTCTTTAAAAAAAGAAAATATTAAAATTAATAATAAAAATTCTAAAACACCCCAAACTGATATTAAGCAAAGTTTAGAAAATTTACAAAAAAAAGTAACCATAAAACAAAACAATATATCCACAATTTCTAATCAGCCAAAAACTTATTATAATGAAGATACTCAAAAGACTAAAAATATACTTTTAGAAGGATTTAAAGATGCAACAAAAGAAGATAGAAATTTAAATTTCAATCACTTGCTTTTTACTATTTTATTTGTCAGTTTTATCTTATTCTTGTTTGCACCGCAAATTTATATAAGAAATCAAATTTATTATTTAAGTCGTGAAATTGCAACCTTAAAAACAGAAGAAAATGTACTTAATGAAGAAAGTAAAGATTTAAAAAGAAGATTGGAAAACATGCGTTTCCAAAATCAAATTCTTGATTATTTGGATTGAATAATTTTTTCTAAAACATACTTTTCTAGATTCTTCTTTAAATTATCATCTTTTAAAGCTTCTTTATAAAGATCACTCGCTATAAAAGAATACTTTTCGTATGCAAAGTAGGGAAAATGCAAATTCCATGCTTTTTCAATTAACTTCTTAGAAACTATCTTTCGGATATAAATTTTAAAAATATCATATCCTATAAAAACACAAGCTGTTACAGCAACGGCACTAACTATACTTATATGAAAATCAAGACGCGTAAGAAAATAATGCGTAACAAGCAGTAAAGGTAATAAAATAAACACACAAAGAATGCTAAAATACATATAGCAATTGAAAATTCTAAAATTAAAATTAAGTTTAGAAGGATCAACAAGCATTCCATCATTAAATAAAGCATTAGCTTCAAGTAAATCACGCAAAAGAACAGGTTGATCCGATATTTTAAAAAGAAAATTAAGACTAAATTCTTTAAATTTTTTCATGCTTTAAAAATGTAAATAAAAGCTTTTAGCCTTTATTTACAAGTTCTTCCGTAACTCTTGCAATTTCAAATTCTTCATCCGTAGGAATAATACATACTTTTATTTTAGAATTAGCAGTACTTACTATTCTCTCAGTAGACATTCTTTGGCTATTTAAATTTAAATCAAGCTCTATGCCAAGATGAGTTAATTTTTCACAAACTTTTTGTCTTACTAAAGAAGAATTTTCACCTATTCCTCCTGTGAAAATAATACCATCAGTTCCTGGTAACACAGCAAGATAAGCTCCTATATATTTTACTAAACGATAGCAAAACATATCAAAAGCTAAGCGTGCTTTATCTTCTCCTTTTTCAACTCGTGATTCAATATCCCTAAAATCATTATAACCGCAAATTCCATACACCCCGCTTTTTTTATTCATCAAATTATCAATCTCATCTATACTTAAACCTCTTGCTTTGCTGATAAAAGGTATAATAGCAGGATCCATATCTCCGCAACGAGTTCCCATAACAAGACCTTCAAGTGGAGTAAATCCCATAGAGGTATCCACGCTTTTTCCGTTTTCTACAGCACAAACACTTGCTCCATTCCCAAGATGAGCTGAAATAATATTTACGCTATTTTTTTCCAACAAATTAGCAGCTTTTGAACTAACATAAGCGTGAGAAGTTCCATGAAAACCATATCTTCTTATACCATCTTTATCATAAAATTCATAAGGTAAAGCATACATATAAGCATAATCAGGCATTGTTTGATGAAAAGCTGTATCAAAAACTGCAACATTTGGTACATTTGGCGCAGCTTTGATCATTGTTTTTATACCGGCTAAATGAGCTGGATTGTGTAAAGGTGCGAAAACACTTACTCTATCGATTTCACTAAGTACTTGATCATCTATTAAACAATGTTTTGTTAAAGTTTTTCCTCCATGGACAATACGGTGACCACAACCATCAAGAACTTTAAGATCTTCTAAAATTCCTGATTCTTTAAAAAGCTCATTTAAAACTTGTAAGCCATGTTCATGATCTTTTATAGCGACATCTCTCTCGAATTTCTCATCGCTTAAAGTATTTTTTAGAACCACTTTAGAAGTTTCTTCACCGATTTTTTCAATCAAACCACTTGCCTTAACTACTTTATCATCAAAAAATTTAAATTTTATAGATGATGAACCTGAATTTAAAACTAAAACTTTCATTTTTATCCTTTATTAAAATTATTGAGCTTGTACAGCACTTAAAATGACAGTATCTACAATATCATCAACCAAACATCCACGACTTAAATCATTTACTGGCTTTTTAAGGCCTTGCAAAATAGGACCGATTGCCAAAGCATCGGCTGTTCTTTGCACAGCTTTATAGCCAATATTTGCAGCATCAAGATCTGGAAATACAAAAACATTAATTTGTCCTGCTATTTTAGACTCTGGCATTTTTGAAGCTGCTGTTTTAGGATCATAAGCACAGTCAAATTGCATAGGACCATCTATGTTTAATTCTGGATATTTTTCCTTAGCTATTTTAAGGGCTTCTTTCACAAGATCCACGCTTTCTCCCTTTCCACTATCCCCACTAGAATAAGAAAGTAAAGCAACCTTAGGATCTAATCCGAAAGATTTTGCAGTCATAGCGCTAACATAAGCACTAGAAGCTAATTGCTCGGCTGTTGGATTAGGATTAACAGCGCAATCTGCAAAAGCCAACATTTTATCTTCTAAGCCCATGAAAAATAATCCTGAAACAGAACTTACCCCTTCTTGAGTTTTAATCAGTTGAAGTGCAGGACGAATCGTTTCAGCTGTAGTTGTAGAAGCTCCACTTACCATAGCGTCAGCTTTTCCGCTATGCACAAGCAAAGTTCCAAAATAAGTTTTATCTTTTACTAATTCTTTAGCTTGATCAAGAGTCATTCCTTTAGATTTTCTTGCCTCATAAAGCATGATGGCAAATTCTTCGCATAAATCTGAATTATAAGGATTGATCATTTTTGCAGAATTAATATCAAGCATTAATTTTTCTGCATTTTGCTTGATTTCTTTTTCATCTCCTAAAATAATAAGATCAACAACTTCAGTTTTTAATAAAATATCACAAGCTTTTAAAATTCTCTCATCATTACCTTCTGGCAAAACAACTGTTTTTTTATTTTTAATACCTTTTTTGATCATTTCATACTTAAAACGATAAGGGGTTATAAAATCATAAGATTTTAATTGAGCGATTTTATCAAAATCAATATTTTCATCAATTAAAACATAATTTTTACCACTTAAAAGCTTATCAAGATGTTTTTGAGCCATCGCTTTATATTCATTGCAAACATCAGCGACAATTGGAGTGTTAAGATTTTTAGCGATTTTAACATTAAGCCCAAAAGCATCTAATACACCAAATTTAGAAAAACCAATTGTTAAAACAAATTCATATTTTTCTTTTAATTTCTCATAAGTTTTTAAAATAGTATTAAAAAAAATATTAGAATCTTTATTAAATTCTTCCATAGCATCTTTATCAACAAAGCTATAGGTATTTTCTATGTTTTGATTGATGCTAAATTGATTAAGCCACTCTTGAAAAATAGAAATATCATGCTTAGAAGCTACTGGGCAATAAATCGCCATATTTTTATAGTTTTTACTATAATATTCTAGCAATTTTAAACCAACTTTAATATTTTGATCATCACTCTTAGATCTTATTAAATAAAGATTTTCCATTATTTCTCCTTTTATTTTAAAAAAGTGGAACACTCTTTGCTTTTCGTTTTATAAGCATTATTTTAACAAAAAAAAATAAAAATTCATAATTTAAAGGACGATTTCATGAAAAAAATTTTATTTTACACACTACCTTTTATATTTTTTGGATGTTCTGCTACAGTGGATCCTCAAATTTCTATGAAACCACCTGCTTATGTGGAAGAACTTGCTCCCAAACAAAGCAACAATATAGAAACAGCGCCAGGATCGCTTTTTGGTAAAGGAGATAATCCCTTATTTTCTGATAAAAAAGCAATGAATGTTAATGATTTAGTTACCGTGGTTATCCAAGAAAGCACTACCCAAAGCACTCAAGCCAATAAAGCTACAAGTAGAACCAATACCTCGAATTTAGGCGGTGGAGCTTTAACGGGTAGTTCTGGGATAGTAGCAAGTGCAATCAATAAGGTTAATGCCTATTCTAATATAGGTTTTCAAACTAATAGCACAAATAATTATCAAGGAACAGGATCTCAAAGCCGCAATGAAAGCTTTAATACAACCATCTCAACTCGCGTGATTAAAATCTTATCTAATGGTAATTATTTTATCGAAGGCTCAAGAGAACTTTTAATCAATGGGGAAAAACAAATCATACAATTAAGCGGAGTGATTCGTCCTTATGATATCGGACAAGATAATACTATAGATAGCAAATATATTGCAGATGCAAAAATTCTTTATAAAACTGAAGGTGAAGTGGATAGAAGTACTAGAAAACCTTGGGGAAGCAAAGTAATAGAAGCCATTTGGCCATTTTAATCAAAGCAGGGTTTTTCACCTTGCTTTATTATTCTTTTATTGTTCTACTTTTTACCTCATCTTCAACTTCTAATAAAAATCTATCAACCAAATCTTTTTCTTTTAACTTAGCAACAACTTCGCCATGTCTTATAACAAGCCCTTGATTTTTTCCAAAAGCTATAGCAACATCTGCCCCTTTAGCTTCACCTAAAGCATTAACGACACACCCCATAACGCTAATATTAATCGGTTCTTTAATATGTTTGGTTTTCTCTTCTACAATCTTAATTGCACTAAGCAAATCACTTTGTATCCTTCCGCAAGTTGGACATGAGATAATATTAACCCCGCTTTTTTGCACTCCACTATCTTGTAAAATTGCCTTTGCGACACGAATTTCTTCTTCAAGTTCTCCCGTCATAGATACACGCATGGTATCACCTATGCCTTTAAGAAGTAAATTTCCTAAAGCTATGGAACTTTTTACTGTGCTATGAAATTTAGTTCCTGCTTCTGTAACACCTAAATGAAATGGATAATCACACAGCGGACGCAATCTTTCATAAGCCTCTATCGTTTTTTGAGCGTCCGAAGTTTTCATTGAAATTTTAATATCTGTAAAATCTAAATCTTCTAAAAGCTTGATATTATATAAAGCACTTTCTAGCATAGCCTCTATGCCATATCCAAATTTATCGCTAAATTGTTTTTCTATAGATCCATGATTAACCCCTATGCGTATAGGAATATTACGTTCTTTGCAAGCCTTTACAACTTCTTTGATATTTTCTTTAGAGCCAATATTTCCAGGATTAATTCTCACTCCGTCAATAAATTCAGCACAATATACAGCCAAGTTGTGATTAAAATGGATATCAACTATTAAAGGCAAGGGACTTTTTGCTTTGATTTCTCTTAAGGCCCTTGAATCAGCTATATCTAAACAGGCCAAACGCACTATATTTGCTCCAGCAAAATAAAGGCGATTGAGTTGATCTAAACAACCCTCTATATCTCTGGTTTTTGTAAATAACATCGACTGAACTGAAATAGGCGCATCACCTCCTATCAAAACATTTCCTACTTTAATCTGCTTTGTTTTAAATCTCTCTATTTTCATACAAACTCTTTTTCAATATTATTTTTTAAAATTTTAACTTTTTTTGCTTTAACTAAAGTTTATTTTTATGATTAAATTAATATTTACATAAAATCTATAGGATCAATATCTGCATTGACATTTTTAAATTGCAAAACGTATTCTTCTATGGCAATTAAAGCCTTATAAGAATCACTGCGGATAAGGATATGAAAACGGTATCTTGCATTAATCATTTCAACTCCGCAAGCTCCGTATCCAATAAGTTCTATATTTTTTATCGTTGCTAATTTTTCAGCTAAATACTCGCATAAATTTTGTGCCTTTAGTTTATCCTTATCTTCTATGATTAGCCTTAAAAGGCGTTTAAAAGGAGGATATAAACCTTTTCTATTTTCAAGCTCATCTTGCAAAAAAGCATCATAATTTTGTATATATTTTTCAAAAAAAGCACGATTTTTAGTTTGCAAAAGCACTCTAGCTTCTCCTTTACGCCCTGCCCTACCTGCGACTTGCATAGCTAAAGCTAAAGTCTCTTCACTCGCTCTAAAATTCGGTCTAAACAAGTACTCATCAATACCCAAAATCACACTCAAATCTACATTGTGATAATCATGTCCTTTAGCAAGCATAGAAGTTCCTATAAGTATATCAATTTTTTTATCATCGAATTCTTTTAAAATATGATTTAATTTTTTAACACTCGTAATCTCATCACTATCAAACTTTGCTATTTTAGCATGGGTAAATTTTGACTCTAAAAGCTCTTTAAGCTCAGCTGTTCCCATCTTTCTAGCTTCTAGCATTAAACCTTTGCAAGAAGGGCAGGATTGGTCGATATTTTTCGTAAAATTACAATAATGGCATTTTAATAAATTTCTATTTTTATGCAAGCTCATAGCAATAGAACAAAATGGACACTTTATCGTCTCTCCGCAATTTTTACAAAAAATTTGACGAAAATTAGCACGAGTAGGTAAAAAAATAATCACTTGCTTTTGTTTATTTAAACTCGCTTGTATTTCATTTAAAAGCATAGGACTTAATGATAACTCATTTTCATCATATAAAAAATGTTTTTTACTTTCAAAAAATGTTCCTTTAAGTCTAAATGCCTTTTGCTTATAAAAACTCGTTAAAGAAGGAGTTGCGGATCCTAAAACGACTTTAATATTTAATTTAGCTCCTAAAAAAAGCGCCAAATCTCTAACATTTAAATAGGGTTGATTTGAAGCTTTATAAGAATTATCATGCTCTTCATCTACCACAATTAAACCTAAATTTCTAAAAGGCAAAAAAAGTGCTGATCTCGCTCCAGCAATCAATAAAGCTTTGCCTTCATTAAAGCTTTCTAAACATTCTTGTTTTTTCTTTTTAGAAACCTTGGAGTGCCATAAAAAAAAACAGTCTTCAAAATACATTTGCAAACGTTTTTTCATTTGAGAAGTGAGTGAAATTTCAGGCATTAAAAATAAGACTTGCTTTCCTTTTTCTAAATAATCCCTGATTAAAGAAACATAAATTTCAGTTTTACCGCTTCCAGTATCTGCAAAAAGTAAAGAACTTGTTTGATTGTTTAAAAATTCTAAAGCTTTTTGTTGTTCTAAACTTAAATTTGGCTCTTTAGTAATTTCTAGTTTTTTACAGCTATACTCTTTACTTGTTGAAAAAAAACCCAAAACAAAACCCATTTTGGCTGCATAATAATAAGAAATAAATTGCGCGAGTTCAAATTGAGATTTACTTAAAGAAAAAGGTGTAAGCTCTTTAATAGCTTTTGTTTGAAAATCTGGTTTTTCGCATTCTTTAATTACTAAGGCTCTAAGATTTTTTTTCATTTTTACATCTATAATTACTTCACTTAAGACAGGGATTTCCTTTTCACTATGAAAAATTAAATTTTGTAAATATAGCCCAAAGACTGACACTTCATAATATCTCATTGTAAATCTTTACAATATTTTGAATTTATGCACTCTAAAATACCTTCTTTAGAATTATAAATAAAATCAACATATTCTTTTGAATTAAGAAAAAATCTATATTGATTGGATGCAATTTTCATCCAAGATTTAAAATCAGAATAAATAGGAGAACTAAGCAAAGAATAGCTACAATCTTGTTTATTATCACAATAAAAAAGTTTTTCTTTTGGGGTATTGAATTTAGCATTATCAAGCTTAGATAAAAAACCATTTATTTCTTTAAGTTCAGCTTGAGTACGCATAAGCGATAAAGCCGAACTTAACATCTCATAATCTATTTTTAATTTTAAAATTTTAGCTTCATCTTTATTTTTACCTGAGAAGGTTAAAGCTAAACTTGCAAGTATCCCTAAGATAAATACAACAAAAACAAGTTCGAGCAAGGTAAAAGCTCTTTTCATTTTACTGGGAGTTCTTCATTGATAGCTTTTATAAGTTTTTTAAGCTCTCTTTCTAAAATATAATTTTCATAACTTTTTTTCACAAAAGCATCCACAAAACGCTTGAGTTCAATTTTTTTTGTTCCGCCAGAAATTAAAGCGATATCATCTTCTAAAATGTTGGCAAATTCTTCACTACATTTAACAATGAAATCTTTTGCAGAAACATTGATAATTACTTGTTTTAAATTATCACTTGCCAAGAACTGCCTCGATTTTCTTGAAAATATCTTCACTTTCTATATTGCGAGATTTTAATTCCTCTTCAAGACGCATAATTTGATTGCTTTTTGCTTCATTTTGTGCTTTGACGCTTACAAGTTCATTTCTTAAATTCTCATTTGCTTCGCACACTTCATTATACTTTTCAATAAGCTCATTAACTTTATCCGACATTGTGTTAATAATTTTTTCATCAAACATATTTTTCGCCTTCTTTGTATTGAAAATTTAAATATAGAAAATATTTCTATAATTGTAGCAAAAAAAAATAAATTTTTATGGATTAATTTTAATTAAAGTATTTTCTTTTAAAATTTTTAACATTAGAAATTTTATAAAAGCGAATATTAATGTTAGAACTTACAAGTGAATTTAAACCAAGTCCTGATCAAAAACAAGCTATAGAAGGCATAGTAAAAAGTATTAAAAAAGGTAACAAATATCAAACTTTATTAGGTGTAACAGGTAGCGGAAAAACTTTTACTATGGCTAATGTCATCAAAGAACTTCAAATGCCAACTCTTATTATGAGTCATAATAAAAGCTTGTGTGCCCAACTTTATAGCGAATTTAAAGGCTTTTTTTCTAAAAATCATGTGGAATATTTTATTTCTTATTATGATTATTATCAACCAGAAGCCTATATTCCACGCACGGATGTTTTTATAGAAAAAGATAGCTCCACCAATGAAGATCTAGAAAGATTAAGACTTAGTGCTACAGCTTCGCTTTTAAGCTATGAAGATGTTGTATGCATTGCAAGTGTTTCGGCTAACTATGGGCTTGGAAATCCAAATGAATACATTGGAATGGTTTTAATTTTTGAACTTGGTATGCAAATTTCACAAAAAGAACTTCTTAAAAAACTTGTAGATATGGGCTATAAAAGAAATGATAATTTTTTTGATCGTGCAGATTTTCGCGTGCAAGGCGATATTATAGATATTTATCCTGCTTATTATGAGGATGAAGTAGTAAGGCTTGAATTTTTTGGCGATGAGTTAGACAGTATGTATCATTACAATGTTTTAGAAAATAAAAAAGGCAAAGATTTAAAACGCTTTATTTTATATCCTACAAGTCAATTTAGCGTCGGTGAAATGCGTTTAAAACAAGCTATTAAAGATATCAAGCAAGAATTAAACGAACGCTTAGCTCAATTTGAACTCGAAAATAAGCTCGTAGAGCATCAACGTTTAAAACAACGTGTTGAATTTGATCTTGAAATGCTTACAAGCACAGGTATGTGTAAAGGCGTAGAAAACTATGCTAGACATTTAACAGGATTAAAAGCCGGAGATACACCCTATACTCTATTTGATTATTTTGCGATTAAAGATAGAAAATTTCTTGTCATTGTTGATGAAAGTCATGTTTCATTGCCTCAATTTCGCGGAATGTTTGCTGGAGATAGAAGTAGAAAGCAAACTTTAGTAGATTATGGTTTTCGTTTGCCTTCAGCCCTTGATAATCGTCCTTTAATGTTTGACGAATTTATCCATAAAAATTGTCAATTTCTTTTTGTTTCAGCTACCCCAGCACCCCTAGAGCTTGAACTAAGTAAAGAGAATATTTTTCATCAAATTATGCGTCCAACGGGCTTACTTGATCCACTTATAGAATTAAAAGATAGCGACAATCAAGTTGAAATTTTATTTGACGAAGCTAAAAAAGTGATCGATAAAAATGAACGTGTCTTAGTTACAGTGCTGACTAAAAAATTAGCCGAAGAACTTACAAGGTATTATTTAGAGCTTGGTATTAAAGTAAAATACATGCATTCAGATATTGATGCGATAGAACGCAATGAAATCATTAGAAACCTTAGAAGTGGTGCTTTTGATATGTTAATTGGTATCAATTTGCTTAGAGAAGGGCTTGATTTGCCTGAAGTTTCACTCATTGCCATTATGGATGCTGACAAAGAAGGATTTTTAAGAAGTACAACAAGTCTTATACAGACTATGGGAAGGGCTGCAAGAAATGTCAATGGAAAAGTATTGCTTTTTTGCAAAAAAATCACAAAATCCATGCAAGAAGCTATGGATACAACCAACGAACGTCGCAAACTTCAAGAAGCCTATAACAAAAAACACAATATTACTCCAACCTCAGTTAAACGTCACATAGAAGAAAGTTTAAAAAATGAGGAAGATTTGGGAGAAATTTACCGTAAGGGTAAAAAATTCGAAAAAATGCCAGCTAGTGAAAGATCTAAAATTATAAAAGAACTTCGAAAACAAATGCTAGAAGCAGCAAAAGCTCTTGAATTTGAAAAAGCAGCGGCTATAAGAGATGAGATCAATAAAATGAAAAATTTATAATAAAAAAATATCTCTTGTTCTCACTCCAACTTCATTAATCAAGGCATTTAAAATTTCATATTCAAAATCTTGCAAAGGACGCTTTTCTTTTAAAACTATACCAATAACTCCTTTTGTCTTTTCTCCATCCTCTATGGGTAAATACATTGCATTAGCATTAGGTAAGGTATTGGTACAAACTCCTGCTCTTTCACGATTTGTAGCTACCCACTGTGCTATAGCAATTTCATCAGCACTAAAACAATTTTTCAACATTTGCTTATCATCGTTAAAAAATAATAAAGGTTTGGATAAAATATTGTTTTTATTCATAGGATAGATAATAATAGGCAAATTTAATAATTTCAAAGCCTGGTTTCCAAGCTGCTCCCAAAGCTCTTGTTTGCTTTTCACTCTAGCTAATTTTTCACTATTTTCAAGTAAAATTGCAGTTCTATAAGCTCTCTTTGCAAGATCTTTAGATTGTAATTTTAATCTTCTTGTAAAAACAGAAGTTAAAAACCCGACTATAAACATCGTTGCAAAGGTGATAATATTTCCACTATCATAAATTTTAAAACTAAAAAAAGGACTTGAGAAGAAAAAATTATAAGTTAAAACGCTTATTAAGGAAGAATAAAATGCATAAAATTTATTATCCGATATAAAAGAAGAAGCAAAGACAGCTAAAATAAAAACCATGACTATATTGCTTGGTTGAGTATCAAATCTATGAAATACAAAAGCTATAATTATAGCTAAAAATAAAATTGTATTAATTTTAATAAAATTTAAAAAATTAAAATTTCTCTTTTTAGATGTTTTAAGTGTTTTAATCTCACTTTCATTAACTAAATATAAGTCAATATTAGGAGCTTTATTTGCCACAGCTTCAAAAATCTCTTCTTTAAATTTTTTTCTATTTTTATTTTTTCCCAAAACTATTTTAGAAACATTGCTAATGTTTGAATATTCAGCAATTTGATTTGCTACATCTTCATCATAAATACTTATAATTTCAGCATCAAAACTTTTTGCAAGTTCTAAATTTTGTTTCAACAGCTTATCTTCCTCAAGGTTAGAATTTTTTATACAAATAGCACTTAATTTTGCGTGAAAAGCACTTGCAAGTCTTGCAGCCGATCTGATAACCTTAGCATTACTTTCATTGATACAAACTAAAATATGCTCTCCGGTATGATAAGTTAAATCATCATTGATAAGTCTTTGCTCATTTGCTCTTACATTGACTCTTGATGCAAGTCTTCTTAAAGCAATTTCTCTTAAGGCTATCAATCTTTCTTGTCTGAAAAAATTTTCTAAAGCTAACTTAGCCTGTTTTTCTTTATAAATTTTACCCTCTTGCATCCTTTTTAAAAGCTTATTGGGCTCAATATCTACGAGTTCTACTTGATCGGCTTCATCAAAAATACGATCAGGAATTCTTTCTTTAACTTCTATTTTGCTAATATTTGCCACCAAATCATTTAAACTTTCTAAATGCTGGATATTTAAAGTAGTATAAACATCGATTCCCGCCTTCAATAACTCTTCTATATCTTGAAAACGCTTTTCATTTCTAAGGCCTTTCGCATTTGTGTGTGCTAACTCATCGACTAAAACCAAAGCTGGTTTTCTTTTTAAAGTAGCATCCAAATCAAATTCTTTCAAAATGATATTTTTATAAGAAATTTCAAGATTTTCAATACTTTCAAAACCTTCAGTCAAATTCATAGTTTCAGGTCTATCATGGGGTTCTATATAACCTAAAACGACATCGACTCCATTTTGCAATAAATTTCTAGCCTCGCTTAACATAGCATAGGTTTTTCCAGATCCTGCTGCATAACCTAAAAATATTTTTAGTTTAGCAAATTTATTTTTTTCCTCTTCTTTGGCTTTTACTTCAAATTTTTTAAGAATTTGTTCGGGTGTTTGTCGTTGCATTTTTACTCTTTTTCATGGCCTTATTTATAGCTATATTCGCTTTTAAAACATTAACTTTCATCTCGCCAAAAATACCTAAAAATTTATCTTGCGTGCTATTATTAATGATTTTTTCTACTTGATTTTTACTTAATTTTGAAAATTTGACTATACGAGGAATTTGTACCCATGCTGCTTGTTTACTAATATGCGGATCAAATCCTGAAGCTGAAGCACTTAATAAATCAATTGGAATTTCCTTTTTTGAAACATTTGGATTTTGCTTTAAAAATTGATTTAAATCCTTTATCATGCGCTCTTTTAATGCAGGATTAGACATAGCATAATTAAAACCACCTGAATTAACACTGCTTTGATTAATATCACTTGTATTATAATTTACAGCTGAACTTCTTCCATGTAAAAAATAAGGCTTGTTAAAAGCTTGACCTAAAAGCTCTGATCCAACCGCTTTATTTACATCAAGTGTAGCTTGTCCATTTTCATCGATTAAACTTCCACTCGCCTCATAAGGAAAAACAAATTTAGCTATCTCATTTAATGTAAAAGGATAAATAGCACAACACAAAACAAGCATAACGATAAAAAAACTAAGCAAAGTTCTAATCATAATCAAACTCCTAAAATTCCAAGTAGCCAAGCCGTAGGAATATCGATGATTTTAATACCAATAAAAGGAGCGATCACCCCTCCAATTCCATAAATCCCTAAATTTCTTAAAAGTAACATTTCACTTTTCATAGGTCTAAATTTAACACCACGCATAGCAATAGGTATAAGCAAAGGAATAATCACAGCATTAAAAATCAATGCTGATAAAATAGCACTTTGTGGAGTTGCTAAATGCATAATATTTAAAATTTGCATCTGCGGCAAAACCACACTAAACATAGCTGGTAAAATGGCAAAATACTTAGCAATATCATTAGCCATGCTAAAGGTTGTCAAACTTCCTCTAGTGATCAATAAACCTTTGCCTATTTCAACAATTTCTAAAATTTTTGTAGGATTAGAGTCAAGATCAATCATATTAGCAGCTTCTTTAGCAGCTGCAGTTCCTGAATTCATCGCTATACCAACATCAGCTTGTGCGAGTGCTGGAGCATCATTAGTGCCATCTCCTGTCATTGCGACAATTTTACCTTCAGCTTGTTCTTTTTTTATAGCTTCTATTTTATCTTCTGGCTTACATTCTGCTATAAAACCATCAAGTCCGGCTTCTTTGGCTATTGTAGCCGCTGTTAAGGGATTGTCTCCTGTGCACATAAGTGTTTTTATGCCCATTTTTCTTAATTTTGCAAATCGTTCTTTAAGACCTGGCTTTACAGTATCTTTTAGATAAATTACTCCTAAAATTTCCTTATCTTGACTTACCACTAAAGGAGTTCCACCTAGATTTGAAATTTGCATGACTTTTGCTTCCAAATCACTTGGAATTTCTCCACCCATTTCATCAATATAGGCCTTAATCGTATCAAAAGCCCCTTTGCGAATTTGAGTGCCATCTTTTAAATTAACCCCACTCATTCTATTTTGAGCACTAAATTCGATCACTTCTTGAATTTCTTCTTGATCGCGTTGATATCCCATTTTACCTGCTAACGCAACAATACTTTTTCCTTCTGGAGTTTCATCTTTTAAAGAAGATAATAAACAAGCATGGATCAATCGCTCCCTATCTACTCCTTGAACTTCATAAAATTCATTAGCCAAACGATTTCCAAAAGTGATCGTACCTGTTTTATCTAAGATCATGGTATCAACATCACCACAACTCTCCACGGCTTTTCCAGAAAGTGCTATTACATTAAAACGAGTTACTCTATCCATTCCTGCTATACCTATAGCCGAAAGAAGTCCTCCAATAGTAGTAGGAATCAAACATACAAGTAGAGCAACTAACCAAGAAATAGGCAAATTAACATTTAAAAATTCTATAAAAGGATACAAACTAACCACAACGATTAAAAAACTTAGACTAAGAACAATTAAAAGAATATTTAATGCGATTTCATTAGGTGTTTTTTGACGCGCAGCTCCTTCGACTAAATTGATCATTTTATCCAAAAAGCTTTCTCCAGCACCGACTAAAATTTTAATTTTTAAAAAATCTGTTAAAACCGTTGTTCCTCCAGTTACAGAAGAAAAATCACCCCCTGCTTCACGCATCACAGGCGCACTTTCTCCAGTAATTGCTGATTCATCAACACTAGCCGCCCCTTCGATAACCTCTCCATCATTAGGTATAAGTTCTCCTGCTTTAACTAGAACGATGTCTCCGATTTTTAATTTACTAGCACTTAGCATTTCTTCACTGCCATCATTTTTAATCACTCTTGCCTTAAAGTCTTTTTTACTTTGCTTTAAAGTGGCCGCCTGTGCCTTTCCTCTACCCTCGGCTATACTTTCTGCAAAATTTGCAAACAATAAAGTAATAAAAAGAACTAAGGTGATTAAAATATTATAAATTCTTTCTTGATGATCGCCTCCAAATAAACTAGGAAAAAAACTTAAAATAAGCGTGATAATAAAACCAATTTCTACCATAAACATTGTAGGATTTTTGATCATAAAACGCGGATCAAATTTAAAAAATGCTCCTTTGATTGCGGTGTTTAAAATTTCTTTTGTGATAAGTTTATTTTGTTTTTTAGACATTAGTTCTCCTTGTTTAATGCCATAAAGATAAATATTCAGCCACACTAGAAAGTGTCAGCACTGGAAAAAAAGTTAATGCCGCAAAAATATAAACGATACAAATTAAAACAAACATAAAAGTCAAAGTATCTGTTTTTAAGGTATTTGTATTATTTTCTTGGGTTTTTTGATTTAAAAATGATCCTGCAATTGCTAATTGTATAATCAAAATAAGATAACGCCCGCAAAACATTGCAAAAGCTGTGCTTAAATTCCAAAACAAATCATTATCTTTAAGTCCCTCAAGCCCAGATCCATTATTTGCAGTTGCGGATGTAAATTCATATAAAATTTGAGCTAAACCATGAAAGCTAGGATTTGTGATACTATCTTTTGCAAAAATTACCCCAAAAACGCTTAAAACAAGGATCAATAAAGGATGTATCAAAATAGCTAAGGCGATGAGTTTCATTTGCCTACTTTCTATTTTTTTTCCTAAAAACTCCGGAGTTCTTCCTATCATCAAGGCACAAATAAATACACACAAAATAACATAGATCATCATATTCATAAGCCCAACACCATCGCCACCAAAAGCAACGTTAAGCATCATATTAAGCATAGTAACTCCTATGCTTAAAGGGTTTAAACTATCATGCATATTATTAACACTTCCTGTTGTAAAAGACGTTGTAACAGCACTAAATAAACTGGATGAATTAGTTCCAAATCTTAATTCTTTTCCTTCTAAATTTCCCAAAGTTTGATTAAGTTCTAAAGAAGATAAATTAGGATTTGGAAGAGTTTCGCTATAATGGATAATAATTAAAGAAATTAAGAAAATAATACCCATAGCTCCAAAGATAACTCCACCTTGCTTTCCCATCAAAGCAAAACCTTGTTTTTCTTTTCTATAATGAATCATCAATCCAAAGGCTACAACACAAGAACTAGGAATTAACATCATGGATAAAATTTGTATAAGATTGGTTAAGGCATTAGGATTTTCAAAAGGCATACTTGAATTAGCTCCAAAAAATCCTCCACCATTGGTTCCTAAGTGTTTAATAGACTCAATAGCAGCAACAGGACCTGTGGCTATAGTTTGAATTTTATTTTCTAAAGTTATTAGATTGAAATTTGGATAATAATTTTGCACCACACCTTGTGAAACAAAAATCAAAGCAATAATAAAACTCAAAGGAAGTATTAAACGCGTCATCATGCGAGTAAAATCCTCATAATAATTTCCCATTTGCATACCACAAAATGCCCTGCAAAAAGCCATACAAGCACAATATCCACTCACACCAGAAACAAACATAGCAAGCAAAATTCCTGTGCTTTGAGAAAATAAACTTAAAGCATTTTCCCCGCTATAATGCTGTAAATTAGTATTAGTAATAAAACTAATAGCGGTATTTAAACTCAAATCTATGGGCATTGATTTGATAGAGTTAGGATTTAAAAAAAATCTATCTTGTAATAAAAAAATAATGAAAGAAAAAATAGCCACCAAAAGATTAAAAATACACAAATGAAAAGAATACTGTTTCCAAGTCATATTTTTTCTATCGATAGCGCAAATTTTATAAATGAAAGTATCTATAGGATTAAAAATAAAATCAAAAATAGTTTTTTTAAAATTAGCAATTTTATATAAATATCGTCCAAAAATTAAGGATAAACCAAAAGCTATAAGAAGTACTATTACAATTTCTAACATATTATTCCTTTAGAATTTTTCAGGATATAAAAGTGCATAAAAAAGATAGCAAGCAAGCGATAAACTTAAAATCAATAAAAAGATCATTCATAAAATCCTATTCAATAAAAATCATTTACAATAAAGGGTTTTAATTCTATCCTTGCTAGCCTTATAATTTGCTTTATTATTTTCAAACTAAAGATATCCTGCCATCATTGCAATAAAATAACCCGCTACACAAGAAGTTATTACGCCAATAAGTCCAGGTAAAATAAAACTATGATTGATCACAAATTTACCAATGCGAGTAGTTCCTGATCGATCAAATTGTATAGTAGCCAAATCGCTTGGATAAGTTGGCAAAATATAATACCCATAACAAGCAGCTGCAAAAGCTATGATCACACTTGGTTCAACACCAATACCCAAAGATAAAGGAACAAAAGCAGAGATGGCTGCCGCTTGAGAATTAACAAATTTAGAAATTAAAAGAAGCATTAAAGCGTAAGTCCAAGGATATTCTTTAACTATGTCTCCAAATAAAGCTTTCATCATAGGAGTATGAACTGCAAACATTGTATCAGCCATCCAAGAAATTCCAAAAACTGCCACAAGAGCTACCATGCCTGACTTAAAAATTTCATTAGAACTTATCTTTTTTACATCTGTTTTTGCAAAAATAATAATCAAAGCACCTGCTAAAAGCATAAACATTTGAATAATGGATACCATAGAAATATAATTATAACTTGGATTTCCAAGCTTGTCTTTTTGAGGAACGGCTATAATCTCATTTGAATGATCTTTTATATTTGAAGTTAATTTTTTAAGATCGACTGTAGCCTTATTTCCCCCGCTTAAAGTCCATTCTACCGTATTATCAATGTGTGCTTGATATACCATTTTTTGACCCCAATTGGGTTTTAAATCATCAAATATTCCAATAATAGCTACTGAAAAAATTGCAGCTATAAAAATCCACATTGCAATCCAATTGCTTTTTGCCAATTTAACACCTAAAAGCGTCTTGGATTCTCCATAAACATATTTTTTAAATTCCAAATCTTTTAATTTTTCTTGAAAAACCTCATCTTTATCCAAATCCTTACCTCTAAACCAAGAAAAAATCCCCACGCATAAAACACCTGCAAAAGTACTAGGTATAGTGATTTGAAGTAAATTAATATAACCATCAAAACCGGCCAATTTATGAGAAGTATTTAAAAGCAAGGCTGTTAAACTTACAACTGCTACAGAAACAGGACTTGCAATAATTCCCATTTGTGAAGATATAGAAGCTGCTGCCATAGGGCGTTCTGGACGAATACCATTTTTAATGGCAATATCATAAATGATAGGCATTATAGTATAAACAACATGCCCAGTCCCACAAAGCATAGTTAAAAAACACGTAACAAAAGGAGCTAAAATAGTCAAAAATTTAGGATTTTTTCTTAAAATTCTTTCAGCAATTTGAAGCATAACATCCAAACCACCACTTGCTTGCAAAGTCGCACTAGCAACAACTACAGCTAAAATAGTAAGCATAACATCAATCGCGGGTTTTCCTGGCTGGATATGAAAAACAAAAACTAGCATCAAAATGCCTATTCCACCTAATAACCCAAGAGCTATACCTCCTTTTTTAGCACCATAAAAAAGACAGATAAGTACAACTACAATTTGAATAAAAAACTGCCATCCTTCGCTAAGATTTGTTAAAAAATCCATTTTAATTCCTTTTTAAATTATAAAAAATAATTTATCCATTGTACCATAATTTAAAAAGAAAAGATAACATTTATTAAATAATATAAATAAAAATTAAATATTTTTATTTAAAGAAAATTTAGTTAGTTATTAAAGATAAATTTATCCCTCAAGCTCATAAAGTTTTTTTCTATCTGTAGAACTTGCAATATTTAAGCGTTTTCTATATTTAGTAACCGTGCGACGCCCTATATCGACTTTAAATTCATCTTGTATAAGTTTTAAAATTTTACTATCACTTAAAGGTTTTAAACGATTTTCATTCTTAATTAAATTAACAATAAAATCTTTAACACTTGCATTAGAAGTTTCTCCTTCTTCATCGAGTGCAAAAGCAAAAAAATCTTTCAAAGGAATAAGCCCTCTTTCGCAACTTAAATATTTATTTGCAATGGCTCTTGATATAGTAGAAGCATTACGATCTAAATCCTCGGCAATATCTTTTAAAGTCATGGGTTTAATATCTTTACCCACAAAAAAATCGTACTGGTGTTCTACTATCATCAATCCAATTTTATATAAAGTCGCTTTTCTCATAGCCAAAGCATCAACTAAATTTTTAGCCTCTTTGATATAGTGAGTTAAGTATTCATGATCTAGCCCATCAGTTTCAATGGAAATTTCAGGATAATATTCATCATTAATTTTTACTTTAATTTCATCATTTTCGCGAAAAATAAAAATATCTGGAATGATAACTTGAGAGTCTTCAAAATATTCCAAAAATGGAGGAATGCTAAATTTTTTTATGACAGAAATTGCTTGAGTGTATAATTTTTCTTTTGTATAGTTTTGAATATTTTCAAAATCTAATACAAGCATTTTACAAAAATCATAGAGTTCTTCGTCAAGATTTTCATTATCAAGTGCAAATAAAAAAGCTTCTTTGTAGTCTTTAGCACCTACCCCTATAGGATCTAAAAATTTAAAACGCATTCTTATATTTTCAAGATCTTTTTCATCCACATCTTGCATAATATCTTGATCATACTCAAAATATCCTTCGTGATTTAAACATTCTATGATTTTATTTGCAATATCTTGAGATTTTTTTGTAGGAAAAAGCGGAGGGATGATTTGCTCGTTTAAAATTTCATAAACACTTTTTTTACCAATTCCCATACTTTCAACTATTGCAGAATTAGTATTATTTTTATAAAAAGAATCAAAATAACTCTTTCCTTTTTCAGAGGTTTTAATCGCATCTTGAACATTTAAAAAAGGATTTTCTTCTGCAAATTTATCCAAATTCTCTTTTAAATCTTCTATATTTGCTTGCAAAATAGGAAGCCAAGAACGCAAAGTTTGGGAAATTTTTGTTTTTGTGCTTTGAGTAATCTTTTGCTTTAACATTAATCTAGGAGTTTAAACTCCGCTCCTAAATAATATTTTTTCACATCTTTATTGTTTGCAATTTCTTCAGCATTTCCACTTGCCAATAAAGATCCAGAACGAATCACATAAGCTCTATCACAAATGGCTAAAGTCTCGCGTACATTATGATCGGTAATCAAAACCCCTATATTTAGCTTTTTAAGTTCTTTAATTAAAGTTTGGATTTCAGAAACCGCTATAGGATCAACCCCCGCAAATGGCTCATCAAGAAGTAAAAATTTAGGCTCACACATCAAACTTCTTGCTAACTCACAACGCCTTCTTTCTCCACCACTTAAACTCAAACCCTTTCTTAAGCGAATCGGTTCTATACTTAAGAGTTCAAGCATTTGCTCTACTTTTTCATTTAATAATTTTTTATCTTTATAAAAAATTTGTGCCGCTAAAAGCAAATTCTCTTCAACGCTTAAATCTTTAAAAATACTACTTTCTTGTGGTAAATATCCTATCCCTTCTCTTGCACGCTTATTTAATGGCTCCTTAGTAATATCCAAACCATCAAGAAGCACCCTTCCGCTACTTGGAGAAATCAATCCGCATATCATATAAAAAGTAGTAGTTTTTCCAGCTCCATTTGGCCCTAAAAGTCCAACGATCTCTCCACTATTTAACTCTAAGGATATATCATGTATAATTTTAGTTTTTTTGATAATTTTTTCTAAATTGATTATTTCTAATTTACTCATAAAATTTCATACTTTCTTTTATTTTTCTCTATGCTAATTTTAACAATTGTAGTTAAAATTCCAAATTGCAATAATTTTTCTTTTAACCCATCATCTCCCCATTCCACCAAATGCAAACCTTCTTCAAATAAATTATCAAACAAGCCATTCTTTAAAAGCCCATCTAAGCCCTGCTGATAGATATCATAATGATACACACAAATATTTTCATTTTGGTATTTTTGCATAATAGAAAAAGTTGGAGAAGTAACCTGATCGCTTAAATTTAGAAATTTAACCCAAGCTTGAACTAAGCTAGTTTTACCACTAGCTAAATCTCCTTGCAATAAAACCACTCCATTTCTTGGTAGATTGATTAACAATTTATCCAATTCATTTTGAGTTAAAATCATTTCTTTCATAATTTTTCCACATATTGACTTTGAGTATTTTTAGGAATGCTTTTGGTGGTAGGTATAGCTAAAACTTTATATTCTTGAGTATATTGTATAAAATGCAAACTAATGATATCTCCTATTTTCACTTCTTTGCTCGCTTTAACCACTTTGTTATTGATTCTTACCACTCCACTTTTACACATATCTTCAGAAATTGCTCTTCTTTTAGTGATATTTACTACATTTAAAAATTTATCTACTCTCATCAAGAATGAATTTTAGCAAAAAAAATCAAATTTTGGAACATATTTTGCTTATATTTATTGTTTTAAAAACTTTTCTTTAATAAAATTTTAGATACAATGTAAAATACATAAAAAATTTTGATTTGTAAATGTAAAAGCCAAAGGGATTTTAATCATGAAAAATAAAATAAAAAAGGTTGTTTTAGCATACTCTGGCGGTCTTGATACAAGTATTATTTTAAAATGGCTTCAAGATGAATATAAATGCGAAGTTATAACCTTTACAGCTGATATTGGGCAAGGGGAAGAATTAGAACCGGCTAAACAAAAAGCTCTTTCTTTAGGAATCAAGGAAGAAAATATTTTTATTAAAGATCTTAAAGATGAATTTGTTAAAGATTATGTATTTCCTATGTTTAGAGCAAATGCACTCTATGAAGGAGAATACTTGCTCGGAACAAGCATAGCACGCCCATTGATCGCAAAAACTCAAGCACAAATTGCCATCCAAACCAAAGCAGATGCGGTCAGTCATGGTGCAACAGGCAAAGGAAATGATCAGGTACGTTTTGAACTTGGTTATCTTGCTTTCAATCCTGAGTTAAAAATCATTGCTCCTTGGAGAGAATGGGATTTAAATAGCCGCGAAAAACTTCTTGCTTATGCACAAAAACATGGTATTGATATTTCTAAAAAAAAGGGCAAGTCTCCTTATTCTATGGATGCTAATTTACTTCATATTTCTTATGAAGGACTTATTTTAGAAAATCCAACTTGTCCTCCAGAAGATGATATGTGGAGATGGACAAAAAATCCAAAAGAAGCTCCAAATGAAAGTGAAATTATAGAGCTTGAATTTCAAAAGGGAGATCTTGTTGCGATTAATGAAAAAAAACTTTCTCCGGCAGAACTTTTAACCCAACTAAATAAACTAGGTGCAAAACATGGTATAGGCCGTCTTGATATAGTTGAAAATCGTTACGTGGGAATGAAAAGTCGTGGTTGTTATGAAACCCCAGGAGGTACTATACTTTTGAAAGCTCATAGGGCCATTGAAAGCATTACCCTTGACAGAGAGGCTTCACATTTAAAAGATGAATTGATGCCAAAATATGCGAGTTTAATTTACAATGGGTATTGGTTCTCTCCTGAAAGACTAATGCTTCAAGCATTAATTGACGAATCTCAAAAATATGTCAATGGCAAAGTAAAACTTGAACTTTATAAAGGCAACGCCATTGTAATAGGACGCGAAAGTGCAAATGATAGTTTATTTAATGCAGCTTACTGCACCTTTGAAGAAGATGAAGTATATAATCAAAAAGATGCAGCTGGCTTTATAAAACTTAACGCCTTGCGTTTTATCATTGCAGGAAAAAATGGAAGAAAATTTTAACTAAGGAATAATAATGAAAGTGTTACTGATTAAAGATGTTAAAGGACTTGGAAAAGCTGGAGAAGTTAAAGAAGTCAAAGATGGATATGGACAAAATTTTTTAATCGGAAAAGGATTAGCAAAAGCTGCTACAACTGAAGTTTTAAGAAAATATGAAAGTGATAAGAAAAAAGAAGCTGAAAATTTACGCTTTGAAATTGCAAATTTAGAAAAATTAAAAGAAGAGCTTAGCAAAATCACTCTTGAAATTTTTAAACCTGTTGGATCCACTGGTCATTTATTCGGCGGGGTTACAAAAGATGAAATCGCCCATGCACTTAAAGAGCAAAAAAATATAGAACTTGATAAAAAAAGCTTAGAGTGTGATACTTTAAAAAGCATTGGAATTCATGAAATCAGCGTAAAATTAGGTCATGCAATCCATGCAAATTTTAAAATTGACATAAAGGCAGAATAATTATGTTTCACGCAACTACAATTTTAGCCTATAAGGGTAAAAATAAATCCGTAATCGGAGGAGATGGGCAAGTTAGCTTTGGAAATACTGTTTTAAAAGGTAATGCCGTTAAAATTAGAAAACTTAACAATGGCAAAGTTTTAGCAGGTTTTGCAGGAAGTACAGCAGATGCTTTTAATCTTTTTGATATGTTTGAAAATTTATTACAAAGTTCTAAAGGCGATCTTTTAAAGGCTGCTATAGATTTTTCCAAAGAATGGAGAAAAGATAAATACTTGAGAAAACTCGAAGCCATGATGCTAGTACTTGATAGAAATCACATTTTTTTACTTTCAGGAACTGGTGATGTGGTAGAACCAGAAGATGGAGAGATCGCAGCAATTGGTAGCGGTGGAAATTATGCGCTTTCAGCTGCAAGAGCTTTAGCAAAACACTCTTCTTTAGATGAAGAAGAACTAGTAAGATCAAGCTTACAAATTGCAGGAGAAATTTGCATTTATACCAATACAAATATAAAAACCTATGTAATAGAGGATGAAAAATGAACTTAACTCCAAAAGAAATAGTCAAATTTTTAGATGATTATGTTATCGGTCAAAAAAAAGCTAAGAAAATCATCGCCATAGCCTTAAGAAACCGCTATAGAAGAATGCAGCTTAGCCCAGAACTTCAAGATGATATTATGCCAAAAAATATTTTAATGATAGGATCAACTGGAGTTGGTAAAACCGAAATTGCAAGAAGACTTGCAAAAATGATGGGTTTTCCTTTCATAAAAATTGAAGCTAGTAAATATACTGAAGTAGGTTTTGTGGGACGTGATGTGGAAAGCATGGTAAGAGATTTGGCCAATGCAGCTTTAAATTTGGTTAAAAATGAACAAAAAGAAAAAAACAAAGATAAAATCGATGAATTTATCGAAAATAAAATTTTAGAAAAACTCTTACCGCCTTTACCAAAAGGCATTAGTGACGAAAAGCAAGAAGAATATAAAAATAGCCTTGAAAAAATGAGAACTAAACTTAGAAATGGGGATTTGGATGAAAGCAATATAGAAATAGAAATTTCTCAAAGCATGTTTGATACCAATCCTAACTTGCCACCTGAAATGGGAGCGATGCAAGATATTGTTAAAGTTATTGGCGTAGGGAGTAAAAAAGTCAAAAAAGAAATGAAAATTAAAGATGCTAAAAACGCTTTAAGAAACGAAGCTGGAGATAAAATTTTAGATCAAGAAAGTATTAAAAGTGAAGCTTTAAAAAGAGCAGAAAATGAAGGAATTATTTTTATAGATGAGATCGATAAAATAGCCGTTTCAAGCAGTAATTCAAACCGACAAGATCCAAGCAAAGAAGGAGTACAAAGAGATTTACTTCCTATAGTTGAAGGGTCTAATGTGCAAACAAAAATTGGAACCTTAAAAACCGATCACATACTTTTTATCGCTGCGGGTGCTTTTCATTTAAGTAAGCCAAGTGATTTAATTCCAGAACTTCAAGGACGTTTTCCTTTAAGGGTTGAACTTGATAGCTTAGATGATAAAGCTCTTTATGAAATTTTAACCCGTCCTAAAAATTCACTTTTAAAACAATACACCGAACTTTTAAAAACAGAAAAATTAGAACTTGAATTTGATGATGAAGCGATAAAAGAAATTGCAAAAATAGCTTCTAAAGCAAATGAAGAAATGCAAGATATAGGCGCTAGACGTTTACATACTGTGATAGAAAAACTTCTTGAAGACTTAAGTTTTGAGGCCGATGAATACGCGGGTAAGAAATTTATCGTTGATAAAAAAATGGTTGAAGAAAAACTTGGAGACATTATAGAAAATAAAGATTTAGCTAGGTATATTTTGTGAAGAGTGGCTTTGTTAGCATCATAGGAAGAACCAATGCTGGAAAAAGTGCTTTGGTTAATTCCTTGCTTGAAGAAAAAATCACCCTAGTTTCTCATAAACAAAATGCCACAAGGCGAAAAATCAAAGCCATAGTGATGCACGAAGAAGATCAAATTATTTTTATTGATACTCCTGGATTGCATCAAAGTAATGCAACCTTAAATCAAATGTTAATTGAAAGTGCTATAAAAGCCATGGGAGATTGTGATTTGATTTTGTTTGTGGCAAGCGTGTTTGATGATTTGAAAAATTATGAAGAATTTTTAACACTAAAGCCAAAAGTTCCTCATATTATCGTTTTAAACAAAGTTGATTTAACCGATAATACTACTCTTTTAAAAAAACTTAACGATTATGCTAAATTTAGCGAGTATTTTAAGGCTATCATTCCTTATTCTTGCAAAAAAAAGACTTATAAAAAAACCTTGCTTGATGAAATTGTAAAATATTTAGACGAACATGAATATTTTTATGATCCTGATTTTTTAACTCCAAGCAGTCAAAAAGAACTTTATAGAGATTTTATACTCGAAAGTATTTATGAAAATTTAAGTCAAGAGCTGCCCTATTGCACTGAAGTGGTAATCAATAAAATTAAAGAAAAAACAAATCTTATCATTATTGAAGCTCAAATCATTACCGATACAAATTCTCACAAAGCCATGCTTATAGGAAAAAATGGTATAACGCTTAATCGTATAGGTAGAGATGCTAGGATAAAAATTACACAACTAGCTCAAAATAAAATTCTTTTAAAGCTATATGTAGTGGTAAAAAAGAATTGGCAAAAAGATGAGGATTTTTTAAAAAAAATATTAAATTATGAAGAATAAAATCGAAATTGTACATTTTGAAAAACTCATTTATGTTCAAAAAAATGGAAGATTTGAAGAAGATAGACTCTTTGAGGAAATAATCAAAGAATGTGATATAAAAAATCCTTTTGAATATCAAATAGCATTTTTAAAACAAGATGAAATTTATCACTGTTTTTTAAGTAGAGTTGAAAATTTGCCTAAATGCCTCGCTTGTTTTCCCAAAGCTTTCATTTTTAAGCCTTTATTTAAAAATAATTTGATTGAAAAAAATAATTTTTGCTTTCTAGAGCTTTATTTAGATGAAGTATATTTATGTTTTTATGAACAAGATAATTTTAAAGCTTTTAAAAAATTCAAATACGAAAAAGATATGGAATTATTCTTAGAAAAAACGCATATATTAGAACTTTTACAATACTATGAAAGTGAAATTGTAATCAGTTTTGAAAATAATGATTTGATAAAAGAATTAAAAAATAAAGCAATTGCTTGTAAAATTTTAGAACAAAATGAAAATAAACTTGCAGAATTAAGTGTGCCATTCTTAGATAAAAATACAAATTTTATCAAAATAAGCAAGAAAATATTTCCTTATTATATAAAATTAGTTTTTCTATTTTTATTGAGTTTTTTAAGTTTAAGCGGGATTTTAATTTTTACTAATTTTTTAAACTATCAAGAAAATAAAAATCTGCAGACTCAAAGTAAAATTTCTCAAGATAAACTCTATAGATTAGAAAAAGAAAAAAATATAATTTTAGAAAAAAAACTCAAAGACTTAAATTCTACTCTTTATAATAAAAAAACGCTGCTTGATCAAAATTTTAATCAACTTGATGAAATTATAAAAAATTTCAAACCAAACAAGGATAGAATTTTGATTTTAAAAAACATCTTCATTTGGCTCAATCAAAACTCACTAGGAATTTCTAGCTTAAAACTAAAAAATTATAATATTATTATACAATTTAACAATCAAGAAAATTATCTTGATGCTCTTAGAAATTTAAAAAGCGATTTTAAGCTTATATCTAAAAATGACACATTATATCAAATTATTTTAGAGTTAGATCATGGATAAAATAGAATTTTTTTTAGAAAATTTAAACTCAAGAGAAAAGCTTCTTATTGCTATAATTGTAGTATTGATGGCTGTATTTTTAGCCTTTAAAATGAATTATTTAGCTTCAAGTTTCTTTTTCAATCATAATATTTTCATTCATAGTGTTAATATAGAAAAAGAACGATCTATAAATCAAAATTTAGAACAAAAAATACAAAAATTAAATCAAACACTACACCAAATTCAAAACAAAACACTAGTTTATGAACAATACCTAGTTCTATTTCAAAAAAAATACGATCAATATTTAAAAAATATTGAGGTGCTTGCATCCAAAAATAAAATCAATATTAAAAATATTACCCAAATGACAAATATTCAGAAAAATCGACTAAATAACTACAAATTATTTGTTGAATCCTATGGGAATTTTCACGCTTTATTATCTTTTATAAAAGATTTAGAAAATTCAAATTTTTATTACCAATTTAACATCATTGAAATGCAAAATATAAATTCTTTAAACCTAGAATTAAATCTTAATATTTCTTTTTTATTGCTGTAAAAAAGTAACAAATTTACAAAAATATTACAAAAATATACATAAATTTTAATTCTCCTGATATAATGTTTATAATTATAACTTTAAGGAGGGAAAATGGGTAAAAGTGTAAATAATTTAGACACCTCCTTTTTCGGACACCCAAAACCACTCTTTAGTCTTTCATTTACTGAACTTTGGGAAAGGTTTTCTTTTTATGGAGTTCGCCCCTTATTTTATCTCTTTATGATTGCAAGTTTAGAAAAAAAGGGTATGAATTTAAAACCAGAAGAAGCAAGTGCAATCATGGGAATTTTCGCAAGTTGCTTATATCTCTCTGTTTTACCAGGTGGATGGCTCGCGGATAATTATTTAGGTCAAAAAAAAGCTATTTTAATTGGCGCTTTAATAATAGCTTTTGGACACTTGTGCATAGCATTTTCTTATTTTGATGATAAAATGATTTTTATTGGTATGCTATTTTTAGTTATAGGAACAGGACTTTTTAAAACCTGTGCCTCTGTAATGGTTGGTATGCTTTATAAAAAAGACGATACAAGACGCGACTCTGGTTTTACGCTTTTTTATATGTGCTTTAATTTTGGTGCTTTTATTGCTCCTATAATTTGTGGGTTTTTACAAAAAGAATATGGTTGGCATTTTGGTTTTGGTGCAGGTGGTATCGGTATGCTTTTAGCCGTAATTATTTTCTATTTCAAAACCATACCCGATTTAAAAGAATTTGACAAACACGTTGGTATAGAAGCTACTTGGGACAAACCTAGCAAAAAGAACAAAAACGCTTTTTATATTATCGTTATATCAAGTATTATCTTAATTGGGGCTATATTTCTACTCTTCAATGGTTTTATAAAATTAGATGCAAGAGTTATCAATAAAAATATTATTTTAATTATTTTAGCTTGTGCTGCAATTTATTTTTTATATCTTTTTACTTTTACCTCTTTAAGAATAGAAGAAAAAAGAAATTTAATTGTTTTTGTTGTTTTATTTTTTGCTGCTGCATTATTTTGGTCGGTATATGAACAACAATATACTTCTTTTAATTTTTTTGCCGAAAAATTAACAAATAAAACCTTATTTAATTATGAATTCCCTGTAGTATGGTTTCAATCCTTTGGAGGCTTATTTGTTATCCTTTTTGCACCCTTAAGTACCTTTATATGGACCTATTGTGCTAAAAACAATAAAGAGATTTCATCTATTGTTAAATTTGCATTGGGACTTTTTGGTGCAGCTTTAGCATTTCTAGTAATGGCTTTAGCTTCAAATTATGCGATCAATTTAAATGGTGGTGCTGATTCTTTAAAAACAAGCTTAGAAAATTCATCGCAAATAATTTTAGTTTCACCTTGGTGGCTTGTAAGTAGTTTCTTGCTCCTAGTTTTAGGAGAGCTTTGTCTTTCACCTGTAGGACTTTCTATAATGACAAAAATTGCACCCGAACTAATCAAATCTCAAGTTATGGGACTTTGGTTTGTGGCAAGTGCTCTTGGCAATGCTTTAGCTGGATTTATAGGTGGAGAAGCAAGCGAAGAAAATATAGCTTATTTGCCGAATTTATTTTTAGAATGTATGTGGATATTACTTGGTGCTGCCATAGTTTTATTTATACTTAAAAAATCTATCAATAAAATGTTAAAAAACAATAAAGGAAAAAAATGAATACTTACAAACAAAGAGTGTTAGATCTTAGAGCCTTGATGCAAAAAAATAACATAGATGCTTATTTAATTTTAAGCGCAGATCCGCATTTAAGCGAATATTTACCAGAATACTATAAAAATAAAACCTTTATAAGTGGTTTCACAGGTTCTGTTGGTTCAGTACTTATAACACAAAATGAAGCTTTTTTATGGGTAGATGGAAGATATTGGCTTCAAGCGGATAAAGAATTGCAAGGTAGTAGTATAGTCTTACAAAAACAAGGCGCTAACAATACTATTACCAAATGGCTAGAAAATAATTTAGACAAAAATCAAATTTTAGGTGTTGATTTTAGACTTTTTCCCTTATCCTTAAAAAAAGATTTGCAGAAAACTTGTAAAGCTAATTTAAAACATATTGATTTAATCACTCCGCTTTGGCATGATCGTCCTGCTTTACCAAAAGAAAAAATCTACGAACACGAATCTCAATACTGCTCTCATTTAAGAAATGAAAAGCTACAATTAGTACGCCAAAAAATGAAAAATTTAAATGCACACGCTCATTTAATTTCTAGTCTTGATGATATAGCTTGGCTTACAAATTTAAGAGGTAATGACGTAGATTATAATCCTATATTTTTAAGTCACTTACTTATATTGGAAGATAAAGCCTTGCTTTTTGTTGATTCTTTAAAAATCAACCCTGATCTTGAAAAAAAATTAAATTCAGATGGAATTTGGCTTAAAAATTATGATGAAATTACTATAGAACTTAAAAAGCTTCAAAATACAAATTTACTTATTGAACCCTTAAAAATGACTGCTCTGCTTATCGACTCTTTAGATAAAAGTGTGAAAATTATTGAAGAAATCAATCCAAGTACGCATTTAAAAGCAACTAAAAATGTTAAAGAAATAACTCATATACAAAATGCTATGATAGAAGATGGGGTAGCTTTATGCAAATTCTTTGCTTGGCTTGAAGAGGCAATAGAAAATAATGAATTAATAAGCGAATTGGATATAGATATTAAAGCTAGAGAATTTAGAGCACAAAGTGAGTACTATCTAAACGATAGTTTTGCAACTATTGCAGGTTTTAATGAAAATGCAGCATATCCGCACTATAAAGCCACAAAAGAAAGTTTTGCCTACCTTAAAAAAGATGGACTTTTACTTATTGATTCTGGCGGGCAATACAAAAATGGCACAACAGATATTACACGCGTTGTACCTATAGGAAAACCAAATGAAGAACAAATTCATGATTATACTCTTGTTTTAAAAGCCCATATTGCTATTTCTAGTACAATTTTTCCAAAAGATATAGCTATGCCCTTGCTTGATGCTATCACACGAGCACCTTTATGGCAAGAACAACTAGATTATATACATGGTACAGGGCATGGCGTAGGATATTTTTTAAATGTTCATGAAGGACCACAAGTGCTTTCTTATCTTACCCCTGCACTTGAAAAAACAAAGGCTAAAGAAGGAATGCTAACCTCTATAGAACCAGGAATTTACAAAGCGAATAAATGGGGTATAAGACTAGAAAACTTAGTTATTCACACCAAAGTAGAAAATCCTAAAAATACTGATTTTGGAGAATTTTTATATTTTAAACCTGTTACTCTTTGTCCTTTTGAAATATCTTGCATTGATACAAATTTACTTGATGAAAAAGAAAAAACTTGGTTAAATAATTACCATAAAGAAGTTTTTAAAAAACTTTCTCCTAAATTAAAAAACCATATAAAAGCCTTAAATTGGCTTGAAAAAAGAACAAAAGCTATCCTCTAAATAAGATAGCTTTATTGATAAAAATTTTTAACACACTTTACACTAAATATGATTTATAAAAATATTTTACCCTAAAATGCAACTGCTATATAGTCTAATTGTATATTTCTTATATGCAATAAATCTATATCTGCTAAAAATTATTTAAAATATCCTAAACTAATCATTTTTTGATAAATTTTTGAACTCACTTCTCCAGAAGTAATACTTCTTCCTCCATGCTCAAGTAAAACAGTTACAACATACCGTGGCTTAGAATAAGGTGCATAAGAAGTAAGCCAAGCGTGAGATCTTGTGTAATATTGCAATTGTTTTTCATCCACTCTACTACGATCCGTTTGAGAAAATCCTACAACTTGCGCTGTTCCCGTTTTGGCTGCTACTTTTACATCAAGATTATGCAAATAACGATAAGCGGTTCCTCCTTGCTCATTTGCTACAGCATACATAGCATCTCTTATATAAGGAAGTTGACTTTTTTCAAATAAAGTAAAAATTTGATTATTGCGAGGTAGTTTATTTTCTATAAAAGTATTATTATTTTCTATACTTTGTAAAAAATGTGGTATCACCTCTTCTCCTTTTGCAATCTGGGCTGTGTATCTTGCAATCTGCATAGGAGTTGCCAAAAAATTTCCCTGTCCTATGGCTGTATTTAAAGTATCTCCTTGAAACCAATTTTGCCTATATCTTTGCATCTTCCACTCTCTGCTTGGTAAAACACCAACAAATTCATTAGGCAAATCAACTCCAGTTTTTGCACCAAAACCGATACGAGATAAAGTTTGACTGATTTGATTTATACCAACTTTTAAGCCGCCATCGTAAAAATATACATCACAACTTGATTTAATAGCATGTTTTAAGTCCACATTCCCATGGCCTGATCGATTCCAACAACGAAATAATCTTCCTCCAAGTTCTACACTACCCTCACAAAAAAATTGAGTAGAAGGAATAATATTTCCTGAATTTAAAAAGGCTAAAGCTACTCCCATTTTAACAACAGATCCGGGAGGATAGTATCCATTAATCAGTTTATTTGTAAAAGGATGATCAAGATTATTAGAAAGCTCATCCCAATCCTTAAAAGAAATTCCTGTCACAAAAGGATTAAGATCATATTCTGGAAAACTTCCGGCTGCCAAAATAGATCCATCATTAATATCCATAACAATAGCGGCACCAGCATTGCTTTCAAAAAGACTTGTTAAAAAATTTTGCAATTCTATATCAATAGTCAATTTTATACTATTTGTAAGTGGTGAAGAATAAGAAATCTGTGCAATCTCTTGATTTAAAGCATTCGCTTTATATATTCTTAATCCTTTTACTCCTTGCAAAATATCATTATAGTAGCGTTCTATGCCACTTTTTCCAATATAGTTTGTAAGTTTGGCAATTTCATTTTCTTTAATATCTTGTAAATTTGCTTTTCCAACATAACCTATAATATGAGAGGCTAATTTTCCAAAAGGATATTTTCTTTGTACCGCAGGATCTATACGTATGTTTTTATTTAAATTTAACTCAGAGTAATGCTTCATCATTTCTTCTGCAGGAATAAAATCTACAACTTGAATAAAATCTTGATTATAGTAAGAGTCATTTCTTTTATAAAGTCGTGATAATTTTGTAATATTTAAATCCGGAAAAAAACTTTGCAAATTACTTAACTCTTTTTCTAAAATTTTAATACCAGATTTTTTAAGACTTAAATAAGGCTTAATAGATATACTAAATCCTAAATCATTTATAGCTAAAATGGTTCCATTGCGATCAGATATTTGCCCGCGAATTGGTGCTAATACTTGAGTTTTAATTGCATTCTGTTTAGCAAGTTCTTCATAATAAACATTAGATTTTATACTTAAATAATACAAACGACTTAACAAAAAAATAAAAAATAAAAGTATAAATCCAATAACCAAACGCATACGCATCAAATTTTACCTTTAAAAAATATATAAGCTAAAAAGCTTTCAATTGCAATTGATATCAAATAGCCAAAATTTAAAATTTTAAAATTTTGATTATTCATATAAGAAAAAATAAAATCCAAAAGGAAAATAAAAAAATAAGCACAAAATACAAGCACAACTGGGATAAATTTTCCTAATTTTAAACTTGTTTTAATCCAATCTGCACAAACATAATAAAAAAGACCAAATGCAAACCAAGATGAAAAAATAAAAAAATTATAAGTTATATCCGTAAAACATAAAAAAAATAAAGAAAAATACCACCTAAAATCAAGTTTATTAAAAGCTTTTTGATTTTGTTCTAAAAGATAAAACATATAGCAAAAAAATATTCCATAAAGTAATGGAGTGTATATAAATACAGATCCTAAAATTTGATATATAATATAAAAAAATGCCAAAAAAATATATCCACCATTGATACTTATTCTACGACTATTCATTGCTTTGTAAACCTAAAATCTGATTCATGATTTCGTTTTCTAATTTTTCAAACCCAATTTTATTTAAATTGGATACCAAGATGGCTTCCTTAAAATTATTTTTAAGTTTAGTCTTCTCGCTCTGATTTAATTTATCGCATTTTGTAAAAACTTTTAAAATTCTTTGATCGGGTCTTAAAAAACTTTTTAAATAAGTATCCAAATTTAAATCAATTTCCAAATTTATATGCCTTGAATCAATCAAATGAATAAAAAGTTTTATCGAGGTTCTTAATCTTAAAAACTCATCTAGATAAATATTCCATTCTTCTTTTAAATTTTTTGAAACCTTAGCATAACCAAAACCGGGCAAATCTATAAAATGAATATTGAATTTATTTCCATCTTTTTGACATAGAATTTCGAAAAAATTAATCAATTGAGTTTTACCGGGAGTAGAAGAACTTTTAGCAAGATTCTTTTGCTTACACAAAGAATTGATTAAAGAACTCTTTCCGACATTTGAACGTCCTAAAAAAGCAACTTCGCTAAAATTAGATGCGAAATTTTCATCAAATTTTGGCAAAGAGGTGATAAATCGAGCACTAATAATCATTTTTGCTTCAAATCGAATACAAAACGAGCAGGTTTTTTATCTTTGCTCTGAACTTGATAGATATTTTTCTTTTTATCTACAATAATTCTATCTCCGTAAAGCTTTTGGTTATTTTCAGGCTCATTAATATAAGCATTTCCTTTAATTTCATAAACATCACTTTCTACGTTGTAAATAAACTTATCTCCTTTACCTCGATAAATTTTTCCTCGCAAATTAATCTTAAAACTAGCATTTTGCATTGCTTCATAACGTATCGGCTTGCGATTTTTATCTGTATAAATAATCAACTTTTCAGCATTTAAAATATCGTCCCCTCTCTTAACCTCTACATTACCACTAAGTACGCTTTCTCCTTTATTTTCATCTGAATAAAAATTTAAAGCCTTGACTTCAATTTTGGTTGCCAAAGATACACTTATGCAAATAAAAATTAGAATTATTTTTCTTGCAAACATGCACTTACTCCTTGAATTTGTAAAATTTTATTTTTTATATCATATTGCAAACTTTTTCCATCAATCAAACTACCATTAATCAAACCTTTAAAACCCGTATCCGTGCTTAAAAATTTGTTTTTAGGTTGATATTCTACTTCATCAGCCATAAATTTAACATTATTAGAACCAAAATATGTAACATTGCCTTCAAATTTTATTTTACTCATGTCTTTCCCAAAAAGTTCTAATTTATTAGCACTTAAATTAAAATCTAAATTAAAATTAGTAAAATAGTCAAATTCATCCCTATTAATATAACGTGACCAAGAATCAACTTCATAATAAGATTTTATTATAGTTTCATTTAATTCATAAGCTTTTAAATGACTTGCTTCAATATTTTTAAAATTCAAAGAATAAGATTTAATATTTAAAGAATACGGATCTTGAATCCATAAAACTATAAATATTATCACAAAAAGAGCAATAAGAATGCCGAAACTTTTTATAGCCAAATTTTATCCCAATCTTGCTGCATGCTATTCTCTTTTATTATAATCTCTATCATTTCTGCTACAGCAGCTTCTCCGCCCTTATGATCCAAAATAATATCAACTTTTAAATCCTTATGAGCATCTTTTGGCTTAAAACTAAGTCCAACATTTTCAAGTAAATTTTTATCATTAAAATAATCCCCTATTGCAGCACATTGAGAAAAATTGAGATTTAACTTGTATAGAATTTCTTTTGCACAAGTTAATTTATCTTTGACCCCTTGATATAAAAGATCTATTTTTAAATCCTGAGCTCTTTTTTCAACACACGGACAAATTCTACCAGTTATGATTGCGACCTTTTTTCCGAGTCTTATCCAAGCTTCAATTGCTGCACCATCTTTGACATTAAATTCTTTGATAAAATTTCCATTTGAAGTGTAGATGATCTTTCCATCTGTTAAACAACCATCTACATCTAAAAAAATCAATTCTATCATTTTATTCTCTTACTATAAAAGCTCCTGAAAACGCTCCGCTTGCAGCAAAATCACGAGCTTCTTCTTCGCTCCTAAATCCAGTTAAAAAAACACGATTTAAACCATCTACGGAACTAGTACGCACGGTGGAAGAATAAGTTCTATAAGTTTTATATCTTGATGCTATAGTTTTTGCTCCTTCTGGATTTTTAAAAGCACCAATTTGAACCATAAAATTCCCACCCTCATAAATTTGACCGTTATTTGAAATTTCTTCACCATTGCCATAATTTACATTAGAATGAACCACATCATTGCTAGAATTTGAAGAACCAAATCCAATTACTTCAAGTCTGACAGGTGCTGTTCCGCTATGAATCATATCAATTTGTTTTGCAGCCGCATTAGATAAATCAATAATACGATTATTCACAAAAGGCCCACGATCATTTACTCGAACAGTTGTTTGGCGATTATTATTTAAATTTGTCACTCTTAAAATAGTATTCATAGGTAAAGTCTTGTGAGCAGCTGTAAATGCATTTTGATCATAAATTTCACCATTTGAAGTTTTTTTGCCATGAAATCCCGGTCCATACCAACTTGCAATTCCATCTGCAGTTTCCCCAACAGAAACAACAGTTGGATAGTAAGTTTTTCCATTGATAGTATAAGGCTTCATAGTTCCTTTTCCACCTGAAGAACTAGGATCGCTTCTAAAATCATTGCTTGGGTAATAAACCTGAGCGTTACCGCTAGATTCAGAAATAAAATTACCAACTCCACAACCCGTAAAAATACTAATTACGGACAAGATTGGAATAATTTTTAGAATCGCTTTGAGCTGTTTTAATGTTTGCATTTTTTTTCTCCTTTATTGGTATTATAATTTTTTGATTAATACTTAAATGATTTTTGTGAATACGATTTAACTCACGAATACTATCTACAGTTATATGATGATTTCTTGCTATTTTATATAAAGAATCTCCTGCTTTTACTATATAAATTTTAGTCATAGGTATAGTTGTATCAACCTTAGCAAGCTTTTTTGCTTCAAAATATTTATCAAAAAAAGCTACTTTATCTAGTGGAATATACATATAATAACCTTTTCCAGGAGGGGTAAAATTATGTTTAAAATGAGGGTTGTATTTTTTAAAAGTAGCAAGGCTTATATTTAAATTTTTAGCTATATCCTTTAAAGATACCGAAGATGGAGTATCAACTTTAATAAAATCATTACTTAAAGCATAATTTACTAAAGATGCGTTTTTGCTTAATAAAAAATCTTTATCATTAGCTAAAAAAGCGAGGGTTAAAATTTTACGTAAAAAATTACGAGTTTCTAAAGAAAGATACTTTTTATCAGAATCAAGTAAAGTGTTTAAATCATCACTTCCGGCTTGTTTAATAGCTTGGCGTAATTTTCCATTACCACAATTATAAGCTAAAATCGCTAAATACCATTTTCCAAATTCTGTTTTTAGTTTTTTTAAATAATCAATAGCAGCATAGGTGGATTTCACAGGATCACGTCTTTCATCAACATAAGCATCTATTCTAAGACCCAAAGTTTTCGCTGTTGGTTGCATAAATTGCCAAATTCCTACAGCTTTAGCATTGGAAATACTATTAACTTTTAAGCCAGATTCAACCATAGCCAGATATAAGATTTCTTCAGGAACCTCTTGCTCTGCTAAAATTTTTCTTATCATAGGAGTAATTTTGGAAAAATTCTGCATTCCATCAATTAAGGTTTGTGCATGTTTTGACTTTAGATCTTGCTGACTTTGAACAAAAACCAAACTACTTATAAAATCAGATTTTATATCTAAATCTCTTAAAATATTGATCTGTCTTTCATAAAACTCGGGAGTATTGATTTGCGCAAAGAGAAAATTGAAAGAAAAAAGAAAAAATAATATTATCTTCTTCATAAGCAACCTTGAAAAAATAATTTTTTAGAATTAGTCAAACAAATTTTTAAAAGTTCTTGTCTTGATAAATTTAAAACTTCACTCATTTTATTAGCTACTAATTGAGTTAATAAAGGTTCATTGCGTTTTCCACGATAAGGTTCCGGTGTTAAATAAGGGGCATCAGTTTCAATGAGTAGTTTATCCCTTGGAATTTTAGGTAAAATTTCTACTAATTTTTTAGCATTTTTAAATGTCAAAATTCCTCCTATTCCAAAATAAAAGCCTTCATCACTAAGGCGAAGTAAATGTTCGCTTGCATTAAAACAATGCAAAACTCCACCAACAAGATCTTTGGAATATTGATGTAAAATTTCATAGGTATCATTATTGGCCTCTCGTGAATGAATAATCACGGGTTTTTTGAATTCTTTGGCCAATTCAAGCTGAATTTTAAAAAAAGATTTTTGAAGATTTTTTTGATGCTCTATTTCTTGTGCATTACTGTTTTGAAAACGAAAATAATCTAATCCACATTCACCAACAGCCACACATTTTTGATGTTTTAAGTAAGTTTTTAAAATATTTTCATCAAAATTTTCAAGCTCATAAGGATGTACCCCTGCAGCAAAATATACTTCATCATATCGTTCTGAGATCTCCATCGCATAAGGCAGATCCTTTATATTAGCTCCTGGAATAATTATTTTTTCGATACCATTTTTAAAAGAATGCTGCAAAAGATCATCTAAATCTTCTGTAAATACCTCACTATCAATATGACAATGAGTATCGATAATTTTTAAATCATCTTTAAATTCAAGATTTAAGAACATACTTCAACTCGGTCTTTACCATTAGATTTTGCCTGCATAAGAGCACTTGTGGCTTTTTGGATTAAATTATCGATTTTGTCTTTACTTTTACCGAAAACAACACCTATAGAAACAGTAAAAAACGCTTCATCTAAATTGACTAAAATTCCAACTTTTTTTATATTAACTCGAATACGAGATAAAATTCTAACCGCTTTCTCTTGAGAAATATTTTTAAATAAAATGCAAATTTTTTCAGGACTAAATCTACCTACAATATCACGCCCCTTAACCTCGCTAACAATCTCGTTTGCACAAATTTTAATAATCTCATTGCCTACATCAAAACCATATTTTTCATTCAAAGATTTTAAATCATCAATATTTAAAAAAGCCAAAGCAAAATCTTCTTCTTTGGTCATAATTTCATTAAAATATACTTCAATATTATCCATCAAGGCTTCATAATTTTTGACCCCAGATACTGGATCAAGATCATTATAAGTATTTAAAAATTCCATATTATCCATATAAGTCAAGCATCGATCTAAACGGCAATTAAAACTTTCTTTTTTAATAGGTTTTATAAGATACTCATTGGCACCATTTTTGAGTAAATCGGCCTCTAAAATATCATTTTTTTCACCTAAAAGTATTACGCCTAGTTCATCTTCGCTAAAACGGGTTCTAACTTCGTTTAAAAGCTCACTCCCGCTAATCACTGGCATATTTACATCCGCTATAATAAGACGAATATCATTATTATCATTTAAATAACTCATCGCCTCTTCCCCATGTGCTGCTGCTAAAACATTAAAATGTCTTTGTGTAAGAATTTTTTTAATTTCGTTACGTTCTGGGAGTTTGCTTAGAGCTAAAATCACCTTAATTTTAGAATAGTGGTCAAGTTTTGATATTGAGTCTATAATTTCATCGATACAAGTACTGCTTTCTTTAAAAATATAACCCAATATATCTTTTTCTACAAATTTATCTCTTATGGCTTTATCATTATTTGCAGTTAAAACCACAACAGGCATTTTTTTTTCTAAAAGATAATCTACCACTTCACCATTTGGAGCATCTGATAGGTATAATTCTGCAAAAACTAAAAAATATTCATTATTTGATAACTCTTTTACTTCTGCATGACTAAAAACGGTATCAACTTCATAATTTAAAGTAGTTTGAATTTTTTTAGCCAAAAGCTTCGCAAGCATTTTATTATGGTCAATGATTAAAACTTTTTTACTCATAGTAATATAAACGCCTTCTTAAATTATTTTTTGAAAGTACAAAAGTGCTTTATTATAGCATAAATAAATAAAAAATTCGCTTAAATCTTAAATTAAAGTTTTAGCAAATTCCAAAGCCTCTTCACTTATTTTTTCCCCACTTACCATTCTAGCAAGCTCTCTAACTCTCTCTTCTTGATTTAGTTTTTTAACAAAACTCTCATCACCATTTTTTTCAATTAGGAAATGATTATGTGCTTTTGAAGAAAGTTGTGGCAAATGCGAAATAGCAAAAATTTGATAAAAATTTGAAAGTTCATCCAAAACCTTTGCTATACTCATTGCTTCTTTTCCGCTTAAATTGGCATCAATTTCATCTAAAAATAATATACCCTTACCTTGATTTAGAATTTTACATTCTGTTGCTATAAACGCAAGTCTTAAGCGGTTAAGTTCACCTGAACTTAAGTTTTTTAAATTGGCTAAATTAATGTTTAAAACAATCTCATCTTTGCCAATAGAAGATATACTCTTATTTCCATCAAGATCTAAAATAGCATTTTCCATATAAAGATTTCTAAGATAATTATTTAAATCATTTTGCAATTTTTCCAAATTGCTTCTTCTTGTTTGGGTTAAAATTTTTGCATTTTTTTCTATTTTATTTTTTATATTCTCAAATTTTTTTTCAAGCTCTTTTTTTTCAAAACTTAAATTTTCATAATGCTCAAGCTCTCTTTTTTTCTGATCTAAAGTGTGTAATGCATTTTCTATGCTGTCATAACGCTTTATTAAAAAAGACAAGTTTTCTATTCTATCAAGTATTTTCTCGATATCAAAATCAAAATCTTCCATTTTTTCATTTTCAGCTATTAAACGCAACTCATTCAAGCATTCACTAAAGAAAGTTGGATCTTTATCGCTAAGATTTAAAGCATCCACTACGGCTTTTTCAAATTCAAAAATTACACTTGCCTTATCCCAAGCTTCTTGTAATTTATCTTTTTTTGAAAGCTTTTTTTTAAGTTCTAAAAGTTCCTCATACTCACCTACTTTTGGATTAATACTTTCAATTTTTTCAATTTGAATTTTAGCAACTTCTTTCAACTCTTCCACCTTTTTTTCTTCTTCTAAAATTTGATTTAACTCAGAAGAAATCTTAGTATAATCCTCAAAATCTCTTTCAAATTCATCTAAAAATTCTTTAAATTTGGAATTATTTTGTATTTCTAAGGTATCTAAAAGTTTTAAAAATTTTTCATTACTAAACTCATTATTCTCTTTAGCACCTAAATATCTAACAAAACTTTTACTTAAATTTTGCAAACTTTTTTTAGCAATACTTTGATTGTTGATAAAATATTTTGTATTTTTTTCTTTTAAAAGCTTAAAAACATTTTCCTCTTCGCTTTCTATTCCATAATCTTCTAATTTTAGTTCATCATCAAGTTCTAATTCTACAACTTTTGCTTCACTTTCACTTAAAGCAAAAGCAGATAAAATTCCTTTAAAAAGTATAGATTTTCCAGCTCCACTAAGTCCAGTAAAAACCGTAAGTCCTTTGGAAATTTCAAGTTTCGCTTCTTTAAAACCTAAATTTTCCTTCATAAAAACTTTACTTATCATCAATTTCCCCAATTTAATTTTTCTTTTAAAATTTGAAAATAGTCATGATTTTTTGGACGTATTAAAGCAACGCTTTTTTGACTCAAACCTATTCTTATGCTTTTAAAATCATCCATTTTGTAATTTTCTTGTCCATCTATACAGAAAATGCAATCTTTTGCTCTAATTTCCAATTCAAATCCTTTGGGTAACACAATAGGACGCTGAGTTAAAGAATGAGAGCAAATGGGAGTGAGTATAAACGCTTGTGCTAAAGTATAAACTATAGGACCATTTGCACTTAAATTATAGGCTGTTGATCCAGCAGGTGTTGAAACAATCAATCCATCTCCAAGATACTCGTTAAATTTTTTACCTCGATGATAAACTTCAATATGTGCCATAGAAACTCGATCATTTCTTTTTATCATAATATCGTTAAAAGCATAATTTTGTATTTTTTGACCATTTTTTTGTTTCAAGTTGACATTCAATAAAAAAGGATTTTCTAATTTAAAATCACCATAAAAAAAAGACTGAAAAAATTCTGCAACTTGTTCTATTTTCAAATCGGTTAAAAAACCTAAATTTCCAGCATAAATTCCTAAAATAGCTTTATCGTACTCGCAAGCCTTTCTACACAAAGAAATCAAAGTTCCATCGCCACCTAGAGAAATAATAAAATCGGATATTTGAAATAATTCATCAATATTATACTTTGGTAACTCTAAGCTTTTGGAGCTTTCTTTAAAAAGTAAAAGCTTAACGTTATATTTTTTTAAAATATTTTTCAAAACCAAAATTTCATTATCCAAATTTGAATTTGGGCGTGCTACAAGTCCGATTTTTTTAATATTTTTATAATCTATTTTTTTCTGCATAAAAAATTATAACAAATCTTAGCTAAGCAAAAGAATAAAAATATTATAATTTTAAAATAATTATTGTATCACAAAATTAATTTCAAGGAAAAAATTTGCGTAGTCATTATAATACAGACTTAGGAATTTCCAATGTTGGAGAAATAGTTAAACTCTGTGGCTGGGTCAATAGCTACCGCGATCACGGAGGGGTTATTTTTATAGATTTAAGAGACCGTAGTGGTATCATACAACTGGTTTGCGATCCAAATGATAGCAAAGAATCTCATGAAATTGCTTCACGTGCAAGAAATGAATTTGTTCTCATAGCAGAAGGTAAAATTCGTCCTCGTGGAGAAGGACTTGTTAATCATAAATTAAAAACCGGTGAAATTGAGGTTGTTGTTAGCAAACTCATTATAGAAAATGAAAGCGCGGTTCCTCCTTTTGCAATCGCCGATGAAAGCGTTAATGAAGAGTTAAGATTAAAATATAGATTTTTGGATTTAAGAAATCCTAAACTTTATGAAAATTTTGCCCTACGTTCAAAAGCTTGTATAGCCGCTAGAAACTCTTTGGCTAATATGGGATTTTTAGAAGTTGAAACCCCTATTTTAACCAAAGCAACACCGGAAGGAGCAAGAGATTATCTTGTTCCCTCTCGCGTTCATCAGGGCGAATTTTATGCCTTGCCTCAAAGCCCACAATTATTTAAACAACTTTTAATGTGTAGCGGTTTTGATCGTTATTTTCAAATTGCAAAATGCTTTAGGGATGAAGATTTAAGAGCGGATCGTCAGCCAGAATTCACACAAATTGATGTGGAAATGAGTTTTTGCGAACAAAAAGACGTTATGATGGTTGCTGAAGTCTTTTTAAAGGATATTTTTAAAGCTTGTGGAAAAGAAATCAAAACGCCTTTTCGTGTTATGCAATATAAAGAAGCAATGGAAGTTTATGGAAGCGACAAGCCTGACTTGAGATTCGATCTTAAATTTATAGATGTAATCGATATCTTTGCTAAATCCAATAATGAAATTTTCTCAAATATTGCTAAGGATACAAAGAAAAATCGTATCAAAGCTATACGCGTTCCACAAGGAGATACTATCTTTTCAAAAAGACAAATGCAAAGATTTGAAGAATTTGTTCGAAAATTTGGAGCACAAGGCTTGGCCTTTATACAAGTTAAAGAAGATGGTCTTAAAGGTCCGCTTTGTAAATTTTTTAATGAAGCTGATTTGCAAGAACTTAGCAAACGCTGCAACTTAGAAATTGGAGATGTTGTCTTTTTTGGTGCTGGTGCTAAAAAAACCGTTCTTGATTATATGGGAAGATTTAGAATTTTCCTCGCAGAAGAATTAAAATTAATTGATCCAAATGTATTGGAATTTTTATGGGTTGTTGATTTTCCTATGTTTGAGCAAAATGATGATGGAAGCTATTCGGCAATGCATCACCCTTTTACTATGCCAAAAAATATCGACACAAATGATTTAGAAGAAATTTCTTCCATTGCTTATGATGTTGTTTTAAATGGTGTAGAATTAGGCGGTGGAAGTATTAGAATTCATAAAAATGATATCCAACAAAAAGTATTCAAGCTACTCAATATCAATGAAGAACAACAAAGAGAAAAATTTGGCTTTTTACTCGATGCTTTAAGTTTTGGAGCACCTCCGCATGGGGGTATAGCTATCGGACTTGATCGCCTTATTATGTTAGTAACAGGTGCAAATAGCATAAGAGAAGTTATTGCCTTTCCAAAAACACAAAGAGCACAATGTCTTATGACAGATGCACCATCAGAGCCAAGCAATGAAGCTTTAAGAGAATTAGGAATCAAATTAAGGGAGAAAATAACAAAATGAAAGAATTATTTTTAATTATAGGTGCACCTGGAAGTGGAAAAACAACAGATGCGAGTTTGATTGCAAGATCAGATATCAATATCACTCATTATTCTACAGGTGATCTCTTAAGAGAAGAAGTTGCTAGTGGAAGCGAACTTGGAAAAACGATTGATAGTTTTATCTCTAAAGGGAATTTAGTGCCATTAGACGTAGTTATAAACACAATTGTTTCAGCACTTAAAGCTGCGCCAACAAGAACAATTATCATCGATGGTTATCCAAGAAGCGTTGAACAAATGATGGAGTTTGATAAAGTTCTTAATGAGCAAAATGAAATTGAACTTAAAGGCGTTATAGAAGTAAGAGTGAGTGAACAAATTGCTAAAGATAGGGTTTTGGGAAGAAATCGCGGAGCAGATGATAATGAAGAAGTTTTTTATAATAGAATGAAAGTCTATACCGAACCTCTAAATGAAATAATTGAATTTTATCAGAAGAAAAAACTTCATTTTATCATAGATGGGGAACGCACAATAGAACCTATTGTGGCTGATATAAAAGAATTAATCAAAAAAATTCAAGCTATATAAAAGGAAAAAAATGGACTTAAGTAAAATTAAAATCGGAGATATTCCAAATAAAATCAATGCTGTGATTGAAATTCCTTATGGATCAAACATAAAATATGAAATCGATAAAGATAGCGGTGCTATTATGGTTGATCGTGTTATGGCAAGTGCAATGTTTTATCCTGCAAATTATGGCTTCATTGCAAATACTTTAGCTGACGATAGTGATCCTGTTGATATTTTAGTATTAAATGAATATCCTATCCAAGCTGGAGCCGTTATTCCTTGCCGTTTAATTGGCGTTTTAATCATGGAAGATGAAAGCGGAATGGATGAAAAACTTTTGGCTGTTCCAAGCTCAAAAATTGATGCAAGATATGATAATATTAAATCTTACACTGATCTACCACAAGCAACCTTAAATAAAATCAAAAATTTCTTTGAAACCTATAAAATTCTTGAACCAAATAAATGGGTGAAAGTGCAAGATTTCAAAGATACAGATGCTGCAATTGAAATTTTAGAAAAAGCAATCAAAAATTACAAATAAATTATTAGCCTTTTTTAGGCTAATATCAAGGAAAATATGAAAAGTATTATTTTAGGTGGAGGTTGTTTTTGGTGCATACAAGCTGTATTTGAACAAGTAAAAGGTATTATACAAAGCGAAGTCGGATATACAGGGGGAGCTGAAAATCCGACTTATGAAAGCGTTTGTACTGGAGATGGTAATATTGAAGTTGTTAAACTAACTTACAACGATGCAGAAATTTCTCTCATAGAGATTTTAGATATTTTCTTTAAAATTCATGATCCTACTTCCATAGATAAGCAAGGTGCTGATATAGGAATTCAGTATCGATCTGCCATTTTTTATGAAAAAGAAGACGATAAAAATCTAATTAAAAACTTTATCGAAAAGATAAAAAATAAATACCCTTTACCTATAGTCACTCAAATTTATAAACTAAAAAAATATTATCCTGCGGAATCTTATCATCAAAATTATTTCGCAAAAAATCCAAACCAAGCTTACTGTAAATTTGTTATTGCTCCAAAATTAGAAAATATAAAATAATTAAAAATTATTCCGATTAAGTTTTAAAAAAATTACACTTTTTTCACACCCTTTTCACGATGTGAATTTCTTTTTAAATTACTATAAAATAGAACTTTAAGCTTTAAAAAAATAAAAAAAATATTTATTGTTTTTTAAGTTTGTTTGTGAATTTAAGAAGCAAATGTGAAAAATTATTAATTCTGCTTTTTTAAAACCATTTTTAGTCCAAACCGGAACACTTCTTGCTTGTATTTAATTATAAGATATTTAGATTTGAAGGCAGAACAATTCTAAAATCAAAGGAATAAATATGAGTATCTTCAGTATTAATGATAACTCAAACTATGGCTCTATACTTTCACAAGCAAAAGCCAATAAAGAAAGTAAAGAAAATTCAAAAATAAGTTTTGCCAATACTTTCTTAAAACAAAATGCTACTAAATTAAATGATATAGAAAATAAAAATTCACAAACTTTAATAAGAAGTGAAGTATTAGATAAACAATCAAATTCTATTAATAATAATATTAATAAGAATTATTACACTAAAACAAATTCTCCTAATTATGATATATCTAGTGAATTTAAAAACTCTATTTATACTTTAAAATTCAAACAAGCAGATATAAGTAATAATACTTCTACCAATACAGCCTATGGTTATAGTGTAGATAAAGATGGTTATATGGGAGAAGACTTTAATGAGGCTGCAGGATTACCAAAAGATTTTAAAATACATAAATCT
>NZ_NXMA01000005.1 GCF_005406215.1 Campylobacter aviculae | reverse complement strand
GGTCTCAAAAATCAAAGGCTCATACCGCCCTTCCTTGCCTTGATAAAAATAAGCATTGATATTAGCTCCCTTATCCACTAAAAGCTTAATAATTTTTTTGTATGCTCTAAATCCAGCTCATTTCTACCCCAAGCAATCGTATTGCATGCAAGTAAAAAATTCAACCATGTTTGATCTTTTACAAATTGTAAAATAAATTCAAAAAATTCATAATCATAACTCCAAGCAAAGTGAAATAATGGATCCAATATCGCCCTTCTATCCCATAAATCTAACTCAAGAATATCCCCGCCTTTAGGATCTTCTATGATGCAAATCACATTTATACCTTCTTTGTTGATAAAATCTTGCCATTCCTTATAATATTTATCTTTAATACTATGCTTGATTTTTTTATCAAAAAACCATTGAAGCATAGGATTTGCTTGAAATTCTTCATAAGAGATGATTTTTTCTTTAGTCATTTGTTTTCCTTTTTTATTTTTTTATTTTTGCAATAAAATCTAAATTTTAGTTTTAGATTTTTATAATAATGTTTTACAATTATATTTATATTGATTAAAATTTTTCGATAGAATCTTATAGTTATATCTTAGCCCTATTTGAAATAAATCAAGATTAACTCAATATATCCTTCTCATCATAGTCATGAATATAGACATCGTCATTTTCTAAAGTATCAACAAATCGCCCTATCCTTTCCCATCTAACACTTTTATTTTGATCCCACGAAAAATACACAAACCAAGGTTTTCCGACTATAAGCCGATAAGGAACACTTCCCCAAAAACGACTATCATAAGAATGATCTCTATTATCTCCTACCATAAAATACTCATTTTGAGGAACTTCAAAAATATAGGCATTACCCCCGCTAAAACCTACTTGCTCTCCAAGCTCCTTAAAATAGGTTGGAGACATTGCAAAATCACCGATACTAAGATAACGCAATATATTGCTTTCTATATCTTCTTTTGAATCATAATGAATACCTTTTTGTTTATAAGGCTCTTTTACATAAAACTCTCCACCAAGTACTACCAAATCTTTAGAATAATGCATTTTCATAAAATCATCGCCTTCATGCATTCTTACATAAAGAGTTTTATTTGCATAAACTATTTTATCACCACCTACTCCAACACAACGTTTGACAAAATGTTCTTTTTCATTTCTAGGATTTCTAAAAACTACTATCTCTCCTCTTTTTGGACCTTGTGCTGCAATCAAATGTCCATTTTTATTAAAGTCGGGCAAAACAGGAATTTCAAGCCAAGGGATATGTGGAGTTGGAATTCCATAACTGAATTTTTTTACAAATAAAAAATCACCTATAAGTAAAGTATTTTTCATAGATCCAGAAGGAATTACAAAAGCTTGTATAAAAAAGAAAATCACTAAAAGAACAATAACAACCGTTCCAGTCCATGATTGAGAAAATCTATAAAGTTTTTTAAAAAATTCCATAAAATTTCCTATTTTAATCTATTTTTAGCAGATTTTATTGTATTTTCCAAAAGCATAGCTATAGTCATAGGACCAACTCCACCAGGCACAGGGGTAATAAAACTTGCTTTTTTTGAAACGTTTTCAAAATCCACATCGCCTACTATTTTACCATTTTCAAGGCGATTGATTCCAACATCTACAACAACCACTCCTTCTTTTATCATATCAGAGCGTAAAAGATTTACACAACCTGCCGCAACTATAATCAAATCAGCCTTTTGAGTGTATAATTTTAAATCCTTTGTTTTAATGTGACAAATACTCACAGTTGCTCCAGCATTTAAAAGCATAGTTGCCATAGGACGCCCTACTATATTGGATTCCCCAATTACAACAGTATCTAAACCTTCTAAATTAATTTCATAAGCTTTTAAAAGTTTCATAACTCCAAGCGGAGTGCAAGGTAAAAATCCACTTTCTAAACCTAAATTTAAATATCCTACATTAATAGGATGAAAACCATCTACATCTTTACTGCTTATAATGCTTTCTAAAACTAAATCTTTATTGATATGCATAGGTAAAGGTAATTGCACTAAAATCCCATGCACACTATCATCATAATTTAAAGTATTTATAAGAGCCAAAAGCTCATTTTGTGTTGTATTTTCATCAAGGCGATATACTAAGGATTTGATACCACAATCCTCACAAGCTTTCGCCTTAGCATTAACGTAAGTTTGGCTTGCAGGATTATTACCTACTAAAATGACGGCAAGACAAGCTTGCATCCCTTTTTCTTTTAAAATTTGATTTTTTTCTTTAAGCTCTTCTTTGATTTTTACACTTAAGGCTTTACCATCAAGCAAAATCATTATTTTCCTTTTATAAATTTATTACTTTTTTAAAGTAAAAATTGTATCATATTAAAACTTCATTAACAAGGTAAAATTTTGAAAATCATTTTATGGATGTTTTTATTTCTTATATCAAATCTTTTTAGTGCTGATTTTATTACACCTAAAGAATACGCTAAAATGCTTTACGAAAATCCTAGAGGCATTAGCTGTAAAAAATGTCATGGAGTCGATGGAAGTGAACAAATTTTAGGGTATTACTTAAAAAAAGGAGTTAAAACCGCTTACAAAATTCCAAGCATTCAAAATATTAGCTTTGAAGATTTTAAAAAATCTCTTAATGAAATTAAAAATGCTAAATCCATTATGCCAAATTACTCATTAACCGATGAAGAAATTGTAAGTTTATATAATTACATCAAGCAATTTAATAAAAAATAAAAGGATAAAAAATGACAAATAAAAAAGCTTTTGAACAAGCGTGCAAATTGATAGCGGGTGGTGTGAATTCTCCGGTGCGTGCTTTTGCTAATGTGCAAAGTGATCCTAGATTTATCGCTTATGGAAAAGGAGCTTATATCGTTGATATAGAAGGAAATTCTTATATTGATTATGTGCAAAGCTGGGGACCTTTACTCTTTGGACATTGCGATAAAGATATACAAAAAGCTTGTCAAAATACACTTAAAAAAGGATCTAGTTTTGGAGCCCCTACTCTACTTGAGAGTGAACTTGCAAAGCTAGTTTTATCGGATTTTCCACATTTGGATAAAATCCGTTTTGTGAATAGCGGAACAGAAGCGACGATGAGTGCAATCCGTCTTGCACGTGGATACACCAAAAGAGATAAAATATTAAAATTTGAAGGATGTTATCACGGACACTCTGATTCTTTGCTTGTAAGTGCTGGAAGTGGTGCTGCTACCTTTAATACGCCTAGTTCTTTGGGCGTTTTGAATGAAGTAGCTCAATTTACTTTGGTTGCAAAATATAATGACATCCAAAGCGTTAAAGAACTTTTTGAAAAAAACAAAGATATTGCTTGTGTTATCATAGAACCTATAGCTGGAAATATGGGCTTAGTTCCCGCTAAGCAAGAATTTTTAGAAGAACTCGCACAAATTTGTAAAGTCAATCAAACCTTACTCATTTTTGATGAAGTGATGAGTGGCTATAGGGCTTCTTATCTTGGTTCTTTTGGAATCAATCATATTAAAGCTGATATTGTAACCTTTGGTAAGGTTATTGGCGGAGGACTGCCTGCAGCAGCTTTTGCGGCTAGAAGTGAAATTATGGATATATTAAGTCCTTTAGGCGGGGTTTATCAAGCAGGAACTTTAAGTGGGAATCCTTTAGCAATGGCAGCAGGAATTGCTAGTCTTTCTAAGGCAAGAAAAAAGAAAGATCTCTATGAAAAATTAGGTAAATTAGCTAAAAAATTAACTCACGGTATGAAAAAATTAGCCGATGAAAAAGGGATTGCTTTACAAACTTGCTACGTGGGTTCTATGTTTGGTTATTTTTTCACAGAAAGCCCGGTTGAAAATTACCAAGACGCTTTGAAATCAGATCTTAAGCTTTTTTCCAAATTTCATCAGAATATGCTTAAAAATGGAATTTATCTCGCGCCATCACAATTTGAAACAGGATTCATTTGCTCTAAGATGGACAATAAAATAATTGACATCAGTTTAGAGGCCATTAAAGAAAGCTTTAAACATCTATGATCGAATTTAAAGAAGAACAAAAATCAAATAAAAAGCAACAACTTATTCGTAAAACTATAGAGGCTGCAGATGGATTAAGTCTTGGAATTTCTATAGTTGTTGCTATTTTCATAGGCATAGGCATAGGATATTTGCTTAAAAGATACACGCCTTATCCTTGGTTGTTTTGGATCGGGGTGTTTTGGGGAATTACTGCAGCTATACTCAATGTTTATAAGGCTTATAAAAGTCAAATGAAAAGCTATGAAGAATTTAAAAAACGAGATGAATTTATAAAAGAAACCATCCAAAAAGAGAAAAATAAATAATGGAGCATAAAAAAGCTTTTTTTATACTTGTTTCTTTTGTGCATTTATTGTTTCTTTTTATTTTACTGATACTTAACCTGTTTAAATTAAATATATTTTTAAGCTTTGAAATAGCTTTTTTTAGTTTTTTATTTGTTATTTTTAGTTCGTATTTGAATTATAAAAAAATCATACTTTCTAAAGCAAAAGAATATAAAGATTTTCAAAACATATCTTTATTTTTATTAAAAAAGATAAAAAAGTTACCCAAAAATATAAAATTTAGGATCGTTAAAGACGATTTAGATTTTAATTTTAAAGATAAAATTTATTTTTTTGCAATATTTTTTAATCTATTAAAAATATTGGCTTATGTAATTTTAGTTGCGGGTTTTTTATTTTTACACAGACAAAATCTACTCAATATTTTTGGTTATTTGTGCGGAATTTCAACCTTGCTTGTTTGTATTTTTATTTTTATTGTGTATGTAAGATATGAGTCCAAAAAAAATTATTAGATCTATGACGGCACTTTTTGCAAGTATGGCATTTTTATTTGCGGGAAATGCTTTAATTGTTACATCCATAGGTGTTATTCTTAAAGAAAAAGGTGAAAGTTCTTTAATTGTAGGAATTATAAGTTCTTGTTTTTTTATCGGAGCACTTATAGGAACTATTAGTGCCCATAAAATCATTTCTAGAATAGGTCATATACGATCTTTTGGCTTATTTGGAGCTGTTTTTGGAATTTCGGCTATGCTGCATACGATTAGTGAAAATTTAATTTTTTGGGCTATTTTAAGATTTTCAATAGGTATTTGTTACTATGGTTTTTTAATGGTAATAGAATCATGGCTTAATGAAAAAAGCAAAAACGCGATTCGTTCAAGAATTTTAGGCTTTTATGAAATTGTATTTTATCTTTCTTTTGGGATTGGAACTTTAATCATAGCTTTAAATTTAAGCAAACACAATGTTTTTATTTTAAGTGCGGCTTTAATCTTGCTTTCTTCTTTACCTTTAAATTTAATCAAAATCAAAGAACCTATTTTACCGGCTTCAAGTCCAATTTCTATACCAAAAGTTTTTGATATTGCACCTTTGGCTATTGCAACTAGTTTTATTGCTGGAATGCTTATCAATGGTTTTTTTTCAATGGCTTCTATCTTTGTGCTCTTGCAAGGATTTGATGCTAAAGCTGTTTCTTATTTTATGTTTTGTGGAATTTTAGGTGGATTTTTTGCTCAAACCATTATGGGGACTATTTCAGATAAAATGGGAAGAAAATTTGCAATCATTACTAGTGCAAGTATAGGCTTTTTCACCATGCTTATTTTTGTTTTTAATCCTCATTTGTATTTTCAGTATTTTTTAGCATTTTTGCTTGGTATAGGAATATTTTGCCTTTATGCTTTAGCTCTTGCTAGAGCTAATGATGTTTTAACAATAAAAAACAAAGGAGTGGAACTAGGTCGTGGTGTTCTTTTTTGCTATTCTTTAGGATCTTTATTTGGACCTTTGATTTTAGGTTTTTTAATGCAATATTTTGAAATTAAAGGTTTTATTTGGTTTTATATATTCTGTCTTGGTTTTTTAATCCTTTTTGCTATCAATAAGCCTAATATTTTAAATAAAAAATTCAATAAAAAACCAGGAAATATGGTGATGCTAGATGATTAATACACAACTTACAAGCCAAATCGCAAACGCACAAAAAAACGATGTAAAAACGGATAATACCCCAGCAAAAGATAAATTAAATTCCAAAGATAACCCCAAAACAACACTTTCTCAAGCCTTAAAACAAAATTTAGGCTTAGACAAAGATGCAAGTAATGAAGAAGTAGTTACCAAGCTTATCCAAAACGAAACCGGCACAAAACTTAAAGAACTTGTCAATAAGCTTTTAGAGCAAATTAATTCGCAAAAAAATCCCAATTCTCCTGTTTTAAAGCAAAGTAAAAATTTAAATTTAGCACCTAATTTTGCTAATGAGTTAAAAACTCTTAGTATGGAGCTTGAAAAAAATGATATTTTTTCACAAGTTTTAGATAAACTCAATCAAATTTTAAAACCTGCAAGTGAAGTTAAAAATAATAATCTCGCACCCTTATTAAAAAATTCAGGTATATTTTTTGAAGCAAAACTTAAAGATGCACTCAATGAAGAATCTTTACCAAAAAGTTTTTATTCTCTTTTAAGCACGATAAAAGGTTTAAGTAGTGAAAAATTAAGTTCGCAAATCGCACAACTTGTAGTTGCAAATTTAAACCCAAAAGAAACTCTAAAAGAACTTAAAAATATCATTCAGGCTAACAAAAACGAAAATAAACAAATTTTAGATCAAAGCTCTTTTAAAACTCTTTTAAAATTAGGCTCTAAAATAGAAAATTTTAAAAGCTATATTGCTAAAAATCCTAGTGTAGCTCAGGATAAAATTATACATATTGCTAATAAAATTGCAAAAGAATTAACATCTTTAAAAGGTGATTTTTTTAAAGCATTAAATAAACCAGAAAATTTAATGATTCAAGATACCAATGTTTTAAAACAAACAGCTAAGGCTTTTGAAAAACTTGAAAATACTTTAAAAAACATACTTGGAGAACAAAATTCTAAAAAAGATGATAATACTTTAAAAGATTTGCTTTTAGATAAAAAAGATAATCCAAAAAACGAAACTCAAAAAGAAGTGTCAAATCAACATATACAAAAAGACAAACTAGATCAAACTGATGATGCAAATAAAGATTTTAATAGTGATGAATTGATAGATAAAGAAACTGATGATACAAATAAAGATTTTAATAGTGATGAATTGATAGATAAAGAAACTGATGATACAAATAAAGATTTTAATAGTGATGAATTGATAGATAAAGATGAAGAAACTTTAAAAGAAAATATTACACAAGATTCCAAAGACAAAAAACAAGAAAGTATTAAAAATAATTTTGATAAAGATAATATTAAAAACAACTCTAAAGAAAATTCCAAATTTTACGAAAACAAAAATGATAATATACCTAAAAACAACACTCAAAATACATCCAATCAAAATAATACTACTATACAAAACACTACACAAACAAATATACAAACTCAAGAAAATTTATTTAAAAACCAAGAATTTATTAAACAAAATAATATAAAAAATTTAGCTTTTATGATAGAAAATTCGGATTTAGATGAATTGCAAAATTTAAGCAAGGATCTCGGAAATCTTTCTAGAAAAATCAATGAAAGTTTAAGAGAACTTGAACCTCATACTCAACATATCAAATTTAATCAAGCTGAAATAAAAAATTTAGAACGCAAGCTTGATTTATCCGCTAAAGATTTAGCGCAAATAAAGCCAAAAACAGATCAAGAGATAGTAGAATCTTTGCATCATGATGTAAAATCAACCCTTTTGCAAATTTCAAATATAGCTAAAAATGAAGGAAATGAAGCGGTTTATAATCAAGCTAATCGTCTTTTGGCACAAATTGAAATCAATCAACTTATTTCTTTGGCAAATGATTCTATAAATACTTACTTACCTTTTTCCTGGGAAGATCTCAATGATTCTAAAATTATGTTTAGAAGGGGTAAAAAAGACAAATTCTTTGCTCAAATTAAACTTGAATTTGCCAAACTTGGGGATTTAGAAATTTTAATTTCTTTAAATAATGAAAAATACATAGATATTAATATTATGGCAGAAAATAAAGAATTTAGAAAAACCATTTATGAAAATGCTCATGAACTTAAAAAAAATATCAATAAAGCAGGACTTTTAAGTGCAAATTTCTTTGTGGGAGATATCATAAGAAGCAAATTTGATACAAGGGATATTAAAAATTTAGATCTTGAAATGGGTATGGATAAGAAAGTATGAGTAAAATTAAAAGATCTATTAAAAAAGCTGTTGCCTTAGGTTATCAAAAAGAGAAACATTCCGCTCCTAAAGTTTTAGCAAGTGGAAAAGGGGAAAGCGCAGCTAAGATTATTTCTTTAGCGAAAGAACACGGAGTACCCATCAAAGAAGATGAAGATTTAATAGAAATTTTAAGTAAGCTTGATTTAGGAGATGAAATTCCCCCAAATATGTATAAAGCAGTGGCTGAAGTATTTGCTTTTATTTACCAAATGGCAAATAAAACTCCTAAAAACTAATCAGAAAGCTTTTCTCCAAATTTTATACTCTGCCCTACTTTTAAATCAAGATTTAAAAGCCCCTTTTGAGAAATTAAAACTATAGTAGAACCTAGTTCAAAATGCCCCAATTCTTCTGCCTTTTTTATATTTAAATTGTCATATTTTCTAGTAAAATTATAAGATATTTTGGCATTAGTTTGTATATTAGTATCAAAATTAAAACGCATTTTGCCTACATTTTGTGCCCCTATAAAAACAAGCCAAAAAATACCTTTTTCATTTTGACATTTTAAACTCACTCTTTCATTTTTTGTATAAAGAGCACTGATACATTCTAGATGCTTTTCATTGACGCTATGAAGAACTCCTCTTGTATAGGTCGCGCTTAAAATTTGCATATCACAAGGACTATGATAGCGGTGATAATCTTTTGGAGAAAGATAGATATTAATATAATCAAGCCCATTTTGTAATTCATCTTCTTCAAAGCTATCTTTTAAAAGTTCTACTATGCTATAAGTATGTCCTTTAATAGAAAAAGCAAAATGTTCCTCATCAGCCAAAAAAGTATTTCCGCATTGTAAAATTTTTCCATCACTTGGACTGATAAAACCATCTTCGATCTTACGAGGAATTTGTAAAGTTCTTATAAAAAGATCGTTTAAGCTTTTATATTCGGCGGTATCTTTAAATTCACTCATATCTATTTTAAAATAATTTACATAAAGCCCATTAATTTGTTTTTGTACGATTTTTGGAAATTTAATCTTCGCTATAAGTCCAAAAATTTTAGAACTTTCTCTTGAAAAATTCACAATCATTTTCCTTTTAAATTTAAAATCACAATTTCGCTTGGAGCAAAAACCCTAAGACTTGGTCCCCAAAAACCGGCTCCGCTACTTACGTAAAGTTTGGTTTTTTGATTTAAATCGTAAAGCCCATGAACAAAACCTTGCTGAAGTTTTACTAAAAACATAAAAGGGAAAATTTGTCCTCCATGAGTATGTCCGCTTAAAATTAAATCAAAATCTTTTAGATTATAAAGCAAAACTGTTTTTGGTTGATGAGCAAGCAAAATACTTGGCTTACTTGTATTTAAATCCGCTTTAATTCTTTCTAAATTAGGAGCATACAATCCCTTACTAATTCCTGTTAAATCAGCCAATCCTGCGATATTAACAAAACCTAGATCTTCATTTTGATTGAGCAAAATTTTCATTTTTGTATGAGTTTTCAGGAGTTTTAAAACTTGATTAATCCCGTGATAATATTCATGATTGCCAACCGCATAGAAAGTTCCATAAGTCGAATTAAGATCATCTAATTTTGAAATATAAGACTCTAAATGTTTAGGATTGGCATCAATTAAATCTCCAATAATAAACACCATATCCGGTTTTTGTAAATTAACTTTATTTATAATCTGATCTAAAAAATTTTCATGCAAATTTTTACCTAAATGAAGATCAGTTAATACGGCAATTTTTAAATCTTTTTTTAAATTAGCCATTTGTAAATTTAAAGTTTTTATTTCAGGAATTTTTAAAGCACTATTGACACTCATATAGGTTAAAAACACTGATATACTTACTACGCCTATTTCAAACAATAAACGCAAAAATATATTATATTTTTTATCAATCCTACCTAGCATAGCTAATACAAGTCTTATAAAATCAAGTATGAGTGCTACAAAAAATAAACAATATGTTGGCGCATAAAGCATGGCTAAAATTTCATATAAAGAATCACTTAAATACTCATATTGATTTCTTCTAAGTATTAAAAATATAACTTGAATTAGAAAAAGTATTGTTAAGGCAAATGCGAATAATTTATGAAAATACTTAAAAATCAAAAATTTTTTAATCAATCGCTTATAAATATAAAAATTTAATAATCCAAGGATTGCTAACACCATAAAACAAAAAAATAAATACATCATAAAAATAATTATACCAAAGCAAATATTAAATATCTATATAAATTTCTTTGCTATAATTTTGTTTTTATGATTTTGAAATTTAAGGTTTAAAATGTATCGTTTCGCTCCATCTCCAACCGGAGATATGCATATAGGAAATTTGCGTGTGGCTTTGTTTAATTATATTTGTGCTAAACAAAACAATGTTCATTTTATCTTACGTATTGAAGATACAGATAAAGCAAGAAATATAGAAGGCAAAGAAGAAGAAATAAAAGCAATCTTACAGCTTTTTGAAATTTCTTGGCAAGATTATTACATACAAAGTGAAAATTTAAAATTCCATCGCCAAATGGCCTTAAAACTTGTAAGTGAAAAAAAAGCCTTTGCCTGTTTTTGCACAGAAAAAGAACTAGAAGAAAAAAAAGAAATTGCCAAAAAGCAAGGAAAACCTTACAGATATGATGGAACTTGTGAAAAATTGACAGATATTGATGTTTTAGAGTGCGAAAAACCTTTTGTCATTCGTCTTAAAAAACCTGATAAAATCATAAAATTTTTAGATCTTGTCAAAGGTGAACTTAGTTTTGAACCTGAAAATATCGATTCTTTTGTTATTATGAGAACTGATAAAACTCCTACTTATAATTTCGCTTGCGCGGTTGATGATATGCTTGAAAATGTAACTTGTATTATACGTGGAGAAGATCATGTATCAAATACTCCCAAACAAGAACATATTCGTATGAGTTTGGGCTATGATAAAAAAATAAGTTATGCGCATTTACCTATTATACTTAACGAACAGGGTGCTAAAATGAGCAAAAGGGAAGCACACTCTTCTGTAAAATGGCTACTAGAACAAGGGATTTTACCAAGTGCGATTGCAAACTATCTTATCATGCTAGGCAATAAAACCCCTTGTGAAATTTTTACCTTAGAAGAAGCAATTTCTTGGTTTGATATTGATAAAATTTCCAAAGCTCCTGCAAGATTTGATCTTAAAAAACTTTTGCAAATAAATCGAGAACACATAAGATTGATGGAAAATTCCAAACTCAATGAAATTTTAAATTTTGAAAAAGATCTTGCAAATTTAGCAAAATTTTATACTCAAGAGGCCAGTACAATCAATGAGTTAAAAGAAAAAATTCAAGCGATTTTCAGTCCAAAAAATTATCTTGAATTTGAAAAAGAATGTCAAATTTTAAAAGAAATCTTAAGCAATGTAGAGTCTTTTGAAAACTATGACGATTTTAAAAATTATCTTTTGCAAAAAAGTGGGTTAAAGGGTAAAAATTTCTTTATGCCTTTAAGAATTATCTTAACAGGAAATACCCATGGACCTGAACTTAGTGACTTGTATTCTCATATAAAAAATTTCATACACGAATTAGCAAGGATGTAATAATGATTATCGATTCTTTTATTTATTCTATTTTTCAAGTATTTCAAATTATTATTAATATTTATACTTGGGTTATTGTTATTACTGCGCTTTTGAGTTGGGTTAATCCCGATCCACATAATCCTATTGTTCAAATTTTATATAAACTTAGCTATCCAGCTTATGCTTTAGTAAGAAAAATTCCAACACGCATAGGTAATATTGATTTAGCACCCTTAATCATACTTTTAGTCTTGCAATTTCTTAGCTTCTTTCTTGACAGCATTTTAAGGAGTATTTTGTGAAAAAAATATTCTTATTATTCTTAAGTTTTATATATCTTAATGCGATCGAATACGATTTAGAAAGCTTAAAAAAACAAGATAATTCTTTAGTCAAAGATTATTATATCTACAGGCTTTTAGAAAAAAAAACTTTAAATAAAAAAGAAATTCAAGATTTAAAATCCCATATTTTTCGCTATGCAGGGAAGATACGAACTGAGTTTGAAAAAATATTTCCCACTAAACCCTTTATTAATCCAAAATACTTACAATGCTATGCTTATACAAAAAATACTATTTTGGATGCAAATTTAACTTGTCAAAGCATTCGTTTAAAATCTTTAGCCTTTATTTCAAGTTTAAGTATTGAAGATAGGAATATATTGGCAAAAAAATTCCAAGATAAAAGACCTGATTTGGTTAATTTACTCCTTGCTCTTAATTCAAACAATCCTATGAAATATATGGAAGAAAAAGAAGATGTGAATGGTTTTTTTAAACTTTATAATTATTTAAAAATAAACCACAATGATTTTGATCTAAATGTAAGTTTTGTCAATAAAATTTCTACTTATAATAATTTTAATAATTTTGCTCAAACTATAATAATTAAAAAGCAATATCCTAAATTCAGACACTCATTATTGCAAGTTAATCCGCAAAATGTAAAGGAATATTCCGCATTTTACTTGGGCGTTAATGCTTTAACTTATAATCAAGATCATATTGCTTACGAATTTTTCAAACAAGCAGCCCAAACTCTCAAAAATCAAAGCAATAAAGACAATGCTATTTTTTGGATGTGGATGATTGCAAAGAATGAAAAAGATTTGAAAAATTTAGCACAAAGCAATTCTTTAAATATTTATAGTCTTTATGCAAAAGAACTTACAAATACAGCTTTTCCAAAAATTGAAACCATACAAATTCACAAAGAAAAAAATAATTTTAATATGCAAGATCCATTTGCCTGGCAAAAACTCAATAAAGAAATATTAGACGCTAACGCTTCACAACTAGATAAATTAGCTAAAGAATTTGACACTGAAGAAACCTTGCCAATTTATGCTTATATTTTAGAAAGAAAATCTAAATTTAAAAAACATTATTTTATTATGCCATATTATCAATATATCAAGGATTATGATATTCCTAGACAAGCTTTGATTTTGGCAATTGCAAGACAAGAAAGTCGTTTTATCCCTACTGCCATTTCAGTTTCTTATGCTTTGGGAATGATGCAATTTATGCCTTTTTTGGCCAATCATATAGGGCAAAAAGAACTAAAAATTCCAAATTTTGATCAAGATTTTATGTTTAGACCCGAAATTGCTTATTATTTTGGAAATCATCATTTAAATTATCTAGAAAAAAGACTAAAATCTCCGTTATTTATAGCCTACGCCTATAATGGTGGTATAGGTTTTACAAATAAAACTTTAGCTAGAGATGATATGTTTAAAGAGGGAAAATATCAACCCTTTTTATCCATGGAACTTATACCCTATCAAGAAAGTCGCATTTATGGAAAAAAAGTCTTAGCTAATTATATTGTGTATCGATATCTTCTGAACGATAGTATAAAGATTTCGGATATTTTTGAAAATTTAATTCAAAACAAGGCAGATGATTTAAACAAATCTTAGCCTTGATGATATTTTCTGTTTTTATACCAGGAAGAGATACTTTAAAATATTTTGTATAATTATTTTGTAACAAGTATTTAAAAAGCTCTTGATCTAACTCTTGTATCTTTGCTTTTCTATGATTGATAAAGACTTCCAAATTTTGTATTTTGAAAGTATTGGGAGTAAGGGTTAAAGCAAACACATCATCTTGAGTAGAATTATCCAAAACGGGATTTAAGTAAGACATAGTAACAATAGCATTAAGTTTATCTTGAGTTATTTTATATTTTTGTGAGAACATTAGGGTTTGAGTTTTTAAATTTGTATCTACAACAACAGGATCTTTCATAGAACACGCACTAAAAAATAAAACACTTGATAATAAAAAAGAAATTCTCATACTTTAACCTATATCATAAAATATTTTTTATAATTTTAACCTTTTAACTCTATTTTTTGCTTTAAAATATTATAATTTAATTTTAATTCTTAGGAAAATGAAAATTTATGGAAAAATTAATTATGGCCTTTAGCGGTCCTTCAAATTCTGGAAAAACAACACTTATTACAAAAGTTGCAAATGAATTTATGAGACAAAACTTAAAAGTTCTCATTATCAAACACGATCCTGCTGATAAGGCACAATTTGATTTTAATGGTAAAGATAGTTTTAAATTTTTTCAAAGTGGCGCCGAAGTCATCGTATTAAGTCCTACACGAACTACTTTTTTTTCTCACCAAGGAAGAGATATCTTGAAAGCTTTAAAGCTAATGCCCGATTTTGATATTTGTTTAGTTGAAGGTTTAAAAAGTTTAGATTTACCACGCATTAGTGTTTTTTGCCAAGAAATTGATGAAAGTTATTTTTCATTTTCTCAAGCCATTGCAAGTTATGATAAAATTTCTCATCCGAATTTAATTTGGCTCGATTTAAACAATATTAAAGAAATTTGTAGATATATATTAGAGAATGCAAAAAAAATCTAAAAAGGAGAGTTACAATGAAAGAATTAATTTCTTATATTCAAAAGGCTGTTTTAGAAATTTCAGACGCTTTGAAATTTCCAGATACAAGTTATAGTCAAAATCACAATTCCACAGGTGATACCCAACTTAAATTTGATATCTTAAGCGATGAAATCATTACAAAAACTTTAAGCCAATGCCCTACTCTTAAGGCTATTATCAGTGAAGAAAAAAATGAAATTTTAAAAGTCAATGATAATGCAAAATATATTGTAGCTTATGATCCACTTGATGGTTCTAGTCTAATGGATGTTAATTTTGCTATAGGTTCTATTTTTGGCATTTATGAAGAAAAACCTAGTGCTAAGAATTTAAAAGCAGCGGTTTATAGTATGTATGGGGCAAGATTAGAACTAGTCATTTGTGAAGATACTCCTAAACTTTATCGTCTTGATAAAAATAACGAATTTGTTTTCATCAAAGAACTAAAAATGAGTGAAAAAGGGAAAATCAACGCTACAGGTGGAACTCAAAAATTTTGGGATGAAAAACACGCCAAATTCATTAAAACTTTATTTGATGAAAATTATCGCCTAAGATATTCAGGAGCTATGGTTAGTGATATCAATCAAATTTTACTCAAAGGGGGCGGAATTTTTAGCTATCCAGCAACAAAAGATTCTCCTATGGGAAAATTAAGAGCTTTTTTTGAAGTTTTCCCTTTGGCTTTTATTGTGGAAAAAGCGGGTGGAAAAACCACAAATGGGAGCAATCAATCTCTACTCGATCTTGAATTTGATGCCATACATGCAACTACACCTTGTTTTTTTGGATCTAAGTACGAAATCGAAAAGCTTTTGGAAATCTATAATGGCTGAAATTAGAGATGAATTTGAACAAGAAATGGATAATAAAAAAGAAATTTTATTATCCTGTCAAAATTCAAAAAACTTAAATTCTTGCTATAATTGCGAAGAAATTTTTACTTGTCAAACACGTAAAGACTATGTTGATGCGGTTTATAATAGCATGTCTAAAGGTAAAACCGAAGGTGGATTTGATTTTTAAAGGAAATATTTGATGCGTTATATTACAACTCCAATTTATTATGTAAATGATGTACCTCATTTAGGACACGCTTATACAACTATCATTGCTGATACTATGGCTAGATTTTATCGTTTGCAAGGTCATGAAACCAAGTTTTTAACAGGAACCGATGAACACGGACAAAAAATTGAACAAGCGGCAAAAGAAAGGAATTTTACACCTCAAGAATATACAGATAAAATCAGTGCTGAATTTAAAAAACTTTGGGATGAATTTAAAATAAATTATGATATCTATGCTAGAACTACAGATCAAAAACATATTGACTTTGTGCAAGCCATGTTTTTAAAAATGTGGCAAAAAGGTGATATCTATAAAGATCAATACGAGGGACATTACTGCATTTCTTGTGAAAGTTTTTTTACAAAAAGCCAACTAATCAACGAAACTTGCTGTCCAGATTGTGGAAAAAATACCACGCTTTTAAAAGAAGAAAGTTATTTTTTCAAGCTTTCAAAATACCAAGATAAAATTTTACAATGGTATGAAGAAAAAGATCCTATTTTGCCTAAAAATAAAAAAAATGAACTCATTAATTTTATTCAAAACGGGCTTAAAGATCTTTCCATCACAAGAACAAGTTTTGATTGGGGTATTAAACTTCCAAAAGAAATCAACGACGATAAGCATATTATTTATGTTTGGCTTGACGCACTTTTTATTTATGTGAGTTCTTTAGACAATGAAAGAGAAAAGTTTTGGCCTGCACATATACATTTAGTCGGTAAAGATATTTTACGCTTTCATGCGATTTATTGGCCTGCTTTTTTAATGAGCGTGGATTTACCATTACCTCGATTTATAGCTGCACATGGTTGGTGGACTAAAGAAGGTGAAAAGATGAGCAAGTCTAAAGGCAATGTCGTCAAACCTAAGGAAATTGTAGATACTTACGGCATTGAAGCTTTTAGATATTTCTTACTTAGAGAAGTGCCTTTTGGAAATGATGGAGATTTTAGTGAAAGTATGCTTATTAATCGTATCAATGCCGAATTAAGCAACGAATTTGGAAATCTCTTGAATCGCATCATAGGAATGAGTACTAAATACAATGATGGAAAAATCACTCACACCGGAGTTTTAGAATTTTATCAAAATGAGCTTGATATTGCAAAAAAACATTTTGATTTAGCTATTGATTTTTTGGAAAATCTTCAATGCAATCGCTACCTAGAAGAACTTTTTAAAGCCTTAAGCGTAGCAAATTTAGCTATCAGCAAATATGAACCTTGGAATTTGATTAAAGAAAATAAACAAAATGAAGCTAATGCACTCATTGGGCTTTGTGCGAATATTTTAGCTAAAGTAAGTATTTTGCTAAGCCCTGCTCTACCCGACTCTTGCCAAAAAGTTGCCAAAGCTTTGAATTTTGAAATTTCAAAACTAAATTATGAAAAACTTATACTCAAACATGAATTGTTAAATTTTACAGCAAATCCTTGTGAAGCTTTATTTCCAAAAATAGAAAAAATAAATTCAGAAACTAAACAAGAAGTTAAAAAAGAAGAAAAAGCAAAAATAAAAATTGATGATTTTGCCAAATTAGAGATCAAAGTTGCAAAGGTTATAGATTGTCAAAATATAGAAGGTAGTGAAAAACTTTTAAAATTTCAGCTTGAATTTGACAATAAAGAAATTCGTCAGGTTATTTCAGGTATAGCCAAATACTATAAAGCAAGTGATTTAATAGATAAGCAAGTTTGCGTTTTAAGCAATCTTAAAAAAGCCAAAATTTTCGGACACGAAAGTGATGGTATGATACTTTCAGCAAAAAGTGGAGACAAACTCGTTTTGATTTCTCCAGAACAGCTTGTGGAAAATGGTTCTTTAATAGGCTAATGAATATTAGCAACCTAGTCGAACTTTTAAATGCTGAACTCATACAAGAAGGAAGTATTTTAAGCATAGGTGGCTTTGCTCTTAATCTTGATGAACTCAAGCCAAGCTATGCTTTCTTTTGTAATGATGAAAACAAGATCAAAGAGGCTATACAAAAAGGGGCTTACGTTATCATTTATGATAAGGATATAAAAATTACAGATAAAGAGCTATACTATCTTAAAGTCCAAGATCTAGAAAATGCACTTTTTAGACTTCTTCGTTTTTTATGCGAGGAAAAAGAATATCAATTTTTATTTTGTTCCAAAAGAGAATTAAGCTTTTGTAAGGCTTTTGGCTTAAAAACCCTGTATGGAAATATCTTTTTGGATTTTAACTCTTTAAATAAAGCTAAAAAGGGAGAATTTTTTTGCTTTAATGAAAAAGAATATCTTTCAAAAATTTCTGTCCACTGTGAGGTATTGGAAAAGACTGAAGTAATAAAATTTGAAAATTCAACACCTTTTTATAGTAGCTTTATCTGTAACGATTTGTATTTTAAAAAGCTTAATTTACCTTTTTTGTATATAGAAATTTTTAGTCAATTGGTAGCTTTTTGCAAAAAAAATCAAATCAAAAATCATTTTAATTTAAATAAATTAGAACTTTTTAAAATATATTTTGTCAATACTTCTATGGAAATTGTAGAATTTGGATCAAGTTCAAAAGCTTTTATTGTCGTCGATAACGAACAAGAGTTTGATTTTTGGCAAAAACATTTTGATCGCTTTAAGGGATTTAAAACCGCTTTAAAAAATTCTTTATTTTGTGATTTTTCTTATAATGAAATCAAAGATTTAAAAAAAATTAAAGATTTTACTTATTGTGTAGTTTTAGCAAATACAAACGAATTTGAAAATGCTTTCAAAACAAGTGATACCAACACTCCAAGTCTATTTTAAAAATATTTTTTAAAAACTATAAAGTTTTTTTATTTTTAGCCGATATAAAATTTGACTCTAGAGTTAAATTTTATATCAAAGGAGCTTGTTTATGCGAAAAACTTTAATAATAGCCTTAGCTATTTTTGGTGCTACTTCTGCGTTTGCTTGGGGAAATCCTTATCTTACTCCAGCTCAAAACATGCAAAATTATAAACTTTGCTTAAACACTAAAGCCAATGGCACAAAACAGCAAAAAATTCTTGCTCAGTGGGCCTGCTTGACTTATTATGGTGTCGATACTAATCCAGAAGGTTAAAGATCAAACATGGCTTTAGATTTTTCATCGACTAAATTTTACCATCCGATCAATTCTATGGTTTATAAGGGCTTAAGAACTGACTTGGAAAAACAAAGTAGGGAAAATTTAAAAGCTATAGATGAAAATCTAAAGCCCTTAGAGCTTGATGAAAAAGTAAAAAACGCACAAAGTGGTATGATAAATATCTATTTTAGAGATCCTATCACACAAAATATCACTAATAGTGCCTTAAGCACAGAAAGTATAGAAAAACTTAAAAATACATTTGGCAGTGCTGATTTTTATCAAAGAAAAGATGGATCTTATATTTTAAATGGTGATGTTGAAAAATTTGTTTCATCTTGGTATGGAGATATAGCATATCAAAGGGGTTATTTAGCAGCTGATGCTAATCATGATGGCTATTTAAATAAAAATGAGCTTGATGAAACAAGAAGTGGTTTTACTTCTCATGGTTATTTTCGTCTTTATAAAAATAAAATTATTGAAAGTAACTTGAGTTACGTGGAATCTTATGTTAAATTAAATGGTATAGCAACCGCTCCTGATGGAATGCCTGAAAATTTTAAAAAGGCACAAAAAACCCTTTACAATGAAGGTAAATTTGCAGCTCCTACTCTAGCATTGGAACTAGATAAAACCATAAAAAACGATAAAGACTCTGATGGTTTGATTCTCTATAAAGAAATTTTAAACGAAAAAGAGATGGAACAGCAAAGTATGGATTTAGCTAATTACGTGATATTAGATTATACTTTCGATCCTACCGAAGGAGCTTTGACTTTGCTTGATTTGCTTTTAAGAGATGAAGATGCTTTAAAAATCTTTGGAAAATTAGCCGATAATAATTTTGATACAAAAAGTCTAAGCAAAGAAGAACTTGAAACACTAAAGAAAAATTTTAAAGAATTTTTTAATGAAAATGGCGACTTTGATAAAGAAAAATTCCAAAAATACTATGAAGATCTAAAAGAACAATTTGTAGATAAAAGCCTTGATTTTCTAGGACTTTCTAAACAAGATTATCAAGATGGAACATTGAATTTAGATCTTAACCAATTAAATTCAGTTATCAAAGATATAGTAAATACTTTTAAAGAAGCAAACACTACACCTTCAAATTATGGTGGTTTGCGTTTGGATTTGAGTTTATAGCTTTATCCCTTCAGTTTCTAATAAAAATCTTTTTATATGAAGTCCGCCATTATATCCACCTATACCATTACTTGCTACAACGCGATGGCAAGGTATGAAAATGGGGATATTATTTTTAGAATTTGCATTCCCTACTGCGCGAAAAGCTTTTGGATGGTTGATTACTTGTGCAATTTCTTTATAGGTTGCTAGCTTTCCGTATGGAATTTGCATTAAAGCTTGATACACTTTTTGTTCAAATATACTTCCTTGACTCTTTAAGGGTGTTTTAAAAACTTTCAATTTTTTAGAAAAATAGCCTTTTAGCTCCCAAAGTGCAAATTCTAACAATGCACAAGATTTATCACTAGAAAAATCAGGATCATTTTCATTAAGAAAATCAACTTGGGTTAGAAAATTACCATCACTTTGTAACAATAAGTAACACATTGGTAATTTATAATGAATTTTAAACATATTTTTTCCTTTAAGCAGTTAGAATTATATAATAAGTTTATACAAAAAAGGAAATACAATGTCTTTTAAAGAAAATTACAACAAAGCTGTTAAAGAAAGAGAGATTTTAGGCATTCCTCCACTCCCTTTAAATACAGATCAGGTGAAAGAAATTTGCGAGTTGCTAAAAAATCAAAAAGATGAAGAATTAGTAGAACTTTTACAAAATCGTGTCAATCCAGGAGTTGATGATGCTGCTTTAATCAAATGCGAATTTTTAGATTCCATTCTTAAAAACAAAATCAATGTTCCAAGCATAGATAAAAAACGTGCATTTTCTATGTTAAAAACAATGTTAGGTGGATATAATGTAAAAGTTCTAATTGACGCTCTAAAAGATGATCATATAGCGCAAGAAGCAGCAGATGTACTTAAAGATATCATTTTTATACATGATAATTTTCATACCATAGCAGAGTTAAGCAAAAATAACAGTTATGCTAAAGAGGTTTTGCAAAGTTGGGCTGATGCAGAATGGTTTCTTAAAAAAGAAAAACTCCCAGAAGTGATTAAATGTGTGGTTTTTAAAGTATCAGGCGAAACCAATACAGATGATTTAAGTCCGGCAAGTGATGCTTTTACAAGAAGTGATATTCCTTTACATGCTAAGGCAATGTTAAAAGTCAGACAAGTAGGTTCTCTTGAAAAAATCAAAGAATTAAAACAAACAGGCTTAGAAGTTGTTTATGTGGGTGATGTTGTAGGAACAGGATCAAGCAGAAAATCAGCCATCAATTCCATACAATGGCATTTAGGCAAAGAAATTGATGGGGTTCCAAACAAACATAGCGGTGGTATTATTTTAGGCTCAACCATAGCCCCAATTTTCTTTAACACTGCTCAAGATAGCGGTGCTCTACCTATCATCTGTGATGTAAGTAACTTAGAAATGGGCGATGAATTTGAAATTTATCCTTATGAAGGAAAAATCGTTAAAAATAATTCTACCATAGCAGAATTTAAACTCACTCCAAATACCATACTTGATGAAGTAAGAGCTGGAGGTAGAATTCCTCTTATCATAGGTCGCGGACTTTGCGTTAAAGCAAGAGAATTTTTAGGTTTGGAAAATGAAAATATTTTCACAAAACCTAAGCAACCAGAATCTTCAAACACTGGATATACCTTGGCTCAAAAAATGTTAGGACGTGCTTGTGGAGTTGAGGGTGTACGTCCTGGTATGTATATAGAACCTATGACTTTAACCGTAGGTTCTCAAGATACAACAGGACCTATGACTCGAGATGAAATTAAAGAATTAGCAAGTCTTGGATTTAATGCAGATTTTGTAATGCAAAGTTTTTGCCATACTGCTGCTTATCCAAAAATAAGTGATTCTAATTTACATAAAACTTTACCAAATTTTATGACAAGTCGCGGTGGGGTAAGTTTAAAACCAGGCGATGGAGTGATTCATTCTTGGCTCAATCGCTTTGTTTTACCTGATAGCGTAGGAACGGGTGGAGACTCTCATACTCGTTTTCCTATAGGAATTTCTTTTCCGGCAGGAAGTGGGCTTGTGGCCTTTGCGGCTGTAACAGGTTCCATGCCTTTAAACGTTCCTGAAAGCGTTTTAGTACGCTTTAGTGGAGAATTACAAGCTGGGATCACTCTAAGAGATCTTGTCAATGCTATACCTTATTATGCGATCAAACAAGGACAACTCAGCGTTGAAAAGAAAAATAAAAAAAATATTTTTGCTGGAAAAATTTTAGAAATTGAAGGCTTGCCAAATTTAAAAGTAGAACAAGCTTTTGAACTAAGCGACGCAAGTGCAGAAAGATCAGCTGCTGCTTGCACTGTGGATTTAAGCATAGAAAGCGTTAGCGAATACATAAAATCCAATATTTCCTTAATCGAAGCTATGATAGAGGCTGGTTATGAAAATAAAACCACTCTTGCTAGAAGAGCTGAAAAAATGAGAGAATGGCTTAAAAATCCTACACTTTTAAGAGCAGATAAGGACGCAAAATACGCTTATATTATCGATATCAATCTTAATGATATCAAAGAACCGATTTTGGCTTGTCCAAACGATCCTGATGATGTGGCAACTTTAAGCGAAATTTTAAGCAATAGTGAGCGTCCAAAAAATATTGATGAAGTTTTTGTAGGTTCTTGTATGACAAATATAGGACATTATAGAGCTTTAGGGGAAATTTTAAAAGATAAAGGTATGCTTAAAACAAGACTTTGGGTAGTTCCACCAACAAAAATGGATAAAGCACAACTCACAAAAGAAGGATATTATAGTATTTTTGGTGCAGCGGGTGCCAGGATAGAAGTTCCAGGCTGTTCCTTGTGTATGGGAAATCAAGCTAGAGTAAATGATGGAGCGGTAGTTTTTTCAACTTCAACAAGAAATTTTGACAATCGCATGGGAATGGGAGCTAAAGTTTATCTTGGAAGTGCCGAACTTGCTGCTGTATGTGCGATTTTAGGAAAAATTCCTAGTCAAGAAGAATATTTGCAAATTGTAAGTGATAAATTAAATGATACTCATAAAGCAAATATCTACAAATATTTAAACTTTAATGAGATTGATAATTTTAAATTAGATGATTAATTTAAAATTAAAGCTTATTTGAGTTACAATAACAAAATTATTTTTAAAAAAAATTGGCGGGGGGGGGGTATTTGTGAGATTATTATTGATTTTATTTTATTGTTTTATAGGTTTGACAGCCAAAGATATGATTGATTGTAATTATATAAAAAATAATAAAGCAAGCTTTTTTAAAGATAATCCGAATTCGGATTATCTTAAAATTGCCTCTGCTTGTCCTGATTCTCTAAAAAACCAAATTTTCACTAAAAAACTTTATAAAATAGCTAATGAAATTCGTGGGGAAAATAGTGCTTGTAATGGCATAGAATATCTACCAAAATTTCAAAAATTTGATTTTTTACTTTTGAAAATTGCACTTGATCCTATTTCTTATCAAAAAGAATTAGACTCTCCTGAAAATTTAGAAAAAAAATATAATATTTTAAAATCTTATTTTAGATATTGGGCTTATCAAAGTATAGGAAATTTTAGACTTTATCGTTCTTTTTGGCAAGAATACAATCAAGCAATAGAGCCTTTAGAAAAATACTTTCAAACGAATTTTAATTTCGACAAAGGTAGCAATATTTATTACACCACAAACGCCTTAAACGAATTTTTAAATTGGGCTGTCGGAGAAACTAAAATTCATAAAGATATTAGTTCCCTAGCTAAAGTAATTGCAAATAAAAATAATTCTATATCTAATATTCAAGATTTTATTTTTAAAAACAATCTCAATCAAGATGAACTCACAATAGGACTTCAAGCAGCCCTTTTAAATCAAAGAGAAAAATCTATATTAGAACTTTTGATTCATTATGGCGCCAAAATTGATGAAGGTTATGAAAACGCTCTATTTTATGCTTTAGAAAATTATGATAATACTAAATTTTTATTAGATATCGGTGCGGATGTTAATAGCAGTAATGCTTTTGGAAAAACTCCTTTATTTTATGCTATTGAAATCAATCGAAAAGATATTATTTCTTTGCTTTTAGAACGTGGTGCGGATGTTAATAAAAAATACATCAACAATAATGAAAAATTAGCTCTAACTGCTAATATGTATGGAAATACTCCATATTTTATTACCTTTTGTGCATTAGATCACACTTCAAAAAATGTTTTAATGCACGCTGCTACTTATGGAGATGTTGAAACACTCAAAACTTTAATTGCAAAAGGTGCCAATATAAATGCAGTGGATGATTTGGGTTTTAATGCTCTTGACTTTGCTTTAGCTGCAGGAAAAAACGATAATGCAAACTACTTAAAAAGTCTAGGTTTAAAGGCTAATGAAAATTTATTTTATGGAGGAAGCTTAGAATGAAAACGGCCTTAATTACTGGAGCGAGTTCTGGATTTGGTGAAGCTTGTGTTAAAGCTTTAATTCAAGAAGGATTTAAAGTTATAGCTATTGCTAGACGCAAAGAAAAACTTGAACTTTTAAAACAAGAATTTAAAGAAAAATTACACACCATCACTTTAGATATTCGCGATAAAGAAAAGGTATTTTTAGAAATACAAAATTTGCCTAAAGAATTTCAAGAAATTGATATTTTGATCAATAATGCAGGGCTTGCCTTAGGGCAAGATGAATTTGATAGTTTAAGCCTAGAAGATATTGAAACCATGGTTGATACCAATGTTAAGGGCTTTTTATACATCGCTAGAGCTGTGATTCCTATACTTAGAAAACAAAAAAATGCCTATATTTTTAATTTAGGTTCCGTAGCGGCAACCAATGCTTATTTTGGAGGTAATGTATATTGCGGAACCAAAGCCTTTGTGGGACAATTTTCTAAAGCTTTAAGAAATGATTTGCGTGGCACAAATATCAAAGTTACCAATATCGCACCTGGCTTATGCAAAACTGAATTCAGTGAAGTTCGTTTTAAAGGGGATAAAGAAAAAGCGGACAAAGTATATGAAAATACTAAATTTATTAGCGCACAAGACATTGCAAAAGTGATTTTATCTATCATCCATCTTCCTGAACATATTAATATTAATGAAATCGAGCTTATGCCAATTACTCAAACTTGGAATGGCTTTTATATAGAGAAAAACCAATGAAATTATTCTTTTTTATATTTTTACCTTTTTTTTGTTTAGCTAGTGAATCTGGAGCTTCTGTTAATGCGAATTTATTTGGAATATTTACACTCGTTCCGCCCTTTGTTGCAATTATTTTGGCTTTCATTACAAAAGATGTGATTTTATCCCTTTTTGCTGGGGTTTTAAGTGGAACTTTCCTATTAAGTCTTTCTTCTAATATTTTTAAAGAACAAACACTAGGATTGTTAAATTTTTACAATACAGCTGTAGAATCTTTTTCTAAAATCATTTCTTATATTTTAAAATCTACTTCTGATCCTGTTAATGCCGGTATTATCTTGCAAATTCTTTGTATTGGAGGACTTGTAGCTCTTATTACAAAAATGGGTGGAGCTAAAGCAGTCGCTTTAAAATTTGCAAAAAGAGCAAAATCAGCTGTGAGTGCTCAAGTTAATACTTGGATTTTAGGACTTTTAATCTTTTTTGACGATTATGCAAATTTGCTGATTGTTGGGCCTATCATGCGTCCTTTAGCGGATAAATTTAAAATTTCACGCGAGAAATTCGCCTTCATCATAGACTCAACTGCAGCACCTGTAGCTGGTATTGCAGTCATTTCTACTTGGATAGGTTTAGAGGTTTCCTTAATCAAAACTGCTTATGAACATATAGGAATTGACAATATCAGTGCTTTTGGAATTTTCTTAGAAACCATACCTTATCGTTTTTACAATATCTTCATGCTTTTCTTTGTTGTAATGACTGCCCTTATGAAGCGTGAATTTGGACCTATGTATAAAGCCGAGATACGTGCTAGAACTACGGGACAAGTTGCCCCACTTGTAAAATCTGGAACACTTGATACCGCAGAATTAGAAGATCAATTTCTTGCTCCAAAAGAAGAGACTAAAATTTATGCTTTCAATGCTATTTTTCCTATTTTTGTCCTTATGATTCTTGCTTTGCTTGGATTTTATTTTAATGGTTTTAGTGCTTTATCAGGCAAAGAATTAGAAGAAGCTAACGCAAATCCTCTTTCTTTTGAAACTCTAAGAATAGTTTTTGGAAAGGCTGATTCATCTGTGGTGCTTTTTCAAGCGGCTTTATTTGCAGCTATTGTTGCGATTTTTATAGGAGTTTATCGTAAAATTTTTAATATCAAAGAAGCGATTGAAACTTGGATTTATGGTTGGAAAACAATGATTTTCACCATAGTTTTACTTTTACTTGCTTGGTCTTTATCTAGTATAGTTAAGGATCTTGGAACTTCTCTTTTTATCACAAGTTTATTGGCTGATAAATTACCTGATTATATTTTACCTGCAACCATTTTTGCTTTTGCTTCAGCTACTTCTTTTGCTATAGGAACAAGTTATGGAACTATGGGAATTTTAATGCCTCTAGCCGTTCCTTTAGCTTATAAAATCGCACAACTTAATGGAATGGACGCGGACTCGATGCATCATTATATGGTAATTAACATCAGTTGTGTTTTAACAGGTGCTATTTTTGGAAATCATTGTTCGCCAATAGCCGATAATGTTATTTTATCTTCAATGAGTGCAAAATGCGATCATATGGAACATGTTAGAACTCAAATTCCTTATGCTTTACTTATTTGTGCTATTTCTTTGATTACAGGTTACATTCCTGTTTCTTTAGGGTTGAGTGTTTGGTTTGTTTTACCTCTTAATTTAATTTTTATCGTATTATTACTTAGACTCATTGGAAAAAAGGTTCCATGAGTCTTGAAAAATTTGGCAATATAACAAATTTCGATAAAAAAGCCCATTTTATAAAAGATTTCTTTCTTGAATTTTATCAAGGAGAAATTGAGCTTTTTAAATCTCCAATCAAACATTATAGAACTAGAGCTGAATTTTCTTTTTATCATGATCAAGATGAACTTTATTACGCTATGTTTGATTCAAAAAGTAAAAAAAAGTTTATTATAAAAAATGTTGATTTTCCCGATGAGAAAATTTGCCAATTTATGCCTGTTTTACTTGAAAAAATCAAAAGAAATTTTAATCTAAAAGAAAAGCTTTTTGGAGTTGAATTTTTAGCAACAAAACAAGATTTAAGCACAACCTTACTCTATCATAAAAATATAGAAACAATCTGCGATGATCTATTTCAATTAAGTACTGATCTAAACTGCAATTTAATTGCGAGAAGTAAAAAGAAAAAACTTGTTTTTAAAAATGAAAATTTAACACAAAAGCTTAAAATTCAAAACAAAGAAATACTTTATAAATTTAATAACGATTGTTTTATACAGCCCAATACCTTCATAAATGAAAAAATGATTACTTGGGTAAATGAGAATTTGAACTTACAAATCAAAAAAGACTTGCTTGAGCTTTATTGTGGTTATGGCAATTTTACTCTTGCTTTAGCAAATAATTTTCATAAAGTTTTAGCTACTGAAATTTCAAAAAATAACATTAATTTTGCCTTAGAAAATTGCAAATTAAACAATACTAAGAATATTGATTTTATTAGACTTTCTAGCGAAGAGTTAAGTTTAGCTTTAAAAAAACAAAGAGATTTTTTTCGCTTAAAGAACCTAAATTTAGATATTTTTGACTTTTCTCATGTCTTGGTTGATCCGCCTCGTGCTGGACTAGATCAAAGCGTGATTGAACTTATAAAAAACTACGAAAATATCATTTATATTTCTTGTAATCCTATAAGCTTGAAAGAAAATTTAAAAATTTTAAATCATACTCACCAAATTTCAAAAATGGCTATTTTTGATCAATTTGTCCATACTCCACATTTGGAATGTGGGGTATTTCTTACAAAGAAATAAAAAAATAATTCATCAATTTTGCCAAAATAACTATTCCTATACAAAGCATAAAAACTAAAGGATGGATGAAATTTTCTAAAGGGTTTTTCTTTTTAAGTATAAAATGATAAAACAAAGAAAATATTGCTAAAAATAAAATTGTAAAAGCGAAAAATATTTTTATAAGAAAAAGAAAATTTAAGGGATTGGTATGAAAAGATGCTAATAATCCACCACTTAAAAACAAAACAAGCACAATAAAAGGCATAATTTTAACACCCGTAGAATCAAAAAGTTTTTTATCAAAATTAGAGTTCTTTCTTTTAATGGTTTCTAAAATAAAAATATCTACAAACAAATAACCTATAAAAAATATTGCACAAAATAAATGTATTAGTAAAATATATGGATAAAACATTTCTCTCCTTTTTATTTTAATTATATCAAAATTTTATTTTTCAAACTTCTTTATATGGTTTATTTTTTAAGGAAAATAAGATTAATATAATTTCAAATTTTTATAGAAAGTCAAACATGAATGAAAATTTAATGATAAAAAAAATACTTAACCAAACAAAAAGCATTGCTATAGTAGGATTGAGCGTCGATACAAACAAAGCATCTTTTATAGTAGGACAATTCTTGAAAGAAAATGGCTATAAAATTTACCCTATTTACCCAAAATTTGAAGAAGTTTTAGGCGAGAAAATATACAGAACATTGGACGATATTGATCAAAAAATAGATCTTGTATTGATGTTTAGAAAAGGTAGCTTTGCTTCCAATCTATTACCAATAATCATTAAAAAAAGGATTAAAAATTTCTGGCTGCAACTTGGAATTTTTAATAATGAAGTTCAAGAAGAATGTATAAAATTAGGAATTAATTTTATACACAATAAATGCATTATGCGCGAATTGTCACTTTGTAAAACAAAAGACTAGAAATATCTAAACCTTAACATTCACACTTCTATGTTTAGTTTTAGAACTCAATTTACTAAGATGATTGGTATTGGAATTGTTATCATTAGTATTATTGTTATTGCTATTAGAATTGTTATTTGTATTGTCATTAGTATTAGAACTATTATTATCTATTTTTACATTAAAAAGAATTTCTAATTCTTTTGCTAAATCAAATTTATTTTCAAGAAGTTTTTTTATAAGTTCATTGGTATCTTTACTTTGATAGGTTTCTTTGTTTTTACTTTCTGCTTGGATGGGTTTAAAGGGTTTAGTTTTTGTTTGATTAGTTTCATTGGTTTGTTGTGTTAAGCTATCAGTATCTATTTTTATTGTATCACTTCTTTTTTCTAGTATTTTTTGTTTAAATTCATCGATACTCATATTTGAGTTTAATAAATCAAAAAGTTCAAAAATATTTCCATTAAATTTCATACTATTTTCGTCAATAAATTTTTTTAAATCATTAATCTGTGTTTCATTCATAGAATTATCGAGGCCTTGCATTTTCCCTAATATACTCGTTTGTCCTTGGGTAAAATAATTCTTTCCTATAAACCCTGATAAAAAAGTCATCAACACACCACCTTTTGATAAAGTATTATCGGTATTGGTATAATTTTCAGGATTAACTGGAGAATATTTAAAAATATCTTGTCCATTATCATCAAGAGAGAAAAAAGTTATCATTTTTACATTATCTCCACTTGGAGAATAATTTTGATAATTGGAAATAAAATTTTTATATTCTTTATTATCTAAATTATATTTTTTAGTTACTTGAAGAGTATTTTTATCAAACTCAAAAGCTTGTGAAATTATACTTAAGTCTTGCTTTGTAAAGCTATTTTTATTTGATAACTCATTATCTAAAAGTTGTGAAAAAACTTTATAAGCATTTCCTATGGTTTTAGCTATATCAATGCTTACATAACTTGACAACAATCCTTTTGTTTGATTATTCACAAAACTTTCCATATCTTTAGCATAAATCTTATAATCTTTAGGTATTCCTGCAGCTTCATTGAAATCACTGGTAAAAAAACCATCTTCATCTACACCATAACCTAGTATTTTATTAACAGCCTTAGATTTATCACTTACTAAATTTGAATTTATTTGTTTTAATGAGGTATTGTTTGAAATATTGTTATTATTATTTAAATTTGTATTGTTGTTTATTTCTTTATTGTTATTATTATCTACTGAATTATTTGTTTTAGAATTCTTTTTAGAATTTAAAGTATTTGTATAGTAATTATAATTTGAGTAAGAAGTTATATTATTTATCATTTTACTGCCTTTTGATTATAGTGGTAGATAATATTTATCATTTCTATATCGGTTAGAAATGAAGAATAGTTTAATAAGAAATTCTACTAAGATATAAGCCATTAGATGGAGCTAAAATATGATTATGTTGTTTTTTAGCTTTAATCTGATCTTTTAGTTCTTTTATATCCATTTTATTTTCTAAAACTTTTAAAACAGATGCGACACTCAATCTTATCTGCCCCCTTAAAAAACCATTAGCCTTAAAGTGAAAAATCGTCATATTTTTATAAGTATAAGCAGAAGCATTAGATATTTCTCTAATGGTGGTTTTATTATCCCCACCACTTTTACAAAAATATTTAAAATCATGTTCTCCAATAAAATATTTTAAAATTTCATTAGCTTTTTGAATGTCTATTTTTGGATAAAAATAAACGTATCGCGACAAAAAAGGATTAAAATGTCCATGATGAAAAATATAACGATATTCCCTACTTTTAACATCATATCTTACTTCAAAATCCGATGGCATAATTTTTAGGTATCTAATATGTATATAAGGATGTGAAAATTTATTGATCTGTTTTTTTAAATAGATGAGATCCTTAAAATGTTCACCACATTCGACACAAGCAACCGCAAAACTCGCATGAACCCCTTTGTCTGTTCTTGAAGCCATCAAAACTTTAGAAAAAATTCCAAGATGATTCAAAGCCTTTTGCAAAGCATCTTGAACGCTTTTTTTATGTGGTTGTGTAGCCGAACCTAGAAATGCCGATCCATCGTAAGAAAAAACAAGTTTTAATTTCATTTTAATAACGACTTAATATCATTTTCTTAAAACAAAATATTGATATAATAAAACTTGTTATAAAGATACTAAAACATGCTAATAATGGTGGCTTATAGAATGTACTCAAAAGCCCAAAATATACAATAATAACCATAAACATTCCAATATAAACAAAACCTTTTTCATAGCGATAAGTCACGATACCAAACGAAAGCGCAAAAAGCGTACTTGCTAATGGAAAAAGCGCTATAGTGGTATAAATCACAAATTCTTTAGCACGCTTTGTATTTGAGTTGATATCAAGCCAATATTCATAAAATTTTTTTATTTTCAAATTATCATTATTAAATTGTGTATTTAAAATAAGATTCTCAAACTCTCCAGTAAATAGCATTTTATCACGATCAAAATTATACATCTTTCCATTAGTAAGTTTAAAAGCAAAACCTGTATCTTCTCTTTCGGCTGTAGCTTCTTTGGCGATAATTAATAGCTCTTTATCTCCGACAGACTTTTTTGGATAATACATAACAATATTTTCATATTTATTATTCTCTTGTCTTTCTATAAAAATCATCCAGCCTAAAAATCTTTGCCCATATTCTCCTGTTTTGTAATTAAATTTTACCTGTGTTTTTTTATAATTAATAAAATTATCTTGAAGTTCAAGAACTAAAGGTATCATTACTAAAGATGTAAATAGCATCAAGACACTAACTAAACTAGCTATTTTTAAAAATAATGAAGCTAAAATTTTTGGAGAAAATCCAAGGGTAAAAAGAACTATGCTTTCATTTTCTTTAGAAAGTCTAAATAAAGTTAAGGTAAGAGCTATAAAAAAAGATATAGGTAAAGTAAAAATTAAAATTCTAGGCAACATAAAACAATAAAGCTCAAGTAAATCCAAAAAGCCAATTTTTATACTTGAAGTTAAAGTAGCTAGTTGGATAAAAAATACCATAGAAACGATACTAAAAAGCACAAAAAAGATAGAAAGATTGGTGCTTAAAAACTGATTTAAAATATATCTTGAAACAAGCTTCATATTAGTTCCTGATTAAAGATTAAAAAAATCAAATAGCCGATAAAAGCAGTATTGATAAAAGGTAAAAATGCCAATTCTTTTCTTTGATAAAAAATAAAAAATGGCAAAGTCAATAAAGCTCCACAAAAAAGGATAATAAAACTTTCTTTAAATCCAAAAATTCCAGCTATACTTGAACATACAATAATATCTGCATCGCCTAAATTTTCTTGTATCTTTTTTGATTTGAAATTTCTAATATAAGCTGTAAAATTTTTAAGTAAAAACAAAAAACCCGCAAAAGAAAAAGCGTGAATTAAAAAACCATTTTTAAATTCTTCAAACATCAAAAAATATAAAATTTCATTGCTTTTAAACATAAAAATAAAAGCTAAAAAAAACATAAACCAAAGTAAAATTTGAGGTACGGCTCTAAATTTAACATCTATATAAGAAAGCATAAAAAAAACAAATAAAAAAAGTGTCAAAATGATAAATTCTTGCAAATTCTGGCTATAAAAATAACTGATCAAAGTGAAAATAGAGCCTAAAATTTCAGCTAAAAATATACAAATTGGGATTTTTTCTTTACAAATTCTACATCTAGCTTTTAAAAATAAATAAGAAAGAAATGGCAACAATTCCCAAATTCTAAGCTTATTTTTACAATAAAAACAATAAGACCTTAAACTGAAAAGAGGTCTATTTTCACAAAAACGTTGAGTTATGCTCATAAAAAACGAACCTAAACTCGCCCCCGAAATGATTAGAAAAATATATTTTAAAAAATTTGCCGTTAAAATTTCACTTTCCAAAAGTTCGCTCTCTTTTTCTATATTCTTTTATAATTTTTTTAAATTCTCTTTTTGTAAGCCCAGGAAATAAGGTTTCGCTAAAATAAATTTCTGCATAAGCACATTGCCAAAGTAAAAAATTCGAAAGTCTTTTTGCATTGCCTACGCGAAGCATCAAATCCACATCTAAAGGAAGATCTAAATTTTCACTGATATTTTTTTCATTGATTTCTAAACCTTTTTCTAAAACGCGACGTGTTGCACGAATGATTTCATCTTTAGCACCATAACTAATAGCCAAATTTACACAAAGCAAATCGCAATGCTTCGTTCTTTCTTCTACTAAAGCGATTTTATCCCTTAAAGATTTATTCAATCTTGTTAGATCACCGATTGCTCTTAAGCGGACATTATTTTTTTCAAATTTTTCCAAAGCTTCATCCAAACAGCGATCCAAAAGCTCAAAAATAAAATCAATCTCATCTTGCGGTCTATTCCAGTTTTCGGTACTGAAAGCAAAAAGGCTTAAATTAGAAATTCCTTCTTCAACACAAACTTCCATAATTTTTTGCATAGTTTTAATGCCTTGAGTATAGCCCAACTTTGCTAAAAAGCCTTTAGCTTTAGCCCATCGTCTATTACCATCCATCACAACCGCAAGATGTTTGAGCTCATTCATTGTTTATCCCTTAAAATCAAATAGTTTTTTAAATACAAACAAAGGTTCTATTTTAGTATCTTGTGTAATACTAAAACTTAAATGTTTATCTAAAAATTTTTGCACTTTTAAAAAAGGAGTGAAAATAGAAACTCCATTTTGATCGATTAAAATTCTTAAAGCACCAAAAACGCTAAAATAAAGATAAATTTCTAAAAATTTACTCTTTTTTTTCATTTGAAACAAACAGGCCTTATCTTCAAAAACAAAAGGAATATGGTAAATATTTTCAAAACTTGCAAAAAGCATTTCTTTTAAAATTTGATATTTTTCCCTATTTGTACAATCTATAATATTTGAAATGATATATTCTTTGTAATTTATTTTATCTTCTAAAATTGCTACTATCAAAGGTAAACCTTCTTCAAAGGGAATAAATTTAGGTCGTTTTGAGAGATGTTTAAATTGAATTGCGCCGCTTTTTTCTTTATAAATTTCCGCTAAATATTCAGCTCCAATTTCTAATTCTATCATACTTTTAGTTTGAATTTTTTTATGATTTAAAAGCAAAGTATAGTGACCATATCCTGTTTTTCCCAAAACTTTCATTTGGATGGGCAAAGTAGCATTAATCATAATTTTTCACACCAATTTACCAAATCAAAGGCTAATTCTTTTTTATCTTTTAAGCCACTTTTTTCACAAGCGTCTTTACTTATAAAATAAAATTCGTTTTGATCGCTTCCAAAAGTATTTTTTTTATTTAAGATATTTAAACACACTAGATTTAAGTTTTTCTCCACTAAAGATTTTTTAGCGTTTTCTATGGCATTTTCTGTATCAAATTCCATTTTAAAGCCTATTTTTTTGCCTTTAAAATTGATATTTTTTAGCAAATCTTCATTAAGTTTTAAGTGAAGATCTAAACCTTTTGAAAATTGATTTTTCTTGATTTTTCCTTTTTGAAATCGCGGGATAAAATCACTCACAGCAGCTGCCATAATCAAAAAATCACTTTCACAAAATTTTTCCAATAATGCCTTTAAATCTTTTGAATTTTCAAATTTGTAAATTTCATAAGGAGTTTTAAAGTCTATAGAACTTAAAAATATAACCTTAGATCCTAAAAAATAAAAGGCATCGGCGATTGATTTTGCCATTTTTCCGCTTGAAAAATTACTGATGCAACGCACATCGTCTATTTTTTCTCTTGTACCTCCACCGCTGATCACCACGCTTTTATCAAGCCAAAATTTCTTTCTAAAAAGCTCTCTTTTGGTGATGTTAAATATATCCTCAACTTCTGCTAAAGCCCCTACTCCTTCATCTTTACAAGCTAAAACTTTAGAAATTGGAGGGATGATTAGGGCTTTATTTTTTTGAAGTAATTTTAAAGAATTTTGCGTGCTAAAATGATGATACATATTTGTATTAGCTGCTGGAGTAATGATTAAAGGTTTATTGCAAGCTATTAAAGTTTGAATAAAAAGATTATCCGCTATACCAAGGGCTAGTTTATTGATCGAATTAACACTCGCGGGCGCAAAAAGAACAAGATCGCAATCCTTGCTAAAATCTATATGATTTTTTTTACTCTCCCAATTTTCATTTTCTTCGCATAAAATTTCATCTGCCAAGGCCTCAAAACTTATTTTATTTGCAAATTTTAAAAGCCCTTGGCTGAGTAAAACTTTAACTCTAATCTTTTCTTTTTTAAATAAAGAAATAAGTTCATAAGCTTTATAAAAAGCTATGCTACCGCTGACTGCTAAAAGTATTGTTTTTTTCATTTTTTAAATTTTTTATAAAAATAATCTTTAATTATTTTTCTATTAGCTCTATTGATAAACAAAGAACCGCTAGAAACATTGCAATCAACCGAACTTCCAGCCGCAATAATAACATCATTTTCTACATTTACTGGAGCAATAAATTGTGTATCTGATCCCACAAAAACGTTTTTGCCGATAATAGTTTTATGTTTTTTAACTCCATCATAATTGCAAGTGATAGTCCCACAACCTATATTTGTACCACTATCGATTTCACAATCACCTAGATAGCTCAAGTGTCCTGCTTTTACGGTGTTTAATTTTGCATTTTTACATTCTACAAAATTACCTATATGAGTATTTTTAATCTCGCAATTTGGACGCAAATGTGCTAAAGGCCCTACATCGCTATTTTCAACGATAGAATTTTCAATCACACTAGAACTTTTGATAATGGAATTAACAATCTTGCTTTTTCCTTCAATTCTCACATTTTCATAAACTTCACATTCTCCTATAAATTCAACATCCAATCCTATAAAAGTGCTATGAGGTAAATGAAAAATCACTCCTTGTTTCATCCAATGTTTTTTGATTTTTTCTTGCATTAAATTTTCAGCTACACTCAACTCAAATTTATCATTAATACCCATAAATTCATTTTCATCTACATAAACAGGCTTAATGATTTTATCTTTAGCCAATGCAACAACGTCGGTAAGGTAGTATTCTTTTGCTGCATTATTGTTATTAATTAATGGTAAAATCTGTTCTAAAAGTTGTGAGCTAATAGCATAAACTCCGGCATTACAAATATTAATCTTTTTTTCTTCTTCATTAGCATCTTTAAATTCAATGATTTTTTCTATTCTATTTTCTTTTATCAATACCCTTCCATAATTTTTTGGATCTTTGGCATAAAATACAGCCAGAGTTAAATCGGCATTTTCTTCTAGTAATTGTTTTAAACTTAAACTTTCTACCAAAGGCATGTCTCCGCAAAGAATCAAAACTTTTTCTTTGCTAGGTTTGAAATTTTTTAAAGCACCTGCAGTTCCAGGATAATTTTGCAAATCTTGTTCTAAAATTTTTGTCTTCGGAAAACAAGAAAGAATTTCTTTCTCAACAAGTTCTTTTTGATAAGACAAAACCACACTTACATCATCACTTAATTCATAGGCTTTTTCTAAAATATGCAAAATCATACTCTTTTGACAAAGTTCTTGCAAAACTTTTGGTTTTTGCGATTTCATTCTAGTACCAAGTCCTGCTGCCAATATCAAAATAGAAGTTTTCATAATTTTAAAACCTTGTTTTATAGATAAATTTATACCTAATTCTATCATCTTAAAGTTAAAATTCATCCAAAGTTTAGATATTTTGGATAAAAGTTAAACTTTTTTTTAGTCATCAAAAGTTAAAATAAACACATTTTTACTAAAATTAATTGTTTAAGGTTTTGTTTTGAAAAAAATATTTTTTTTATTAATTGTTAGTGCATTCTTTAATACTCTTTTTGCAGCACCAGAAGCAACAATTCCTACGGTTAATTTAAGTCTTAGTGCTCCAAATACACCTAATCAACTTGTTACAACTCTTAATATAGTCGTAGTTTTGACTATTCTTGCACTTGCTCCAAGTATAGTTTTTGTAATGACTTCATTTTTGCGTCTTATTGTAGTATTTTCATTCTTACGTCAGGCTATGGGAACTCAAAGTATGCCTCCAAATACCATTTTGGTTACTTTAGCTCTTATTTTAACTTTTTTCATTATGGAGCCTGTAGCAACTAAATCTTACAATGAAGGTATAAAACCTTATCTGGCTGAAAAAATTGGCTATGAAGAAGCTTTTACTAAAGGAGTGAAACCCTTTAAAGATTTTATGCTTAAAAATACACGAGAGAAGGATTTGGCCTTATTCTATCGCATACGTCATTTACCTAATCCTAAAACAATTGACGATGTTTCGCTAACCGTTTTGGTTCCGGCATTTATGATTTCTGAGTTAAAAACCGCCTTTGAAATAGGTTTTTTAATCTATCTGCCTTTTTTAGTTATAGATATGGTTGTGAGTTCGGTTTTGATGGCTATGGGTATGATGATGCTTCCGCCTGTAATGATTTCTTTGCCTTTTAAACTTTTGATTTTTGTTCTTGTTGATGGTTGGAATTTATTAGTTCAAAGATTAGTAGAAAGTTTTGTTACATGATGGAGAAAAGACTAAAAAGTCTTTTCTTAAATCTTAAAAGAAAAATTGTAAATGATTCTTTTTAAAAGTATCTTTAACATCTTTTAAATATTTTTCCCCAAGCGAGTCAAAAAATCCGTCTTTTTTGCTTTTACTTATAAAATCATCTAATTGTTTTTTAAGCCCTGCATTGCCTTTTCTTATGGCTATACCCCAAAATTCTGGATTTTCCTGAAAAGGCGCTAAAATAGCCCTTGTCGTATCTTGGTGTTTTTGCCAAGTTCTATAAATAGTAAGTTGATCGTAAAAAAATCCATCGGCTTTTCCTTGTATTACTTCCAAAATTGCCGCATTTTCTTTGTCAAAAAGATGTATAGTAGCATTTTTAAGATTTTTATTTGCATATAAATGTCCTGTAGAGCCACGTTTTAAAGCTAAAATTTTTCCTTTTTGATTTAAGTCTTTTATGCTTTTAACTTGCGAATTAATCGGAGTTAAAATCGCCAAATTAGCTTGTACATAAGGAATGCTAAAGTCCACTACTTTTTTACGATCATCTGTAATAGTCATAGAAGACATTATAAGATCTATTTTTCCAGTTTTAAGAGCAGGTATTAAGCCATCCCAAGCAATATTTTTTACTACAAGATTATAGCCGTTTTCTTTGGCAAATTGATCCAAAAAATCCACGCTGATTCCAGACGCCTTACTATCTTTATCGCTCATCTCAAAAGGTGGATAACCAAGCTCCATACCTACTACCAAATCTTTTGCCATCAAATGCAAGGCAAAAAACATCATTAAAAAACAAACAATTTTTTTCATTATTTCTCCTTATAATTTTTTTGTAAAACAAATGATTTTGCTGACTTCTTTGAAACCACAATGCAAGTGAAAATTAAAACTTTGGATATTATTTAATTCACAATCGCTTGCAATTTCATCAATTCCTTGATTTAAAATCCAATTCTCACAATAAGCTAATAATTTTTTAGCATAAGATTTTTTTCTATAATTTTTTTGCATATAGATACCTTCTAAATATCCAACAGGGGAACTAAAAGTTCCTTCCACATAATCATTTCTTACGCAAACATAAGCAAAACCTACACATAAATTATTTAGCTCAAGCAAAAATACAGCATATTTTGAATTTTTTAATATATTTTCAAATTCTAATCTTAATTCTACAATATTTTTTTTAAACAATAAACTTGATAATGACAATACCTTTTCTAAATCATTAATTTTTGCTTGATAAATTTTTAAATCACCCAAAGATTTTTAAAGCCTTTTCATAATCTTCTTGAGTATCAATCCCCATGCTTTGAGTGCTAATTTTCAGCATTTTGATTTTCTTTCCATTCTCAATCGCCCTTAACTGCTCTAATTTTTCAGTTTTTTCAAGCATTGAATTTTTTAAAGCACAAAATTCACGCAAAGCTTTTACACTATAAGCATAAATTCCTAAATGCCCCTTAAAATCATCTTGATAATCTTCTCTTTCATAAGGAATTTTTGATCTTGAAAAATATAAGGCAAAATTATCTTTATCGCAAACCACTTTAACTAAATTAGGATCATCGGCTTGTTTTTTATCTATGCTTTTATAGCAACTTGCCATAAAAGCTTCTTTATCTAAGCAAGAATGTGCAAATTCTTTAAATAAAAGCAAATTTTTACTTTCTATAAAAGGCTCGTCCGCTTGCACATTGATGATAATTTCATCATCCTTTAAAGCAAGTTTTTGACAAGCTTCATTGATTCTATCTGTGCCACTTTCATGTTCTTTACTGGTTAAAACCGCTTTAAAATGATACTTTGTAGCAAGTTCTAAAATTTCTTCATCATCAACCGCTATGCAAACCTCATCGACTTCTTGTACTTGTTTAGCAGTCGCTATAAACATAGGAACGCCACCTATATCACAAAGAATTTTTTTAGGAAAACGCGTTGAGTTTAATCTTGTAGGTATAATAATCATTTTTTCATCCATTCTAAAATTTCATTTTCAACTTCTTCGCTTTTATACACTCTTTTATCTTGTAAATTTAAATCAAAAAGTTTGGAAATTTCTTCTTTTACTTCTAGATTAAAATTTTTAGCTAAAAGTTTAAAATCTTCTTTTTCATCTTTACAATCTCTATCAAAGATTGCCTTAATCATACTTGGAGTAAATTTTGTCCATTCAGCTGTTGAAGTGATAATGCTTGGTTTTGAAATATCTAGCATTTTAAAACAAGTTGCGGTGTGTGGATCGATTAAAGTTTTACTTTCTTTGATAAATCTCATACACTCACTATCTTCACAAAAATCAGCTTCAAAATCTTCTTGCAAACTTTGCAATTCTTTTTGTTCAAGAGTGAAATAATTTTGATTTTTAAGCGAATTCATTAGCTCATTAGTTCTTAAATCACCTAATTTATCAAAAAGCAGTCTTTCTATATTGGAAGAGATGAGTATATCCATGGCCGGAGATATAGTTTTTTTAAGAATTTTACCTCGCAAATCATAAATGCCTTTATTGAAAAATTCGCTTAAAATATTATTTGCATTGGATGCGATTTTTATTTTTGAAATTTTTGCACCCATTTTTTTTGCATAATAAGCCCCCAAAGCATTTCCAAAATTTCCACTAGGAACGATAATTTCAATCTTTTCTTTAAATTCATTCCATAATTTTAAACTCGCATAATAATGATAGATTATTTGAAACAAAATGCGTCCAAAATTGACAGAATTTGCAGCACAAAGCTCATAATCTTGTATTTTTAATTTTTCTCTAAATTCTGCTTTTGCTAATAGATTTTTTAAAATACGCTGTGTGTCATCAAAATTACCTTCAATGGCCAAAACTTTTAAATTATTTTTATCTAACGCTCTCATTTGAAGTTCTTGTAAAGAACTTGTTCCACCATTTGGATACATACAAACAACTTTAATATTTTCTAAATTTTCAAAGCTTTTCAGTGTAGCTGGACCTGTGTCTCCACTTGTGGCACACATGATTAAAATTTTTTTATCTTTTGAAAATTCATTTAAAAGCACTCCAAAAGGTTGCAAAGCCATATCTTTAAAAGCTCTTGTAGGTCCATGCCAAAGCTCATTAATATAAACCTTATCTTCGATTTTCTTTAAATTTATTGCAAAACCGTGATCAAATTTTTCATAACTTTTAAGAGCTTTTTTAAATAATTCTTCATAGCCAAATTCAAAGCTTTCTATCAATTTTAAAGCAAAATCATTGTAAGAAAGTTTGCTGTATTTTTCCTCATCAAAATAAGGCAAATTTAAAGGCGAGTAAAGCCCACCTTGTGGCGCATTTGGATTAATCAATGCTTCTTTAAAATCTGCTTTATTGTTAATATTTCTACTTTCAACTAAAATCAATCAAAACTCCTTACATATTGATGCAATTTCTCTTTAAAATTTTCTTTTAATTCTATATTTAATTCTATAATTTGACACTTAAAACCAAAATCTTTCACTTTAACATAATCCTTAAAAGTAAGCATTAAAGTATCACAATTATGCTTTTTAAGTAATTTTTCAAGCTCATCTTTTTTAAATTCATAATGATCTTTAAAAAAATAACAAGCCCTAGCCTTTATAAAATGCTCATAAAGTCTAAAAGGTTTAGCAATAGCCGTAACCAATATAGCCTTAGGATTTTCTTTAGTATAAGAATAACGGATAAAATCCCTATTTTCAAGTGCTAAAAAATCAGCTCTTTTGCTATAAAATTTTGGCAAACGATACGCCCCGCTAGGTAAAGTAAAATTAAAATAAGGCTTTACTTCACTTTCTAGCAAAATATCAAATTTTTGGATATAAAATTTAGAAAAAGCATCATCTAATAAAACTATCTTAGCACCCAAATCAAAAGCTTTTTTGATCCCCTCTACCCTATTTTCACTGACAATTACGCCTGAAATTTGATCCTCAAAGGCATATTCCATCGCTTCATCACCACTTTGTGCAACATCTACTAAAATTTCATGATTATGCTTAATAACAAGTAAGCCTTTACCTTTTCTTTTATAGCCTCTAAGTACGATAAAAACACCTTCAAATTCCCTTGCTATTGCCTTGCAAAGGGGTGTTTTTCCATTGCCTCCAAAACTTAAATTTCCAACACTGATCACAGGCTTTTTAAAATCTATTTTTTTAAAAAACCAAGTGTTTATGATAGCCAATAATGCATAAATAAAACTCAAAGGCAATAATGCATACACTAAGCATTTTTGAAAAAAACTAGGCTTGAAAAAATAATGATCTAGCCAAAGTTTATATTTTTTATCCTCATTCACTTTTAAATTCCATTAAATTTGCAATTTTAGGCATAGATCTTTTAAAGGCATTGTTATTTATACGCGTTTTTAGCATTTTGAGTAAGTTTTCGTCTAATTTATCCATAGTTTGCTTATCATCATTTTCTATAGCTTTTAAACCTAAATCTATTTGTTCATAAATAAAGCCTAATTCCTTTTCATCACTTTGATTTTCCCAAAGATCTGCACTCGGACTTTTTTTAATAAAATTTTCATGCAAATTTAAAAATTTAGCCAGTTCATAAACTTGCGTTTTATAAAGATCACCTATAGGATTAAAAGCACAAGCTAGATCCCCATAAATCGTTCCATAACCCAAAAGCAACTCACTTTTATTGGAAGTTCCAACTACAAGAGAATTTTTTAACACAGAATAATCATAAAGCAAACTCATCCTAATGCGCGCCGCAAAATTTCCTATGCGAATTTTATCTATGTTTTGACTTTGCTTTATAAAAGCATCAAGTATTTCTTGGATTGAAATAATTTTATATTCTATTTTCAAATCATTACAAAGCATTAAAGCATCACTTAAATGCTCTTTGCTCGAATATTGTGTAGGCATTAAAAGAGCAAAAACATCTTTATCTAAAGCTTTTTTGCAAAGCGTGGCCACTAAAGCGGAATCAACCCCTCCGCTAAGCCCCAAAATAACACCATTTTTTTTATTTTTTTGAATTTGTTCTTTGATGAAAATACACAAATCTTTAAAAACCAACTCGCATTGCATCACTTGCCTTTAAAATAATTCAGTAGTATAATTATATATAAATTTCCAAAGAAAAGGCTAAAAAATGCAAATTATCAAACAAGCCTGCGGTCCTTATGAAACAAATTGCTATATTTTATTTACAGAAAAAGGCGAATTTATAATCGATCCAGGATTTGAAGCTTTAAAATTCATACAAAAGCATGTTAAAAACCCTTTAGCTATTTTAAATACTCATGGACATTATGATCATGTTTGGGATAATGCTAAGGTAAAAAAAGAATACAACATCCCTATTTATATACATAAAAATGATGAATTTATGCTCAATGATCCTTTTGAAAAAGGTTTTGAACATAGCAAAGCAGATTTTTTAGTCGAGGATGAAAATATACTTGATATCAATGGAATTGATTTTAAATTCCATTTTTTACCGGGTCATACTCCAGGTTGTACTATGATAGAAGTTGTTGGTGAAAATTTGATGTTTAGTGGAGATTTTTTATTTTATAGAAGCATAGGAAGATGGGATTTTCCTTACTCGGATTCAAATCTTATGAAAAAAAGTTTAGAAAAAGTGATGGGTTATGAAAATGATTTTAAACTTTTACCTGGACATGGTCAAGAAACAACCTTAAAAGCTGAACAAGCACATTTACCTTCTTGGTTGAGATATTTTTAGGAGTAGAGTTTTGGATAGTTTAGATTTATTTTTGGTCTATTTTTTTATATTTTTAAATATTTTTGCACTTTTAGGTTTATTTTTCGGAACTAATAAAAAAAATCAATTTAACGAAAAAAAATTTTATAAAATTTGTCCTTGTAAAAGAATGGCCGAAAATGGCTCTTTAAGCACAATTTGTATGTATAGTGCAGTAGGAGGTTTTTTTTATAGTGTGCTTTCAATTGGACTTATAGGTTTTGGAAACTTGGCTTTGGATTTAATTTTCATTCTTACACTTACAACTGCATTTTTAGGTTGGAAGTTAAAGCTAGACTGATTATAAATTCTGCCCCATTATTTTTATTATTCGCATATAAATTGCCTTTAAAATTTTTCTCGATAATTACTTTACTCATATATAAACCTATACCTGTTCCTATATTGGCATGTTTGCTGCTAATATAAGGTTCAAAAATTTTTTCTATAGGTGAGATGGTAATACCTCCTCCATTATCTTTTATTTTAATAATAATGCTTTGATTTTTCCTGATGAGTGATATTTTTATACAAGGATTTTCTATCTTTCGTTCTATTAAAATATCTTTAGCATTACAAAGTATATTTAAAATAGCTTGAGAAAATTGAGTTTGAAATCCATAAAATTCTATTTTTTCTGAAAAATCTTTTTCAACTTTTATTGAGTGTTCCTTAAGAGAAGATTCCAATAATTTTAAGGTCTTATCTAAAGTTTCTTCTATATAGAAAATTGTTTTGGAGGCATTAGGCTTAAAAAAATTTCTAAAATCATCTATAGTTTTTGACATATAAGATATTAAATTCTCGGCACTTTTTTCTTGTTTCTTAAAATTTTCATAATCTAATTTTTTTAACTCTATCATTAAACCTAAATGGGTAATGATTGCACTGAGTTCAGTTAAAGGTTGTCTCCATTGATGTGCAATATTTCCTATCATTTCACCCATGCTAGCCAAACGACTTTGATGCATCAACATTCTTTCTTGTTCTCTTCTTTTTTTAAGTTCTGTTTGAATCTCTTGCTCTAAATTCGCATTCAAATGCCTTAAAGAATTTTCACTCACTTCCAACCTTTTAATTAACACTTTAAAACCATAATGTAAAATTAATAAAATAATTAAAATTAAAAATAAAGACAACATTAAAGCTTCATAGAAAGATTTTTTTATAATATTTTCTTGTTTGGTAATATCTTGATAAAAAATCATTTTTGCCTGTTTAGCGTCTGTATTAAATAAGGTAAAAGAATGAAGTATAAAGGTTTGTTCACCTTTTGTTGTTAAATTTCCATCTTGATACTCTCCATCAAAAACGATACTTCCTTTTAGTTCCGAAAAATCTTGTATTTCTTTCAAAAAATATTCTGCTGATAAGCAAAATTCAATCCATCCGAGCAATTTACTTTTTTCATAAAAAGGAGTTAGTATATGATAGGTTAAAATATTTTGATCAAGAAAAAAATACTCATTTTTTGCATTTTTTGGATTTAAAGATTGATTTTTTGTTCCTAAGAAAGTTAAAAGTTGCCCTTTATCATTAAAAAATTTCATACTAAGCAAAAAAGGATTTTCCTCTTTTAAGACTTTAAATCTTGAATGAGTTAATTTTTTTATTTTTTCTATGTCTTGATTTTTTATATAGCTTTTTATATTGTCAGATTCTAAATTTGCTTTTGCTCTACTTGTATAAAATTCCTTAGTGCGTTTTAAAGTTGTAGTATAAATATTTGCGATTTCATCTTTAAATTCTTCTTTTGATAGATTGATTAAATTTCTTATATCGATCTGCCTTAAAAAACTAAATACTATGCAAGTTAAGATAAACAAGGTTATAACCAAAACCATTGTCTTTGTCTTGGTTGAAAATTTTAAATACAAACGCATTTATAACCTACACCAAATACATTTTCTATAGTTTTACTAGGAACTTTTTTTCTTAATTCTTTAATGACGGCTTTTAAGGCATTTTTATGATCTTCAGTATCATTATAAAGCAAGATTTCTAACTCACTAAAACTAACAACTCTATTCTTATTTCTCAAAAGGTATTCAAAAACTTGTTTTTCTTTTTTTGTAAGAATAAAAGTTTGTTCATTATAAAAGATACTGGATTTTAAAGGTTCATAAAAAACATTGTCTTGTAGTATTATTTTATAATCATCAGTATATTCATACATCCATTTAGCTATACTTTTAAGTGTATTTATGAAGTCATCTTTAGTAAAAGGCTTGATTAAAAATTTACAAATATTAAGATCAATGGCTTTTAAAAAATATTCTTGTTCGCTATAGGCACTCACAATTACAATAGGAGTTTTTTTATATGTAGTTCTTAATTCTTTTAAAACTTCAAGTCCATTTAGCTTTGGTATGCAAATATCCATGAAGATTACATCGGGATTTTTTTCATAAAATAAATTTAAAGCTTCTTCTCCGTCTCTTGCCTCATAAACATTTTTAAAAAATAAAGCCAAATTCGCACTTAAAGATTTTCTTACCCCTTCTTCATCTTCAACATTTAAAACACTTAAATTACTAAATAAGGCTAAAATTTCTTCCATATATTATTATAATTAATTTTTTGTTAATTAGCAAAATCTCCCTATTTTCTCTCTTTATTTTTTTACAATCATTATGTTTAAAACTTAATATCTTAAGGATATATCTATGAATAAAAGACGTTTTTTTCTTAAGCAAGGTGCTGCTTTGGCTTTATTTTCTAGTGCAAAGGCTTTTAATTTAAAAAATCCTAGTAGAAATGCAGACAATCCCGAAGCTTTAGGTCAAAAAGATAAAAAATTTGCAATGCTTGTTGATCTTAGAAAATGCGTAGGATGTCACGCTTGTACTGCAAGTTGCAAGGTTGAAAATCAAGTTCCTAAAGATCAATTTAGAACTAATGTTGCTGAATTTGAAATAGGAACTTTCCCCAATGTCAGAAAAGCTTTTTTGCCACAGCTTTGCAATCATTGCGAAAATCCACCCTGTGTAAGCGTTTGTCCAACAGGTGCAACCTTTAAAAGATTAGATGGTATTGTTGTTGTTGACAGTCAAACATGTTGGGGATGTGGATACTGTGTTAATGCCTGTCCTTATGATAAAAGATTTATCAATTCTCAAACTAAAGTAGTGGATAAATGCACTTTTTGCGCTCATAGGCTTGATGTGGGATTACTTCCAGCTTGTGTTGAAACTTGTGTTGGAGGTGCAAGAATTATCGGGGATTTAAATGATAAAAATTCTTCAATTTCTAAATTATTAACTCAATTTCCAAGCTCTGTTTTAAAACAAAAAAGTGGAACCAAACCTCAAGTTTTTTACATAGGTTTAAACGGAGAATTATCAGACAATGTAGTTTCAATGGATGATTTAGATGATACGTTAAAGTCAAAAAATGAAAAATTAACATGGCAAAGCAAAGGAGTTTAGTATGGATTTAAGTGTTATTCACTCATTAGTAAGCATTACCCCTGAAAGACCTTGGGGCTTAAATATAGCTAATTATTTGTTTTTGACAGGTATTTCGGCGGCTAATTTTATTTTTGCTAGTTTATATTTTATTTTTAAACAAAAAAACTTCAAAAGCACTACTTTCTTAGCTCTAATAATTGCTTTTATTTTTTTAATGGTAGCCCCCTTAAATTTGATCGATGATTTAACTCAACCTGGAAGAATAGTCAATGTCTTTTTATACGGATGGGAAAATTTCTTTACCAGTCCTATGAAATGGGGAGTTTTGTTATTGATTTTTTTCTTTTTTGCTATCTTTTTAGAACTTTATCTTAGCTACCAAGTAGTTTTTAATCAAAATTTAAAATATCAAAAATCACTTTTTTATTGCAGCATTTTAGGTTTTGTTTTGGCCTTAGGTATAGAATTTTATACCGCTTATTTAATTGCTATTCTAACTTCTTTTATATTTTTACATACTTCAATAATGCCCATTTTATTTCTAATCTCTGCTTTAGTAAGTGGAAGCGGAACGCTAATCTTAATAACTTGGCTTTATGTGAAATTTTTTGCAAAAGAAAAATTAGACTTTAGCTTATTCACCACTCTTTCTAAATTTCTAGCTTGTTTTGCTTTATTGGATCTTATCTTAAGAATTTTCTGGTTTAGCTTTTTATTAGTCTTTAATACAGACGATAGATTTGTAGCGCAAATTTTTTTCCAAAAAGAAGGATTTTTTATCGTTTTCATAGACATGGGATTTTGTCTTCTTTTGCCTTTAATCATAGGTTTTTCAAAATTAAACCAAAAACTACCTTTTGTAATTTTAGCAGGATGTTTGGGCGTGCTTGGAAGTTTAATGTTTAGATATACCCTAGTGATCAAGGGTCAATCTTTTCCAAAAACCACACTTTCTTTTTTAGAATATCACATAGATTTTTCAAATCTTATAGGCATAATTTGCAATTATGGACTTTTAATCGCACTTTTTTGCCTTGCTTTAGCATTTTTTAATAAAAATATATTGATAAAAGGAAAATAAAACAATGAAAAGAAGAAAATTTTTAATCGGATCAGGATTAAGCATTGGTGCAATTTCGGCACTTGGATATTCTGATACTTTAAAACATGCATTGACTTTTTCAGATAAAGGAGTTAAAGCAAAAAATACTATCTATGCAAACGCACAAGAATGTGAAGTATCCTTGGATAAAAATGGAATTAAATTTAATGATAAATTTAGCATCATGCCAAGTGTTTGCAATGGTTGCGTAACCTTTTGTTCTGTGCGTGCTAAAATCGATAAAAAAAGCCAAAAAGTACTTAGAGTAAGTGGAAATCCTTATAGTTTGCTTTCAAGCGATCCTTATCTTGATATGAATACACCTTTAAAAGAAAGTTTTATCGCTTTATCAAATCATAATGAAAATGGCTTAAATATGCGTTCTACATGTTGCGTTAGGGGTAATTTTATCCATCATAAACTTGATGATGAATTTAGGATCACAAAACCTTTAAAAAGAGTAGGAAAACGTGGAGAAAATAAATGGAAAAGTATCAGCATCGAAGAATTGATCTCTGAAATTGTAAATGGCGGGGATTTATTTAACGAAGGACATGTTGAAGGGCTTAAAACATTTTGCGATACAAAAACTTTAATCGATGAAAAAAATCCAGATTATGGTCCTTTGGCAAATAAATTATGTATTTTAGGCACAGGCGATGAAGGAAGGCAAAATTTTATCACTCACAGATTTGCTCAAAGTTTTGGAACGATAAATTATTTAGGACATACTGCAATCTGTGGTCTTTCTATGCGTGCGGGCGAGGCTGCTTATTTGGATGATTTTCAAAAATATCCCCATTTAAAACCTGATTTTGAACACTGTAAATTTCTTCTTAATATAGCAACCGCACCCGCACAAGCTGGAAATCCTTTTAAAAGACAAGCGCATTTACTTGCAAAAGCTAGAAGTGAAGGGGAAATGAAATACGTCACTATAACTCCAAATTTAACCAACGCCGATACCTTTGCAGTGGAAAATAAATCAAGATGGATACCTATAAAACCAGGGAGTGATCTTGCTTTTGTCATGGGGATGTTAAGAGTGATTATAGAAAACAAACTTTATAATCTTTCTTATTTAAAAATTCCAAGTTTAAAATCTCAAATAGCTCTTAATGATGTTAGTTTTACTAACGCAACTCATCTTGTCTTGCAAGATGAAACAAACTATGGTACTTTTTTAAGAGATGAAAAGAATCAAATTTTAGTTCTTGAAAATGGCATTCTTAAAAATGCTGATGAAGTTAAACAAGCTGATCTTGAATTTAGTGGAAGTGTAGAATACAAAGGTCAAATGTATCAAGTAAAAACTAGCTTTGAAATTTTAAAAGAAAATGTTTTTGAGTATAGCTTGGAAGAATATGCACAAAAATGTGAAATTGAACCAAATATTATCGCTGATTTAGCAAAAGAATTCACTTCGTATGGTAGAGCTGTGGCGACTGATTGCCATGGAGGAACCATGCATACAACGGGATTTTATACCGCTTATGCGATCATGATGCTAGGAAGTATGGTGGGAAATTTAAACCATAAAGGAGGTATGAGTATAGGAGGTGGAAAATTCAATAGTTTTAATGGAAAAATGTATAATCTTTTAGCCTACGAAGGTAAAAAGAAACCTTATGGAACAAGGATAGATCGTGCAAGAAAAGCCTATGAAACAAGTACAGAATTTCAAGAAAAAATCAAAAACAATCAAAATCCATATCCTGCCAAAGATCAATGGTATCCACTAAGCAATGCTTTAGAGAATGAAGTTTTAACAAGCAGTGCCAATGCTTATCCATATAAACTTGGCGCCTTAATAACTTGGGGAACTAGTCTCGTTTATGGGCAAAATTTAAATTCAAAAACTATTGAACTTTTAAAAGATCCTAAAAAATCAATTCCATTATTTATAGCCATAGATCCTTTTATCAATGAAACAAGTTTATATGCTGATTATATTGTTCCTGATAGTGTGCTTTTTGAAACTTGGGGAGTGTTGTCTCCTTGGGCTGGATATATCACAAAAACAACCCATTTAAGATTTCCTATTGTCCAAAGTCCAAATGAAAAATTTAAAAACGGCCAAAGTATATGTATGGATAGTTTTTTAATTGAACTCGGAAAAGCTTTAAATTTACCTTCTTTTGGAAAAGATGCCATTAAAGATAAAGATGGAAATTATTATCCTTTAGATAAGCCTGAAGATTTTTATTTAAGAGCTTTTTTAAACGTTGCATTAGATACTCAAAATCCTGTAAATGATATCAGTGATGAAGAGTTTAAAATAAGCGGTTTGCAAAAATATGAGAAAATCTTAAAAGAAATTTGCAAAGATCATTGGAGAAAAGTAGCTTTCATAATGAGTCGCGGAGGAAGATTTTCGAGCAAAGAGAGTGCTTATAAGGATAATGCTTTAAGCAATTCTTATAAAAAAGCTATTGCAATTTATAATGAAAAACTGGCAACAACTAAAAATGCACTCAGTGGAGAAAGACACAGTGGAACTATAAAATATTATGATGCAAGATACGCCAATGGAGAAAAAATTATCAAAAAAGAAGGTTTTGATCTTTTGGCATTTAATTATAAATCCAATGTTTTCTCTTCTTATTCTGCTACTCTTGAGTCCTTAAAAGAGATCAAATATAGCACCTATATAGATATTAATTCACAAAGTGCAAAAAAATACAATATCAAAAATGACGATAAAGTAAAATTAAGCACCTATGAAACTTCAATTATAGGTTATGCAAGAGTGAAAGAAGGCATTCATCCATGTGCAATTGGCTTAGAACACGGAGGCGGAAGGGATGCAGAAGGAGCAAAAGATCTTAGTATAGATGAAAAAACACTTAAAGCAAAAATCAGACGAAAAACTGGAATTGCTTATAGTCAGTTAGGCTTAAGAGATATTACTAGACCAAATAGTCCTAATTTGGGTGATTTTGTTATAGGATCTAATGCAAGACAAGCATTTATGGTAAAAATAGAAAAGATTTAACCTTTATCATCTTGAATATTCAAGATGATAAATTTTATTTAAATGTAGTTCCACCATCCACGATGAAAGTATGTCCAGTTACCCAACTTGCTTTTGAAGAGCAAAGAAAAAGACAAGCGCCAGCTAAATCTTCAGGCTGCCCCATACGATTAAGCGGACTTAAATCAATAGTAGCTTGTTTAACTTCCTCATAATTTGTAAAAGCTCTCAAAGCATCCGTTTCAATAGGACCACCACTGACAACATTCACACGGATATTTTTTTCTCCAAGTTCAGTGGCTGCATATCTTGCCATAGCTTCTACTGCTGCTTTTGCTGTTCCATGGCCTGCATAATTTTCTATATAAACCAAATTTCCAGTAGAAGAAATAGAAATAATACTTCCTCCCCCTACTTTTTCCATTCTCTTAGCGGCTTCTTGGGCACCAACGACAAAAGCATTAACTGTTGCAGTAAAGATATTATTAATTCCCTTAGGTTTTAATTTCATAAATTTAGTATATCCGCCAACTACCGCACGACCTGAAATGATCGCATTTGAAATGAAATAATCTATGCGTTCAAAATCTTGATCAATTTTTTCAAAAAGTTCTTTATAAGTTTCTGGTTCTAAGATATTAAATTCATAAGCTTTTGCTTTAATTTTATAGTTTGTTTCTAAATCTTTTATCATTTCTTCTGCAATTTGTGCATTAGAATTATATGTAAAAGCTATATTTGCACCTGCTTTAGCAAATTCATATACAATAGCTTTGCCAATTCCACGCGTTCCACCACTAATCACTAAAGTTTTTCCTTGAAATTCTTGATTCATTAAAATCCTTTAATATTATATTGCTTCATCACTTCTTGTATTTTAGCATAGTTTTCTTTACTAGGAGGACAAAGTGGGAGTCTAAATTCTAAATTTTCTATCAATCCGGCTATATGCATCGCTGTTTTTATAGGGATTGGATTGCTTTCGCAAAATAAAATTTTATTAATATTATAAAGTTCATCATTGATTTGTTTTGCTTCTTTGTAATTTTCCTCCAAAGCCCTATGTGTTAGCATACTGATTCTATCGGGTAATAAATTTGAGGTTACTGAAATCACTCCCTTTCCACCATTTGAAAGTATAGGATAATTAATCGCATCTTCGCCACTGATTAAAACCATCTTAGGTTCATGCGCAAGCAAATCCACGCACTTGTCGATACTTCCACTTGCTTCTTTAATTCCATAAATATTTTCACAAGTTCTAAAAAGATCAATAGCAGTTTCTGTAGCAATATCACAACCTGTTCTTCCTGGAACATTATATAAAAGAACAGGAATATCCACACTCATTGCAATTGCTTTATAATGTTCATAAAGTCCTTTTTGAGTTGGTTTGTTATAATACGGAGCCACGCTTAAAATTCCATCGGCTCCACAATCTCTTGCAAATTGCGCCAAATCGACAGCTTCGTGCGTCGCATTACTTCCAGCCCCTGCTAAAACTTTAACTTTTGTATTTTTACAAACTTCTACTGCAATTTCAATACAAGCCTTATGTTCATCATGGGTTAAAGTCGCACTTTCTCCAGTCGTACCCACGGGCACTACGGCATTAATTCCATTATCAATTTGTCTTTGAATAAGTTTTGCATAGCATTGCTCATCGATTTTATTATTTTTAAATGGGGTAACAAGTGCTGTCATCGCCCCAATGATGGCATTTTTATCCATTTTAATCCTTTCTTAAAATCAAAGTTGTGGAATTTTCTTCACCAAAATATTTTTTAGCACATTTTTGCAAATCCAATAAAGTCAGTTTTTCTATTTTTTCTTCATAATTTAATAAAGGTTTTAAATCCCCTCTTGCCAAATAAGAACCATAAATATTAGAAACCGCGCTTGCTGTATCAAGTGAAAAAATAAAATCACTTTTTATATTATTTTTAATTTTTTGTAAATCTTTTTCTGTAAATTTTCCTTTTTTGATTTGCTCTAAAATTTTCCAAAGTTCCTTTTCAACCTCTTCAGCTTTAATCCCTACATTACAATTACAAATAAAAATAAATAAATTTTCATCAATGCAATCATTAGCAAAGGCGTAAAAATCATTGATTAAATGAAGTTTATCTATTAAAATTTCATTTATAATGGAACTTTTTCCACTTCCTAAGAGTTCTGATAAGGCATTTAAAGCTGGAATATCCTTGTGTTTAAAATTTGGAATTTTAAATGCTATGCCAAGTATTTGAGTTTGAGTTTCTTTTTTAATAATAATTCTTTTTGCGCCATCTTGCTTAGGTTCTTGTGTGTGAATTTTTGGGATAGTTTTTGTATTTTTAATATTTTCAAAATGCTTTTTAGAAAGATCAAAAACTTCTTGATACTCTATATCTCCACTAACAAGCAAAATAGCATTTTTAGGTTGATAATACACACTATGAAAATCTCTAATATCTTCAATAGTCCAATTTTCTATATCTTTATAAAATCCTATTGGAGTCCAATGGTAAGGATGATACATAAAAGCATGATTGAAAAGTCTAAAATACAAATAACCAAGTGGATTGTTATCCGTTCTCCATCTACGCTCTTCTAAAACAACCTTTCTTTCAGGCTGAAATTCTTCATCTTTTAAATTTAAATTAGCCATTAATTCAGCAAAAAGCCCTAAAGCTTTATCCAAATTTTTTTTAGCGCATTTTATGTAATAATGTGTATAATCAAAGCCTGTACTTGCATTATCCAAACCCCCAAAGCTTTTAACGATTTCATCAAATTCGCCGGCTTTAAGGTTTTTTGTACTCTTGAAATTTAAATGTTCAAGCATATGGGCAATTCCACTTTTACCCATGATCTCATTTCTTGATCCCACTTTATAAAAGATATCAACACTGATCACATCGCTATTTTTATTTACAGGAAAAGCATAAACTTCAAGTTTATTTTTTAAACGAATTTTTTCAAAAGCAATCATTTAAGATTAACTCCTACGGCTTCGCTAATATGCATAAATCCATCTTGTCTTAATAAAGAAATCAATTCTTCATTGATATTTTTCACTATACTTGGACCTTTAAAGATTAAAGCAGTATAAATTTGAATCAAATTAGCCCCATTTTTTATACGTTCATACGCTTCTTTTCCGCTATCAATACCCCCACAAGAAATTAAAAGAGTATGCGAAAAAAGTTCTTTAGCTAATTCTTTAAAGAAAAAGCTATTTTTTTCTTGTATTAATTTGCCGCTAATTCCTCCGAAAGTCCTTCCATTATCAATCAAGGAATAATCAGTGCTTGTATTAGCAATTATAAAACCATCCGCACCTTTTTCTATAGCTTGCTGACAAAGAGCGATGGCTATAGGGATCTCTAAATCAGGTGCTATCTTTATGAAAATAGGTTTTGATGTGATTTGTTTTGCTTCAATCAGCAAACTAGTTAAAAACTCATCATTTTGCAAGGCTCTTAAATTTTTAGTATTTGGAGAAGAAACATTGATAGTAAAATAATCGCATAAATCTTTAAATTCTCTTAGTAAAATAAAATAATCCTCCAAGGCGTTTTCACTATCTTTATTCTTGCCTATGTTTGCACCTAAGGGTAAAACAAAAGGATAAACTTTTGAGACATGTGAACGAACTTCATAAGAACCTTTATTGTTAAAACCCATAGCATTTTGTATGCTTTCTTGTTTTACTAAGCGAAATACTCTTGGTTTTTCGTTTCCTTCTTGTGGCCTAGGAGTAAAAGTTCCGTATTCTAAAAAGCCAAAACCCAAAGCACTTAAAGGCTTAACCATAGTTCCATTTTTATCAAAACCACCTGCTATACCTACTGGAGAATTAAAATCAAGTCCTAATAAATTTTGTTTCAAGCTTGCATCATTGATGACAAATTTTTTAGCCATCAAACCCAACGCACTTGGAAAAATAGCACTAAGACCCCTTAAAGAGTGTTCTACTAAATAATGAGCAGACTCCGGTTCAAGTTTAAAAAGCAAAGGCTTTATTTGTTCATACATTTCTTTTTTCCTTGAGAAAATATAAATATAAATTTTAACCAAATTAAATAAAGTTAAGCTTTCATTTCCTTTTCTTTATTTTTAAATTTACGATAAAGCTCGCAAGTTTTTAAAAGTTCTTCGTCTTTTCCGATGGCTAAAACTTTTCCCTGATCAATAATGACGATTTTATCAGCATTTTCAACTGTGCTTAATCGATGTGCAATCATTAAGATTAATCTTTCTTTTTTAAGATTTTCTATGGTTTGCATTACGGCTCTTTCGCTTTCATTATCAAGTGCCGATGTTGCTTCATCAAAAATTAATAAATCAGGATTTTTATACAAAGCTCTAGCGATAGCGATACGTTGTTTTTGCCCTCCGCTTAAATTTTTTCCATGCTCTTTTATTTCAGCATAAATTCCGCCCATTGATTCTACAAATTCATAAGCATTGGCAAGTTTTAAGGCTTCAACCACTCTTTTTTCATCTAAATTTTCGCTATAGGCTACATTCTCGGCAAAACTATCATTAAAAAGATAAATATTTTGAGTTACAAGCCCGATTTTATCTCTTAAGCTTTCAATATTAAAATGACTGATGTCTAAATCATTGAATAAAATTTCACCCTCTTTTTTTTCATAAAAATACATCAAAAGATTAATGATAGAAGATTTTCCACCACCACTTGTGCCCACAAGTGCAAGTATTTCTCCTTTACTGAAGTTAAAATCAATACCATTTAAAACATTTCTAGGAGAATTGTCGTATGCAAATTTCACTTTTTCAAATTTTATATTTTCTATATTTTTTAACTTTTTATCCCCGCCTTTGATTTTAGGTTCTAAATCCAACAAATAAAAAGTTCGTTCACTAGCTGCTACAGCTCCTTGAATACTCCCATATAAGCTCGAAAGTCTTTTTATAGGTGTATAAGCCCAAAAAAGCGCTGAAATAAAAGAAAAAAAGCTTCCAACACTCATATTTCCTCTAATCACCTCATGGCCACCAACTATGATAACAACAGCAACCCCAATAGATCCTATAATTTCCATCATAGGACTTGTCAAAGATCCAATTCTTGCACTTTTTAAAATAACCTTGCAAAAAGATTCATTTTCTTTATCGAATTTTTCCTTCTCTTTATTTTGTGCATTATTGGCTTTTACTAATTCTATATTTGAAAAGATTTCTCCCAAACGAGATAAAAGATCAGAGTTTTTTTCTTGAATATTTCTTGCATAAAGTTTGAGTTTTTTAACAAGATAAAATAAAGGAATAATAGCAATCGGTAAAACAATTAAAGCAAAAAAAGCTAATTTTGGACTTTGGATCACAACCACACCTAAAAGTCCTATGGCGGTAATTAATTGAGTTAAGAAATCTGGAATAATATTAGAAACAATGCTTTGTAAAGCACCTATGTCGTTGGTACAACGACTTATTAGCTCACCGCTTCTATGTTGCTTAAAAAAATCCATATCCAAACGCAAAATATTTTTTAAAACCTTAGAACGCAAAACTCTTAACATATCTGTACCAATATAAGAGATATAGTAAGTTTGCAAATAAGAACCTGCATTTTTAAGAAAATAAACCAAAACAAATAAAAAAGGAACAAAATAAAGCATTGTCTCTTTTTTTTCTATAAAAATTTGATCTAAAATAGGCTTTATCATATAGGCAGTTGCTGAAGTACCGCCACTTGTCAAAAGTATGCCAATGCCGACAATAAAAAATTGCTTCCAATATTTTTTATAAAAAGGCTTAAAACGGATTAAAACATCCTTTAAGGTCATTTCTTTATGCATTTTCATACTCCCAAATTGTTCCATTTGGTGTATCTTGCAAAAGGATACCTTCGTTAGCTAAAGCCTCTCTTATCTCATCAGCTTTTTTAAAATCTTTTTCTTTTTTTGCTTCATTTCTTTTTGAAATTTCATTTTCAATAAAAGCCTTTTTATCCTCGCTCACACCCCACTGAAAATATTTCTTTGTATCCATAAAACCAAAACCAAAAATTTTAGCTAATTCACCCAAAGAATCTTTAATGTTTTGTTTTAAAATCTTATTTTTATTTTCTTTGTCTAATTGTAAATTAGCGTTATTAATAAAATCATCTAAGCAAGCTAAAGCTTTAGAAATATTTAAATCATCGCTTAAAATTTCTAAAACTTGCTTAGAAATTTCGCTTTTTATCTCTATATTTTTTAAAATGTCAAAATCCAAAATATCGCCTATATCTAGCCTTTTTTTAAGACGATAAAACTTATCAAGACGTTTTTTAGCAGCATATAAATCTTCTAAAGAATAATTAAAATGCACCCTATAATGTGAATTTAAAAGATAAAATCTTAACACTTCTCCCATAAAATTCTTAAGTGCATCTTTTAAAAAAAAGCTATTATTAAGACTTTTGCTCATTTTTTCATCATTGATTTTAACAAAGCCATTGTGAAGCCATATTTTTGCTAAAGATCTTTCACAGCCACAGCGACATTGCGCGGATTCATTTTCATGATGAGGAAAAAGCAAATCAATCCCACCCGCATGAATATCAAGCGTATCTTTAAAAATAGAATCAATCATAGCCACACATTCTGTGTGCCAACCTGGACGACCTTTACCAAATTTGCTTTCATAAAAATTTTCATCGAATTTCCAAAGGACAAAATCACTTTCATTTTTTTTCTTGATATTATTACTAAGACGGGAAATATTTTCATCTAAACCACGTTTAGAAAGACTTAGATAATCTTTATCTTTGCTTGTATCAAAATACAAACCATCCTCTAAAGCATAAACAAAACCTTTTTCTTCTAATCTTGAAATCAAATCAATCATTTCCTCGATAAAATGAGTCGCCCTAGGCTTTAAATTAGGATCTAAGACATTTAATCTTTTCATATCCTCTTCGTAGCTTTGTATATAAAATCCCGTTAATTCCTCGATACTTTTCCCACTTTCGGATACTTTCTTTAAAATTTTATCATCAATGTCTGTATAATTTCGAACAAAATTGACTTCACAACCTTGTGCGATTAAAACCCTACGTAACAAATCAAAGCAAACACTACTTCTAGCATGCCCTAAATGCGCATCATCATAAACAGTAGGACCGCATAAATAAATATTGATTTTTTTTTGATCTAAATGAATTTTTTCTTTTTTAACACTATCCATTAATTTCATCAAATTATCCCCTTAAATCCCATATAAATCCAAATAAACATATTTAAAATATAAGGCTTTGTTAAATAAAGTATTGCGGTAAAAATTATTAAAGCAATTATAATTAAAAAGCAAAATTTAAATGATATTAAACCAAAAAATTTCTTAAAACCAAATTCTTTAATATTAGCTCCAAGCAAATAAAAAGCACTTAAAGAACTCGAAAAAGCTACCCCTATAACTTTTAAATTTTCATCTTGAATAAAATATATAAAAGCAATCGAACATAAAAGACTTATAAATAAAGCCTTAAAAGCTATAAAAGCTGCAGTTTTTTGTTTGAATTTAGCATAAAGCCATAATGAAAGAAGCTTTTGCAAACCAAATGGAAGAAGTCCTATGAGATAAGCTATTAAAACATAAGCGGTTGCAATGCTATCTGAATGGGTAAAATTTCCTCTTTGAAACAAAAGCTGACAAATTTCTAAAGAATAAACAGAACCTACAATACTTGAAACAAGCAATAAAATACTTAAAAATATCATCGCTCTTTGCATGAATTTTAAAGCTAAATTTTCTTGGTTACTTTTTAAATGCTTTAAAATTTTAGGAAAAGAAACTTGAGTTAAGGCTATGGCAAAAAGTGCTAAAGGAAGTTGAAAAACCCGATTAGCATAATACAAATAAGAAATACTTCCGCTGATTAAAAAACTCGCTATTGTAGTATCCAAAAGAGAGCTGATTTGAGTTGCGGAAGAACCTAAAACTCCATGAAAAAAATTTCCATAAAATGATTTCATTTTTGTTTTAGCTTTTTTTAACCTTATGCTTAATATCATTGCTTTAATAACGGGATTATTTTTTAAGATAATTAAATGCAAAATCAATTGTGCTACACCACTTAAAACCGTTGCATAAGAAAAATAATAAAGCGTTTTTAAAGGTTCATTTTTATCAACAAAAAATGCAGCAATCACTATACTTAGATTAAATAAAGCAGCGCTAAATGAAGTGATAAAAAATTTTTGCTTATAATTTAAAATTGCACCAAAAAAAGTAACTAAAAAAATAAAAAATAAATACCAAAAATTAATCGCCACTAAAGGAGAGGCGATGTTTATAGTTTCTTGATTGAAACCAAAAGCAAAAATTTTAGTAAAAAAAGAAGAAAAAAAACTCACCAAAAGGCAAAATAATAATACAATTAAACTAAATTGCATCATTACATTGATACAAAATGCTCCCTTTTTTCTTGCCTTTACAAAATTAGGCAAAAAACTTTGCCCAAAAGCCCCTTCTGCAAAAATTCTTCTAAAAAAAGCGGGCATTTTTAAAGCCACAAAAAAAATATCGCTATAAAGTCCAGCACCTAAAAAAAGAGCGATTAAAATATCCCTAGCTAAACCTAAAACGCGAGAACATAAAATTCCTAAAGCATTGATAATAAAATTTTTAAATACTAAATTTTTCATTGTAAATTTTTGCAATTTTTCAAATTATAGAAGTTTATTTTAACTAAAATTGATTAAAAATTGACTATAATTTACTTTTTAAAGATTAAAATTTTAAAGGAAAAACTTGACATTAGATGAAAAAATAATTTCCTATACTGAAAATCCAACTCAAGAATTGTTAGAGGTTTCTTCAAGGACTAGTATTAATTCAAACGAGCTTGATTTTAACCTCTTAGCTTTTTCAACTCAATATTGTTTTAGTGATAACAAATGGGAGAAAATTTCTGAAAAAGATTTAAATTTTTTTGAAAAAGATGAAGTATTTTTAAGAAATGATCTGCAAATTAAACAAGAATATAAAATAGAAATTTTTCACAATAACACAAATCAAGATAATTTCTCTAAAGCAATAAAACTCGTAGCTAATAAAAACCTTACAAAAATTGTCGCACAAATTGATTTTAGCATTTTGGAATATCACGAAAAATTAGCCTTAGAGCTTTTGCAAAATATCTACAAAAAAATGCTTAAACTTAAATTTTTAATAGGAATTCGTATATTTGATTTTAAAAAAGAGCTCATTGCTATTTGCAACCAGCATAAAAAAAATCCCTTAAATAAGACCATACAACTTGTTGTAACAAAAGGAATCGATCCTGAACAAAGTCAAGATGAAAAATTAATTTTACTCTATAAAGAAAAAACAACAAATTATACTACCGATGAAAAAAGATCGGGTATTATAGCCGTAGATGAAAATGAAGTCGTATTAAGACATGCCAAATTTAAACAAGGAAAAGAAGGAAAAAATCTCAATTTACATACTTTAAAAGTTTTAAGTGCTAATGAAAATAAGGTCCAATTTACTTGCTCTCCGGCATTTAAAGCTGTAGATCAAGAAAATTTTACAGATTATATTGCTTTAAAAAAAGGTTTTGTGATTCAAGATGGAGATCGTTTTGATATTGGTAATTTTCTTGAATTTAGAGGGGTTGATTTTAAAAATATAGGTATCATACGCGCTGGACTTGATAAGGATATTAAAATTGATATTAAATTTGTTTCAGATATGCAAGATGCCGTTAATTCAGGTGTTGGAATAGAGTGCGAAGAACTCAATATAGCTGGAAATGTAGGTAGTAATACTCATTTAAAAGCAACAAAAATGAAAATCGAGGGTATAACCCACTCCAAAGCCCAAATTTATGCAAAAGAAGGTTATATTAAAACTCATAGGGGATTTGCAGAGGGTGAAAAATTGAGTGTAGATTTACTCGAAGGCGGAACAATTAAGGCTAAAGAAGTAAAAATCAAAAAAAGCTTAGGCGGTACAATACAAGCAGATAAAATTTACATAGAAAATTTGGAAAATAATAATACTTGTGTATTTTACGATTGCGCTGTTGTTGAATATATGAAAGGTCAAAATAATAAATTTAATATAAAAGTTAAAACACTAGACAAAGATTATGATAAAGAATTTTTGCAAATTAAAGAAAGAATATCTACACTAAATCACAAAATTAGCAAATTAAAACATTTTATTTCATCAAGCAAAAATGGGGTCTTAAATATAGAAAAAAAAGTTGCAGAACTAAAAAATCAAGGTAAAAATATACCTCCTCAATATGAAAAAATTTTAAAAGAATTTTCTTTACAGAATAATGAATTTAATAAACTGCAAAACGAAGAAAAAGAAGTTTTAGAACTTAAGAAGAAGTTACACTCGGAACTATTGGTGCTTGAAAAAACATTATTTGATGCAAAATTTATTAATAAAAATGGAAAATGGAGCGAAATGAATGAAATTAGATTTTCACTCATAGAACCAAAAAAAGATATTTTCTATTCTTCTTTTACCAATGAAAGTGCAAAATTTATAGGACTTGAAAAAAGAGTAGAAAACAACCAAGAATTAATAGAAATTCGCAAAAAACTAGATTACGATCAAAAGGACATAGAATGGTTGTCGCCATCGAAGGAATAATCACTCAAAAAGAACCTACCTTTATTGTTGTAAAATGCACTAGCGGCATAAGTTATGGAATTTTTATATCGCTTTTTTGTTCAACCAAACTTCAAATCAATGAAAAATGTGAGCTTTTGATCACACAAATTATCAAAGAAGACTCCAATAAATTTTATGGTTTTTTAGATAAAAATGAACAAAAAATGTTCGAAATGCTTTTAAAGGTAAATGGCATAGGTGCAACCACTGCTATGGCAGTATGTTCGAGCTTGGATGTCAATTCTTTTTATCAAGCTTTAAATTTAAGTGATGAAAGTTCTTTGAAAAAAGTTCCAGGGATTGGGGCAAAAACCGCAAAAAGAATTATAATAGAATTAAGCGATCATAAAAAAAGTCTTGATAATATAAGCAATGAAAAAAGCGAGGCACTCGCAGCACTACTTTCCTTAGGTTTTAAACAGGATAAAATTTTAAATATTCTACATAGTTGTACAGCGTCAAATACTAGTGAGCTTGTAAAAGAAGCGCTTAAAAAATTAGTATAAGGAGAAAAATTGATGAATTTCGCAATACTTTTTGGAGGAAATTCTTATGAACACGAAATCAGTATAGTCAGTGCTGTAGTTTTAAAAAAAATACTTAAAACAAATCTAGTATTTATATTTTGTGATGAAGAAAGAAAATTTTATCTCATTCCTAGCGAAGAAATGAATTCAAAAACTTTCAGCACACAAGCTTATAAAAAACAAAAAGAATTAATTTTAAAGCACAAAGGGTTTTATGTTAAAAATTTTATCGGCGAAAGCAAGATTGATATAGATTGTGTGATTAATCTTATCCATGGCAGAGACGGAGAAGATGGAAAAATAGCTTCTTTGATGGAATTTTTTGACATTAATTTTATAGGTCCAAGACTTGAAGCGAGTGTATTATCTTTTAACAAAGAATTTACCAAACTTTATGCAAAAAATGTAGGTATTAAAACTCTTGATTATTCTATGCTTAGAAAAAATTGTAATGACAATTTTATCCCAAATTTTCCTTGCATTTTAAAACCTTCAAGATTAGGCAGTAGTATAGGCATAAGTATAGTAAAAAATGAAAAAGAATTTGAATACGCTAAAGACGTGGCCTTTGAATTTGATACAGATATCGTTATAGAAGAATTTAAAAGCGGCATTAAAGAGTACAATCTTGCTGGCTGTATGATTGGAGATGAGTTTATTTTTTCCACTATCGAAGAACCGAAGAAAAAAGAATTTCTAGATTTTGATCAAAAATATCTTAGTTTTTCCGGAAATAATGAACTCATTGAAGCCGATCTAAACGATACGTTAAAAACGAAACTTAAAGACAATTTTAAAAAAATCTATAACCCTTTATTTAAAGGGGCTTTAATACGATGTGATTTTTTTATTTTAAATGATGAAGTATATCTTAATGAAATCAATCCAAACCCTGGATCATTGGCTAACTATCTTTTTAAAGACTTTAACACTATTTTAAAAAAACTCGCTAAAAATGTTAAAAACGAAAACAAAATTAAAATAAATTATAATTTTCTTCATTCAATAAATGGACAAAAGGGTAAATTATAAACTTTTAAGTCAAAATACGTTAAATTATACATAAAATTTAACGTATTTGGAAAATCTTTATGCTTTCTTTTAAACAAGATGAAATTTATACAGCTACTGAAGTGGTTCGTAATTTTAGTCCTATTATGGAAAAACTTAAAAAAAGCGAGAGTGGAAAAATTGTAATTTTAAAAAATAACAAATTCGAAGCTGTGATGCTCAGTATGGTAGAATTCGAACGTTTGCAAAACGCTATGCAGCTCTTAGAAAATATTTACAAAAATCAAAAGGCCTAAAATGGCAATGACACAGATCAATTATAAAGATAATGTTTATAACTTAAGTTACGAAATTATAAACAATAATCAAAAAACAACTTTGCTTATTTTACATGGCTGGGGAGCTGATAAAGAATTGATGAAACAAGCTTTTAGTAAAGAATTGCACGATTTTTGTCATCTATATCTTGATTTGCCCGGCTTTGGAAAATCAAGCGTGGCTAAAGCCTTAAAAAGTAGTGATTATGTAAATATAATTAAGGAATTTTTAAAAGAAAAAAAAATAGATATTGATATATTTTTAGGCCATTCTTTTGGAGGTAAGATTGCTGCTTTGCTTGCTTTAGAATTTAAAAATTCAAAATTAATCTTACTCTCCAATTCCGGAATTCTTGCTCCAAAATCTTTAAAAGTGCGTTTTAAAATCATTCTATTTAAATTTTTTAAAAAAATTGGTTTAGGTAAATTTTATCGCTATTTTGCAAGTCAAGATGGTGCAAATTTAAGCCCTTTGATGTATCAAACTTTTAAAAATGTAGTGGATGAGGACTTAAGTGCTTGTTTTTCTAAAATAAAAGTAAAAACTCGTATTTTTTGGGGCATCAGTGATAAAGCCACTCCTTTAAAAAGCGGAGAAATAATGCATTATTTAATTAAAAATAGCGAATTTTATCCCTTAGAGGGAGATCATTTTTTCTTTTTAAAACATGCTGCTTTTATCGCTGAAAAAATTAAAGGATGATAATGCTTATTAATTCTTTTTATTTTATTAACTCATTATTTTTCAATTTTTGCATAGCCTTTTATCTTATAAGTGCTTTACAATGGTACTCTTATAAATTAAAACGTGTTTTTTTTCACTATCATAAGCCTCTATGGCATTTATATTTTTTAGTTTTTCCATATTTAATGTTTTTAGTTTTTCCTTTATATTCTTTAATTTATTTTATTATTCTTGCCCCAATTTTATATTTTTGGAATAAAAACATAGACAAAAAACTTATCTTTACAAATAAGGTTAGATGGTTTTTTATCTTCATTTTTACCTATAACACAATTTTTGCGATACTAGCCTTACGCATATCTTTTCTCTTTAATCTTTTAAGCTTACCTCTTGCTCTCATTAGTCTTAAAATTTATGATTTATTCTCGAATTTATATTATAAAAAACAAGCCAAAGTGAAATTGCAGACTAATGAAAAATTAAAAATTATCCTTATTACTGCTAGTTTTGGTAAAACCAGTATTAAAAATTTCCTTTATGAATTATTAAAAGATGAATTTAAAGTTTATAAAACCCCAAGATCTGTAAATACTCTTATGGGAATAATTTCAGATATTAATAATAATTTAAATAACGATACCCAAATTTATATTACAGAAGCAGGTGCAAGGGTCAAAGGGGATATTGATGAAATCACTCGATTTTTAGAACCTCAAATTTGCATAATTGGAGAAATAGGAAATGCTCATTTAGAATATTTTAAGAGTATAGATAGCATCAGACAAACAAAACTTGAAGCCCTTAATTCCAAAAAACTAGAAAAAGCTTTTTTACACACAAGTACATTAAAACAAGAAAACGAAGTAATTGCTTTTTATGATGATAAAATAAGCAATATAAATTCAGACTTAGATGGTTTAAAATTTGAAGTATTTTTAGAACAAAAAAACCATAAATTTGAAAGTCAAATTTTGGGAGAATTTAATGCTCAAAATTTATGTGCTTGTATACTTTGTGCTCATTATTTAGGTATTAAACTCGATTCTATTAAAAATAATATCTCAAAAATAAAATCTGTGGAACATCGTTTACAGATTATCTCTAAAGAACCAAAATTTATTATTGATGATGGTTTTAATGGAAATTTCAAAGGAATGAGTGCGAGTTATAAATTGTGCAAACTTTATCAAGGTCGTAAAATTTTAGTTACCCCTGGAATCATAGAAGTGAATAAAGAAGAAAATATTAAACTTGCTAGAATTATTAACGAATGTTTTGAATTAGCCATCATAACAGCAAGTATCAATGCTGAAATTTTTGAAAAAGAACTTAGCATTGAAAAAATTATCTTAAAAGAAAAGTCTGAACTTGTGAATACTTTAGCCAAAGAAACCAAAAATGGAGATTTGATCTTATTTTCTAATGATGCCCCAAGTTTTATGTAGTTTGATTGCTTAAAGGTAAGGTGAAATAAAAATTTTTAGGATCTTTTTCGAAACCTAATTCCCCTTTATGAGCATGGATAATTTCTTTAGAAAGGGATAAACCAAGGCCATTTCCTTTAAGTTTTGTTGTTTTAAATGCTTCAAATACCAAATTTTCATCTTTAATTTCACAACCATTATCAAAAACTCTAATATATAATTTGTTTTGCTTAATACTAGTTGTAATTTTAATTTTTGGTTTTTCGCATTCATTTTCTTCAATAGCATCAATAGCATTATAAATTAAATTTTGCAACACCAATCCCAAAAGTGCCTTATCTGCACAAATTTGCATATCCAAAAAATCCAAATCAAAATCAATTTGAGAAGAAAAATTATAAGAATTGATCGCACTTTCACATTCTTCTTTTAGCTCTAAAATATTGAAATTTAAAGTATTTATATGCACACCTTTTGTAAATAATAAAGTTGAATTTACTATACGTTCTACCCTATCAATGGCTTTTTTCATCTCAAGTACTATATGTTTATTTTTAAGCTCACTTCGCGAAAAAAGAGTGGAAGCAAGTAAAGATATAGAACCTATTGGATTTCTTATTTCGTGTGCTAAATGTGCAGCAACACTTCCCATGCTAGCAAGTCTTTCATTACGCTTTTCATCGCTAATATCTGTAGCTGAAATAATAGTTTTTTCATTATGTGCTATGATTTTTACAGCATAAAACTTGCTATCAAACTCTAGCTCATCACGTGTTTTTTCAAGGCTAATACTATTTAATAATTTAGGATTTTTTAAAGCTTCTTGATTTTGTAAAATAATGTTTTTTTCCTTATCCAAAATCCAAAGTGCACTAGGCAAAAATTCAATGATTTCATCAACCATAGCACGTAAAGAATTGTAATTTTCATTTAAAATCTTATATTCATTTTCTATAACATAGGTTTGTTCTATTAAGCTTTCTAATCCTTTTTGTAAAGTTTCTTTTTCGTTTGCATCCAAACTTTTTAAAATATTTTCATTCATTTTCATCATCCTCTAGTAAAATTTTAAAATCATTAAAATCCAACAAAAATAAATTTTGTTCGGACATTTTATAAAATTCTTTACTGAAACCATTCTTTGAAATAATAATATAATAATTAGGTATCAAATTTAAAGATTTTGCTTTTAATTTCAAAAGATTTAAAATATTTTTGCAAATTTTTTTATTTTTAAATTTTACCTCCCCGATTAAACTCAATTTTTCATCTTGGTAGTATAAATCTATTTCTAAATTTTTATTCCAATAGCTCTGTACTCCATGAATCTGAAATTTTCTCTCAATCAATTCTCTTGAAAGCTGTTCAAAACAAAAACTTTGATAAAGTTCAAATTTTTCTTTAATTATTTTCATAACTTCATCATATTTCTCTTGTAAGATTAATTTTTCATTAGGTTTTAAAAAATAATAAAAAAAACGTGTAAAATGATTTTGAAAAATAATTTTATCTTGTATCACATAAGATCTTAGTTCTTTTTTTAGCTTTTCTCTTTTATTTTTAGGTTTTTTTATCTCTTTACTATATTCAAGTTTTAAAATATTATTTTTCAAAAGATATTTCAGTATAAAATACGCTTTAAAGTGCTGTATATTTCTATTGATGGAAAAACGCTTTCTATTATTTTTTGCCAATAATGAAAGAGCATAAGAGGTAATTTTATCAAAATTAAAACTATTATTAATTTTTATATAATTTTTAAGCAAAAGATTTTCAATATTTTCAAACACATTCTGATCTAAATTTATTTTTTTTAGATCTTCAAAACCATCAAAAACACTATAAAAATTAAAAATTTCTGTTAAAACCGAAGTATTACAAAAATTTGCAAAATCTTTAAATTTTATATTTTTCCTTTAATCAAAAATATTTTTATAGTATAATTCTAGCAAAATTTCATAAGGATTGTATTTGCAAATTTCGGATTTAAAAAAAGAATTGATACTTAAAAAAGGTGTCTTGCATTTTGATTTTACTGCAAGCGCTTTAGCCTTAAAATGCGTAGAAAAACAAATTGAAAAAATACTTCCAACCTATGCAAACACGCATTCTGATAGCTCTTTAAATTCTTTTAAAACTCAACAATTTTATGAGCAAGCTAGAAAAGATATTAAAACAAGTCTTAAACTCAATAAAGAATTTGCACTCATAGCTTGTGGAACAGGATCAAGTAGTGCTATAAAAAAATTTCAAGAATTACTTGGAATTTATGTGCCTCCACTAGTTAAAGAAAAATATTTCACTCAAATAAAAAAAAACGCTTTACCCTTAGTAATCGTTGGACCATACGAGCACCATTCTAATGAACTATCCTTTAGAGAAGGCTTATGTGAATGCATAAGAATACCTTTAAATAAATTTGGCGAAATCGATTTCGATTTTTTAGAAAAAATTTTAGAAAAAAATAAAAAAAGAAAAATCATTGCCAGTTTTTCTTTAGCCTCCAATGTAACTGGGATATTGAGTGATTATAAACGCATAAGCGATTTGGTGCGTAAATATAAAGGTATAGTAGCTTTTGATGCTTCTAGTTTTATCCCCTATAAAAATATATCTTGCAAATATTATGATGCTTTGTTTATAAGCTCGCATAAACTCATCGGAGGCATTGGTGGCTCTGGACTTTTAGTGGTTAAAAAAAATCTTTGCGGAAGTAAGCCTAGCTTTGCCGCAGGAGGAACGGTTGGCTATGTCTCAAGAACTTCTCAATGCTATCTTTGTAATGAAGAAATTTTAGAAGAAGGTGGAACTCCTGGAATTTTACAGCTTATCCGTGCTAGTTTAGCTTTTAAAATAAAGGATTCTTTAGGAATTTCTCAAATAGAAAAAAAAGATAAATATTTAAAAAACTATTTTTTTAAACAAATTCAAACAATACCCAACTTAATCCTTTATGCTAAAAATTTAACCGATCGCCTACCTATTTTTTCATTTAATATTAAAGGAATTTCTCCTTATGATCTTGCCTATGAATTAAGCAAAACCCATCATATAGAAACACGTGCTGGTTGTGCATGTGCTGGACCTTATGGGCACGATTTGCTTGGTTTAAAAGACAATCAAGAGCTTAAAACAAAACCAGGATGGCTGAGAGTTAGTTTGCATTATACACACGAAAAAGAAGATATAGATTATTTTATTAAAGCTTTAAAGCAAAGTATAAAAAAATTAAAATTTTAAAATCTAAGTGGCGCAGCGGACGGGGCTCGAACCCGCGACCTCCGCCGTGACAGGGCGGCATTCTAACCAGCTGAACTACCGCTGCACCTAAGCAGTAAAATGGTGGTCACTATAAGACTCGAACTTATGACATCCACCTTGTAAGGGTGGCGCTCTACCAACTGAGCTAAGCGACCTAAAAGTGGCGACCCCTAGAGGATTTGAACCTCTGTTTCCACACAGAGAGAGTGTTGTCCTGGGCCACTAGACGAAAGGGTCTAAACCCGAAAGTGGTGTCCCGTGTTGGATTCGAACCAACGGCCCCCTCCTTAAAAGGGAGATGCTCTACCGGCTGAGCTAACGAGACAAAAGTGGCGCAGCGGACGGGGCTCGAACCCGCGACCTCCGCCGTGACAGGGCGGCATTCTAACCAGCTGAACTACCGCTGCACCTAAGCAGTAAAATGGTGGTCACTATAAGACTCGAACTTATGACATCCACCTTGTAAGGGTGGCGCTCTACCAACTGAGCTAAGCGACCTAAAAGTGGTGTCCCGTGTTGGATTCGAACCAACGGCCCCCTCCTTAAAAGGGAGATGCTCTACCGGCTGAGCTAACGAGACAAAATAAAAATGTGATTATGCCAAAATATATCTTAATTTGTCAAGGATCTTTTTTATTTTTAATATTTTCTTTCTAAATAACGTGAAAATAAACTTATAGGCAAAGTTAAAATGAGATAAGTTATCGCTAAAACAATATAACCTTCAAGTGTAGCAAAAACATAAGAATTAACCTCTTGAACATTTTGTGTTAATTCATTTACAGCGATCACACTCAATAAAGAACTATCTTTAATAAGATTAGCCAATTGTCCACTAATAGGAGCTAAAATATTTTTTAAAGCCTGAGGAAAAATCACATAAAATAAAATTTGTCTTTCGCTTAGTCCTAAAGCTCTTGCACTTTCTATTTGAATCAAAGCAATGCTAAGAATTCCTGATCTAAAAATTTCAGCCAGATACGCTCCAGAAAACAAAGAAAGGATAAATATCCCTACAAAATATCTATTATCAAAACCTAAATTATTAGCGATAATATAATAAATCAATAACACCTGAACAAGCAAAGGTGTTCCACGAATGATTTCGATATAAAATAAAGCAAAAAATCTCACTACTATAAATCTACTCAAGCTAAAAAAACAAATCATCAAACCAAAAAAAATACTACATCCTAGAGCAAAAAAACTGATCAATAAAGTATTTAAAAATCCACTAAAAATTGTTTTTTTATATTCCAGCAACAAAGTAAAATCGAAATGATAAATACTCACTTTAAAACTAAAGTAAAAAAATAAGATTAAAAAACAAAGTAAAAGTGTTGCATTCAACAACCAAACTATCTTAGAAATTGGTTTTATAGGCCTAAAATTTTTATGCTCCTGAATAAACAAAATATCCTCCTATTTTCTTATAAAAATATTTTATTTATAATTTCTAGTATGCAAATTTTTTTATAAGTAAAATTTAACTAAAATTTTAAAAATCATTTAAAGGCGAATTAATATGCTAATTCTTGGACATCCTTTGGTAAAAAATTTAAGTTTTAATTTTATAAAAAAAATTGAAAATTTGCAAAACGATCAAATTTCTTGTTTTTTTTATGATGAAAAAATTATCCAAAAAGCAAAAAATGAAAATTTGGATTTTGCTATTTTTATACAAAACAAAAATGAAATTTTTTTAAGCAATGCACTTGAGGCAAAATTTTTAATCTTTAAAGATGAAAAATTAGCAAAATTTGCTTCAGAAGTAGCTGAATTCTACCTTTTTGATAGCAAAATTTTAGTAATAGTAGAAAATTTTGATAACTTGGAAAAAGCTTATAATTTAAGAGTTGATGGGGTTATTTTAAAAAATTTTATAAAAAACTATCGTTAAATTTTAAAGCATTTAATAATACAAAACTCTATATCAAGTAAAAACTTCTACACCTTAACATCCACACTTCTATGTTTAGTTTTAGAACTTAATTTATTAAGATGATTGGTATTGGAATTGTTATCATTAGAATTATTGTTATTGCTATTAGAATTGTTATTTGTATTGTCATTATCTATTTTTACATTAAAAAGAATTTCTAACTCTTTTGCTAAATCAAATTTATTTTCAAGAAGTTTTTTAAGATCTGTAAGGGTATTTTCAAAAGAACATGTAGCTATCTAAATATAATTTTAGCAAACAATCCTAAGTTAGCAAATAAACTAGGAACTTCTTTACACTTGCAAGATGAAGCGATATTAAAAGAGCTAAATTTGAATAATATTTCTAAAGCTGATGAACTTTATACTTTAAGAGATACTAGAGCCAAAAGAGCTTATGAGGAATTTGGAAAAGGACTTGAAGAATTAGATAAATTAAATCAAAAAGGTGTAGTTATAGACAAACAAGCCTTAGATGATATTGCAGAAAATTATGGAATTTATAGTGAAGCAACTCCAGCCAAAATAAAAGAATTTATGAATGAAGCTAGAAGGGGTGATTTAGATGGCAAAAGCGTAAAAGAAATTTATGATAGAATAGACGCTATAGGCAAGAAAATAAAAGATAGTTCAAGTCATAACTATAAAGGTTTTTTAAATAGTCTTAAAGATGAGTTTTTAGAAAGCATGGTTAGAAATTCAGACAATCCACAATTAGCAAGAAATACACTAGAAAAGATAAGAAAAGATTATGTGGATTTTAAAACCTATGATAAAAGCAAAATAGGAGAAAAATTAAAGGGAAGTGAAAAACAAATAACAAAAGAAATAGAAAAACTTCTAAACGAAACCAATCCTAAAAAGAATTATGAGGCTATAACCAAAGGGCTTAATGATGACGAGATTAAGACTTTAGACAATCAAATAATAACTAGAGCCTTAGAAAAACATAAAATAAACATAGGGGATAATGCTAATCCTAAATATATAGTCAATTATAAAGCATTTATGGATAATTTGGAGAATTATAAACCAAAAAGTAAAACAGGACAAGAACGAATGGAAGTTTTAAGATCTATAAACAACATACGTTCTAATTTTGAAACTATAATAGATGGCATTTTAAATTCAAAAGCAAAAGAGCTAGGATATGGAATTAGTTCTAATTTTATAGAAAGAGCTAAAACAATGCTTGTGAATAGTTTTACAGATCATATAGCCTTTTATTTTGTAAGATTATTGGATATAAGCAAAAGAGCAGGAACAAGAATACAAATGAGAAGAGCTTTTGCAAATATTAACACTTTACAAGGTTTTAATAAATCGGCTAAAGAATTTATTTCAAGCATTAAGGATAAAACACTCAAAGAAGAAGCAATCAAAGCTAGAAAAGAATTTAATTCTAAAACTAAAGGTTTAATCAAAGGCGATAATTTCTTTATAGATAAAGCAAATCCTAAAGAAGCTAAGAGTGATTATACTGCTAAATTTAATGTAGAAAATGGGTTAATGATGTGTCTGGTGTTTTAAATGATGAATGGGTTGTTAATCTAAAAGCTATGGCTAAAAAGCACCCTGAAATGTTTAAAAGCGAAGCAGATGTGTTTAGAGTAATTAAAGAAATAAAAAACAATCCTACTCATTTTTTTAAAAATTATGATGATAAGGTTACACTAATAGCTAAGCCATTAAAAGATGATAAAGTGGGCAATATTGCTATAAAAAAAGACAGTGGCAAAATCATACATATTAATAAAACAAAAAATAAAGATCTGGAAAGATTAAATCGTAGAAATAAAAAAATGCTGACAGGGACGCCAACTCCTGCAACCACTAAAGGTAAAAATGCCAATGTGGAAGGCGATTTATTACAGCATTCTTTGAAAAATTCTACCCAAGCTAAGCCTAAAAAAACTTAATGGATTTAATCAAAGGCGATAATTTTTTTATGAATAAATCCGATTCTAAAAATAATACTTTAAATTTTATAGGTAAAAATGGAAAAGAATATAGTATAAATAAGGAAGTTAGAAACGAATGGTTGAAAACATTTAAGCTTAAAAATATCGATGATGATTATATCCCTAATATACCAAAAGAAGTAAAAAGAGCTTTAAAAGATAGAGAAGTAAAACTTACAAAAGGAAGCTTATTAAAACTAATTGAAAAGATAGGGTTAAATACATACCACATATAAAAGAAACTTTAGAAAATCCACAAGTGGTATTAAAAGATAAGGATGATTTTATATTTATTAAAAATATAGACAACCAAACTTATTTTACAAGCATAGGTAAAGACTACGAAACCCACTTGACTATAATTAGCAACTCTCCTAAAAAACAAAATAATATAAGAAATAAAATTAAGAATGCTAAAGTAGTGTATTATAATAATGCGAGAGCCTTACCGACATCTAGGGCATCTTCAGAGACAAAGCAAGTGTCGTTCTCTGGCAAACATTCTACCCAAGCTAAGCCTAAAAAAAACTTAATGGATAAATTAAAAGAGAATGTTAAGGCTAAAAAACAAAGAAAAAGAACAAGAAAAGTGTAAAAGAAAAGTTAGATGAGAAAATAAAGATAGATAAAAAGGATAATAGTGATGATATGCTACAAAGGTATGATGATTATTTGGATGAAAATAAAAATTTTAATTTAGATTATTTAGATGAAATGGATTTAGATCCGATTCATTATAATCTAACAAGAAGGTTTATAATCAATGCCAAAAAAGACACTCTCAAAGGAATTAAACATGATATTCCAGAACGTATGAGAAAGCAAATCGAGGAAAAGCTAAATATCAAACCTATAAAAGAATTTGGGGATAATTACGCAGAGTATTATCACGACGGAAATGGTGCTTTACAAAAACTACTCATTGAAAAACAAGGACAAGTGGCAGGTGCTTTTTATAGAAAAGAATTAGGCGATGTTGATTTGGTTTGGGGAGAAGTAACAGATAAAATAAAACATAAAGGCTATGGTTTATCTCATATTATCGATAAGCATCCTGAGTTGGATTTAAAGCTAGTATCCGAAATTATCAAAAATGGCAAATTAATAAAAGATAATAAGGGTAGAATTAGAATACAATTTGATAACAAAGTTGTAGGTATAAAAGATAACTGGAAAGGAGATAAGACAAATACATGGATAGTTACAAGCTATGAATTACAATAAGAGAAGTGAAAAGTTTATATACATCTTTCACAATTACAAAGGGCGAGATTCTGCCCTTAAACTCTTAATCAAAATTCTAACAAACAAAGTTAAAAATAAAATTAAGTTGGTTTTAACCTATCCTATTTAAAAATGCAAATTATATCATAGGTTTAAGCAGTGAATTTAAAGGAAATAAAAGAACTTTTATAATTACGGCTATTGAAAGATACAAAGGATAAAAACAACACTTTCACCGATTGTTTTTTTGCGGTTAGCTCGGACAATTTGCTAACCAACCTTTTGTTAATTATAGCATAAATTTAACGGATTTTTAAAAAGATAAAAATAAACGAACTATTCTTCGTTGCTACTCTTTTGTTTAAATAGAGAGTTCTGGTAAGATATTGCCCTAAAAACCATATAAAAGCCATTCATACCCAACCCTACATTTGTTTTACCTTCTAATTCTGATCTAACCATATTGATTACTTTAATCTGTATTTCTTTATGTGTTTTCATATATTCTTTTTCAAGTAAAAAATCCATAGCTAATATAGAAGCACTTAGTATTTTAATAGCATAATCTTTATTGGTTTTCCATAAATTTTCACATAAAATATAACCACTCCAAGACAATATTTTATAAGGACAAACACCTTTAACGCTTACGCCATGCTCTATAACATGATCATAATATTGACTAATTACACTTTCTAAAATAAACTCTTGTGCTTTGTCAGGAATTTCTAACTCATAAAGCTTACAAAATTCATTCCAAATATCAATAAGATTAGCAACTTCATCAAAATTAAAAGATGCTTCTGTTAATTTCTGATGTGTACTCATTTATTAATACTCTCAAAAAGCTTTTTTGCTTCATCTTTTTTTGATTCAATTTCCAACACAAACTCTTCTTTATTAGTTTTATATTTTTCTAAAAATTTTGATACTTCGGCATCAATACCATTATGCAAACTATCTTCATACTCTTTCATATTGGTCGAAGTAACATTAATTTTTTCTTTTTCTTCAATAACTTTTTTAAAAATATTTCTTGCTATTTCTGCCGTCATTTTGGTTTTCTCCTTTTCTTTTATATATTTTAGCATTTTTTACTTTAAATTATCAAGCAAAAAATATTCCAAGCTGTATTAATGATGTTTTTAATCTTTTTTATACTTTTCTAATATTTTCAATAACTCATCTAAAGCTAAACCTTTTTCGTAGTAATATAAAAAAGGTTCAACCCAAGCGGGTGTTTCATCTTTGGATTTCCAATTCATTAATGTTTGATAAGGCATTCCTATAATTCCCACAAAATCTTTTTTACTCAATTTTAATTCTTGTGGTTTTTTCAAAAAAATAGCAAAATTTTGATAAATTTTTTAATTTTGTTTCAAAACACCCTAGTTTTGAAACAGCCATTTTTATTAAAATCCTCCAAAACTAAACTAAGGAGAATTTTAAAATGGCATTACCTTCATTTGGTTATACACCACCAGCTACAGAAAACGTTAAATTAAAACCTTCAATTTATGAAAAGATTATTAAAGTTGGAGCAACAGATACTCCTATTTTAAATAAAATCGGAACTTCAAATGCTACAAGTCCTCTTTTGCATTCTTGGATTACTGATACTTTTGAAAAACCAAAAAAGAATGCGAATTTAGAGCTTTCTAAATTTGTGGGTGAAACTAAAAACACAACTCAAAAAACCTCCAATGCAACACAAATTTTTATTTCAGAAGCTATGGTTTCAGACGCACTATTAAAAATGGCGGAAATGAAATGGAGTATCAGATCGATAAAAAAACTATAGAGCATAAAAGAGATATGGAATATGCTTTGTTTGGCTTAGGTCGTGATACTGATGTCAAAAATCAGTTTTTAAAAGCTATATTCAAGCAGGAGCAAGCACAAGCGGAGAAATGGCAGGTATTTTTCATTTTGTGGCAAAAGATAAAGAAAGCTTTGAAAACAAAAGACGTGGAAATGTTTTAGCTTTTGATGAGGCAGGTGATTGGAGTGGCACTGCAACTGAATTAACAGAGGATAAACTCAATCAAATCTTACAAACCATTTGGGATAGTGGAGTAACTCCTAAAGATGTGTTTTTGGGTGCTGTAAGATTACCAAAAAATGTTTAAAAGATACGCAAGTTGCAAGCGACTTGATATTTTTTAGAAAATATGCAAAAGACAAAGCAAGGGATTTAGCTATAGAAGATGAAGTGAGTTATAAGAACAAAATTTTTTAAAGTGCTGAAAAATACTTATTGTTGCATAATACAACATTGAAATAAAATGCTCTTCATGAAATAAATTTAATAGTAAAAATTTTAAAGGCAAGAAATTTTCCTTGCCTTTAAATTACTTTTTCAACATTGGCTTATAAGGGCCATAGCGATGTTGGGTTGTAGAAAAACTATCATCATAAGGTCCTACATCCATATCCAAAGGTTTTACTTTTCTATCTGGAAAATCTTTATCTCTATTTGCTTTAATTGGGCGAGTTTGCGAATTCATATAAGCAGCTACATCATAAGCTTGCTCAAGAGTTAAATCTGGTGCACCTTGTGGCATATTTTCTTTTATATAAGAAGCTGCCTTGATTAAACGATACATTCCAGCTCCGGTATTATAGCTATCTTTTCCCCATAATGGTGGATATAAATAATATGCTCCAGCACTGTCTTCATTTTTAAGACCTAACCCATTTTCTTGATGACAAGCAGCACATTTTTCTTGATAAATTTTTTCTCCTTTTTTAGGATCTGCAGCTCTTGAAATATAATCTATTTTCTTAAGACTTTGTCCTTGAATTTTAGCACCGACCGGAATACCTTGAGAAAGCCATTGCATGTAAGTAAGCATTGCTTTCATTTCAGGAGAATTTTCTGGCATACGCTTACCATTCATAGATCTTTCATAACAGCCATTGATTCTGTCAGCTAAAGTTATAACCTTATCTGCTCTTGCATTATATTGCGGAAATCTTCCCCAAATACCCACAAAACCGGCTTGATTTGGAATACTTCCAGCTGCCGCATGACAACTAGAACAAGAAAGATTGTTTCCGGCAAATCTTTTTTTAGGATCTTTCGCCTGTGGTCCTGTATATTTACTAGTCTCATTTAGAATTTTATTTCCAAAAATTACCATTTGTGCATATTTAGAATTTTTTGGCATTTTGCTTTCATCTATAGTACCATCCTCATTTAGCGCTTTAGGCAAAACCCACTTAGCTGTAGGTAAATCAATACCTGTAACACTTTTAGTTTTCTCTAATGTTTTATCAAGTGCAAATGCACAACTTCCAAATAGCATTAACGCTAAAGCCATAGAAATCTTTTTTTTCATAACTCCTCCTTAGATTTTTGTATCAACATTAATTATATAATTTTGATTAACAAAAGTCAATGTTTAAAAATTTTAAATATCTTGAATAATAAATTAATAAAAAACTAAAGTATTTTAGAATAAAATAGCACTCGCAATATTTTTAAATTTAAGGTTTAATTTCAATGAAAAATTTAAGCATTCAGGAAAAAAGAGATTTGGATGTTTGCGTTTTCCAGGCTTTAGGGAAAAGAAGTGCTTACACCAAAATAAGCTTTTTGAAAAAAGTGTTTTTAAAAATCAAAAGTATTTTTTACTCTAAATAATACCAATTAAAATCTTTCATTGTATAGGAAATATTTTTAAAATCTGGTGATTCTATAAAGAGTTTACATTTTTTATCTAAATTTTCTATACCATAAATTTTCATAGCCATTTTAGAATTATGTCTTAAAAGTTCTATACCGACACATGCTTGATTATTGACTTTATAAAGTAAGGTTCCACCCTCTTTTGGATCTATATTTAAAATATCTAAATTTGGATTTTTACTCATATCATCTTTGTTTTGACTAAAGCTATAATGCAATTTATAATAAATCATAATATCTTGCATAGCATTTTTTAAATCCCGTGTTATTTGACGGATCATTTGTCCATCATTTTTATATAAAGTTAGAAAATCATGATTTAAAAAATTGTTAAAATTTAAATCTTTTTCTAAATTCTTGCAAGAATTATAAGTTTTTAAAATTTGCACTTGATTTGGGCCGATTAAAAGATCTAAGCATTCTTTACTATTTTTAAAAAAATGCACTATTTTAGCACTTTCAACTTTAAAATTTTTATCAGAATTTTTTTTATAAGCAAAATCACTTAAATCTTCATATATATTAGCATAACTCAAGGAATATAAGCTTAAAATTATCGTAGCTATTTTTTTCATAAAAATAAATCCTTATATTTAATTTTTAAAAATTCTACAACTTCTAAAATTTCATCAACGCCCTCTTTTTGAGAATCTTTTAATACTAAATCTATATTATCTATATACGCTTCGATAGCTGATTCTAATTTTTCTCTTTTAACACCAGCATATAAAAGCATAGCCTCTAAAACAACACTTAATTCATACTTTAAATCTTCCAATTCATCATTTAAATTCTTTTTATGTGTTTGTTGTAGCATTCATATTTTCCTTTTTCAACTCTTTGCTTTTAATAAGATCAAGAAATTGGGCTTTAATATAATTATAGTTTGCACTATCTTTATAACCCGAAAACAATCCCCCACTAGCGTTTTTATGCCCTCCTCCACCTACTAAGTTTTTAGCCATTATGCTTACGTCTATTTTGCCATTAGCTCTAAAACTTAAAGTTTTTCTCGAACTTATATCAACAAAAAAATCATAATCTGGATTTTTAACCAAAAAATCATTTCCTATAATAGAAGTACTCCCTATATTTACAGTTAAAATCCCTTTATATCCTTCATATTCTATAGTAAAATCTCCTTTTAGTTCGCTTAATTTTTCTACTACAAAATTAGAAATTAAATTTGCAAGAGTATCATCACGATCTTTAGTGAAAAAATCTTTTTTTATAAAATGCGTGGCATTATCGAGTAAAACATTAGAATTTTCTTTGTCAATAAATTTACGAGCCCTTTCAAGCAAAAAAAACATATAATAAACTTGCATTTCCTTAAACATAACCCGATTGATTTCTTTGGCATTGGCAATTAAGCCTAAAAAAACTTTACCGAGTTCAAAATTTTTATCTTCATTAAGCCAAATATCTACAGAATTAACCACATCTACAAAACGAGAAAGTTCAGAATCGCAATGACAAATTTTAGAAAAAAAATCATAGGTGATTTTCGTAGCCGATCTTTTTGAGTCCAATAAATACCAGGAATATTTTTTTGCACACTCTTCCCCACTTTGATGATGATCGAGTAAAAAAATCTTGATCTTTTTTTCTTGACATATTTTATTAAATTCTTCACATTGAGAAAGAGTTAAATTTAAATCCGTGATCAAAATAATTGCTTTTTCAAAATTTTCATCTTTTTCAATATCGCTTAAAATAGCATTAAAATTATCATTGATTTCTTTTCCGTAGTTTGAGTTGTAAAATTTCACATTCTTAAAATAAAAATGAGTGATAAATTGACAAGCATAACCATCAAGATCTGTATGTGAAAGATGATAAATTTTCATTATTTTCCTTAAAGTTCTATCTTAATAATACCTTCTGTATTAAAATTGGTATTTTCAGCAATTTCAGCAAAGCTTAGCACAACAATGTTAATATTAAAGTTATAGCAAATATCAGCAATAAATTTTCTAAGCTGTGGTTCAACGCAAAGTATGAAAGGTTTGATGCGACCATTAGAAACCGCGGCCACTTCAGCTCTTAAAGTATCCACTAAAACACCAGTTTGTGCCACACTTAAAGGCAAATGATAGCTACCATCTCTAAATTGGACATTTTCCATTAAAATTGCCGAACTAGCAGAATCTAAAATAAAAATATCTAAATTTCCTTTGTCGTCTAGATACATATTTGTAATCATTCTTGCTAGTGATGCCCTAACATGCTCTATAATCATATCAAAACTTTTGCTCACTTCAGCAATATCACTAACTGATTCTAAAATAGTAAGCATATCTTTAATCGGTATATGATACTTGAGTAAATCTTTTAAAATCTTTTGAATAAGACTTACAGGTGCTACACTTAAAGCACCTTCAACTATAATAGGATAATCGTTTTTAACCTTATCTAAAAGGTTTTGCACTTCTTGACGTGTTAAAAGCTCGCTTGCATGTGATTTAATAAGCTCACTCATGTGAGTTGAAATCACACTCGCAGGATCGATCACTATATAACCATTAAGAGTTGCTTCATCTTTTAAATTCGCATCAATCCAAAGTGCATCGGAATTAAAAGCAGGTTCTTTTGTAGCTATACCCTCAATTTCTTCGGTGATAAATCCACTATCCATAGCCAAATATTTATCCGGATAAATTTCAGCACTCGCTATAGAAACTCCCTTTAGCTTAAAGCTGTATTCATTAGGCTTAAGTCTTAAATTGTCACGAATTCTTATTTTTGGCATTAAAAATCCTAAGCTCTCTGCGATACTTCTTCTCATGGATCTAATTCTTTCAGTCAATTCGCTTTCAGCCAGTTTTATAAGTCCATATCCAAGTTCAAGTTCTAAAATTTCAACTTTAAGAATATCATTAATTTTATGCTCTTCTTCTTTTAAAATTTCTTCTTCGCTTTTTTTGGCAGGAGCTGCACCTGCTGCATTTGATGTAGTAGCTCCACCTGCAGCGGCACTTGGTTTTGTCTTTTTAGCTGCCATGATTTCTATTTTACCTTCTTTAACTTGTTTTGTTAGATATCCAAGTCCTAAAAATACCAAAGACATAAAACCTAAAGATAAGTGAGGCAAACCCGGCACCAAAGCAAAAATAAACAAAACAAAACCTACGATTAATAAAGTTCTATATTCACTTAAAAGTTGATTCAAGGTTCCTTCAGCAAAATTATCTTCATCCTTGCTTGCACGAGTAATGATAATAGCCGTAGCTGTAGAGGTTATAAGGCCAGGAATTTGAGATACAAGACCATCTCCTATAGTGAGTATAGTATAGGTTGAAGCGGCTGTAGATAATGGCATATCATGCTGAAAAGAACCGATTAAAAAACCACCGATAATATTAATAATTGTAATAATAATACCGGCAACTGCATCACCTTTGATAAATTTACTCGAACCATCCATTGCGCCATAAAAATTTGCTTCAGCGATAATTTCTTGACGCCTTGCACGCGCTGTTTGTTCATCTATAAGACCTGCATTTAAATCGGCATCAATAGCCATTTGCTTACCGGGCATTGCATCGAGTGTAAATCTTGCTTGTACTTCAGAAACTCTGGTACTACCTTTAGTTACAACCATAAAATTGATTAAAACTAGGATACAAAATACGATTACCCCTATAACCATATTTCCACCAACCACAAATTCACCAAAAGAAGCAATGATTTCACTTACAACTTCAGGTCCATTTTGACCTTCGCTTAAAATCATACGCGTTGTGGCAATATTTAAAGAAAGCCTAAAAAGCGTTATAATTAAAATCAAAGTTGGAAAAGTGGTTAAATCGGTTGGTTTTGGAATATAAATAGAAATTAAGATAATTAATACTGACAAAGCAATACTTAAAGCTAGAAAAAAATCCAAAATAGGACTTGGCAAAGGAACAATAATAATAGCTAAAATACAAACTATAAAGCCGACTATAGTAAGACTTTTTGCTTTTAAAACTGGTCCAATCAACGGCCCTAAGAAGGGAAAAACAAGGTCAAATATTTTATTTTTTTTTGCCATTTATTTTTTCATAATATCTGCTAAAGTAATAGAATTTAAAAATTCATCTATTTTATCTTGTAATTTTGTAAGCATAGGCATCAGTGTGCAATCTTTTTCTTTATTGCTTGGACACACTCCGCTACTGCACTCAAAAACACTTACATCTTTTTTTTCTACACTATTTATAATTTCTTTTATACTATATTCTTTAGGATCTTTTATTAAGGTAAACCCTCCTTTTATACCTTTAAAAGATTGAAGCAAATTATCTCTAGCTAAAGTTTGTAAGATTTTTGCTAAAAAACTTTTTGGAATATTAAGCTCGGTAGATAAAAAATCTACATCTTGAGGTTTTTCTTTTTGGGCAATATAAATCAAAGAAAGCAAAGCATATTCACTAGCTTTAGTAAGTAGCACAAAATCTCCTTAATATATTATACACAAAAACTCAATTATAATAAAAAAATCTTAGAAAACGGCTTAAAATTTACAATTTTAGAAAATAAAATATACTTCAGTTTATTTTTTGTTTTAATTCGATATAATCAAAGCTCTAAAAAATTTAAACCAATCAGGAGGTCTATTATGGCTTTGGATTCGGCTAAAAAAGCAGAAATTGTTGCGAAATTCGCCAGAAAACCAGGTGATACTGGTTCAACAGAAGTTCAAGTGGCACTTTTAAGTGCAAGAATTGCTGAACTTACTGAACATTTAAAAATTTATAAAAAAGATTTTTCTTCAAGATTAGGACTTTTAAAACTAGTCGGTCAAAGAAAAAGACTTTTAGCCTATCTTAAGAGAAAAGATTACAATTCTTATAGCAAATTAATTACAGAATTAAATCTTAGAGATAAATAAAAAGCTCGCAAAGAGCTTTTTATATTTTTAGTTCTAATTTTGATACATAGAAAATTTTTATTTAAACTTTATAAAATCTCTCTTTGTCCTTTGGCATTTGGATCACTAAGAACCCCACCCTCTGTTAGTTGATCAATAATATTTGCGGCACGGTTGTAGCCTATATTTAACTTTCTTTGCAAATAAGAAATACTTGTTTTTCTATCTGTTAAAACTATATTTTTAGCATCTTCATAAAGCTCGTCATAATCGCTATTATTAAAATTTGTTTCACTTGTAACTCCTGCACTTTGCTGATCTTTTAAAAAGCTTTCATCATATTCTACGCTTTGTTGATCTTTTAAAAAATCTACAATTTTTTCTATCTCAAATTCACTTGCAAATGGAGCGTGTAATCTTACAATAGAACTAGTTCCAGGAGGGGTAAATAAACAGTCCCCTCTTCCCAGTAAGCTTTCGGCTCCCATAGCATCTAAAATCACCTTAGAATCTATTTTCTGCCCTACTTTATAGGAAATTCTACTCGGTAAATTTGCTTTAATAAGACCAGTTACCACATCTACAGAAGGACGTTGAGTTGCAACAATTAAGTGAATTCCACTTGCTCTTGCCATTTGTGCAAGACGTCCTATGTAAAATTCCACATCTTTGCCTGCAGTCATCATTAAATCAGCCAACTCATCAATAATAACAACAATAAAAGGTAACTCTTCCTCTCCTATTTCTTTCATCTTTTCATTATAATTTTCTATATTTTTAGTTTTTGCATCCGCCATTAATCTATAGCGTCTTTCCATTTCTGCTACCATATTAGAAAGAGCATTGATAGCTTTTTTAGGATCTGTAATCACTGGGGTTAAAAGATGAGGAATATCATTGTAAATGCTAAATTCAAGCATTTTTGGATCGATCATCATTAAACGTAGAGTTTTTGGAGAATTGCGATATAAAAGACTTAAAAGCATAGAGTTAATACCTACACTTTTTCCACTTCCAGTTGTCCCAGCTATCAATAAATGAGGTAATTTTTTAAGATCGGTTACAAAAGCATTTCCTACTATATCTTTTCCTAGGGCTATTGTTAAAGGACTTTTGGAATTTTTAAATACTTCGCTTTCTAAAATTTCACGCAAATAAATAGTCTGTATTTCTTCATTTGGGACTTCAATCCCTACTACATCTTTTCCAGGAATTGGAGCTTGAATACGTATTGATTTTGCCATTAAGGCCATAGTTAAATCATCTTGAAGGTTTAAAATTCTACTTACTTTTACATCGGCACTTGGACGAAATTCAAAGGTAGTCACTACAGGCCCAACATAGGTTCTAGTAACATCACCCCCTATTTTAAAGCGACGTAATTTTTCAAGCAAATTATAAATTTTTTTATCTATTTCGCTTTCATTGATATCCTGTTTGTATTGATTAGAATTGCTTAAAAAGTCAAGTGAAGGGAGTTTAAAATCTTTTGGTTCCTCAAGCTCTCCTTGCTCAATTTCTCTTAAAAGAGTTTTATTGAGTTCAATTTCTTTAGCTAAAATCGCCTTTTGTTCAATGATTTCATGCTTATCATCTTGTAATTTATTTTCTTTAAAATTCTGGTTTTTTTCACCCTCATCCAACTGCTGTAAAATTACCCTATTGTCTTGTGTTTCATTTTTCTGACTATCATCAAGTTTTATTATAGGAATCGGCTCTATATAAGGATGATTTAATTCTTCAACTATAGGCATAAAATCATCCGTATTTTCATTCATAAGCTCTACTTTTTTGGATTCAAATTCTTCTTCATTAAAGTCTAGAACTTCAACCTCTGCATCATTAGTTGTATTTTGTTTATTTGGATTTTCTTTCTTTGCATCAAAAAACTCTTCTCTTTGATTCTGCTCTTCATTTGTTTGATTAAAAGTATATTTGTTTCCTTGAATTATATTTAAACCAGATTCTGTTTTATCATTCTCCTCTAATTCTTTTATCCTTTCTTGAACTTTGTTTTCTAAAATTTCATTTTGATAAGCTTTGTATTCTTGTTCTAGTTTTGCTTTTTGTAGTAACTCTTCACTTAATTCTAGCTCTTTGCTAAAAATTTTTGTCTTTATCTCTTGCTTTGGAATAGAAATTTGGATATTTTTTCGCTTATAGCTTGGCTCATCTAAATTTTTATTTATTACATCTATTTGTTTTATATCTTCGGGTTTTTTAGGTTTTAAAAAACGCTCCGGAATCATATTTACCTCTTCTTTTAAAATAAAATTAAATTCTTCATCAAGACTGATACTTGATCGACTAGCTTTTTGGGCAAAATTTCTAACTTGCGGTGAATTTTCATAAACAAAACTTTTAGCTTCTTTTAAACTTTCTTTATCAACCTCTACTTTTTCATCTAGAATTTGACTTTTTAGTTTTTCAAAATTTTCTTTAGCTGTTACAATAGAATTTTCACTAGCATTAATATTGCTTAATCTTACAAGCTCTTCTGTCTGAGTTAAGGCTGTTTTTTTTACCATTGAATCACTTTGTTTGATTTGAATTATAGGAGCTTGTGGTTCGGATTTGCCTATATCATCTTTATCATTATCTCCGCCAAAAATTTTCATTAAACGTAGTTTTAAAATATTTTCAATTTTTAATAAGATCTCAAAATTTAATTCGATTCTAAAAAGTTCTTTTGCAAATTTTGGAAATAATAAAATAAGTGAAAAAATAAAAAGCAAAAGTGCAAATATCCCACTACCAGTATGTCCCAAAATAGTAGAAAAAACCATATAAATAATTTCTAATATATAGCCAAAATCCTTATAAAGTACAGAAAATAATAATAAAATTGAAAAAAAAGCAAAACCTATACCAAAAAGCTCTTGACGTGAAAAATTTTCTATTTGATAATTTTTTTTATAATAAAAATAATTTAAAACAAAAAGCGAAAAAGGGTAATAATATCCAAATTCTCCAAATAAAAATAAATTTATTTTATAAATCCAACTTCCCATGCTAGGAGTTAGCATACAAAGACATAAATAGAAAATACCAAAAGTAGAAATAGTAAAAATGGCTTCTTTTTTGATGTTTTTTCCTTAAAAATAATTTTCCAAGAAGCCATTATAACATAATTTTACATATAATTTAATAAACTCAGTTGAGATATGGTTGTACTAGCTTTAAGAGAAGCTTGGTATGCAAGTTGGGTTTGCATTAGATTTATCATAGCTTCACCAAAATCTATATCAATAACATTTGATTTAATACTTTCAACATTAACACTTAAAAAACTCACTCGAGTATTTACTCCATCTATGATATTATGATAAGCACCCAAGGTTGTATTAAGTTTGCTTACGTGATCGGCTAAATGATCAAGTCTTTCTAAAGCACCTTGCATTCCTGTATTTCTTGGATCGCTTGAATCAGCATCAGCTCTCATGTTTCCATTTAAAACTGCTTCAATCATACTATCAAGATCTTTTATAATATCAACATTAGGTTCATCAATAATCAAAGCATTATTCGCGCTAAAACTAAAATTCGGTCCATCAGTAACTTGTGCAGTTGTGCTTAATGGAGGTTTAGGAAATTGACCGCTTTGAGAATCACTTAAAGAAATTTCAATGTTAGTTCCTGAAGAAAGCTTATCTGTAACACTGATGCGCCCCTTATAATCCATGCTAACATCCACTGTAGCTTGAGAATTTTTCATAAGTTGTTGAATAGTGTCATAACCTTCTGCATCAACTTTATTATTATTGGCTGCAATGCTTTGAGTAGGAACTTTATCAGAAGCAAACATTCCGATAATATCGTTAATTTGTCCATAGGTAATATCATTAGGTGCTGTCACTACCCCACTGTTTCCTGTTGTTGGATCTGTATGCATAATAGGAAAGCTTATAGTTTCACCAGGATTAGCAGGATCAGGATAACTTACTGTAGATTTTCCTAAATCTATAGTTACATCATAAGTTTTTCCGCCTTTAGAATTTACTTTTAAATTTAAAACTGAATTATCAAGACTATCACCTGCCATAACCTCACTAAGTTTAGTTGAGTCTGTTGCATAAGCATTACTTCCCTTGATTACTTGAGAAACATTACCATAAACCGTATTTCCATTTTTTTCAAAATAAACATTATCATAATCTGCACCATTGGCTTTATTGCCATCTGAATCAGTCATATTGCTTTTAATAAAGTCAGTTTGAGCCAAGCTAAAGGTGAATTCTTTTTCAGTTCCATCTTTTCCTGTTAATTTGATTGTAACCGGAGAGGTAAGGTTTGTGATATCTCCGCCATTTTTGGTAGCTTCTTCCATAACTTTATTTGTAACATCATCCATGTTAAGGTCATTTTCCTTAACAAATTTTTCCATTACCTTAAAATCTTCAGTTGTTTCCATTTGAGGAGTGTATGCTACAGCGTGAAAATCTAATTTATTATTGCCTTGCTTTAAATCTGTGATTTGAATTTGGCCACTGTTATTAATACTTACTTCTACAACCTTATTGTTCGGAGTATTACCATAAAGGGCTCCAATTTGCTCCATTACATCTTCTATTTTATCATCTGGCTTTACTAAAACGGCACTTTTGAAACTCGTTCCGTCTGGTCTAGTTCCTTGAACATAAAGCGTTGATGATGGAAAATCAAGTTTTTGATCTTTATCTTCAAAATCTTTGTAAGCATCTAATTTTCCATCTTGAACATAATTTTGCCCGATAAGCTGTTTCCAAGCAGAATCTCCATTTAGATACTCAGTTTTATCTGTATAACGATTATCTGTAAAACTAACATTGGTTGTAATTTGTTTTTTATAATCTCCATCAGCTTTAAAAAATAAATCCCAGCCTGGAATATTATAGGGGCTTTCAGTTCCAGCTCCTGTTACAACATTGATATTATTTTTATCTCCATAATAATTACCATTAGAATCAAAAGGTTTATTTGCAACTTGAGATCCAGCAAAAAGATATTGACCATTGACACTAGTATTTGCAAGCTGTATAATGCTTTCTTTGATACGTTGCAATTCTTTTGCTATTGCTTCTCTTGATGTTTGAGAATTGCTATCACTTGCTGCTTGAGTAACCTTGACTTTAAAATCTTCTAAAAGCTGAACCATATCTTTCAAAGCCTTCATGCTATTTTCGGTTAATTCTTTTGCTGAACTTGTTGCATCTTTAACTTGCTCTAAAGCCTTTAATTCATACTCTAAACGCGTATTGTCTATATAAACACTTGCATCTTCATAAGAATTTTGTATTTTCGATCCAGAAGAAATCTGTTGAGAAATTTGATACAAAGCATTTTGCCCACCCATTGAAGTATTAACAGAATTTGTAAAATTGAGCTTATTTGTAACTCTCATTTGCATCCTTAAAATTTAAAGTTAAAATCTTTTCAAATATTTGCTAAAATTAATACAAGCAATAAGTGTTCCAAATTTGTTAAAACTTGTTCAATATAAAACAATAATTTTAAATTGTTTTTTAGTCTAAATAAGATATAATTCAAGCTTTAAGCCCAAGTGGTGAAACTGGTAGACGCGCCAGACTCAAAATCTGGTAAGGGCAACCTTGTGTCGGTTCGAGTCCGACCTTGGGCACCATTATACTCCTATATATAAATCCTCTAAAATACTTCAAATCGTAGTCAGATATCGAAAATAAAAGGTTTTAGTTAATTGTGCTGTATTGTTGCTTTATGTGGCAATTTGTGCTAAAATGTGGCGTAAAAAGTGGGTTACTTTTAAAAAAGTGGGTTACTAAGTGGGTTACTTTTTTACAAAAAAAAGACACTAAAATACAAGGAAAAAAATGACAAAAATTACTAAACTAACCGATAGTTTTTTAAAAAATATTAAATGTGAAGATGGGAAAAAATTTATAAAATTTGCAGATCCGAGTATTAAAAGTTTGTATATTTTTGTTTATCCAAGTGGTAAGAAAATTTTTAAAATAAGACAAGCAAATGATACTTATATAAAAATAGGAGAGTATCCTTTGCTTTCTTTGGCAGAGCTTAGAGAATTAGCATTAAATGCCTTTAAAATGAAAACAAAAGGACAAAATATAAAAAATGCAAAAAGGCAAAAATTTGGAGAAATATATGATGAAGTATTAAATTTAAACATCAAAAATAATTTTTCTAAAAAAACGATCCAAAGAGGGCTAAATTACAAAAAAAGTATCTTCAAGTGTTTTGAAAATAGGAATATTACTGAAATAAAAAGAAGTGAAATTGTGGAAGTTTTAAAACTCTTAGAGGATAAATCAGCCACTCTTGAAAAAGCTAAGGTCTGGATCAATAAGGTTTTTGAATATGCTTTGCAACTCGAAATAATAGAATTTAACCCTGTTGCTTCTATTAAAAATAGTATTGTTTTTAAAAAACCAAAGGCTACTATCCACCAACCTACTTTATTAGATGAAAAAGAGATTAAAAAATATATCCATACTTTAAAAAATGCGGATATTAAAGAAAGCCATAAAAGACTTTTAATGTTTAATCTTTTAAGCGCTCAACGTCCAGGTAATGTTATAAATGCAACTTGGGATGAATTTGATTTAAAAAATGGTTTGTGGATAATATCGGCTCAAAAAATGAAAATGCGTAGAGAGCATATTATAGCTTTAAACACTCAAGCACTTAAAATCTTAAAGGAACAAAAAAAAATTAAAGTCAATGATTATGTATTTGCCGGAAGTTCTAAAAAAGGTCATAATAGCGAAAATATTACTTGTAATCTAAATAAACGCTTAGGATACAAAGGGATTCAAACAGCACATGGTTTTCGTGCCATGTTTAGAAGTATAGCCAATGAGCAACAAAAAGAACATGGTATTAGTATGGATATAGCCGAACTTTGTTTAGCACATGAACAAAAAAACGCTATTTTAAAAGCTTATAATCGTGGGGATAATATAGAACTTAAAAGAAAGTTGATGCAGTGGTGGGGAGATTATATAGAAAGAATTGCAGGGAAAATTTAACTCACCCTGCGACTTTTATACCATTGATCTATTTCTGATTTTTCATATTTTATAGTGCCTCCAATTTTAAAACCTTGTGGAAAATTATATTTGCTTTGATTTTTTCGCATTCTCATTTTGCGTATTGTATCTTTGTGATAGCCTAAATACTCTGCCACCTCTTTAGTTGATAATAATGTTGATAATAATTTTACCATTTCATTCTCCTTTTTCTAAATCAAAACCTAATTTTGCAATAATTGCTTTTTGCTCTTCATAAACTAAAAAATTAGAAATCAATACTAAAACATCACCGAAACAAAAGCGATTATAGCTCGTGCTTTGTTCTAGTATCTTGATCTCTAAATTATCACTTGATTTTTCAAGTGAAGCAGTTATTTTCCAATTTTTTTCGACAATCTTTGACACCTCATCTTTTGCCCCTTGCATAAAAGCTTTATCATCTCTTAGAAGTAACATTTCTTTTATGCTTTGTTTTAACACCTCCTTTGTATTTGCCAGCTCTTTTTCTAAAGCTAGTCTTGCTTTTTTATATTCGTTAAATTCTTTCATGTTTTTTTCCTTTTTATATTATTTTTTCATACTAAATAAACATTCTCTTATTGTTAAACCATAAATTTTTACAATTAAAGGAATAACAGCGTTACCTAAAGCCTTAATTGCGTCCAAAACTTTGGATAACCCATCATCTCTTCGTATATCGACACAATTAATTTCATAATCTTTTTCATATCTTCTTTTTCTATACAAGCTATATAAGGATATAATCTCTTTTGATGGCATTTGTGGGCTTTCATTTGAGTAGAAATAGAAAAATTCTTTATGCAAAAAGCATCCGATGCTAAGGGAGTCGGTAGAAAAATATTCTTTATTCCAACAAATAATATAAGCTCGTTCTCTTTTATGCGCGTATCCAAAGGACTTAGCACATAGTATTTGCCACCAACAATCATACCCGATTGCTTGAAGCTCTTTTGTAAATTCTTCTCTAATATTATCTCGCCGAATAAGTTCTGAACTATTTTCAAACAAAATAAATTTTGGTTTTGTAAATTTGATGATTCTAACAGCCTCATAAAACAATCCACTCCTTTCTCCACTAAGTCCTTTTTTCATACCGGCTATGCTTAAATCTTGACAAGGAAAACCAGCCGTAATTAAATCAATTTCTACATTCTTAAAATCTCTTTCATTAAGATGCTTAACATCTTCAAAAACATGGCTTTGATTAAAATTTTGTCTTAAGATTTTTTGACAATAAGGATCGCATTCGCAAAAATATAAAGTTTTAAATAACTCATTATCTGCCATTTGCAAACCTAAAGCAAAACCACCAATACCACTAAACAAATCTAAGTGATTAATAACACTCATTCTAAAAGCTCCTTGTTTGCGTGGATATTGCCTATTATTTCTAGTTCTATTAATAAAAATTCCCTCATTAAATCTTCGTAGCCACTTTCAATATTTGATAGATAAAAAGCACCTTCTTTGAAAACGACTTTATAAATATCCTGCCCGTGTGAGTCTACATTCTCCAATATATCACCTTCAAAAATCTTTTTACGATTTCTATCATAAAATCTAGTCCAAAGTTCTAATTCATATTCTTGATTAAGATGCCCCATTCCTTTTAGGGAATCAAGTATTAAAATTGAAATAAGTGCATAATTGGTTTCATATTTATTGAATTCATTATTCCAAATTCTAAAATCAAAATCTTTTAGCTTCATTTTTACTCCTTTATAAGCTAATAAATATAAAAACAAATAAGTCTGATAATTAACTCAAATATCATTTTTCTTCCTCTTTTTCCTCACCTTTACTTTGCTCTTGATTAAAAAGATTAGGTTGTTTTAAAAAATCTATATCTTGCATAACTCTTTTAAATTGTTCTTCATAAGACTTAATGCTTTCATTAATAGCCTTTCTTTCCTCTTTTAAATTATTTAAAGTTCTAAATAAATTTGCAGCCTCCATAGCAAGTCTTTTTAGTTCTTCGTTAAATTCCCCTTGTTTTTCAAGCTCATTAAGCTCAAGTTCGTTAAACTCTTGCTCTAGTTTTTCCATTTTGTATTCCTTTCAATAAATTTTCTAGTCTTTTTATGCCACGATCTAAGACTTCTTGTTCTTCTTTTGTTCTTGTTTTACTTTCTTGTATATTTTTAGCTTCTATGCCATAAAATACAAAGTCTATACGCTTGTAAAAATCTAGTTTGGTTTTATAAAGCTCTCTTAGTCTTTTTAAAATGCTTTCTTTTTGTCTTTGAAATTCAGCTATTAAAAAAGCACTATTATAAAAAAAGCAAAGTTTTCTTTCTTTTTCATGTCCTACTATACGAACATCAATTAAGCATTTATTTAAATCGCCCTCTAAAACAAGTTTTGCTAAATCATTAGCTTCTAAGATCCACGTTACACTCATTTAGCACCTCATCAAATAAATCTTAGTTAATTCTCTTGTGATTTTTTCGCATTTAAAACCTATCTTTAGCTTATAATCACAAGCAGGACATTCTCCATTTAAAATACATTCTTTGCCTTCTTCTGCGTTTTCATTTCCTTGTATGAATTTAGAATCAGGGGCAAAAAGTAAGTCGCAGTTTGGACATTTTATAACACCTTTAAAAATAAATTTTGTTTTCATTATCTCTTCCTTAACTTGCCAAAGCGTAAGGTTTAAAAACCTTAGCCCATCGTGGATTATTTAAAAATTTAGTTTGTTCTAGTATCACTTCTATATTAAAATGCCAAATTCCGATCATTCTTAGATAATCTTGCATAAAATCAAAGGCTTCATTGACATCGCTTTCTATGCAATCTAAAAATTTATTTTTAAGTCTAAATCTTAGCTCTAATCTTTTCCATCTTGTAAATTCTGGCTTTAATTTCTCTTTGTGATAATAAGTTTGTTTTTCGTATTTATCATAGATCAAAACACGTTTTAAATTGTAGTATTTGCTTTTGGGTGAATTGACATAAATACTTGTTTTATAAGCGTGAATTTCTCCATCGATTTTAAGTTTTTTAAATCTGTTGGCGTGTTCGTATTCCCTTGCTTTAGATACTGCTAAATTATCATCAAAATCACAAGCAATATCTACGCTGTAAGCTTTAAATCGCTTGATCATTTTGCTTAAGATTTTCCAAACCTCAGCTTCTATTTGTTTGCTTGGCTGATAAAGTCCATTAAATTGAACTTCTATATAAAAATCTTTTGATTTTTTATTCTTTTTAGATAACTCAAAACAATCTTTTGAGTGATCAAGGATAATTATCGTATTTGAAAGACTTTTATTTCTTGGCTTTAAGTTAATATAACGCATCTTAAAAGGATAACGCTTATCGTTTGTTTTTAGACTTTTGAATTTTTCTTTTACAAATTCATCGATACTTTTGTTTCTTGTTGTACTTCGCATTTTTTCAAACAATCCCCACTTTTTAAGGTATTTGTAAAAGGTTGTTTTTGAGATAACAAAGTGGAAGCTATCGTATCCTGTGCTGTGTTGCATAAAATATCCTTTTCAAATCCTTTTTTCATTATAAAGCCATTGCTACTTATCTTTACAAGTGCATAGCCACGCATTGCTAATTTTTCTATCAGTTTTGCTCTGTTTGCATACTCAAGAGCTTTATTGTTTTTCTGTATGGGTTTAAAACTCATTGATTTCCTTTTTTTAGACATTAAATGAGTGTTTAGGGTTTGTGAAAATGTCCTAAACACTGATAAATTAGTGATTTTTTATTTAATGGTTGAAAAGTTTTCTTTGTTTTTCTAATTTAAATACCAACACATCGCAAGCTTTTTTACTTAGCTCATCATTGGCACTTAAAATTTTAGTTTTAAGTTCTCGCATTAAACTTTCTACCCAAAGAAAAAGTTCATCATCTCTAAAAACAAAAAGCTGATTTTTAGCAAATTCTGCTTTTAATTTCTCGTATCTTTCTCCTTGTATGTTTTTAAGGTTATAAACCTTTTCTTTGGTTTTTTTGTGTTTTTGCTTTTCGATTAAAAGCTGATATTTTAAAGCTTTTATTTCGTTTTCTAAATGTTGCATTTAATTTCCTTTTTTGGTTTATAAATACTTGATAAGCTTCTCAAATATGTTTCAATATCAAATTATAACTTATTTAAGAAATAAAGTCAATATATTTTTATATGTTTTATAAGTCTTTGGTAGAAAATTTATTTATTAAAGAAGTGATTATTTAGAAATATCTTTTATAATCTCTTTTAATAGATCAAATTGCTTAAGCTGTTTTTTAAGCTCTAGGGTCTCTAAATATAAATTAATGGCTACTTCTATTGTTTTACTTATTTCACCAGTAGAGGCATTCTTATTTAAAGTAGCTTCACTATATCCAATTTTTTCTCCAAGTTGTTTATAGGTTAGCCCTAATTCTTTACAGGTTTTCTTGATAAGATTATCATTTTTTGCCATTAATTATCCTTTTCTTAAAAAACAAATTCTACCAAAAACATACTTAAGCTTTAACTATCATTTAAAGCTTTTATTTCGTTTTCTAGGCATAGTTCGTTACTCATTTTTTACTCCTTAGTTTAAAAACACTTTATTTGTGTTTTAATTATTAAATAATACACTAATTTTATGTTATTGTCAATAGTTAATATATATAATTTATGTTTTTAGTAGAAATTCAAACACTTTTAAAGTGTTTTTGTAAGAATTTTTTTAAGAGTTCTAAAATCTTCTAATTCTTCTTTGAGTTTTAAATTTTCTAGATATAAATTAATAGCAAATGTAAGCGGCTCACTTATCTTTTCCTGTCTTGAAGCATTATTTAAAGCACTCTCGCTATATCCAATCTTTTCTCCAAGTTGTTTATAGGTTAGCCCTAATTCTTTACAAGTTTTCTTGATAAGATTGTCATCATTTTTTGCCATTAATTATCCTTTTTTCAAAAAACAAATTCTACCAAAAACATACTTAAGCTTTAACTATCAGCTTTTATTTCGTTTTCTAAATGTTGCATTTAATTTCCTTTTTTGGTTTATAAATATTAGTTTTACTCCATTCTTTCATATATTTATAAATGCTAATTTTCTTAACATTTATAATTAAATTATACAAAGTATCTTATTAATTAATGCTTAAAATTGATAATTATTTTTGTGTTTTAGTAGAATTTTTGTTAAGTTATTTAACAATTAAATATTTTTGAAAATAGATTTAATCGTTTCCCAATCTTTAAGTTGTTTTTTGAGTTCTATTGTTTCTTTTAATAAATTTATAGCCGCGGAAGTTTGCTCGCTAATCTTTCCACTTGCAATAGTAGCCCTTAAACTCGGTTCGCTCCAACCTAATTTTTGTGCTAAATCTTTATAAGTAAAATTATTTTCCTTGCAAAAATCCTTAATCTCTTGTGCTGTCATTCAAAACCTTTCTCAAAAAACAAATTCTACCAAAAACATACTTAAGCTTTAACTATCATTTAAAGCTTTTATTTCGTTTTTTTAAGTATTACATTTGCTTCCTTTTTCGAGTTCTTTTACTCTCCTTTCAAGCTTATAAATTTTTATAGATAAGCCACAAATCAAACTAGATATTACTAACACTAAAAGTTCTAAAACCATTTTTACTCCTTTTTTGCTATAATAGAAAAGGTAAAAGATGATAAGGGCTTTCGCCCTTTGCTTTAATGCTTTCTTGCTTGGATAATTGCAGTTATCAAGCAGATTAAAGCAGTGATTAACTCGAGCACATCACTGATATTCATCTTTTACTCCTTTCTATAAGCCGTATTAAATCCGACTTATGAAAGAATTATAACAAATTTAATACTTATTTGTCAAGATTAAAAAAGTAAATTATAAGTTTTTTTATAAAAAAAAGCGTATTTAATACAATCCAAAAATGGATCGTATTATTTGGAAAGCTGTTTTATAATGTCTGAAAGCGTATCTAATACTTTTAATTTTTCTTTTAGATTTATATTTTCTAAATATAAATCTAAAGCTTTTTGCATTTGAGTTGAAATATTTCCAGTTCTTGCAGCTTTTGATATAGCTTCTTCGCCAAATCCTACCAACTCCCCTAATTGCTTATAAGTAAGCCCTAATTCTTTACAAGTTTTTTTAATGATGTTTTCGTTCATATCTCTCCTTATATTTTAGTTAGTTATTTTATAAAAAAGATGGTTTTTAACCAGCGGAAAATTCCGCCCGTTGATTAAAAAAGCCTAAAGTAAGGCTTTTTTAAGTATTTGTTTTAAATTCTCATAATCTGCTAATTGCTCTTTTAAATTTTCTATTTCTTTTAAAAGCTCAATCGCTTTAGCTGTTTGGTCGCTAATACTATTTTTTTTAATTGCGTTTTGCAACCCCCCTTCACTCATTCCTATTAACTCACCAAGTTCTTTATAAGTTAAATTTCTTTCTTTGCAAAAATCCTTAATCTCTTGTGCTGTCATAGCTCTCCTTTATCAATTTTTAATGTTTTTTAGTTATAATTTTTGCATTACTTTTCAGAAATGAAAGGAATTGGCTCATTTTTTGAGTTTCCCTGTCTTCGTGCAGGGCTTATTATTTTTTCTGCGATTTTATTCTTAATTTTTTCAAAATCATCATTATTTATTTTTCCTATGTAAGTTCTTATTCTTTTAGTATCAAAAACTCTCATTTGTCCTAAAAGTGCAACTTGCAAAGTGCCTTTATTGTCCTTAAACTTGTGGAATAAAAAGCCTTTCTTATTCTTAGTCTTAGAACTTAAAGGAATACCTAAAAATGTGCCATTATAAAAGCTATTTAATACCAAAACAGGACGGGTAAAAAATTCATCTTTACCATAAACTTCAGCTCCGACATTCAAGCCCAAGCTAAGCCAATAAATCTTTTTTACTTTTGCTTTTTTGGTTAATTTTATATTATTGAGCTTCTTTTTATGTTTGTTCCATTTATCATACTGATCTGTATCCATTTCACTCCTTTGCAAAAACTAATTTTATCAAATTTTACCCTTCTTTCTCTGCTTTGCTGTTGATTAAAAAAACTTATTAGCCAAAGAAAAAGCTAAGCTTATACTTTGTTTTATAGCTTCTTCATCTGCTAATTTTATACTATCTCTAAGTTTATCACCTAAAGTTTTATTATTTTGTAGTGTTTTTGGGATTGATTTTAAAATTTCTAAAGACTTAAGGGTTAATCTTACACCAAAGAAACATTCTTTTACCTCTTCATTAAAACTTATAAAATCAAAATCTCTTAATGCTATAATCGTTTCATAAACAAATTTTACATCTTCTTTGGTTGCATCACTATCCTTGATAAGATCTTTTAAAATGTAAATATCTTTTTTTATAGGAAAATTATCAAGCAAGATAGCTAATACTTTTGCACTATAAAAATCGAATTTTTCTATATTGCTTTGCATGAATTCTCCTTTTCATCGCAAACAAAATAAACTTTTACATTCTTATTTTTGTTAATTAAAAGAATTTGTTCGTGTAAATTTTCAAAAGGACTTTCTAAATTGTCATAAAATTTCAATCCACACACGGGACAATTTTTAATGCTACAATGAGTGTTTATAATGATTTGTGTTTCACAATTTTTACATTCTAATTTAAACTTTTTTATTTTAGCGATTTCTTGTTCCATCACATTCCTTTTTTACAAACAAAATAAAATTCTGCATTTTTATTTTTATCAACGCTTTTAAACAATTCAATTAAAATTTCAAAGGGATTATATCCTAAATTTTCATCTATAAACTTTATTCCACACTGCGGACAAGTTTTAATAACATTGCCTATTTTTGTAATGATTTTTGTGTCGCAATTTTTACATTTTATTTTTAATTCTGTGATTTTTTTTAAATTCTTATCCATATTTAAACCTTATTTTATTAGCTCAAAAATATAACTAATGGTATTTTTTAAAATTTCATTATTTGTTTTGTGAGAAAAGTTTAAAATTCTATCTGCTAAACTTTCTTTACTTTGGATACTTTTTGGTGTGGCTCTTAATACGCTTAAACCCTTAGCACTCAATCTAACTCCTAAAAATGCACTCGGACTTATTGTTTTTGTTTCTATTTTTATAAGTTCTAATTCTTCAAGGTATAAAATACTATGATAATATATTTTATCTAAGCCTGTGGTATTTTTTTCAAGTATAAGATCTGAAACTACAATATCACTCTTAAGTGGAAAATTTTCAAGTAAGATTTTAAAAACACGACCGACGCATATATCAAAATGTTCTAAATTATCCATAATTTTACTTTTTTTCAAATTTTACAAAATTAATTTTATCAAAATTTTTAAGCAAATAAACATCTTTGTATTTGTTTAAACATCACCTCATTTGCACTTTTAAAAAATTCTTTTTTTATCTCAAAGCCGTATGCTTTTCTATTTAAATTTGCAGCAGCTAAAAGAGTGCTTCCACTACCCGCACATGGATCGATGACTACATCATTACTATCTGTAAAAATGCTTATAAGTCTTTCTAAGAGTTTTACGGGTTTTTGTGTGGGATGAATTTTTGGAATATCATCATCTTTGATCCAATCCATACAATTATAAATCATCTTGCCGTCGTTGTTAAATTTTGGCAATTTATCCCTATAAAGGATTAAGGCATATTCACAATTTCCAACTATTTTCATATTTGCTTTTAAAACCTGTGATGAAGTTTGTTTTCTAAAGACTAGATTTATATAATGGTTAAAGCCGTATTTTTTAGCTACCTCTATAAGCATAGCTTGTTGCTCGAAAGAACAAAAAACGATCATGCAAGGACTTTTTCCACATTCTTTGGGTTCTTTAATCAGCATTTTAGAACAAAAATGCATGAATTCGCTTACCCTAAAATCATTATCCGTATCAAAAAAAGCTTTATTTGCTTTTTTACTTTCTCCGTTTTTATTATCGCCACCAATATACCACTCAGGACTTGATGCATAAGCATTATTTCCTAAGTTATAAGGAATGTCGGCAATGACTAGCTGTGCTTTGGGTATATTATACCTTTTGAAATTTTGAAAATGATCGTTATATAATTGTGGTTTAAACATTTATTTTCCTTTTTTTATTTCATCACACATCTTTACAAAATCATAAACATTAGTTTTAAAAACAGCATTTCCGCTTTTAAATTCTAAAGGTAAGTATTTGAGTAGTTCTATTTTATAAAGAGTGTTTGAAGTGTCTATTAAAGAGCAGGTATCGCTCAACTTAAGAATTAATGCGTATTCACTCATATTTGAGTAAATATCTGCACTCGCATTCAGTGCTAAGATAACAAAAATATTAGTCTTTTCATTATAAATTCCTTTAACCTGCTTTTAAAATAGACTTTAATACCGCGATTTGACCCTTGCCTGTTATTTTGGTTGTGCTTACAAGGCGATCGCCTTTAATGGTGCTTATGGTGGTTTGGCTTACTTTAAAAAGTCCTTGTTCGATGTATTTTTGATAAGGTTTATTGTCGTTCATTAGAAAGCCTTTTTCACGTAAAATTTTAAAAAGTCTTTTTTCTCCAATTTCTAAGTGATTTTTTTCGTGTAAAATTTTTGCATAATCTCTTATTAAAATAGCATCGTTACTTTCTTTTATGCGATTTGCAAAATGGATTAGCGGTGCGTTTTGTTCGGCTTCATTTTTTAGATTTATGTTTTCTTCTTGTAGCTTTTCATTTTTCTCCAAAAGATCTAATTGCATTTTCAAACTTTCTTTCAATGAAAGCGGTTTGTAGCTTTGTTTTCTGATTTCATTTTCTAAGTATTCTAATCTATCGATTATCTTTGCTCTTAGTTCTACACTATACCCACTCACTAAAATCAATACTTCTCTTTTTGGTAAGCGGTAACACTTGTAAAATTGCTTATTTTGCGGGTTTTGGTGGGTATGCCCAAATTTGGACACACCCCCTTCAACTACTTTTTCTAAGTAAGTTTCTATATCTCTTATAACATGCTTATGTTCTTTTCCCGTAAGCTCTGCGATTTCCAAAGAAGTTAAGCTTATTTCTTTGTTTTCATCTTTTTTAAAAAGCTCTAAATTCATTTTTTTTATCTCCTTTTTTAGTGCTTAAATGAGGATTTAATAAGGTTATTATGAAATAAAGAAGACTCGAAGGAGAAATTCTGATGATAAAAAGTGACTTTTTATACCTTATAAACCCCCATTTAAACACTAAGCCAAAACTTAAGACCTGCATTCGAAGTTAAAAACTTCTGGAATTTTGGCGATTAACAAAGACTTTTTTAAGTCCCACTTTCCCAGCCGTCGCCCTAGAGTGCAATAAGTAAAAGAACGCTCTAGCTTTTAAAAAACTAGAGTAGAAGAAGTTTTATAAGCTTTTGGCGATAAACGCAACTTGATTAAAAACCCTTTAAGCACACTTTAAAATGTGCTTAATGAGGCTTTTACGCTGCCTCGATTTCTTCTAATAAAGCTTTAATCTGTGTAATAGCTCTTTCGTGTGCCTCTTTAAAGGTTACATTCTTTTTATACTCACTTTTTAAATCTTCAATCCTTTGCATTAGCCTCTCGTCGTCTCTTATTCCAAGCTTTAAAAGTGCGGTTTCTACTTTTGAATTACGCTTAGTGGGAGTGCTAAGCCATACAGATAAAGTCCTATTTGTAAGATCTAGTTTTTTTTCTGCTTCTGCTATGGTTCCAACATCTAAAATTTGTTTGATTTTTTCATATAGTTTCATTTTGTGCTCCTTAAAGAAATGATTGTTTTTTCAAAAAGTCCATCACTGATCGCTTCTATGCTTACCTCATCGTTTTGATGTAAAAAATGGAGTGCTTTTTCAAATACCTCATCACTAAAACTGAAACATTTTCTAAGCTCTTCCTTTTCTTCTGTTTTTCTAAAACTCAAAACTTCCAAAATTGATCTTGCTTCTATCATTTGATAACTCCTAAAAACTTGTTAAAAGCTTTTTTGTGATATAATCTAAAAGCTTTTAAGAAAGGTTTTAGATGGACTTTTATACTCCTATTAAAGATATTTTTGGTTCAAGTGTTGCTGCCTTTTTCTTTGGTTTTATACTTGGTTTCATGCTTTGCAAAATGGTTTCCTTTATAAAATTTTTTACTCGATTTTTAAGCAAATTAAAAACTAATACTTGGCACACTACCTGCCCTCTTGCCTCGCAAAATGGCAGACCTCTAGCTATTTCTTACGAAACACGAAATAGAAAAACAATACAAGTAAATTGTCCTTGTTTTAACCACTCTAATAAAACTTGCTCTAAAGCAGGTTTTATTTGTCCTTTTTATAGTGATTAAACGCTAAAGCTGTTAAAAAACCTACTACAAAAAAACAAGCTAAAATTACATCTTGCATTTTATTTCCTTTAAATACAACCTTTGTTTTTAATTTAAAACAATTTGTAATTAACTTTTTTATATTGTTGGTGATATTATAATAAAAATATACTCATTTTGTCAAGTTATATTTTTCATTTTGACAAAAAATACTAAATTTTTGAGTATAAAGATTTTTTATAATATAATTTCTAAAAACATAAAAAAGGAGCTAAAATGAAAGAAAACATTTCATACGAAAACTATGAAAAGAATTTGAAACTACAGCTTGAAAGCAAAAGAAAGGATTTAGATATTCAATTAACAAGTGTAATTCCCGGGCAATTTCAAACTATAAAATTATACATGTGGCTTTGCACTCTTATAATAGCCGGTGATATCACTATACTTAATAGTTATATCAAAATAACCCACATAAGTGTATTTGTTATTATTCTCTTTGGTGGTTCAATTGCATTTTTAGGATACTCTGCCTTCTTTTCCTTAATTGCATTAAAAAGTAATAACATGATAGCTTTTCCACAAGATCAGTATGAAAAGATGTCTCAGTTAAATTTAGATAATTTAGAACATACAAATGGAATTAATGCCATGATATCTTCTGTATTAGATGCTTTTAATAAAAACAACAAAATCATTAACAATATGAGTGAAGATATCAATAAAATTTATCGCTCTCTTATTATTGGAGCTAGTGTATCTTTTTTTGCTATAATATCAAGTGGCACACAAATCGTAGCAGGAGAAATAATTATGTCAGATAATAAAGAAAAAATAGTGAAACCAACCCCACAAACTGGAACTACTACTCCTATTATCCCAAAAACTAGAGGAGATAAACCACAGCAAGAAAAAAAATAATTTTTAAGGCGATTTAGCCTTAATCAAACAAAATATAACACCCAAAAAAGAAAAACGCAAGTATAAACCAAAACTCCATTTTTCAGCCTTTTAAATTAAAATAATATAAGTTTAAATTAAAACTTGGCATACTTATTGCTTAGGTTTTAACAAACGATTTAATTTTTTTATATTGTTGGTGATATTGTAATAAAAATATACTCATTTTGTCAAGTTATATTATAACTTTTGAAAGGATTTTTATGGATGTTAAAGAAATATTAGATCAATGGAAATCAGAACAAAAACTAAAAACTTATAAAGATTTGGCTATTTTTTTAGGTGTAGCACCAAATACACTCGATGTTTGGAAGCAAAGAGGCAGCATACCTCCCAAAAATATACTCAAATATATTCAAATGCATTCAAGTATAAAATCCTCAGATACAATTTCAATACGTTATTTTCCAGATATTTACGCAAGTGCGGGATTTGGCAATGCAAATGAAAATGAAAATTTTCAAATTATCAGCGTAGATAAGACTTTTTTAACTGAAGTTTTAGGAGTGCCTTATCAAACTCAATATGATATGATTAAAATCCATGGTGAAAGCATGGAGCCTTTTATACAAAATGGGTCTTTTATCATCATAGATACCACTAGAAATTCATTAGATAAAATAAGAAATGCCGATGTGGTAATTTTTCGCAATAGTGATAATGAACTTTTTTGCAAACGCATCCTTAAAAATGCTTTCGATGATGATATAGTTATTAGTAGTGATAATTTTAATTTTGGAGATAAAAAAGTAAAGAAGAGTGCTTTAAAAGATCATGTATTTATAGGTGTAGTAATTTGCTCCTGTAATGCCAAAATATTTTTAAATCAAATTGAAAAGGTGTAAAAATTTTAAATAAAATTATTAAAAAAAATATAAATTAATTAAATTTTTAACAAAAAATTCGATATACTTTTTATCAATTAAAATTTACCAATTAGTTAAATTTATTTAAATGAGTGTTGATTTTTAAAAATGGAAAATCGATTTGTTTTTTTGAGGGATATGCAAGGTTAAATGTTAAAATCAAGTCCTGTAATTTTTAGAGATGACAATCAAATATAATTTTATAGAGTTTGTAGGATGAATATAAAAGAAAATATTCAAAGTATAGATATCAATAAGTTTGCTAAAAAACAAAAGAATTTAAAAGAAATATTTTGTGAAAATAAGTATAATAATCTAAACTTGCTTCATTATTCTATTAATATGGTAAAAAATAAAGATGAAATGGTTAAAGCACAAAAAGTAGATAAAGTAGATAAAGAAAACTATTTAACAAAATTTCGCATCAAAGAGGAGCTTTCCTTTTATATTGTAAACATACTAGAAACAGAAATAACTAAAAGTCAAATTAAAATTGCAATCAAAAAATTAAAACAATGTGTTATAATTTACCAATCAATAGACAGTTTGGTTATAGAAAGAGACGAAATTGAAAAAACTCAAAAATTTTCAAAAAATGGACATGAGGAATCGACAAAATGGCAAGAAGAAAACTAAACCCAAAAAAAAGATTTAAGATTTTTAAAAAAATACTACTAGAAGAAAATAAAGAATATTGGCATAATGTTGTATTATTAGAAAAACTTTGGAAAAAGATACCTCAATGCAATACAAACGCTTTAAATGCCGATGAAGTATTTAGCATTATTGAAAAAGAAAAAGTAAAAGCAAATGTATATAGTATTTGTAAATTTTTTAAAATAACGTTAAATAAGACCAATGGTAAGAAATTTGTTATTTTTAATAAAAACAATAATTTAATAATAAATTATCGCAATGAAAATGATATATTTTACTTTTTAGGGCATATTTTTCATAATTTTTTAGATGGGGCATATTTCAAATATCCTTTTAAGAAGCATACTTGGGATTCAGAATATAGAGAAAAATTGGCTAAGAAATTTGCAGTAGAATTAAAATCATTGTTTAATAACGATACCAATAAAATATCTAAATCATTATTAGATACCAGCAAATTAACAATAGCTACCAAATTATTAGATATACATCAACCTGAAATAATAAAATTAAATAGTAATAAAGACTTGACACAACAATATAATCGTAACAATTCTGCTGATGATTTATTACTAGAAGATACCAAATTATTAGATATACATCAACCTGAAATAATAAAATTAAATAGTAATAAAGACTTGACACAACAATATAATCGTAACAATTCTGCTGATGATTTATTACTAGAAGATATACAGTATCTTTATATTACACCTATAATAAGGAGAAATTCATGCCAAAAAAATCATTGTTTATAATAGAAACAATCCAGCTTAAAAAAATTTCTTTTGAAAAAATAAGAAAAATTGAAATAAAAGATCAAAACAGTAAAATAAAAGCTGATGTTAATAATTCAGTGATGAAATTAAGCGACAAAAAATACTATTTGCAAATGATTATTTCTCATTGTATTGTCAATGAAGATAAAAACATTGCCGAAAGTGAAATTGTTCTTGAAGCAATATTTCTAATACAGGAAGGTTATGAACAAGAATACAAAAGAATAATAACAAATGTTTTGGAAATATTATATACAAAAGGCACTGAAATATTAAATTCTACTTATCGCGAAGCACATCTGCCTATAAATTGTTATGAATTTGCAAATTTTGATGAACCAGAAGACAAAGATATTAAATAGAAATTAATTGTAAACACAATGAAAAAACTTGCAATCTTATTCTTACTAGCAACTCTAGCTTTTGCCGATTATACGCAATATAAACCAAGCGAAGAGTTTGCTAAATATTTTACGACACAAAATTGCTCGATTATTCTAGATAAATTCTATTATCTAAATTGTTACGATTATGGTTATAAAGGGACAAAAGCAGCAGCTTATAGATTAGAAGCAGAAAATCTAAAAGGCAAACAAATTAAAAAGCGTCCTCGTTTTGAAGATGATACCAATATTCCTAAAAAATACCGCACTACTTGGAGCGATTATAAAAACAGTGGTTATGACAGAGGACATACTCTTTCTAATGCTTCTATGAGAAAAACCACTCAAGCACAAAGAAGCACCTTTCTAATGAGTAACATTACTCCACAAAATCCACAAATTAACCAGAGAGTTTGGAATAAGATTGAAAAAAGAGAAAGACAATTAGCTTTAAAACTTGGAAGTTTAGAAGTTTTAAATTTAATCAATTATGATAATAATCCACAAAGAATAAAAAACAATATAGCTATTCCAAGCTCTTATATTAAGATCTTAAAAGGTGATAATTTCAAAGAATGTTATCAAGTGCCAAATCATAAAGTGGATGATGAGAGTATAAAAAAATATAAAGTTAATTGTGATAGATTTTAATCGTTTTTAATAGCATAAATTGTTTTATTATAAATTAAAAAAAAAAAAAAATAAAATAAGCTTTTTTAAATTATTTAAATTAAAAGGAGTAAAAATGGAATTTTTAGGTTTGGCTTATTTTATTGTAGCTATTTTGGCAGCTGTTAACATCTCTAGCGATGCAAAACAAAGAAATATGAGTGGCTTATGGTGGGGTATCGGTGCTTTTCTTTTAGGAATATTTGTATGGATTTTATACATCGCAGTTAAAGAACCTTATAAAAGAGAACAAAAAATGTCTAAAATGAGAGATTTAGAATTTTTAAGAGGATTAAAAGAAAAAGGTGTTATCAGCGAAGCCGAGTATGAAAAACACAAAGCAGAAGTTATAGAATGGATGTAATGAGGATCAATCCTCATTCAATTCCCTAATCTTATTTATTTGTATCTCACATTGCTTGTATTTATAAAAAAGCAAAGAATAAGCATTTAAAATATCAAGCTCATTTTTTACTTGTGGTTTTTCAAGGGGGCTTAGGGTTAATAGCTCTTTTGGAATTTTCACCTTTTGAATTTGTATTTTGCTCACTACTTGTTGTGTTGTCATCCCACAACCTATCAATAACATTGTTAAAAAGCTTAGTAAGATTATTTTCATTGCTTTTGTAGATATATTCTTTAACATAATGTATCCTTTCTTTGATCTGATTTTTTTGATTATTGCTTTCATTTAAAGCTTTGAGTTCTAGCTCGTGTCTTTGTGTAAGTTCTTTAATTTTTTCTTGATTGTTTTTATTAATTTCTAAAGCTAAGGCTAGATCGTTTTGACTTTTTTCTAATCTTGATTGAGTGCTATCAAGTCTTAGATATAAATAACCAGATAAAACAGCCATTAAAGCTAAAGCGATATAAAGTTTTACATTGCCAAATAAAAAGTTAAACATTTGATATTTAAGAAGTTTAAGTATAATTTTAAGGGTGCAACGCCAAAGGGTTGCCGCCCTTTAGCGTTAATCAACGCCCAGAAAGGAGTTGATTTATGTGTCAAACAAAATTATAGTTATAATTATACTACTTTGTATAATTATAGTCAAGTGTTCTTAACATTTGATTCCCCCTTGAAAAAGGGGAGCTATAATTTCCCTTTGGCTTTAAACTTCTTTTCTCCTTTCTAAAAAATTATGGATAGGTCCATCTGGCTTTTTTACCTCTGGTATCAATATGCACAAAACCACCAAAAGGATTTTCAAAATTATGCTTTATAGCAATTCCGAAAGGTTTATCGCCGTATTTTTCTAAAACGTATTGATGCACTTCTTCGGTTTTAACACCTTTAACTACAATATCAGCCGCACTGCCGATGGTGTGTTGGCTTTTAGCAGCTCCACCTACTTCCGCATTATGTTTTTTGCAACGATAACCGCTATTTATAGTAATAGGTGCATCATAATGCTCTCTGATCTCACAAAGCACATCGACCAACTCATCGCTTGGAACATTAGGTGGTAATTTACATTTACCGCATTTACATTTAAATTCGCTTTCTTTAAAGTATTTGTTTTCTTTCATTTTAACTCCTTGTTATTGGTTTAATTTTTCTTTAAAATTAAATAAAAAAGCATAATCTCCATATGCATCTGCTTCTTGCATAATTCCTATATAATCTTTAGTCTCTATAATCTCTCCTGAGGCTTTTGTTATTATTTGCATGGTTACATTTGAGATTTCTACCTGACCATAATAACCTGTTCCTTTTGCAAATAAATTTAAAGGCATAGTCTCTGTATTAAGTTCTATTTCGACTTTGCTTTCTAAAGAATTCCAAAGGCAGCATTGATCCGCTCCACCTTCATATTTTTTGAAAATGTTTGTGATGCAGTGATATCTCGCATCATCATAAATACCACTTGTTTTTACCTTGCCCTTTATTTGATTTTCTAAAGGTTCTTGAAGTTCTTCTACTTCTTGATAATCACACACATCCAAACCTTTTCCATCTTTTGTAATCAAAAAAGCACCCTCGTTTAAACCTTTTATGATTTGATTTGTCGAGGCAAAACCATTTTCAAAACCTATTCTTAAATCACTTAAACAGCCACCATACTGACCGCTCTTTTTTACTCTATCGAAAGTGATAATGACTTTTTTTTCTAAATTGCTAGAAACCTCATCGCCTAATAAATTAATCCATTTTGTAAGGTTTTGTTCATCTTTTTCAATACAAAGCCAAATTTGCTTTTTAGAACCATCATAACGGATAATCAAATCATTTACGTTTGCTTTTGTAAGCGCTGTTGGAGGTTTGGAGGAAAAATTTATTTTTTGATTTAAATTTAAATCTCCTATTATCTCTTTGATCATAGTTTTAAGCTCTTCTTTGCTGGGCGCTTTAAAATTTAAATCTTTTAATTTTTCCTCGACTTTATCTTCTAATTCACTTTCTTTTATAAAAGAATTTTGTGTCAATATTGTTTCAATAGCCTTATTAATACTTTCTTCACTCGGCATTACACCCTTATCTAAAAGTTCCAATATTTTACTTTTGATGATTTCAAAATCTTTATTAATAGCTTTAGAATTTTCAACAATTGTTTTTAAACTTTCATCCATCTTTTAATCCTTTACAAAGCATTTTAAAAAATGAAAAATATTACAAGCATGATAAAAAATAAAACATTTAAACTTAGAACATTTAAGTTCTTGCATTGCCTCTTTTAAAGCAAGATCGGCAAGTTTATAATCTTTTCTTGAATTCGCTTTTTCGCATAAATAATCATGTATCACACAAGCTGTAAAATACTCACTTTGAAAAGGCGGATAAAAACTCCAAAAGATACGCGGAATACTCGCTCCATCTGTTTTAAAACCTTTTGGCACTACTCCATTAAAACTAGGCAAGGAAAAAGCATAATCATTAATCACTTCAAACCTATCTTTGTCATAAGGTTTTACACAAACTCTTTTTAACTCATTTTTCATTGTTAATTTCCTCTAGTTTTAGATATTTACTGGCTATCTTTTTAAATTTTTCAATAAAAAGATTGTAAAAATCTACTTCTTTAATATCTTCTTTTTTTCTAATGCTTTGTATGCTAATTAAAAATGCGAAAAATTCTCCGATGGTTAAAAAACTGAAAGAATAATCAACTAAATAATAAAAAACGCTGATTTGTTTAGCCATAACTGCCAAGATAAAAGGGATAAAAAATACTAAGGTTTTACTTAAAATATCCGTGGTTAAAAAAGCTCTAACATTTTTATTCAAAGCTAAAGTTTTAATAATAGAAGCAATACCACTAAATGTAAAAATTATAAGCAAAACTATAACCTGTGCGATTTCGATTTTAAGATAGGCTAAAAATTGATAAATTAAAGCCAAAATGGCACTTCCAAAAATTAAAATAAAATTAGCGTTATTTTCTAAATTACTCATTCTTTATTCTCCCATTGTATTTTTTTCAACTCTTCTAAAGAACTCGCATTTTTAACCTTATCTCCAAGAATATTATTTTTAAAAATAACTTCTTCTGTATATTTTGCAACGCTGACGCCAAATTCTAAAAATTCACTCGTGGTAAAAGTAATAGCCTTATTATTTTTATCAATCCAGCTGATATCCTCTAATGTTTTTTGATTAAGCTGTGCTAACATTATTTCGCTGATTTTTCCACTTATATTGATTTTAGCATCTGTATCAATTTGAAAAATTGTATTTTTGTAAGGCATAAATAAAAGCTTTTCTTCTTTGACAGCTTTTAATTCTTTTAATTTTAGTTCTTTTAATTCTTCTAAACTTTTTAACTCCGCTTTATAGCTTATATTAAACTCATTTTTTACCTCATCATAGGCTTGAACTAAATTTAAATTTTGTGTGCTTTTATCGTATTCTGGTATTTCATGTTCGATTACTTTTGCCAAATCTAATTTTCTTAAATCTTCATTGTCAAGATTTGTTAAAATCCAAAAATTCTCGCCTCCATTTTCTAGTTTTTGACAAAATGTATTTTCATAATAAAACTTTTTTTCTTTAATTTGATAAAACATTTATTCTCCTTAATAAATTTTTTTGGTTTTAAAGTCTGGTAAATTTGAAGTGTAAGTATCGTTTAAAAAAATTCCTGCAATTATCCTTAAACATTTAGTTCCTTGATTAGGAGCAAGTGAAATTCTTCCTTTTCCTACAGCAAAATCTTGAATATAATAAACATTGCCGTTATCTAATTCACCATATAATTGAAGAAATATAATGCCAATATTTTCCCCTAAAACAAATTCATAATTAAAAGTTGTATAAACTCCTAAAGCTTGACTTTCATAATAAAAATTCTTATATTTACCACTAATAAAACTAAAATTTATTGTGATAACTTCATTCAATACTTTCTCTTCTTCAGCAGAATTTAAAAGCATAGCATTAGCCATTTTAACTCCTTACAAGTCTTATATGAGAAGATGAAACTACAAAATAAGCAAAAATTTCGGTTCCGCTAAAATTACTTTGTGTTGCTCTAAATTTAAAAGGTGTATTGAAAGCGGTTATATTGTTAGCATTGTTAATAGTAATTGTTCCACTTTTTCCTATCAAAGAACCCCAATTAGCTACACTTATAGCAGATTTTGCACTCAAGGTTATATTAAAATGGACGCCTTTTCTAAAATCTATTGCGGCAGTTGAAGCAACTAAACCCCCTTGATGATCTGTATATTTTTTAGTCGCGGCTTGATTGTCAGCTTTTGGGTCATTGATTACAATCTCTTTTTTAAATGTTTTTATCCCGTCAATTGTCTCATTACCTTCTAAACCTACCTTATTTTCAATTTCATCATTTATTGAATTGATTAAATCATCTATATATTTTTTATTTACTGCATCGGTAGGTTTTGTAGGTTCTTTTTCGATACTCGGCGGCTCATTATAATTTGTTTCTGGCCTGTTTGTTTTTTGCCAAATATAAGCCTTTATTCCAAGATCTGTTTTTAAAACCCATGTATTTGTATCGGTTACTCTTGTATAAACTAAATACTCTTTTGTATCGCTTTTATACCATACATCACCCAAATTTGGATCTTGCGGTTTTTCTTCGGTGTTAAATTTAGCGCTAAATGTGCTTGGGATTTGTGGGTTAGCCCAAAAATTACCGCTTGTAGTTTTTACATAGACTAAATATTCTTTTGTGTCGCTTCTATACCAAATATCACCTAATTCCACCTCATCATCTTTTGGTTGTTCGCTTTGATTAAATTTAGCTTTAAAAGTTGCAGGCAAAGTAGGATCTATCCAGGCTTTACCTTCTACGACTTGTTCGGCTACGTAAAATTGTCCTTCGTGAAAGTCTTCGTCGTTTGTGTTTTTAAACCAAATATCACCCGTGTTTGAGGTTTTAGGTGTTTCTTTTCCAAAGTGCGCAATGTCTGGATTTTCTTTATAGATATAAATTTCGGCTGTGTCCTTTTTAAACCAAATTTCACCTAAATTCGGTTTATAAGGTTCTAAATCACTTGAGTAATCAAATGGATTAACCACTCGGTCGTAAAGTTTTCTAAGTTCTTCTATTTTTTGCTCTACTAAATCTTTATATTCTTGTATGGTTGCGTCTTTTTTCTCATCAATAAAAGCTTCTAATTCGTCCATAATTCCATTTAATTTAAGTCTGATCGCTTGAATGTCTTGTGCTATTGGACTTAAAAATTTATACTCTTCAACGCTAGTTAATTGCATATTTTCTCCTTAATTTCTTTTCAATTTAATTAGATTGTTTTCAAATAAATATCTTTCTAGTGATATAACATGGGCTATATTTTGACAAATTGCTATGTAATCTGCTCCATTCTCATTATCTTGTATAGCTTGCAATGCCGAATACTTCTTAGAATTTATTTTTTCAATACATTCATTAGTATATTTTTCAAACTCTAACTTTGTTGCGTTTAGCGTTTTTTGCTTTATCTTAAGGCTTTCAAGTTCTATTTCAAAAATAGCATCTATTCTTTCTTTTTTGATATCTTCGAAAAACAGATTAGCCATGTTTTGAATATTTTCACTAGAGCTTTGTATAAAAGCAATAAAGCCATTTAATTCTTCTATTAAAGCGTTTAATTCTTTTCCAAAAGGTGGTAATGCTGCGACAAATCGATCAGCTTCAGCATCAAAATTTACCGGTTCTTGCATATTTGGAGCTTTTGGCAAATCGCTTATATGTATAGTTATTTTCATTGCAATCTCGCCTTAATTTTTAGAAATTGTTTATTTTGATCTGTATCTTGTATGCTTAAAATTTCATATTTTTTTTCTCTAAAAACTATAAAATAAGAAAAGTCAAGCTCTAAAAATCTAAGTTCAAATTCGTGTGTAGCGATTTGACTTACTCCATCATCTAAATTTTTGCTTTCTACACTTAGATTTTTACAACTTGCATAAACTTCTTTAAAAAGTAATTCTTGAGTAAAATCAAGTTCATTAAATTCATTTTTGCTTTGCTCTTTTTTATAAATTTTAATTCGATGTTTAAAGGTATTTGCTTTCATTAAAAAAATGCCACCTTATATCTGCTTACTAAGGCATTTGAAATTTTTGGCATACTTGCCCCATCAAATGCCATTAAAACATAATTTTTAAGCCAAAGTTTTATATCTTGTGGTAATTCTTCATAGCCTAAATTTACTATCAAGTTTCCATTTCCTGAGACATAAAGCACACCACTATTTGTTTTAAACTCGGCTTTAAAATTTGCATTTTTTAAAGCATTAAAAGGAGCTAAAATCACTCTTTCGTTAAAAAATTCCACTTCATAATCATTCAAGATTAAAATTCTATTTGTCCTTGTCTCAAATTCGCTTATTCCTGCTTTTAGGAATTGCTTTAAATTTTCATCAAAAACATCGCTATCAATTCTCAAAAAAGCTCTTAATTCTTCAATAGCTATGAGTTCTTTTTCGCTTTCCTTAAATGCCTTTAATTTCATTTTTTACCTTTTTTAGTATTTTTTAGTTTTTCAGGATTGTTTTGTGAAATTTCTTGCTCTTTTTCTTCGTTTTCTTCTTCATTTGTTTCGCTTTCTTGAACTTCTTGAGCTTCCTCATTTGTTTGATCTTGTTCTTGAACTTCCTCATCATCATTTGAAACAAAATCAACCACACCCTTTTCTTTCAGTCTTAAGGCTTCACTGAGATTTAGCAAAGCCTCATCACCTTTTTTATAAAACACATTGCCACTAAGACAAGTTAAAAAAATAACTTTTTTCATTTTTTACCCTTTAAGCTGGACAAGAAATTTTACAAACTGCAGATTCATCCATAAGTTTAGCATCGAGCCTTAAGCGAACTTTGATACCTATAAGATCATTTTGTGCGTAAAGTTCGTTTAATCTTGTAAAACTCATGTTCGAACGATCCCAAATTTCATAAAAGCTAAAATCTCCAAAGAAAGCAGGAATTTTGTTAGCTCCAAATCCATCCAAAGCGGAACAATACACTACTTTTTTACCTAATATAGTGTCATATCCTCCAGAACTCAAAGCAGGTAGCCATAAAGGACGCCCATCGTTATCGGTAAGCTTATAAACTCCTTTCATAAAATCATCACTTACAAGCCAACATGCATTTTTTCTATAAGCACTATCTAGATTAAAAAAAGCATCAATTAAATCATTGCTTGTAATGCCTGAATTAGAAGCGAGTTTGAATTCATTTGTAGCTTTAATTAAGCCAGTTGGTTTTTTGTCTCCATCTCCTCTTATAAAGGCATCCTCTTCAGTCTTAGATATCTTTTCGGCAGCTTTTCTGACTATAAAACTTTCAAGATTTGAAATATTATCGCTTAGAAGTTCTTCGCTAATCTTAATAATCCCGCCAAGTTTATAAGCACCTATACTTAGCTTTGTAAAGTTTGCTGATACTTCGTTAAAAGTTGCCATTTCATCAATCCAAGAAAAATCACCCATTCCATCAAATACAGGTATAGTTTGATTGCTTGAGCTTTTTTGTATGGTTGCTATTTTTCTAATCACACTTAAATCTGTAAGTTTTTCTCTAATCTTGCTTTGTAAAATAGTAGGAACTAAAACTCCGCCTTTTTCTGCGGTAGTTTCATTAAGAACGTCTCTTTGTAGATTTTGATCTATTAAACCATTTCTTAGATAATTTACAAAAGAACGCATATATTCTTCTTCATTTGCTTGTCTTTGTTCTTGTGGATTTTCTGTTAAAGTTGGACTAATAACTTGATTTAAATATTTTTCCCTTTCAGCTTCAGCCTCCAATCTTGAAAGCTCACTTCTTTTTTCTTCAAAATCTTTAACTAAAGATTCATATTTGGCATTTTCTTCAGCACTAAAGCTTCTTTGCTCATTTTTGGCTAAATTAGATAAAGCCACCATTTGTTCATGAATATTTCCGATTTCTTGTCTTAATTTTTGCATTTTTATCTCCTTAAAAAATTGATTTTCTTAAAAGTTCTATTTCTCTTTCTCTTGCTTCCGTTAAAGCTTTGATTTTTCTTTTTTCATTATCCTCTTCAAAACGTTTTTTAGCGTTTTTATCGGCGCCTTTCCAAACTGCACTAAGCTCAAAAATATCAAATTCGGTTACAACAACTCTTTTAGGTGTGCTTTGTTTATCGATATTGTGTTTTAAAATGCGATATCCAATTGATACATCACTTAAGATTCCATCTTGATATTTTTTAAAGATTTCTTGGCTTTTTTCATCTTTAGCAAATACACAATCACAAACAAGCTCATCATTTTCTATCCTTATATTTTCAATTCTAGCAATGGCATTATCCACGCTAGGATTATGATCTTTAAAAAGAGTTTTTAGCCCTTCAAATTTTGCCCCTTTGATGTCTAATTCTTCTATATAATCTCCTAATTCCCAATCAAAACGCTTACAAGCGTTAGAATTAGAAACCATAACAAAACTTAAAGTGTTATCTTCTTCGCTTATGTTTCTTAATCTTGCAGCATCAGCCCTAATAAAATTCATTCTAAAATCCTTATTTTGTAGATTTTAGAAATTTTAAAAAAAGTTTGAGGCGTTAAAGTGCGTGTTAGAGTTTTTTTGTGTTTTTTTAGATTAATCCTTGTATATTTAGCTTATATTGGACATAATCTTCAACTTCTAAAGGTGCGGAATAATCTTTTAAAATTCCAAAAGTAGTTAGCTTTTTAAATCCTAATTCGCTTTCATCACCTATAAATAAAGCTTTAACGTTATAGATTTCAGATATTAGCTCATCATAATAATCAAAATCTTTTTTTTGTATAGCTACGACAAATTCTAAATATTTTGCTTTCTTACCTGAAACAACGTTAGTAATACCCCATTCATTTGTGGAAGTTTTCGAGTAGTTTAAATAAGTGCTGCTTGCTGGATAAATTGTAATCCCTGCAAATTCTTTTTTTCCTACTAAAATATGTCCTACATCACACCCAGTTTTTGCAGGTTCAAAGCTAATCAAAATTTCACTATTGATCGGATAAGGTAAAAAAACAAAATCTTCTTTATTGACTTTAAATTTTCCAAAAAAATATTCCCACCATGTTTTTGTTTTTTTATGATACATTGATTTTTCATAGATTATTTTTTTATCTATTGTTTGAATTTTTATTTTTGAAACATTTAAATTTAAAAAAGCTAAGGTGTCAAAAACTCCATCCATTTTTAATCGAACACTCCAAGCTTTATCGCACTTTGTTTGTGTATTTACCTCATCATCAAAAAAAGCATTTTCATTTATAGGAGCAAATTTTACCCATTTATCAAAATAAACATCGGGTTCTTCGTGTGTATCTTCATCACTTGCACTTACCCAAATAAATCCTTTAAATTGAACTTTTTCATCACTCTTGTATGTTTTTTCTTTATCCCATAAAGGTGTTTCATCTTTAGTTGCTGAATTTTGTAAAACTTCAAATTCTAAGGGTTTAACTATAGTCATATTTTTTCCTTTTAGATGTTTTCAGCTATTTCTCTTGTCTGTTTGGTTAAAATGCTTAAGTCCATATTGGATCTTTGAACACTTTTATTGACATTGTCTGTTTTTGAAATGATTAGATCTAATTTTTCTTTCAAGCTTTCAAAACCATTTTCTATAGCTTTTTCAAAGGCATTTCCCATTTTGTCAAAAACTCCGCTTGTATCTATTTTTAAACCTTTTCCATTTTTTAAAGGGATAATTGCTTCAGGATAGCCATTTTCTCCTATTAAAGCATTTGTTGGACGTGTAACTATGCCTCCATCTGCAAAAGCTCTAGTATTATTCAAAGCAGTATTTAAATCTTTATTTGCTCCACTATAGTTATTTTTATATTGTAAAATTGCATAGGTTAAATTTTTTAGTGCCGCATCGCTTAGCTTAGTTCCATTTTTAATTTCTTTTATCATATTTTCTAAATATTTTGCTATGGGTGAATTTGCTCCTAAATATTTAATCATAGCATCGATTTCTTTTTGGCTTTCATTGATTAAAGTTTCTCTATAAGCTTTTAATTCTTCTAAGGTCATTGAGCTTGTATCTTTTATAGTTTCTTGTAATTTCTCTTGTAGTTTTTCATTTTCTTCGGTAATTTTTTTAATCTCATCTTGTATAGAATTAAGATCAGCTTCTCCACCTAAATCTTTCATTTCATTTGCCATTTTTAACATTTCTAGTTGATAGGAGGCGTAATCACTGGCTGAATTTTTAATCTCATTTGCCTTAGAAGTAGCAGCATTTTGTAATGCACTAAAGGCTGAAGAACTAAAATTTTTATCTTTATAAGCTTTTTGTGCTTCTTTTAAATATTTATCATAATTTTTACTGATGCTTTCACTTGTTCCTATGGTTTGATTTATAAGATTGGTGCTAAAATTTCCTAAAGAACTTAAAATACTTTGTTGTGAATTTAAAGTTTGTAATAAAGCATTATTCTCGTTGAGCTTTACCTGCGCGTATTCTTTTGAATTTTCGTCTTTTTTTTCATAAGCTGCGATGAGTTTATCTACCTCAGCTAATTTGTTTAAATGTTCGCTTGAAAAAATTAAACCTCCTTGAGCATCAATACTTTGCTTAAATTGGGTCAAAATTTGAATTAATTGCTGTCTTACTTCAGTATTTCCAGTGCTTAAAAAATCATTTAAAGCATTAAAGCCACCTTGCAATAGTTTATCATTAGCGCTAAAAATATCACTTAGCATTTCTTTTTCTTTAGAGCTTAGTTCATCTGAAAGTTTATTCATAAGCACTGCATATTGATTAATAAGATCATTTATTGCAAAAATATTTCCTTGTAAATTGTTTGCATTTGCAAAATTTTGGCTTATTTGCATGATTTGGCTTGTTTTTTGAATGATGGTATTGTATAAATTTTCAATTCCTTCTTGTGCTTGATTAAAAATTTGTATTAAATTTTGCCAAAGATCCAAATTCTCTGGTGTAAAATTATCTCTAAGACTATCATTAAAAGCTTCATTTAATTTATCGACTGAAATTTGAGATATGTTTGTAAAACTATCCTCACTCAATCCAAAACGTTCAAATCCTCCATCTATATTTCGCATGAGTGTTTTAAGCGTAAAGGTTAAATCTTCTAAATTTTGTTTGGCTACCTTTACGGGATCGCCTTTATACATTTGATTTAAAATACTAGATTGTAGATTAATGAAAGTTGTAAATTGATTCCCTAATTGTTCTGCATAACTTATATTATTTTTCTTTGCTTCTTCGTAAATAGAACTAATTTGTTCTGCAATTTTAACCGGATCGCTTATATTTAAAAAAGCACTTAGCATTGCGTTTGGAATGGCAGTATCTATTAAAGAATTTCCAGAGTATTTGCCTGCGTTAATATTAAATTTATCTATACTTACGTTTAATTTTTCTAAAACTGAAAATTGATTAGATAGATAAAGATTTAGTTTTTTTAATTGTTCGTTATTAATACTTTGATACTCACTCCAATCTTTTTTAGAAAACCAACCTTTCTTTTGATAATCAACATAAGAACTTAAATCGCTACTGCTTAAATAATTGCCCCCATTTAAATTCCCCCAAAGTTGCAAACCGCTTCCTGTTACTTTGGTTTTTCCAAAAATACCACCAATTACTGATCCTAAAAGACCTCCTACTATAGTTCCAATGCCAGGTAAGATTAAAGAGCCTAACGCTCCACCAATCGCACCGCCTGTTCCTGCATGAGTATCTGCTTTAAAAAGCCAATCGCCTAAACTTCCTATACCATAACCTAAAAGCCCACCCATAGCAGCATTAGCAACCAAACCACCCGCATATCCAAGTCCGCCACTTAAACCAAAAGAAAAGGCACCATTAGCACCACTTAAGCCCATCCCTGCTAAGGATGCTCCGGCGCTAAAATTTCCACTAAGTCCGATTAAATTCGCAAGGTAAGCCGATGAATTCGCTAAAAGATTACTTCCAAAAGTTCCGATTGAATTGATATAACTTTGCAAGTTCTCAAACAAAGAATTAAAACCATTTCCTACATTATCTATTATATTTGAACTTGAACTTTCAATTGTTGTGCTTATATCGCTTGACCCTAAAAAGTCGCTAAAACCATCCGCATTTAAAGCATCACTAAAGTTTGCATTTTCACTACCTCCAAACCAATCCATCACTTTATCATAAGTAGCGTTTGCCTTATCTATCCAATCTCCACTTACAACGCCTTCTAATTTATTTGCATTGTCTATAATATTAACTACGTCGTTAAAAGCACTATTTCCTTTTTCTATAGTGCCTGTTTTATCCATAACTACCTCAACACCATTAACCACACCTTGATATTTGCCATCATTGTTTAAACTTAAGCCTTGATCTTTTGCAAAATCTACAACAGAACTTAAAACATTACTCTTTTGCGTTGTGCTAACCGCTCCGCTAAAACTTGGCATAAGCCCACCTAAAACTCCAGTTCCTGCACGAGATAAAAACCCACTAAGAGAAGAAATATAGGGGTTTAAAAAATCTTGCAAAATAGTTTTTCCTAAATCCTTAAACAAATCCTTTAAATCTTTAATCTTTCCATTGATAAAATCAAAAAAGCTACTTTCTATGGTTTTTTGCATATTTGCAATCATCTTTTCATAATATACCCTTGTGTTATCCATTGCATTTTTAGCGTCTTTGTTGATTTGCAAATAACTTTCTTTGTTAGCTTTAATCATTTTGTCAAAATCTTCTTCTTTGATAAGATTTTCGCTTAAAAGTTTGGCGTATTTTTCTCTAAGTTCTATTTCTTTTAAAGCCCAAGCTTCTTGTTTATTTCCTATGCTTTCATAGTATTCTAGCATTAAGTTTTTTGCTTCGTTAAAATCCTTGTTAGATTGATCTAAATCGAGTTTGATTTTTAGGTTTTCTTCTGCTTGTTTGATTTTATTTTTATCCAGTCCTAATTTTTGCCATTCTTTTAATTTTTCATTGATTTCACTTAATTTTTTATCGTATTCACTCATACCAATTTGTGAAATTTCTTTTAAGGCTTCGTTTTGTTCTTTGAGACGTTCTGCCCATTTTTGATTAGCTAATTCTTTTTCTTGTTTTAATCTTTGTTCTTCTTGTTTGTTAATATATTCTTCATAATGCGTTCTTTGTGCTACTAAAGCGTTATATTGTTCTAATTTTCTTGCATCTTTATCCCAATTTGCTTTCTCTGTAATTTGCTGGATAGTTTCTCCTATAAGTTCGTATTGCAATCTTAAATTTTTAGCCTGTTCTTCTGCACTTGGTGGGATTTGTAATCCTTTTAAGCTTTCTATCGCTTTTTGAACACTGGCGGGTAAATTTTCTATGCTTTCAAGTTTAAATTCCTCTTGTTTTGCTTTTTTTGCGGCTTCTTCTGCGATTTTTAAATTCGCTTGTAATTGCTCGTAAGCTTTTTTAGCTTCTGCATTCATTGTCATTTGTTTTCCGCTTATTGCTTCGTATTGATCTTCTGCCAGATTTAAAAGCCCTTCTACTCCCTCTTTTATATACCAAAAATCAAATTTTGAAGTTATCTTTGCTCCTAAAACACTTCCGTTTGCCTCTAAAGCTTCCATTTGGCTTTTGATGTTTGTAACGTAATCATTTAATTCTTTAGCACTTTTATTTTCTAATTTTTTTGCTGATGTTTTTTCTAAGGCGTTATCAAAATTAGACCAATTTGTATAAATTTTTTCTATAAGTGTAAATAAAGCCGTGAGTGCCACAGTGGGTCCTAAGCATTTTATAAAATTTAAAGCGGAACTTGCTAGTTTTCCCATAGTACCTTTAATAGTCGTTAGCATAGGATTTCTTTTTAAAATAGTTTCATTAATCAAAGTTTCGTTTTTTTGAATTTCTTGTTCTAGACTTTTAATTTGTTGATAAGTTTTAATTGAAAAGATTGGTTGTTCTGTGTTTAGCTTTGTTTGTTTTAAGTTTTCTTGTTTTGCGGATGTCATAAAAACAGTAGGGGTGCTTGTGCTTTCTATCTTTAAGCCTCTTAGTTTTTCCACATCACTAAGCACTTCCTTAAGTCCTTCTACTCTAAATTTTAAATTTCTTTGTTCATTTATAAGTTCAATCATTTCTTTTTGCTTTGCGATTAAATCACTATAATCTTTTCTCATATTTACAATAAAGGGTAAGTTTTTTATCGTGCTAAAAGTTTTAAAACCTGCATAGACAAGTCCTATATTAATTGCCAAATCCTTATAAGATGTTGCAAATTCAGTAATGCTTTTAATACTAGCTTTTATCTCTTTCTCATTATCTTTGATATAAGTATTTATGTCAATGAGTGAGTTTTTAAGAGCATCAAAAATAGGTTTTGATAGTTCAGCCTGTAACATTTGAATATTGGCTTCAAATTTTTGCATTTGCTTTTCATAGGTTTGGGTGGTGTAATCTGTATATTTTGTGAGTTCTTTTGTTTTTTCTATGAAAAGATCATAAAGTTTTCCATTTTTCTTTGCCTCAGCCATTGCTTCGTTGGTAATTCCTAAGCTTTCAGCAAAACGTCTTAAATCTCCACTTGCACTAAATACACCCGCTCCTAAGCTATCCATAGTCATTGAAAGTTGCTCTGTGCTCATGGAAGTATTTGAAGTTGCTATCAAAATACTTTCAAAAGCTTTTTTAGCTTCATCAAAATTCATATTATTTAAGGCTGTAGAAGCAAAGGATTGAAACATGCTTGCTAAATCTTGCAAAGAATAACCCGTTTTGGTGTGTAAATCGTTAAATTCTTTAAAGGTTTTTTCACTGCTTTTTGTAGCGGCTTGCCATTTTTGAAGTTGTGAAATCGCTTTGCCTGTAGCATCTACGTTTGCGTGCGTGGTTGCTGTAATGAAAGCCAGTTGTGTTTTTGCAGTTTCAAAGGCTTTACTCGCATCAATAAAAGAGCTTCCAAAATCTTTTATATCTAAAAATAAA
>NZ_NXMA01000004.1 GCF_005406215.1 Campylobacter aviculae | reverse complement strand
ATTAAGTATTTGATGAAACTTCTTTTTAAGATTTTAAGTCCTTTTTAGATAAAAAAAGGAAATGAAAGTATAACTAATTAAGCTTAAAGGGGGATTAAATTCGTAGGTTTGAAAAATTTTTAGCTATCTATAAGAATTTAACTCAAAAATTTCATTAGGGTAAAGTTATGGAGAATATATCAGTTCTAAAAGACAATTTTTTAGTGTATAGGATAGATATAAAAAAGGAGGATATGCTTTAATCATTGCTCCTAAAAAGAAATTAAAAGAATATAAGCTTAATATACCTAAATCTTTGAATTTCGATTTTAATCCTTTTAGCTTATATTAAAAGATTATTCATAGGAGTTAAAACAACTCCTATAATTTAAATATTTAATCTTTAAAAACAAAAAAATAAATACTTGCAATAAAACTTAATAAACTTCTAAACCTTAATATTTACACTTCTATGTTTAGTTTTAGCTTTAGAACTTAATTTACTAAGATGATTGGTATTAGAGTTGGAATTGTTATCGTTAGAATTATCATTGCTATTAGAATTGTTATTTGTATTGTCATTATCTATTTTTACATTAAAAAGAATTTCTAATTCTTTTGCTAAATCAAATTTATTTTCAAGAAGTTTTTTTATGAGTTCATTTCTTATATTATCATCTTTATAAGTTTCTTTGTTTTTACTTTCTACTTGGATGGGTTTAAAGGGTTTATCTTTTTTAATTGTTTTTTGATCAGTATCAATAGAATTAAATATTTTTTGACTTTCTATATCTTGACTTGTCTCTTCTTTTTGTAAAGATTTTTTATTTTTAGCCTCTAATTCCAACCATTCTTTTTTAAATTCTTCTATATTATTTATTTGCATAGGTAAAAGTAAAACTTGCCTCATAATTTCATCATTATTTGTATTATTTATAGGATGTTTATCAAAAAAATTTTTTAAATCTTTTATTTCATCAAGACTCATATTTCTATCAAGCCCACCTAATTTACCGAGCACGGTAGTATCACCTTCAACAATACCATAATTTTGTTCTAAACCTTTAGCAAAAGCAAGCAATGCTTCGCCCTTGCTTATATTTTGCTTATCTTTAAAATCAAATTTTAATGAAGTTTCAACTGTAAAATTATTTTTATATTTTTCAACATTCATAAAATCATTCTCGTTTGAATATATATGTGTTATTTGAAAATTTCGACTATCGTATTGTAACCATTTTGGAATATTTTCAAGTTCATCTTTAGTAAAATATGTATTTTCGTTAGATATAAATTGTGAAAAAACTTTATAAGCATTTCCTATGGTTTTGGCTATATCTACATTAGTAAAAAAGGCATTATTGACTGTATTTTCCTTATTGACAAAGTTTGCATAATCCTGCACATCTTTAGCATAAATCTTATAATCTTTTGGTATTCCTGCAGCTTCATTGAAATCACTGGTAAAAAAACCATCTTCATCTACACCATAACCTAGTATTTTATTAACAGCCTTAGATTTATCACTTACTAAATTTGAATTTGTTTGTTTTAATGAGGTATTGTTTGAAATATTATTGTTATTTAAATTTGTGTTGTTGTTTATTTCTTTATTATTATCTACCAAATCATTTGTTTTAGAATTCTTTTTAGAATTTAAAGTATTTGTATAGTAATTATAATTTGAGTAAGAAGTTATATTATTTATCATTTTACTGCCTTTTTGGTTATAGTGGTAGATAATATTTTATCATTTCTATATCGGTTAGAAATGAGTTTAACTTAATATATAAAAAAATATCAGCGAGTACGACCTATATGCAAGCCACCTAAATAGCTATCAAATTGATCTTTATATTGATTACTTAATTGTCTAACTATTAGATTACTATTTAAAACCTGCTTTGATTGTTTATACATTTGTCCTATTCTTGCGTCATATAATACCTCATCATAAGTAAAATAATTATAAGGAGTTCCTAAACTTGAAACAGTCCAATTGTTTTGAGCTAAAAAACCAACAAACAAATATAAATCTCCATATGTTAATGCTTTCCATTCAGTAAGCTCTCTAGGAGTCATAGTAAAATATGATTTTGCATGATTTGCTAAAGCATAACATAAAGTTGATCTACAATCATACAAAGTTTCATAGTACCCACCCTTAACATCTTTCATCTCATTAAGGCTAAGAACCTTAACACCTACGCTATTATCACTGAGTGCACCATTACTGACTTTAGCTAAAAAATCATCCCCAAAAGCAGAACTTGCTAATAAAGCACCTAAAGTTGCAATGCTAAGTAATTTTTTAATCATAATTTATCTCTTCTATGTAAAAACAGAACATAAATTATTCTATCATAAATGATAATTTTAAATCAAATTCTTAAAAGTTCTATTTTATGGATATTTTAGTAATATTTGTGGTGAATTTATAAATAAAAATTGCAAAATTTATTTTTATAACATTTTAAAAATTTTGTTACGAAGTGCAACAAAATTTATTTTTTAATGCAATTTATAAAGATTATTCTTAAAAATTTGGAATAATAAATTATCAACTCTCTACAAATAGCTTGACTATATAAAGTACTATGATTAAATTTTAGAACATTCTATCATTTTTCCATTGTGTATAACCACTTGTTGATTGAAATCGCTGAATTTGGGAATGTAAGCATACCCACTTAAAGGATCAATCACTATGCAAATTTGACGTTTATATTTAGAAGTTAGGCGAATAATGCAGTTTTTGCCACTTTTTGCTAAATTTTTATCATAAACGCTCTTAGAATTTTTAAGCGGGGAATATAATCTTCCTATTTCATCGAAAACAATTTTTGTAGAACCGCTACAAGATCCTTTAAATTCAACTTTTTCTATATCGAAAGTCTTAAAGATATTAAATCTTTTAGTTGTTTTTTCATCATCCTTATTGATCACCCCACTTTGTCCTGAATTCATCAATTTTTTAGGGTTTAAGATATCTATGGCAATCTCTCTATCGATATTGATATCCGTTTTCCCTAAATTGGCATTGCCATCACCATTTTTATCCAAAAAAATAGTATAGGTTTGCTCATAATCAGTTGCCGCAGATTTGATAAAATAAAGTTGCCATCTACTTTTATACCATTCCTTTTTAGCCACTGCTAAAGCTGAACTTCTAAAACTTTCTTGCACCATAGCTAAGTTTCTAACATAGTATATGTCATTAAGAATTTGTTTTGCTCCTAGCATTAATCTATCTTTTTTTATATTGACTTTAGCTATAGAAATGATAATGCCTAAAATAAAAATAACTAAAACAAGCTCTAAAAGCGTAAAGGCTCTATTTATAGCTCTTAACTTGATATATTTTTTCAAATTTGCCTAACTTAATTTTTATTATTGATTGGTCTTTAATACTTTCTTTACCATTTTTTATACTTCTTAAATACAGAGTATTACTTTCCTTAATGCCATAAAATTTTAATCTTTTTTGCAAAGAATCAGAAACTCTAATTGCAAAAATATTTTGTTTTTTTAATTCTTGACTTAATTCTTTAGCAAAATGGTAATTATTTGCAAAGTGGCGTTTAGGATTTGAAATGAAATAATATAAAAATTGATTCCCTATTATAACAAAATAGCAAAATAGCAAAAAAATTGCTGTACATTCTATAAAAATTTTATATTTTAGTCTAAATTTGGGCAATCTTACACGATAGCTTTCCATAAAAGTTTTTACCAATAAAGGAGTACAAATAACACAAAATGGTAAAAAATCTTCCAGATAAAGTTTTTGCCTTAAAGAAAGCAAGGAGCAAAAAATAAAAGTAATGCTCATCAAAAACCAAAGTAAGCTTTTATTGTCTTTAAACATCAAACGATAAATAACATAAAAAAAATAAATAAACACAAGCGGGGAAAAACAAGCGGAAAAAATTCCCAAAGTGTCCAAAAAATATCCTCTTGGACGTCCTCCTACATCAAAACCATAAAAACTGATATTGATTCCAAAAAGAACAAGGGATAAGCTTAATAAAATAAAATCTTTTTTATAAATTCCGAAAAAGAAAAAGGTTAAAAATAAAATATTAAAAGATTGATCCACACATAAAGCTAAGATTAAAAGGGGATAAAATAACCATTTTTTTTGATACTCATAAGCACAAAGTATAGCAAGGGTTAAAAATATAACTATGGAAGCTTCATTAACCAACAAAGCACTTGCAACAGTTCCAGGGAGTAAAATAAAAAGCAAAAGAGACAAAAAAATATCCAAATGGGTTTTTGTATACTTTTGTGCTAACTTACAAAGCAATAAACAGCTTAAAAAATGAAAAAGTAAAATAGGGAGTCTCAAACCAAAATCATTTTGTCCAAAAATAAAAGTTCCAAAATGGGTAATATAATAAAGTAAGCTATGAGAAAAAACTAAAAATGACCCTTTTTCTCCAAAATAAATTTCAGCTTCATCACTACTGATACTCAAAGTTGAAATTCCATAAATAAGGGCGATTAAATCAAAAATCAACAAGATAATAAAATAAATATTCCTAGCTTTTTTCATAAATCAAATTCTACTACACTAAACCTAAAATATTAATTTTCTTGACTTAATCTAAATCGCTTAAAATACTATGTTAAAAATTGTTATAATTTTTAACATAGAAATTTATTTTCTATAGTTTATTGATTTTTGATATATTCCACCTTTTTTAAAAATAATCCAAGACGCTACCAAAGAACATAAAGCCGCTAAAGTAAGCCATAATGCTGGAGAAGACGGATTATTTGTTTTTTCTATCAAAAAGGTTGAAACTGCTGGAGTAAATCCGCCAAAAATCGCTACTGCTACAGAATAAGCAAAAGAAAAACTTAACACTTTTACATTCTTTGGCATAATTTCACTCAAAGTTGCCGTCATAACTCCATTGTAAGTCCCATAAACAAAGCTAAACCATAATTCCACCAAAATCAGATTAGTAAAAGAAATATGATGCATTAAAAAATAAAGCATAGGATATGCACTAACAACCCCTAAAAAAGCTGCTACGGGTAAAATAAATTTTCTACCGATTTTGTCTCCCATGTATCCAGAAAATGGCAACCAAAAAGCATTGCTAAGCCCTACAATAGCTACAATTATAAAACCTTCAAGTTTGGTAAAATGCAAAACTTTATTTACAAAAGTTGGTGCATAAGCGGTGATAAAATAAAAAGTAACTGTGGTCATTGAAACAAGCATAATGCCTAAAATCACGATAAAAACATTTTGACGCATATTTTGAAAAATATCTTTTAAATTCTTTGGAGTTTGATGATTTTTAGACTTAAATTCTGGAGTTTCTTCTAAAGCTCTCCTTATATAAAAAATATAAGGCACAATCAAACATCCTATAATAAAAGGGATTCTCCATCCCCATATTTGCATAATTTCATCTCCCAAACAATAATGCAAAAATACACCCAAACCTCCTGAAAATATTGTAGCAATCTGTTGAGACCCGCTTTGCCAAGACACATAAAAACCTCGAAGATGATCAGGTGCGATTTCAGCTAAATAAACACTGGTACCACCAAGTTCAGCTCCTGCACTAAAACCTTGCAAAAGTCTGCCTAAAACGACAATAATAGGTGCTAAAATTCCTATGCTTTCATACCCAGGACAGCAAGCAATTGTAAAAGTTCCTAATGCCATAAGCACTAAAGTTAAAACCAAGCCTTTCTTTCGTCCATACTTGTCCATATAAACCCCAAGAACTATAGCACCTATAGGACGCATTAAAGATCCTACCCCAAAAGCTATAAAACTTTGCATTAATGAAATAAAATCATTTTGAGCAGGGAAAAAGATCTTAGCGATAAAAGCAGCATAAAAACCATAAACTGCAAAATCATACATTTCTAAAAAATTACCACTAGCAACACTAAAAATCATTTTGGCATTTTGTTTCTTGGTACTCATAATAAAGCTCCATTTTTATTTTCATTATAGTCCAATTTTATCTTTTTAAATACAAAATGATCTTTTTATATTTAAAAAACAATTTTTTAGTTACATATTGAAACAAAATTGCAAATTTTATAATACAAAAATTTTATTAAACAAATCTACAATACAAACATTTCAAAAAAGATTAAAAAAATAATAATTTGACTTTAGATATAATTTTTATAAAAAAAGGTTGAAATGTATTCCATCGCCAATACCTATACAGCTAAAATCGAAATTAAAAAATCTACTTTTTTAGCTTTTCTTTGCCCTTATGAAGACTTTGAAAATCTGTTAAAAAATGTAAAACAAGAACACCCAAAAGCAGTCCATTTCGTCTATGCTTATAGATATTTAAATGATTTAAACCAGATTATAGAAGATAAAAGTGATGATGGCGAGCCAAAAGGAACTTCCGGGATGCCTTCTTTAAATGTTTTAAGGGGTTTTGATCTTATAAATGTGGCTGTGATTGTTGTGAGATATTTTGGTGGAATAAAACTTGGCACAGGAGGTCTTGTAAGAGCTTATAGTGATGCAGTCAATGAAGTCATTTGTAATTCTATTTTAATCCCCTTTGAAATCAAAAAACACATACAAATTATCATAGAACTAAAAAATCTTAGACGCTTTGAGCATTTTTTAAACACTCATGCTTTAAATTTCAAACGCGAATTTAATAATGAAAAAGTCATTTTAAAATTTGATCTAAATGAAGAAGAAGAGCAAAAATTTGAAAATTTTTGCCAAAATTTTGCACCTTTTGAAATAGAGAAAAAGATTTTATAGTGCCCCAAAATGGGGCAAAAATCAAATTGCACTCAGTAAATCATTTAATAGCTTGCTATTTTGTTCACCTGTGCTTTGATTTAAAAGATCATTATGTACGCTTGCACTTTGAGACTTTAAAGAAAGCTCTCCTTCATTTTGTCTAAAACGATAAGCATACATACTTGACATTTGTGCATATTGGCTTGAAGAATGATTTGAATTCGAACTTTGACTGCTCTTTTGAGAATCTAAATTCTGTGAAGTATCATTCTCACCTAATTTATCTAAAAGACTAGTGAAATCAGAATTAGAAGAATAATCCTCAACTTCTTTATCCACTTTCTTATACTGACCACTGATAGCATCGTATTCATACGAGCTTATGGTTTTGTAATTTACTTGCATAACTTTCTCCTTTCAAAATATGCAAAAATTATACAAGCAAAAATCGTTCCTTCTTTAATTAATCGTGATGAGTTGGCACATACTCTATATCAATTTCACGATTTGCTATAAAATTTTCCTTAGCTTTTTTGCAGTTTTCATCACGCATTTTTCGGTATTCATTGCGTATAGTAATTTCTTTATCGCTTAAAGGTCTGTCCTCTAAAAAGCTGATGTGAAAATAGGTATCATCAGGCTTAGAATAAGTCTTGTAAAAATCGATATAATCAAAATAATCTTTTCCGTTATCAAATTCCACAACTTCTTCGATATAAATAGTCGGTCCAAAGCCTTTATGATTTTGAGTAAAATGCCCAAAACCTGCACTGTATTGAATTCTAAATTTAGCCATTGTTTTCTCCTAAAAATTCTTCATAATTTCCTCTAAAATCTAAAAGTTTTCCATCTTTTAGTTCCCAAATACGATTGGCAAAAGAACTGATGAGTTCTCTATCGTGACTCACGCAAAGCACCACACCTTGAAAATTATATAAAGCTTCCCCTAAGGCAATAATGCTTTCAAGATCAAGATGATTATCAGGTTCATCTAAAAGTAAAAAATTGGGACGCTCTAGCATAAGACGAGAAAGCATCAGGCGATGTTTTTCACCTCCACTTAAATTCGCAGCCATTTTTTCTTGATCACTTCCGCTAAAAAGCATTCTTCCTAAACACTTTCTAATCTCATCTAAATCTTTGAATTTTTCACTCATAAGCCATTCATAAAGCTTTAAATTTTCATTGATGATATTGCTCGTATCCTGTGGAAAATATCCAAGCTCTATAGTCGCACCTAAATGTAAATTACCACTATCTGGAGTGATGGCATTTGCAATGATTTTTGCTAAAGTTGATTTGCCCACGCCATTTGCTCCGATTAAAGCAATTTTATCATTTTTTTCTATCTTAAGTTCCAAATTTGAAAATAAATTATGTTCATAAGCTTTAGAAATTCCTTTAAGCTCTAAAACTTCATTGCCAATCTCCCTTCCTAAGCGAAAAACGATACTAGGATCCCTGCGACTTGAAATTTTAATCTCTTCAAGCTCTAATTTTTCAAGTGCCTTAGCTCTACTTGTGGCTTGTTTTGCCTTAGACGCATTGGCACTAAAACGACGGATAAAATTTTCTAATTCTTCTCTTTCTTTTAAAGTTTTATCACGTTTAAGTTCAGCTTGTTTTGCTAAAAGCGTCGAAGCCATATACCAATCATCATAATTTCCGGCAAAATCTCGAATTTGCTTAAAATCAACATCTAAAATTCTCGTGCAAATTTTATTAAGAAAATGCCTATCGTGAGAGATCACTACCAAAGTTCCCTCGTGCCTTAAAAGTTCATTTTCAAGCCAAGAAATTGCCTCTAAATCAAGGTTGTTTGTAGGCTCGTCTAAAAAAAGCACATCCGCACCTAAAAACAACACTTGTGCGAGTAAAACCTTAAATTTATCCGCACTTTGTAAAGTACTCATCAAAGCATCAAAATCTTTGATTTTTAAAGAACTTAAAATTTTTTCACAACGCGTTTCGCAATCGTAATTTGGATCCTCTTCAGCGGTTATCATTTCAAGTTCGCTTAAACGTTCATTGATTTCATCGGTAAATTCTTCACTCATATAAAGCTTTTCTTTTTCTTTTAAAGCCTCATATAATCTTTTATTGGCACACATAACCGCATCTTTAATGGTGTAGTTTTCAAAAGCAAATTGATCTTGCCCTAAAACTGCGATCCTTAAACCCTCATCAAAAACAACTTCACCGCTACTTGATTCTATTTCACCTGAAAGAATTTTTAAAAAAGTTGATTTTCCAGCACCATTGGCACCTATAAGTCCATATCTTTGCCCGCGAACGAGTTTTAAATTGACATTTTCAAATAAAAGTTGATTTGCAAAACGCATGGTAAGATTTCTTACTTCAACCATAAAGATTCCTTAGATTTTTACTTATAAAAAATTTTGAGAAATTGTAGCAAAAAAAGACTTGAAGTTAATTTAGTATAAACAATGAAAAATAAAATTTTTCATTGTCGTAAAAATATTAATAATCTAAAAGCTCCACAAAAACTTGTTTTTTATCGTCGCTAAATTGGGCACTATATGAAATTTGAGTTTCATACTCCCCTCCATCAAATAAAACTCCCCTCAAACTACCTTTTTCATAATTTTTTCTCATATCATCGGGCATTTGTGGATAAGTTAATTTCAAACTAGCTTTACAAAAAGTTGTTTTTTTGTCATTACTATCTTGAGTTATAAAGCTACTAAAAGAAGTATAAGCTACTTCATTAGCATAATCTTTCAAATCAAGAAAGGGCTTAAAATATGCTTTCAAAAGTCCAAGCTTATCAGTAGATAATGCAGCTTCTACATCTCTTATATCCATATCTGAAGCCATTCTTAATGCCTTTAAAGACTGTTCGTTTAAACCGTATTCGACATAAACCCACTCATCATCGTCTAAAATACTTTTTAATGTAAGCTTAACATCTTCATCGTCACATTTTGGCTTGGTATCAAAACATCCAAGGAATAATAAAGCTAAGAGCAAACTTAACAAAACTTTTTTCATTGCTTATCCGTTATTATTTTAATAAATTTAATAATTTCGTCATTTTTGGCACCATCTTGACCTAAGAGATTTCTTAACAAATCCAAGCTAAGCTGTGGTGGAAATATAAGATAAGCATTTGTCGGAAAACCATTAGAATTTAAACCGATACAAAATTTTTCATCTTTGTTTGTATATGCTTTTCCTGCGACGATTTTAAAAGTATCTTTGTCATAAAGCAAAGTGGGTTCTGTTTCAAAAGGTGCATATTTTTCACTCATTTTCATCTCCTTTAATTTAGGTATAAGTTAAAAATTTTTCTTTAATTTATACAATGTTAAGACTTGACCTCATCTATAATTAAATTAACTTTTTCAAGATTTTGATTCCTAAGCAATACACCAACTATAAATAAATCTATTATTGCAATACCGAAGTTACCATAATCTAGTATCTTTGAAACAGAAAACCAAAATGAATCATATGAAGATTCAGCAACAAAGCCAATTATTACGGAAAGTAAAGTTAAAGCTAATCTAAAAATTCCAAATCCAATTTGCCCTATATAAAATCTTGCTACACCAAAACCACCTAATAAAAAATTATAAACCCAAAAAACTAAAGTTGGATTTTTAAGTTTAGTATATTGAAGTCTTGCATATACCTTATCCAACTCATCGGAATTTAAAGCTTCAAGTTTTTTCTTTAAGTCTTCATTGGACATAATAGGCTCAGAATATTTATATCCTCGACTTATTTTTTTTCTGAAAAATCCATATTCTTTTGGCAGTTTATTTTCTATTGATAAAAATAAACTCGTAGCATCCATTCTTTCACTCCTTAAAAAATAAATAAAACTTTGGAATTATTCCACATTAAAACTTAATTATTATTGAAATATTAAATATTTTTATGATAAATAATTGAATATTTCAAATGTTTTTAATAAAGAAAAACTAATGTAAAATTTCAAAAAAATTTATAACTTTAATCAGGAATTAGATGATCAAAAAAAGCAAACGCGATATGGCATACGAAATTGATGTTGATGTTAGCACGCTATATAATTGGAGAAAATATAAACCCAATTTATATCGTATCGTAATGCTTGGCTTTAAATTTGATGAACTTTTAGAAAAACAGAAAAAAGACTACGAAGAACTCCTTAATATGGAACAAAAAATACAAGAAGAAATCTCAAAATTTAACAAAGACTAATTTTTAAGCTTTTTTATATAAAATTCTCCATTTTCACAAAAGGTTTATAAGATGTTTTTTTTAGATTTTTTAAGTTATTTTAGTTTGATTTTTGAATTTTTGGCACTATTTTTAGCTTTTTATTTTAAAAATACGCGTATATTTTTTATCACTCTTGCTTTACTTATCTTTCATTTGCCTTATTTTTTTGCAAGTGTATTTCAAGCTCATTTATTTGTTTCTTTATTTTTGCCTTTGATCTTTGTTTTACTCGGAGTGAAAAAAATATCTGATAAAATTTTAGAAAGAAGCAATCTTAGCTCTGTTTTAATCATATTTTTAATTGCGATTTTAAGTTTTATTCTTCCTAATAATACAAGTTTTAACGCAAATAGCTTAGATTTTCATCTCAATATACCTTTTTTTAGCCCTATTAGCGATCTGGCTTTTTTATTTTTCATCCTTTTTAGTTTCATTTTAATCATACAAGGCTTTAAAAGAAAAGAGTATTGCTTTTTTTTGGCTTTCATTGGTGCAAATTTGCAATTTTTATTTGATTTTCTTTGCGGTGTTAAGTACTTTGAATTTGCTAGTTTGATTTTTTGCTTTGTTATTTTATATCAAATATATCGAAATTTATTTTTTGATCCACTGACAAAATTGCCTAATGAAAAAAAATTAATGCATTATCTAAAAGGCGAAAATCATTACATCATCGCTTTGCTTCATTTTAATGAATTAAAACATACTCAAGAATCCTATGTCAAGCTTATTTTAAAACAAATCGCTAAAATTTTGAAACGCTTTAAAGCAAAAATTTTTATAGTAGAGAAAGATTTTATCTTAATTTTTAACGATAAAAATACAGCATTAAACCATCTTGCCTTTTTAGAATCCACGCTAAAAAATACAGAATTAAAACTAGAAAATGAAAGTTTTAAACCTGAATTTAAACTTGTTTGGAAAGAAAAAGAAGGAAATTTTACTCAAGAATTAGAAAGCCTAAGAGCAAAACTCTAAGGCTTAGAAATTATTTTTCGTTTGCTTCGACTTCGATGCTTAAGTTAATATCATCTCCTAAAGTGATGGTTGAAGTTCCTGATGCAAATTTAAAATCAGAACGCTTGATTTTTCCATTTAAAGAAAATCCGACTTTTTCTTTACCATCTTTACCTTTAGCTACTCCTCCGATTTCAGTATCTAAAACTACTTCTTTTGAAACTCCAGCTATGGTTAAAATTCCAGTCATTTTTCCTTTTTCATTATTAATCTTTTTATATTTTTTCATTACAAAAGTCATATCAGGATATTTTTTTGCTTTGAAAAAGTCATCTTGCTTTAAGTGATTATCTCTAGTTTGGTTTTCTGTATTAACAGATTCAACTTTAATCGTAGCCTCAAGTTTTTTAAATTCAGCACTTTTAGGATCAAAATCGATCACAGCACTATAATCTTTAAAATTTCCCTTTACATTACTGATCTGTAAATGCTTGATTTTAAAACCTACGTCAGTATGAGCTTTATCTAAAGTATATTCTTTAGCAAATAAACCTGTACTCAATAAAGACACAGCGACAAGCGAACTTAATAAAATCTTTTTCATGATTTTTTCCTTTTTAAAATAATTTTGCAAAAAGAATTCTATTTTAAAAAAAACAATCAATAATTAATATCAATTTAAAGTGTTGAGTAAAAATTTTACAAAATCATCAAAACTTGGCAAATTTAACTCTTTAACTTCTCTTTGTTGTTTTCCCCACATACATTCTGGAAAATAAGCATCATCCTTAAAACGTGCCATTATATGAAAATGAACCCTTGGAACATAATTTGCAAAAGAAGCAATATTAATTTTTTCAGGCTTATAAAATTTGATCATAGTTTTTTCACAAAGCAGAATTTTTTCAAAAAGCTCTCTTTGTAAATCGCTAGGACAATCACTCAATTCCTTATAAGGATACTGAGTAAAAATCTTGATCCAAGGTATTTGAGATTCTTCTTTTTCTATATAAATCAAATCATTTTTATAAATCATTTTTTTCTCACTCTTTATGTTTTAGAAATATTTTACTAAAATTTATCAAGTTTTTAAGTCAAAATAGGTTAAAATTTTAAAAACAATATTAGAGGGAAGGATATAATGCAGATTAGTTCAAACTATACTTCATATTATCGGTTTAATGAACTCTCTAATAACTCAAAAGATTCTTCTGATAAAACAGAAAATAATAATATTTCTAAAGATAATGATAAAGAAAACACTACAGATGAACAAACTCAAATGGTTAATGGCGTTGAACTTGACGCCAAACAAGTTCAACAAGTTAGAGAACTTCAAAATACAGATAGAAATGTTAAAGCCCATGAAGCAGCACATCAAGCTGCTGGTGGTGGTTTAGCAGGGGCTGCAAGTTTTACCTACACAAGAGGACCTGATAACAAAATGTATGCTACGGCAGGTGAAGTTCCTATAAAAATGCAAAAAGGAAAAACTCCAGAAGAAACCATAGCTAATGCACGCCAAATTGTGGCTGCAGCAATGGCACCTGCTGACCCTAGTCCGCAAGATTATAAGGTAGCTGCAAATGCTACAAAAATGGAATTTGAAGCAAGAGCAGAAGCTATGAAAATAAAAGCGGAAGAAAGTAAAGAAAAAGAAGAGGAAAATAAAGAAAAAACAGAAGAAGCTAATTCAGATAAAAACTCGGATTCAAAATCTAAAAATTCTAAACAAAATTTTTCTAATGCTAACTTTGATCAAGAATTTAAAAATTTTGTAGCAAAAACTTACCAGCAAAACTCACAAAATAATTATATTAATTTCAATATTGCTTCTTAAACCTTAATATTCACTCTTCTATGTTTAGTTCTAGAACTTAATTTACTAAGATGATTAGAGTTGGAATTGTTATCATTAGAATTATTGTTATTAGTATTAGAATTATTATTTGTATTGTCATTATCTATTTTTACATTAAAAAGAATTTCTAATTCTTTTGCTAAATCAAATTTATTTTCAAGAAGTTTTTTTATGAGTTCATTGGTATCTTTGGCTTTGTAAGTTTCTTTGTTTTTGCTTTCTGCTTGGATGGGTTTGAAGGGTTTAGTTTTTGTTTGATTAGTTTCGCTGGTTTGTTGTGTTAAGTTAGAATTATTTTGTTGTGCTATTTGTGCCTTATATTTTTCTCCCATAGCATCACTCTTAGCTTTCATTTCTAGCCATTGTTTTTTGAATTCTTCTATGTCGCTTATATTGCTTCTAAGTTTAATCATGTTTGCAAAATCAACTCCTATATCTCCAGTTATACTATAAGTAATAGGATTTTGCTGAATGAAATCTTTTAAACTCTGTATTTCATTTGCATTCATAGTTTTATCAAAACCAAGTATTTTTCCTAATATACTAGTTTCTCCTTCAATAATACTATTATCACTCATTCTAAATCTAGCATTCAAAAAAGCCATTAATGCACCACCTTTAGTTATACTTCCATCATTATTTGTATAAACGTTTTGTCCTATATCTGTAGTGATTGCTGAGGAGGCAAAAATAGAATTGCTATTAATTTTAGGATTAACTAAATTGTCATTATTGGGATAAGTTTGAGTAACTCTATGGATAGTATCTGTATAAATATTATTTAATTTGTTATAATAATCTTTAGCTTCATCTTGATTAAATGTTTTTGTAATTTCAAATGTATCGACGTCATAAACAAAAGCTACAGGCATACTTTGCAATTGTTCAAGTGTAAAAGAGTTTGAATTTGTATCTGGTGCAATTTGCGAAAAAAGCTTATAGGCATTTCCTATGGTTTTAGCAAAATCGATTTTAGTATGTGTTGATGCTGTTGATATTGCATTCCAGTCGGCTAAATTTTGAACTCCTTTAGCATAAATCTTATAATCTTTAGGTATTCCTGCAGCTTCATTAAAATCACTGGTAAAAAAACCATCTTCATCTACACCATAACCTAGTATTTTATTAACAGCCTTAGATTTATCACTTACTAAATTTGAATTTGTTTGTTTTAATGAGGTATTGTTTGAAATATTGTTATTATTATTTAAATTTGTGTTGTTGTTTATTTCTTTATTGTTATTATTATCTACTGAATTATTTGTTTTAGAATTCTTTTTATTAGAATTTAAAGTATTTGTATAGTGATTATAATTTGAGTAAGAATTTATATTATTTATCATTTTACTGCCTTTTTGGTTATAGTGGTAGATAATATTTTATCATTTCTATATCGGTTAGAAATGAGTTTAACTTAATATATAAAAAAATATCAGCGAGTACGACCTATATGCAAGCCACCTAAATAGCTATCAAATTGATCTTTATATCTTCTGCTTAATTCTCTCACTATGCTATTGTTATTTAAAACAGCACTAGATTGCTGATAAACTCTACCTGTAGTACCATCTAAAACAACTGCCGCATAAGTAAAATAGTTATAAGGCTTTCCTAAATCAGAAACAGCTTTATTATTTTTAGTCATAAATCCCAAATATTGATCAGGATCTCCAAAAGTTACCGCTATTAAATCAGCTTGCCACGTTCTATTAACGGGGTTATGTAAAATACTATCAGTATCAGCAAATCCATAACACTGGGTTGTACCACATGTATATTCAGATTTCCAATACCCACCCTTAACATCTTTCATCTCATTAAGACTAAGAACTTTAACACCTGCACTATTATCGCTGAGTGCACCATTGCTAACTTTAGCTAGAAAATCATCCCCAAAAGCAGAACTTGCCAATAAAGCACCTAAAGTTGCAACGCTTAATAACTTTTTATCATGACTTCTCCTTTGTATTAAAGTGTACTTATTTTATCACGATTGATTATTTAAATCAAATTTTAAAAATCCTATTTTATAGATATTTTAGTAATATTTGTGGTGAATTTTTAGTGTTTTAAGAGTTTTTTATTTTTTTAATATAATTGAATAATAGTGTGTAAATTGGTAATATTATTTAGTAATTAATTTTAATAAATTTTCTAAACCTTAATATTCACACTTCTATGTTTAGTTTTAGCTTTAGAACTTAATTTACTAAGATGATTAGAGTTGGAATTGTTATCATTAGAATTATTGTTATTAGTATTAGAATTATTATTTGTATTGTCATTATCTATTTTTACATTAAAAAGAATTTCTAATTCTTTTGCTAAATCAAATTTATTTTCAAGAAGTTTTTTTATGAGTTCATTGGTATCTTTGGCTTTGTAAGTTTCTTTGTTTTTGCTTTCTGCTTGGATGGGTTTGAAGGGTTTAGTTTTTGTTTGATTAGTTTCATTGGTTTGTTCGGTTACAATATCATCATGCAAAAGCATTTTATCACTTATAGCCACTTCATACTCTTTTACAAATTCATCATGTCTTTTTTTAAAATCCATATATTTAGTTTTAAATTCTTCCAAACTTAAATCTTGATCTCTTATAAGTTCTCTATATTCATCTCTAAGATCAGATGCTTGTTTGATTATATCATGACCAAGATTATACATTTGAGCATAATTAAGAAACATCCATGATTTTATTTCTTCATCTATTGGATCCCACTTTTCAGATTCTTCGCCAAAATTTTTAAGAGGAGATTTTTCAATTTTATTTGGATCTTTGAGTTTATTTTTATTCATAAAAGCATTAAAACTTTTCATTTCTTGTTCGCTAACGTTTTCATCAAAACCAAAGATTTTCGTATTATACTCAAATTTCTTTCCACGGTAAGGAAGAGCAGCATCTCCTGTTATAAAAGTATGTCCATGTATGTTGGTTGTTGTTATAATATCTTCTTCTTTAGTTTCTTGTTTATTTTTAGAATTTAAAGAATTTGTATAGTAATTATAATTTGAGTAAGAATTTATACTGTTTATCATAAATTTTCCCTATTATCTTATATTCCATCCACCAAGATAATGTTTTCCATTAACTTTACAATTCGTAGTTTCTGGACCACACATTCTGCCAAACTGAATAAGTCCTTGTCTATTCCAATAGTATTCATCACCATTGCTATCGTGAAATAAGGTTAATTCTGTCTCCCAATTAGGTCTAGCAAAAGTCGTTGTTGCAACCAACCTAATACAACATCGCCCATTTTATCAGAAATTTTAGTAAATCTATAAATAAAAATTGCAAAATCCTATTTTTATATTGTCGCTTTAAAATTTATTATAAGATATAATAAAATATGAAAATACAACAAATGAATTCAATAAATTTCCATAGTTTTAGAATTTAATTCTTTATAAGCGGCACAAGCTTCTTTATGTTTTTTATCGCAAGCCATACCAAAATATCTTTTAGCCTTTTGTAAATCTTTTATTTCAAGTTGATTATAACGTCCAAGAAGATAACACGCTTCAGCAAAACCTAACGTACAAGATTTGGAATAAAAGGCTAAAGAATATTTTTTACTTTGTCTGATCAACTCACCTTTTTCATACAAAAATCCTAATTTATAACAAGCAGAAGCATCTTTTAAGTCGCATGATTTTTTATAAAATTCTGTTGCCATTTGACCATCTTTATCATTTTCATAAAACAAAGCCACATTATTACAACTTCTAGTATCTCCTAAATTGCAAGCTTTATTAAATGCTAAAATCGATTCATTAACATATCCTTGATTTTGCAAAATCACACCCATATTAAAACAAGCCTCAAATAAACCCAAACTACAAGCTTTATCATATAATTTATAGGCCTTATTGACATCTTTTCTTACTCCCTGGGCATTTTCGATCATATAGGCCATAGAAAAACAGGATTTTGCACTATTTTTTTCACAAAGTTTCTCAAAAATTTCATACGCTTTTGAAAATTTATTTTCTTCATAAAATTGCAAACCTTTTTCTAAATCACTTAAAGCAAAAATTGCATTATAAGATAATATTAAAATTAAAATTATTTTAAACATTATATTTCCTTTAAAAGATCACAAGAATCTGTGATTTGTTTTTTTCTTTTGTAAAGTTCTGTTTTTTTAAATTCTACAACTTGTTTTTTTTCTTCGATCAAAATTTTATTTTTCTCAAAAAAATTCTTAGCAATTTTAGCAATAATTGGTTTATTAATAAGTAAATTTTCAAATTCATAAACATTTAATTCTTGTAAAACTCTTTCGTAAATTTCACTTTTTTTTGGATAAAATAAAACAAATTCAGAGCTATCAAGCTCGTAAAGAACGCGACTTTCATTTATTTTTTGACTAAAAAAACTTAAACTCAATTTTGTAGCGTTTTCATAATTTGCAAAAGCCTTTAAGTTAAGCTTTTCAAAAAACAAATCAAGATCTAATAAACTTTTATATAAAAGTTCTTTAAAATCCTTTAAAAAGTATTCTTCGCTTGCATTACAAAAAGCTCTTAAATCGCTAAAATTTTTATCACTTTGAAAAATATTATCTTTTTGAATATTTGAAAATTCAGCCTTAAATAATAAAATTTCTTTTTCTAAGCCATCGATTAATTTTGTCAATTTTTCTTTAATATTTTCAAAAGAGCAATTTATTTCATTTTTAATCTTTTTAAATTCTTTATTCAATACATCAGAATTATAAAACATCGCCAAATAAGCATCATCGCTTGATATAAAAGGTGTTTTATAATCATATCTTATATACAAATTTCTCGTTAAAAATTTAGTTGATTTTTTGTAAAAATAAGCTTCTTTCTCTTTGACACAATTAAAGATCTCGCTTGAAATTTTTTCACTAATGCTTTTAAGTTGGTTTAAAATTTGATGGTTTAAAATTATAATTTCTTCTAAAATTTTTTCATAAATAGAATTGAGATATTCTTCATAACTTTGAAATTTCAATAAAAGTTGATTAAAAATTTCCATAAAAAGTTTATTTTCATTATCTAAAATTTCACATAGAATTGATATTTTCCTTTTTATAAATTTCTGTTTTAAACCTTTTTCATCTAAATTTTGTAAAAAACTCAACAGGTGTTCAAAATTTGACTGCTTATAGCTTTCTTTTGCTTTGGCCTCTTTACAAGATATAGCAATAATTTCTTTAAAATATTTAGAAAAAACCTGCTTAGCATATTTTAAGACATTGTCTAATTCTTGCGGGGTCAATTTATCTTTTTGGTTTAAAACACAAATGCTATTTTCACCCAAAATTTCTAAATTTTCTCTGATAACATCTTCTTCACTTTTTTTACCTGCATTATCAATCAAACTTAACCAAATTGCCGCATGTATATTTTTTAATTCTTTTGACGTTGTTAAGGTATCATTTTCATTAGCATTAAGTCCAGGAGTATCTACAAGAGTGATTTTTTTCAACAAAGGTATAGGTGCAAAAATATGTAAATTTTTAGCTTTTTTAAGCTCATTTCTTTGATCGGTATATTGTGCAAGATCTTCTATATCTGTAATAATATCACTCCCATCTTCAAATTCTACTCTTAAAAAATACTCTTTAGCATAATGTAAGAAAGTAGGCTTAAAGGTTACAGGAATGATTCCAGTAGGCAAACACTCGCGTTTTAAAATCAAATTCAAAAGACTTGATTTGCCGCTAGAAAATTGTCCAACTATAGCAATATTTATATTTTTTTCCAAAGAAAAAATCAAATCTTCTAATTCTTTGCTTAATTCATAGCTTAGGTGCATAAAGGGTTCATTTAATTTTTTACAAAGCGTTTTAATACATCCTTCAAAACTATTATCAAAATCGCTTAAATAAGCATCTTTGTAAGCTTTTATAAAATGATTTAAAATATCAATTTGCATTCAAAAGATCCATTCTAAGTTGTTCTAATCTAGAAATTTTTTCTAAATTAACCTTATAAGAATTTAATATATCAGCATTTTTATCTTTAATTTCTCCGATCAAATTTTCAAGATTATTTAATTTCTCTTTCTGGATATTTTCATAATTTCTAAGTTTTTCATTTAAAAAAGCAAAAAATGCTCCATTAATATCAAGTTGCTTTAAAATAGCCCCTATGTCAAAACTTTTAAAAATACCGTTAATACTTTCATCTAATCTGATTTCAAGTTCAAATAAATTAGTTTTTTGCAAAATAATATCTTTAATTTGAAGTTTTAACAATACAAATTTATCACTGCTAAAAATATTTTCTATACTTTTAGAAATTTCATTTTTAAAATTCTCAAAACCTTCATCAAAACTCTCTCTCAAAAAATCATACTTTAAGGCTAGACCTTCTTTTAACTCTTCGATTTTTTTTATATTTTCAAATCTAATTTCTCTTAAAATATCGTTAATACCATCTTTAATTGTAATATCAACTATACTTAAAATGCGATTGATATCAATTTTTTGAGTTTTATCTTTAAAATATTTTAATTCATCCATTAAACGTTCTTTAAGTTTTTTTGCTAATAACAACACAAGGTTATCGATTCCGCTTTCTAAATTTTTAAGCTCCATAATCGTATTAGAAATTTCCTCTTTCGCCTTTTGTAAAATTCTTTCTTTTTTATCAAATTCAAGCAAGAATTGATCATTTTCCTGATTTAAACCTTGCTCATTCTCTTTTATTAATTTATTTTGCATTTCGTATATACTTAAAACATAATTTAACTCTAAAAAAAGTTCTTTTTTATAAGCCTCTAAAGCAATTTTGCTTTTTTCTCCAGAATAAAGTTCATTAAATAAATAAGCTTCAAATTCTTTCATACCACTTTTTTTCAAGCTTTCTTCATTTGCAATGCCTTTATAAAAATCATTTGCCATTTTTGCACTGACACATAAAAAGTCGATTTTTTCAACTAAGTTTTTATCAATATTTTTAAGTTTTTCTCTAAGGCTTTTTTTGGTGTAATTTATCACTTCTTCAAGCTCTTCTTTTTTTAGCAAATCAGATTTTGTTAAAACAATTAAAAATTTACTCAAACGCGAATTCAATAAACAATGAATCAAAAACTCAACATCTTTTTGAGTCAATGCTTGAGAAGCATTCATAAGATGGATTAAAAAATCGCTTTCTTTTAAATATTCATTAGTTAAAATTTCTCTTTGAACAATCACATCATCAAGACCTGGAGTATCTACTATAGCAATGTTATTTTTTAAAAATTCTAAGTCGTTTTTGATTTCTATTTTTTTAATTAAAGCTGAAATTTTATTTTTTGCAGAACTGAATTCTTTTAACTCATCTAATTGAATTTTTTGTTTTAAACCTTCCGTTTTTATATACTTTTCAATATCAATTTCTGAAGATAATTTAGAGATAAATTCTTTTAATTCTTTGCTAAAAGAAGAGGTTTTTAAAATATCTTCCCATTCACACTTGTCCCAAAAATAAACTATAGCTTCTTTTTCTAGTCCATAACTTATAAGAGTTAAATTGGCTGTTTCAGGTATGTTTGAAACCCCTAAAAAATCTTGCCTTAAAAGAGCATTTAAGAGGCTAGATTTTCCAGAATTCATAATGCCTGTTATAGCTATATTGAATTCTAAATTTCTAAATTTATTTATTTTTTTCTCTAATTTTTGTTTTGTATTTTCATCAAAACTTAATTTGCAAAGTTCTAAAGCAATTAAATCTAATTTGTCAAAATTATCTAAAAATAGCTTTTTTTTATCAATAATTTGCACTTTTATTGTTTGTATAAAATCCAAAATTAAAGTATTATCTGTAATTTTTCGTAAAATTTGTAAAGCTTTTGATAATTCTTGTTTATCAATAAAACCCATTTTTAAAAGATTGATAGCACAAATTTGAGCTTTTTGAATACTGAAAATATCCACTCTTAAAGCAATTTTTTCGAAGATAACCTTAAATTCTTTTAAAAGAAAATATTGTTCGTAATTTTCTTTATTTGCACTTAAAATAATTGCAATTTCAGATATATCAAGAATATTTTTATCTTTAAAATGAAAATTAAAATCTAAAAATTGAAGTTTATTTTGCCAAATTTTTTGAAGTAATTCTTTCATATTTTCCCCTTAAAAAAGGGGAAGGATTTATTATTTATCTTTTTGGGCAACAAGTTGTCTTCTCATATAGGCAATTTTACTTTGCAAAGGCAAATCCTTAGGACAATTATCTTCACAAGCGAGCAAAGACATACACCCAAAAACTCCATCATCATCACCCACTAACTCATAAAAATCCTCTACGCTTCTATGATCATGTGGATCTTGCAAATATCTTGCTGTTCTTAAAAGTCCTGTAGCGCCTATAAAATTTGGCCTCATCAGTTTAGTTGCACATGAAGCAACACAAATTCCACACTCTATACAACGATCAAGCTCAAAAGTTTCATCTGCAACTTCAGGCTCTATACGCTCTTCTAGTGCTGAAATATCAGTTTCTTTTTCATTATGTACCCAACTTTCAACACGCTTGCACATACCTTCAAACCATTCTCCAGTATTGACGCTTAAATCTTTAATATGTCTAAACGCCGGCATAGGCATAAGCTCGATAACACCATCTTCATAATCTTTTGTTAAAGTCTTACAAGCAAGTTTTGGAACACCGTTAATCATCATAGCACAAGATCCGCAAATTCCTGCACGACAAACAAAATCAAAACTAAGATCGGCATCCATTTTTTCACGGATTAGGGTCAAGCACACAAAAACAGTCATAAAAGGAGTTTCTTCAAGCTCGTAAGTTACAAAATGCGGTTTTGAAATTTTGCTTAAAGGATTATACTTAAATGCTTTTATAGTTAATTTTCTACTCATAATCCACTCCTATTCTTTGATTTGGTTTTTTAAATTTTGCTTGAAGTTCATAAGGCATTAAAGCATCTTGAATTTCATAACGACTTTTACCTTCTGCTTCCATTTTTTCACGGATTGCATCTACTTCAGCTTGGCGTTTTTCACTTAAAGGATTTTCGATAATATTACCTTTTGCTCCATATCCACGAAATGCTGGTGGTATTTCCATCTTCATAATATCAAGATCTTCATATTCTACACGTGGTAAGGTTTCACCTTCAACCCAATAAGTATTTGTTCTTTTCATCCAATTTAAATCATCTCTTTTTGGATAGTCTTCCCTATAATGTGCTCCACGACTTTCTGTTCTTAAAAGTGCTCCATAAGCGACACAAAGTGCAACTTTTAACATTCTAGGAACTCTATAGGCTTCTTCAAGTTCTGGATTTGCACAATCAAGTTCTTTACAATGCACCTTTACATCTAAAGAATCTTTATAAAGCTTTTCTAATTCATCAACAGCTTCTTTTAAACCTTCTCCTGTTCTAAAAATAGCTACTTTATCCCACATAATCTCTTTCATTCTATTTTTGATTTCAAAAACAGAATGTTTGCCTTCTTTATCCACTAAAGATTTAAGATACTGGTATTCTTTACTTAAGAAATTTTTAACTAAATCTGTATCGATAATTTCGCCGTTATTTTTACAATAATTGGCAAAATAGTCTCCTATAATCATTCCTGCCACCACAGTTTCAGCACAAGAATTTCCACCCAAACGATTAAATCCATGCATATCCCAGCAAGCTGCTTCACCACAAGCAAAAAGCCCATTTAACCATTGGCTTTCACCTGTTGGTTTTGTTCTAATACCCCCCATAGAATAATGCTGCATAGGTAAAACAGGCGCCCAGCCTTTTGGACCTTCGTCTGCAGGATCAATTCCATTAAAAGTTTTACAAATGTCTTGAACGTCGCGAAGATTTTTTTCAACATGGGCACGACCAAGTATAGAAATATCAAGCCATAAATGATCTCCATAAGGACTTTTAACCCCTTTTCCTTTTCTAATATGTTCCATCATTCTACGACTTACAACATCACGACTTGCAAGTTCTTTCTTCTCTGGTTCATAATCAGGCATGAAACGATAGCCATCCACATCACGTAAAATTCCACCATCTCCGCGACAACCTTCAGTAAGCAAAATTCCACTTGGGACAATAGGAGTTGGATGAAATTGCACTGCTTCCATATTTGATAATCTGCATAGCCCTGTTTCAAGAGCAATAGCTGCACCTGTACCTTCACAAATAACTGCATTTGTGGTTTGCTTATAAATTCTACCATAACCGCCAGTTGCTATCATAGTTCCACGCGCGATATAAGCAATCAATTGTCCATTAGTTAAATCTCTTGCGATCACACCTAAACATTTTTTACCATCATGGATAATTCTTACTGCTTCCATTCTATCAATAATCTTAACTTGATGCTTAATAGCTTCATTAGCTACACCATAAAGCATACAATGCCCAGTGGCATCAGCTATATAACAAGTTCTCCATTTTTTAGTTCCACCAAAATCACGTGCATTAATAAGACCATGTGCTTCTGCTTTTTCTTCAATAACCGTTTTTTGTGCATTGATAACTACAGTTCTTGGTCCTTTTGTAACTCTAGTCCAAGGTACACCCCAAGCTGCAAGTTCTCTAACAGCTTTTGGAGCCGTTTGTGCAAACATCCTTGCTACTTCCTGATCGCAACCCCAATCACTTCCTTTAACCGTATCTGCAAAATGAAGATCTTCATTATCACCTTCACCTTTAGCACCATTTCCAAGACTTGCTTGCATTCCTCCTTGAACCGCTGCTGAATGAGAACGTTTCACTGGACAAATGCTTAAAAGTGTTACACTTTGACCACTTTTTGCAACTTCAATTGCAGCTCTAAGACCTGCTAAACCTCCACCTATTACTAAAGCATCGCTATATTGTATATTCATAAATTCGCTCCATTATAAGTTTGTATCATTGCAATGGTTGAATTTTGGTAACTTTCTAAACCAATTTTTACAAAAGCCAAAAGACTTAAAACACCTAATGCTAAAAAGAATATACTGATTATCCATTTAGCGGCTTTGAGTTTTTTTCGACTTTCTTTTGCATTTTTGCCTTCAAACCAACCCCATTTAACACAAAGTCTGTAAAGACCTATGCTACCATGAAGTTCCACACATACTAAAAGTACAGCATAAAAAAGCCACATAAAATGACTTATTACTCTATCTCCGGACATACTACCACTAATCTTATCTGCATTTGTGATAATAAAAATAAGATGAGCAGAACCCAAAAAAAACATTACAAATCCAGTAAATGCTTGAACCCACCAAAGCGAAGTATCACTGTGCTTCATTGTTTTAGCATGTATTCTCAAAATCTGATATTGACGAAAATTAATAGGAAATTTTCTCATAGCCAATAAAGCATGAACAAAAAATATCACTAAAACACAGGCTGCTAAAAAAGAAGTGATATAACTCATTATAGGATTGTTGTAAACGAATTTTAATTCTAAAAAATGGACAACAGAATTAAAAAAATCCTCACTCACTAAAATGGTAGATACAAAAAACATATGCATCCACATAAAAAGACCCAAAAAAAGCCCTGAAGCACTTTGGATAAAATCTAATTTTGCAGGCATTTTGCTTTTTTTACCTTCAATGCTCTTACCCAAATACCCTTCGATAAGCTCACTCATCTTTACTCCTTTGTAAAAAGAAATTAAAAAAAACTCTTGATTATAATACAATAATCTTTAATATAAATTAAATATTTACTTTTTTAAATTTTATCCAAACATAAAATAACAAAGTAGTAAAAAGCATAATCAAACTTAAAATTTGTCCCATACTCATTCCAAATAGCACAAAACCTATTCCAAAATCGGGCTCTCTAAAAAATTCACAAATAAAACGTGCTAAAGAATATGCACAAGCATAAACAATGATTAATTCTCCGCAAAAAGTTTGTTTTAATTTTGCCATATAAACAACAATAAAAACAACAATGCCCTCCAAAAAAGCCTCATATAACTGAGATGGGTGTCTTAAAACACCGTTTACATAAATTCCCCAAGGTATGTCGGTAACGCGACCAAAAAGTTCTTGATTTAAGAAATTTCCAATACGTCCGAAAACATAAGCCAATGGCACGCTTAAAGCCACTAAATCGAGAAATTTCCAAGGATTTTCTTTGTGTTTTTTACAAAATAAAAAAGTTGCTATCAAAAAACCAACAATAGCTCCATGATAACTCATACCGCGGATTCCTACAAATTCGCCATTGATATAAGGGTTAAAAATTTGCCAAGGATGAGTAATATAGTACATTGTATGATTATCATAAATTAAAATATATCCAAGCCTTGCGCCTAAAATTACTCCGATTTCTACCCAAACAAAATAACTATCTAAACATTTATTACTAATTCCCATATTCATTTTTTTTGAAAAAAATTTAGCTAAAGCTAAAGCTAAAAGCAGGGCGCTGACATACATAATTCCGTACCAATGCACTTTAAGTCCAAAAATGCTGAACGCAACTACATCAAAATTTGAATAAATATGTCTCCAAAATTCCATATATTTTCCTAATTTTTATTTTTTAAAATATAGCAAAAAAACTTAAACTTGTTATAATTATATATTATTTTATGATTTAAAGGATAAAACTAATGAAAAAATATTTTCTATTTGTTATTTTTTTATTTTTAAGTGCTTGCAGTAGTAGTAATTTTGTCAATGTTTCCATGCCTAATTTTAAACCTCAAGTCCCAATAAAAATAGAACCTATAGATACTGGAGTTACAATTTCTCTCGAACCGATTATAATAGAACAAAATAACAATTATTCTGATTATTTTGAAAATTCTGTACTTAAAATTCGTATTGAAAAAGAACTTGAACTCTTAAAACAAAATCTAGAAGAACAAATAGTAACGATTGCGAAATTAAAAGGTTATAAAATAGTAAATTCTGATTCTGACTATACTCTTAAAAGCTTGATTAATGTTTATATAGAAGAAAAGGATGTGCAAAAAATGAGTAGCCTAATGAGCGGGGATTCAATTAAATCAAACCTAGGTATTAAATTTCAAGGAAAAATAAGTTTCATTGATACACATAATCCTCAAAATTCCACCAATTTTTCAAGTAATACGAAACTAGATTCTCTAGTTTCGCTTGTTTATCCTATAAAAAATGATGATGGGGTTGATATGCTTAAAGCCACTATATCTACAGTTCCAACTCAACTTAATAAAGGTTTAGAGTATCCTGCTTTTGAAATTGATAAGGGTTTTTTAACTTTTTATAAAACTACCTTAAATTCACTCTATAATAATCTCTCGAAGGCTATTGATATGGGAAAATCTACACCTAAAAATTCCGCCGAATTTAATAACTTTAATGAAAACACATCTTTTGAAGAAACACCATCCACTCAGAAAAATAATACTTTTGAAAATACTCCTATTAAAAGAGAGGATCAAAATTCAGATAATCAAAATAAAAAAGAAAACCAAGATGGAGTGATAATATTTGAATAATTTTTTAGAAAATTCTTTTTGAGAATTTTCTATTCTCCAATTTAAATACAATATTTAGCTTAATAATTTTAAACCTTGTAGCATTGCATTTTTTATTTCCTCTCTTTTGTTTTTAAGTTCAAAGAAAATCTCGAAAGCAAAAACTCCTTGCCATAAGAGCATTTCAAGTCCATTTTTTATTTTTAAATCATATTTTTTACAAAGTTTATAAAAAGGTGTTTCTCTGCTATAAATGACATCAAAAGCAAAACGTGCATTTACTAAAATTTTCTCCAAAATATTCTTATTGCAGGGTAAATTTTCATCTATTAAACCGGCAGAAGTAGAATTAACAACTAAATCAAAATGAAAATCTTCTAAATTTTCATAAAGGCTAGTTTGATAAGAATTATCAAAGCGCTGAAATTTTTTATCGTTGCGATTAGCTACACAAACTTGTATTCCATTTTGTTTTAAAATGTAAGCTAATGCAAGAGCAGTTCCACCTGCTCCTAAAATCAAAGCTTTTTTAATATTTTTAAATTCTTTAATAGATTCTAAAAAACCTATTCCATCGGTATTATAAGCATAAATTTTATTATTTTTTAAATAAAGAGTATTAGAAGAACCGATATAGCTTGAAAATTTATCTCTAAAATCAGCAATCTCATAGGCTTTTTCCTTAAAAGGAGCGGTAATATTTACAGCATCAAACCCCAACTTGAATAATTCTTCTCTTAAATTCAAATTTTGATTAAAACAATATCTAGTATAAACTCCTTTTAAACCAAGAAGCTTGATAGCATTATTATGCATTCTAGGCGATTTAGAATGCATAATAGGATTGCCTATAACGGCTAAGAATTTCATTTTAAAGTGAAAGAAAATGCGTCTTTAGCTACTTCTTTTCGAATTTTAGCAAGCTCTTTTGAAATATCTGCTTTTTCAAAAGGCCCGATCAAAACTTTAGTTATCTCTTTGCCCGCAACTGTTGTTTTATAAAGTTTATATTCATAACCTTTTTTTCTAACCGCTGCTAATTCTTTAGATTTTTGATCTAAATTACTTACAGAAAAAATTTGCACATAAATCCCAGAAGCCAGACCATCCGGATTTACAGGTTTTGCATCTACATTTTTAAATAAATCATTAGCACTTTGTTGGTTTTGTTTTGTATTATTTGGCTGTTTGACAACATCTTTTTCTTTTGCTGGAGTAGGTTTTTTAACCTGTTCTTTTTCTTTCGGCTTTTCTTCTACTTTAGGGGCTTTATTATTAACGCTCTCATCTGAATTTGTAGTATTTAAATTTTCAAAGGTGTCTTGATCAGATAATGCAAAATTTGAATTATCAAGATTTTGATCTAAAATATTAGTATCTGAACTAGTATCATTTTGATCTCCTTGAATTTGTTTTCTCAGTGCTTCAAATTGATCTTCTGCTATATTATTATCTGTAGAAACTGACATATTTTCAAAAGAATTGTCTGTATTACTATCTTGAGTAGTGTTTATTGGCTCACTAGGTAAAATTGCTTGATTTTGATTATCATTGCTTCCATTATTAATCAGTTTCATTACTATCATGATGATTAAAAATAAAATTACTAGAGCAATAACTCTTAAAAGAATCTTTTTTATTTTTTCACTTTTGTTACTCTTTTCTAAAATAATATCATCAAAATCATTTTTCTTATTTTCCATATCTTTCCTTTCTTTTACATATGCTTAGACCAAGAACTACCTCGTTCTTTTTGATAAACCTCATAAGGTAAAACTAAAATATTAAATTCCCTTGGAACATCCATACTCGGAAAAACCTTCCATTCTACAGGCATTTTACTTGCAAACATCATAGAAAGCTTAGACGCCAAAGAGTAGCCCTCATTTAAAGCTGTATGTCCTTTATGAATGTACAAGTGTAAATGTCCTGGGGTTTTTGTTTTATAAGCCGTAAAATTAATAAAACCCTCTTCACGTAAAATGAGTTGAGCACGATGATAAAATCTCTCGGCATTAAAACCATTATAATCAAAGACAATATTCTCAACCTTATTATCTTTTGTTATTAAATCATGTGCTACAACAATCTTTTTTGCCGCGTGTTCTCTAATAACGCTCAAATTTAAAGGTGCGTCAACTCTTTCAAACTTATCAAAAAATAAACGTCCCCTATGCGTTACTTTATTTACGATTCTATTTTGCATTACATAATAATGACTACCAATTATTTTAATTAATGATAAATCCATAGGTGAAATCAAAACATAGCCTTTTCATAAATAATAAAATTACTTGCAAGAACTTCAAGTTTCTTCTTAATTTCTTTTTGCAAATTAGCATTGTTAATATCGTCTAAAATATCTGCTATATAATTTGCAACGATTTCAATCTCTTTCTCTTTAAAACCTCTAGCAGTAAGAGCTGGAGTTCCAAGCCTTAATCCACTAGTTATAAATGGGCTTCTAGTCTCGCCTGGGACAGTATTTTTATTTGCTGTTATACCCGAATTCCCTAAAGCCATATCCGCATCTTTTCCACTAAATTCTCGATCTAAAAAGCTCATCAATACAAGATGATTGTCTGTACCATCACTTACAAGCTTATATTTTCTATCCATCAATGCTTTAGCTAAAACCTGAGCATTATTCCTAACTTGCTTTGCATAAATTTTCCACTCTTCACTAAGATTAAATTTAAAACCCACGGCCTTAGCAGCAATTACATGCATCAACGGACCGCCTTGAATTCCTGGAAAAATTGCTGAATTAATTTTTTTAGAAATCTCCTCATCATTACTCATAATAATGCCACCTCTTGGCCCTCTTAAGGTTTTATGAGTGGTTGAACTTACAACATGAGCATGCGGAAAAGGATCAGGATGTTCTCCTGCAACAACAAGTCCTGCAATATGTGCCACATCTGCAAAAAGATAAGCACCAACTTCATCTGCAATTTCTCTGAATTTTGCAAAATCAATAAATCTAGCATAAGCACTCGCACCACATACTATTAATTTTGGCTTAACTATGCGAGCTATTTCTCTCACTTTTTCATAATTAATTCTTCCATCAAGCTCTACGCCATAAAAAAAACTCTCATATATTTTTCCAGAAGAACTTACTTTGGCACCATGAGTTAAATGTCCACCATGACTTAAATCCATGCCTAAAATTTTATCACCTGGATTTAAAAGAGCTGCATAAACACCTTGATTAGCTTGAGATCCTGAATTAGGCTGAACATTAGCAAAATTACATTTAAAAAGTTTTTTACATCTCTCAATAGCCAAATTTTCTATCTCATCAACAACTTCGCAGCCACCGTAATATCTTTTACTTGGATATCCTTCAGCGTATTTATTTGTCAATACACTTCCCATAATTTCCATAACTTCAGGTAAAGTGAAATTTTCACTTGCTATCATTTCAAGACCCTCGCATTGACGCTTTAATTCTTGATTTGCTAAATTAAAAATTTCTTGATCAAAACTTTCTAAACTCATTCTTTACCCTCCTTTAATTCTGATTTTAATGGTCTCATAGCCGGAAATAAAATAACATCTCGAATAGATTTTTTATTGGTTAATAACATAACAAGCCTATCAATTCCTATTCCCTGTCCCGCAGTAGGAGGCATACCATAACCTAAAGCATTAACAAAATCTTCATCCATCTCGCAAGCTTCTTCATTACCTGCATTTTTTGCTTCTATTTGCTTTAAAAATCTTTCATATTGATCCAAAGGATCATTAAGCTCATTGAAACCATTTGCTAATTCTCTTCCACAAACAAATAATTCAAATCTCTCAGCTATATTAGGATCTTCGTCGCTACGACGTGAAAGTGGACTAATTGAAATTGGGAAATCTGTAATAAAGGTTGGATTAATCAATTTGCCCTCTACGTAATTATCAAATAATTCTGCTTGTAAATGTCCCAAATCTAATCTTTCGTTAGCCTCAAAACCATCAGATTTTAATTGAGTTAAAATTTTATCTTTATCTTCTATGACTTCATCGTTTAATCCACCATATTTTTTAAGAGCTTCTTTATAAGAAATTCTTTCAAAAGGTTTTGAAAAATCAATTTTATGGCCATCAAATTCTATAACTTTTTCCAAATTTAATTGATTCAAAAGTAAAGAAAAAAGCTCTTCTGTAAGATCCATTAAATCTTTATAATCATGATAAGCCCAATAAAACTCGATGGTAGTAAATTCTGGATTGTGTGTTAAATCCATACCTTCATTCCTAAAGCAACGATTGATTTCAAAAACTGCTTCAAAACCTCCAACTATAAGTCTTTTTAAATAAAGCTCTGGTGCAATTCTTAAAAATCTTTCAACCTTTAAAGAATTATGAAATGTTATAAAAGGTTTAGCATTTGCTCCGCCAGCAATTGGATGCATCATGGGTGTTTCAACTTCTAAAAATCCTTTATCTTCAAAAAAATGACGAATAATACTCACAACCTTAGAACGAGTTAAAAAATCTTTTCTTACTTCCGAATTCATAATCAAATCAACATAACGTTTGCGATATCGTTGTTCTATGTCTGTAAGTCCATGATATTTTTCAGGCAATGGAATAATAGACTTAGTAGCAAGTTTTATCTCGCTTGCATGAAGACTAAATTCACCCGTTTTTGTCACAAACGGAAAACCTTTTACTAAAATAATATCTCCTACCTCAAGATTTTTCTTAAGCAGATTAAATTGTTCTTCTCCTATACTATCCTTGCTGAAATAAATTTGCAAATTCTCATTTTCATCTTCTATATTTGCAAAAATAGATTTTCCAGCTATCCTTAAAAATTTTAAACGTCCAGCAACAATTCCGAAACGCTCTTCATCTCGTTTTGTTTCACTTTGTAATACATAAGAAAATTTAGTTTTAAAATCCAATAAAGACATTTCTTTTCTTAAGAAATGCGGGTAAGGATTGATTCCGGCTTTTTTAAATTCATTAGATTTTTCTATTCTTTGTTGCTCTAAAATATTATCAAACATTCTAAATTTTTACCTTAATTTTTTGATTACAATCGCCACAAATTCCATAAAGTTGCATTAAATGCCCAGTTAATTTAAAATTGTATTCTTTAGCAATTAAAGCTTGTTGTCGCTCGATTATAGAATTTTCAAACTCTATAATTTTACCACAATTTTTACAAATCATATGATCATGATGTGGTTTATTGGCTAACTCATATTTTTTTCCTGCTGAACCAAAAGAGATGGAAGTAACCATTTCCGCTTCTTCTAGCAAATTTAAAGTTCTATAAACAGTAGCAATTCCTACATTTGAATTTGGCTCAACTTGTTTTATTTCCATATATAAACTTTCTGGAGTATGATGAGTATCACTGTGATATAATGTTTTTAATAATATTTCTCTTTGTTTGGTATATTTAAGACCGCCCTGTCTTAAAATTTTTTTAAATCTTTCTAGTAATACATCGTACTCTACATTTTCAATTAACATATATTATTCCTCTTGAGTGCCATTTAAATCATTTACTATGCTTTTTAAATTTTTACCCGCCTCTTGCAAACCATTCTCTGTTATAGACTGATTCATAATAAATGAACCAGCATTTTTAAGCAATTCTAAAGTATAACTATCTTTAGCAAAATTATTGAGTTTATTATTTAAAAAATCGATTTTTGCTATACAAAAAATCAAGATAGCAAATATCAAAAACACCTTCATACCACCAAAAATAAACCCTCCTATGCGATCTAAAAATCCTAAACCGCTAAATTTTAATAATTTAGAAAGAAAATTTCCAAATAAAAGACAAAAAATCCAAAAAATAACCAAAACAGCTAAAAAACCTGCAAAATTTGCCAAACTTTGGTTATCTATTTTATAAAAAGTGTTTCGGATAAACTCAGAAGCTTCCGATGCATACTTTGATGCTACAAAAACACCTCCAATAATACCCAAAAGTCCAAAAATTTCTTTAATTAAACCATTGATAATGCCTTTAAGTCCCAAGAGCAAGGTAAAACCTAAAATAAAAGCATCAAACCAATAAAAATTCATCTTAACCACTTTCTCTACAATTAAAACTGACTTATTTTACAAACAGGTATTAAATAATCAGTTAATCATTCTATAATTTTAGGAACAATAAAAAAATGCTCACTGTATTTTGGAGAATGCTCTAAAACTTGATTGATCACATTGCTAACTCTAGCTTCATCCACCCTAAAAGGCGTTCCGCCTTTAATGGTATTAATCGTAATTTCGGAAAAACTTAAATCTAACTCATTAAGCTTATCAACAAAATTTACAATTTCGCTTAACTCTTGAATCACTTCGATTCTTTTCTCTTCTGCAATCTTTAAAGCACTTAATTTTTCAAGCTTACTAAGCAATTTCTCATCTATTTGCATTTGTAAATCGTAACCTTTTATGTTGTATTTTGATTTTCGAAAAATTATATCATAAAAAACTTTAAATTATTTAGAGTATTCTTTAGAATTTATAATTTTATGTTACAATATTATGTCATAGAAAATTTTCAAAGGATGAATTTTGAGATTGAAAGATAACCTAAAAGCTATAAAAACGGAATTTAATACTGAAGAAAAGTTTATAGAAAATTTTATAAGAAGTGAAAGATTTATACAAAAATATAAAATCTATATATTTTTACTGATTATAATCTTAATACTTTGGTTTGCAATTAGTTTTATTAACTCTAAAATAAACGAATATAATGAAAAAGAGAGTAATAGAATTTATACAAGTTTATTAAATAATCCTAACGATCAAGATCTTTTAAATAAACTCGAGCAAAAAAATGAAAATCTTTATGCAATTTTCCTTATGGAAAAATTTGTCAATGATTCAAATAATACAAAATTAAAAAGTCAGATCCAAGCTCTTAAGGATAATTCTAATGTAAATCCTCTTTTGCAAAATATTATTTCTGCCTCTTTGGAAGAAAATTCCATTTTCTTAAAAGACTATGATAAAGTTTTTAAAGCTTATCAACTCTTAAAAGAAAATAAAATAAAACAAGCAGATATATTACTTTCACAAATTAATGAAAACTCTAGTTTAAATCAAATTGCTAAAAATCTTAAACATTATCAAGGTATTTCACAATGAAACATTTTTTTATAATTTTATTTTGCTTATTCTTTCTTTATGCTTGTGGAACCAAAAGACAATATTTTGAACCTGTGCATATTGATGGAGAATTATCTTATAATGATTCTTTAAAGGCAAATATCGTTGATTGGAATTTATTTTCTGCTAAATTAGATAATAATGGAATTATTTTAAAAAATGATATTGTAATTAATGATTTTAAGCTTGATAAAAACTATATTCTTTTAGCTTATCAAGATGGAGAGTTTATCGAAGCTGATAATAATGGAAATTTAAAAATTTATGATCATAATCATAATGAAACTTATTCCTATAAATTTGATGCTGCTGTAGTTGGAATAGCTTTAAATGGTGATGATTTGGCTCTTGTATTAGCAGATAATAGTATTGTTTTTGCAAATCGTTCTCTAGGGATAAAATTCACTCAGACTTTAACTCCTGCACCTGTACAAGATAGTCGAGTTGCAAATCCTGTATTTTTGGATAATATCATAATCTATCCTACCCTAGATGGCAAAATCATAGTTTTATCTAAAAATACCTTAAAGGTTGTAAAAGATATAGTTGTTTCTGCGGAAAATTTTTTTAATAATATTATTAATCTCAGTATAAAAAATGATAAAATAATAGCTGCGACTGCCAAGAGAGTTATGGTTATAAGTCCAACACGAACCATTTATTTAAATGCAGATATTAAAGATATTGCGCTTAATAACAATGCTATTTTTATTTTCGAAAAAGATGGAAATATTATAAAGACTGATTATAACCTAAGAAAATTAGAAGAAAGAAAATTTGATTTTGCCATCTTTACAAAAGCAACAATATACAATGATTATTTATATGCTTTTGAAAAAACAGGTTATTTGATAAAATGTGATTTAAATTTAGAAGATGTAAAAGTATTTAAACTTTCAGATGCTGTTGAGGAATTATCTTTTATAGGAAATGGTCGATTTTATTTTGGAAATAAAATTTTAGATCTACTATGAATGTATTAGATGAAGCAATGAATATATTTAACTTAAATTTAAAATCTTTTGATTTGAAATCTTTTACAAACAAAAGATCTTATCTTTGTGCTACAGATAATAAGAATTTACTCTTTGTTTATACAGGAAAAGCTAGATTTGTTACAAAAGATGCTTTATTTTTAGATAACTTAGCAAATAATTTTAAATTAAAACACAAATTCTTTTTTACCAAAAATGCACTTTGTTCCAAAGCAAAATTATATTTAAAAGAAAAAGGATTTGATATTTATGTTGCTTTGTGATATTGGTAATTCTAATGCCAATTTTTTAGATAATAATAAATATTTCACATTAAATATACAGCAGTTTTTAGAATTTAAAAGCGAACAAAAAATCTTTTATATTAATGTCAACGAAAGCTTAAAAGATCATCTTAAATCTCAAAAAAATTTTATAAACCTTGAACCTTTTTTTATGTTTGATACTATTTATCAAGGCTTAGGTATAGATCGTATTGCTGCTTGTTATACTATAGAAGATGGAGTGATTGTAGATGCTGGAAGTGCTATCACCGTGGATATAGTTTCAAATTCTATACATCTAGGAGGGTTTATTTTACCTGGAATTGCTAACTTTAGAAAAATTTATACTCACATTTCTCCTAGATTAAAGCATGAGTTTAATACTCAAATCAGTTTTGATGCCTTTCCTCAAAAAACAAGAGATGCTTTAAGTTATGGAGTTTTTAAAAGCATTTATCTGCTTATAAAAGATGCTACGCAAAATAAAAAACTCTATTTTACAGGTGGAGATGGACAATTTTTGGCAAACTATTTTGAAAATGCGATTTATGATAAACTTCTTATTTTTAGAGGAATGAAAAAAATTATACAAGAAAATCCTAATTTATTACTCTAAAAGTGTTACAAAAATTCTCACTAAATATATTATTTAACAAATTTTAACTTTTTATAAAATAAATTCGACTAAACTTTTATTTAGTAAGTTTTATTTCAAGTAAAAGGAAAAATGATGGCTCAAAAACAATTCGATGTGCTTATCATTGGGGCTGGGATTTCTGGATCTGCTTTATTTTACGAATTTGCAAGATACACAGATATCAAAAACATTGCCTTAATAGAAAAATATAGCTCTCCCGCGACTTTAAACTCTAGAGGAACAAGTAATTCTCAAACTATACACTGTGGCGATATAGAAACTAATTATACGCTAGAAAAAGCTAAAAAAGTAAAAAGAACTGCAGATATGATTATAAAATATGGAATTTTGCAAAATGCACAAAATCGTTTTATGTTTTCACATCAAAAAATGGCTCTAGCGGTTGGCGATACAGAATGTGACTATATGAAAAATCGCTATGAGGAATTTAAAGAACTTTATCCTTATATAAAATTTTTCGATAAAGATAAAATCAAACACATTGAACCTAAAGTGGTTATTGGAGAAGACGGTATCAATGATAGGCCAGAAAATATCTGTGCTATGGGTGTTGAATCTGGAGAAGTTTTTACTACTGTTGATTTTGAGAAAATGAGTACAAGCTTAGTTGAGCAAGCCCAACTACAAAATAAAAATACTTTTATAGCCTTTAATCAAGAGGTTACTTATATCGAAAAAAAAGAAGATATTTTTATCGTAAGAACAAATAACTATCAAGAATATTATGCAAAAGCTATAGTTGTAAATGCCGGTGCACATTCTTTGTATTTAGCTCATAAAATGAATCTAGGGATGGATAAATCATGCTGGCCTGTTGCAGGCAGTTTTTATCTTACTAAGCAAAAACTACTTAATGGTAAAGTTTATATGGTTCAAAATCCAAAATTACCATTTGCTGCATTACACGGAGATCCTGATTTACTGGCAAATATGAATACTCGTTTTGGACCAACAGCATTGGTTATTCCAAAATTAGAACGTTACCATGGTTTGAAATCTGTTCCTGAATTTTTTGAAGCTTTAAGATTTGATAGTATAGTTTTAAAAGTTACTTTAAATATGTTTAAAGATTCAACAATCAGAAATTATATACTCTATAATTACCTTTTTGAGCTACCTTTTATCAATAAAAGATTATTTGTCAAAGATGCCAAAAAAATAGTTCCGAGTCTTAAAACAAGTGATATTTATTATGCTAAAGGTTTTGGTGGAGTGCGTCCTCAAGTTATTGATAAAACAAAAGGAGAATTAATGTTAGGAGAAGCGAGTATTGTTGAAATTCCTGGAATTATTTTTAATATGACACCAAGTCCAGGTGCAACAAGTTGCTTGGGTAATGCCGAAAGAGATGTAAAATTAATATGTGAATATTTAGGGGCTAAATTTGACGAAGATAAATTTACTTCTGAATTATTATAATTTATAACTTAAACAAAAAGGATTTATTTATGCTAAAAAAAACAAAGATTGTAGCTACGGTTGGACCAGCGAGCGAAAAAGAAGAAGTTTTGCGTCAAATGATCATTAATGGCGTAAATGTTTTTCGCCTAAATTTTTCTCATGGAACTCATGAATATCATAAAAACAATCTTGAAACTATACGCAAAGTAGCAAAAGAACTCAATGTTCGTGTAGGAATTTTACAAGATATCAGTGGACCTAAAATTCGCACAGGAGAATTAAAAACGCCTTTTGAACTTAAAAAAGGCGATAAACTTGATTTTTATCGCGAAAAAATTATAGGGGAGCAGATTGCAACAAACCATTACAAAATAAGTATCAATCAAAGTGAAATTTTAAATATGCTTAAACTTAATGAATATATATATTTATATGATGGATCTATTCGGACTCGAGTAACTGCAATTGATTCTGAAAAAATTGAAACGATAATTGAAAATGATGGTTTTTTGAATTCAAATAAAGGTATTAATTTTCCAAACACTAAAATCAATATAGATATTATCACTCAAAAAGACAAAGATGATTTGCTTTGGGGGATACAAAATGGGGTTGATTTTCTTGCTATTTCTTTTGTACAAAATGCCCATGATATTGACGAAGTCCGTGAAATTCTTATAAAAAATAATGCTACAATAGCAATTTTTGCGAAAATAGAGAAATTTGATGCAGTTGAAAATATAGATGAAATTATAGCTTCGAGTGATGGTATTATGGTTGCGCGTGGAGATTTGGGCATAGAAGTTCCTTATTATAGAGTACCTAATATCCAAAAAGAAATTATCTATAAAGCCAATAATGCTTCTAAACCTGTTATTACAGCCACTCAAATGCTTTTTTCTCTTGCAAAAAGTAAAACGGCAACAAGAGCTGAAATTTCTGATGTTGCCAACGCTGTTTTAGATGGTAGTGATGCAGTGATGCTCAGTGAAGAAAGTGCTGTAGGTATAGATCCTGCTAATGCAGTTGATATTATGTGTCAAACCATTATAGAAACCGAAAAGCGCTATCCCTATAATAAATTTAATGATTTTGAAAATCTAGACAACACGGATAAAATTATGCGCTCTTCAGCCAATCTCGCTAATGATTTAAATGCTAGTGCAATTTTTTCTCTTACAAGCAGTGGTAAATCGGCACTAAAAATCTCAAGATATCGACCAAATATGGAAATTATAGCTGTGGGTCATTCTGAAAAAACTCTTAATTCTTTAAGTATAGTTTGGGGAGTTAATCCTGCTATTTTAGTTAATAAAAGTAGTGGCTTAACAGAATTGCTAAAAGATGCCGTAAAGTCAGCTGTAGAAAAAGGTTTTATGAAAGAAGATAAATGTTATTTACTCACCGCAGGTTTTCCAACAGGAGTTGAAGGTACAAGTAATCTTATAAGAATATTAGAAAAAGAACAAATATCTTATTATCTAAAATAAAAATTTTTTTATAGAATAATCAATATTAAATTTATCTAAAATATAAAATTTTATTGAAAAAAGTCGATATAAAAATAACCTCACAATAAGGAGCTAAGATGCAAGTGAATACTTATTCAAATATCGCTAGCATGACGCAAACACAAGTTAGCAATAAAAAGGCAGACGAAGATGCTAAAAAAAATACGAAGGATACAAACGTCCAAAGTGCGAATTCAAGTAAGGATATTGATAAAAACACTCTTGAAAAATTAAGCACGCTTGGAGGAAAAGGTATTACTCAACTTTACCTAGTTCAATTTCAGCAACAAACTATGAATACTGTTTTTGGTACAAGTAGTGCTCAAGCTGGAATTAATGAACTTTTAGGTGGAGGTGATTTAAATACCGCTAAGTCCATTCTTTCAAATATTGATTTTGCATCTTTAGGTTATAGTGGTAAAAATCCACTTTCTATGAACGCTGACGAGCTAAATCAGCTTATAAGCGAAGACGGATTTTTTGGTATCGAGAATACAGCAAATCGCATTGCTGATTTTGTAATCAATGGTGCTGGAAATGATGTTGATAAACTCAAAGAAGGTCTTGAGGGTATGAAAAAAGGTTTTGAGCAAGCAGAAAAAATGTGGGGTGGGAAGCTTCCTCAAATCAGCCAAGATACAATTGAAGCAGCAATTAAAAAAGTTACTGATCGCATCGATGAACTTGGGGGGAAAACTTTAGATCTTCAAGCTTAATTAAAGATGTTTGGTTTTTCCAAACATCTTTAATTTTTAATATCAAAAGTAAAAAATTCACTTTTAAAATTATTAGGCAAGGTTTTATATTGTGATATTGCGGCCTCATAATTATGAACTTCTTGATAAAGCAAACCTAATGCGGCTTTACTTTCTTTATTGTTTTTATCGGTAAGTTTTGAAAGTTGAAGGAGTGCTATTGCCGAATTTGGATTATTTGCTCCTATAGCAGCTACTGCGGCTAAAAACAAAGTTCTACTATCTTTAATTTTTAAATCATCAATCAAGACATTGTAAAGTGCGTAAGATTCTTCATATTGCTGTGCAAATATATCCAGATACGCTAAAGTTTGCATCACTCCTTCGCTTTTAAATTTCGAAGTATTCATTAATTCTTTAAATTTATTTCTTTCTAAATTTAAAAGTCCCGAGATATGCATCAAACTAACATAAAATTCTCTAGTAATATTCGGTCCACCAAAAACATTGCGGTAATCAAGTTTTAAATTTTTAAAATGAATTTGTGCATTTTGAGCATATTCTTTAATATTGAAATTTGAATTTAAAGAATTAAAATATAAAATATTTGCGACAATATCTTGTGGTAATTGCGATCTCAATTTGGCAATTTTTACATCCACTTGATTATTAAGATTATTATTTTTTGCAATAATGGCTTCAAATATAAGACTTAAAGGCGAATCTTCTTTTTTGTTTTCATCCAAATAGGGTAACATAGAGACATAATCATTATTAGCTAAAAATAACATACTTTTATATATATTTATTTTAGATTTATCATCAGTACTCATATTTTCAAGAATTTCATTATAAAGTTTAGTTGTATCATAACCACCTAATTTTCCGCAAAACATAGCAAATACACCTGCTAAATAATTTTTAGGATTTAAATGATAGGAGCTAGAAAAATATTTATAAGCAAGCTCATAATTTTGCATTTGTGCGTAAGTTAAAGCTAAATTATATTGTAAAATACTATGTTCTGGATAATTTTTTAACAATTGCTGAAATTCTTCATTTGCAAGTCTTAATTGCTGATTGAGTGCGTGATTGATAATGTTAGCAATTTTAATATTAGTAGAAGATAAAGCCTTGCTTACAGCTAAATAATTCCCAGAATTTGCACCATCGTCAATAAAATCTACAATATTAGATTTTTCTATATAAAGTGATGCCTGTTTAGAATCAAACACTTGATAAGGTGCATAATAAAAAAGTAAATCGAATTGATTTTTGGTTTTTTTGAGTATATCCTTAGAAAAATTACTTTGTGCTATTTCAATATTAAATAAATTTTGATTTAAACGTGTTTTGATTTTATACCTATCTAAAACTTTATATTTATTTTCATCATTATTTTTATAAATATTTTGCAAACGCATCAACATATCTTGATAATCACCTGTTTTTATATCCACTAAAGTTAAGGCGGCTAAACTCTGGTTAAAATCTCTTTCAATTTTCATGGCCGTATTTAAAAAAGATTTGGCCTTATCATATTCACCCATTCTAGCATATAAAAGACCTAAAGAAAGACTTGATTCAAAATTTTCTTGTGTATTTAATTGCTGAACTGCTTTTGTATCAAAATCCATTTTTGCATAAATTTTAGCAGACAGATATTTAGCTGTATCTATATAAGGCTCAATATTAACACGCTGAAACATTTGCAAAGCTTCTGGATAATATCCTTTATAATAATCTATTAGAGCTAAATAATAATTATATAACTTGGATTTTCCTTCTTTTGAAAGGTAAACTTGTGCTAAATCGATATAATAATTAAATTTTTCCTTATCCTCAAGTTTTAAAGCACAAACTGCAGCATTTATAGCTGATACACTTTGATTCTCTCCACTTGCTATTGCCTTTTTAAAACTTTCTAGTGCTTCTTTAAATTTATTTTCATTCATTTGAGAAACACCTAAGTTATAATTTGATAAAGATTCGTTATAAACAGCAATTTGCTTATAAACTTTTAAGGCCTGATTAATTTCTCCCTTAAGATAAAGTGCATTAGCTTTTTGTATCATTTCATCAACTTTTGACATATCATGATTATATTTATAAGATTCATCTGGAACAATTTCTGGTTGTTCTATAGGTTTAGAGGCAACAATATCAGGTTTAATATTTCCTTCACTAAAAATTAAATAAAAAAGAGTAAATACTAAAATACAAATTAAAAGTGAAGATGCAGCTACAAGAGAGATAAATTTTCTATCTTTATACCAAGGGATAAGTTGATTCTCATCTTGAACTTCTTCAGGAGATGAAGCATCTTCTTCAGGAGCACTCTCTCGAGTAAAACTAAAACCAGTATCATTATTTTCACCAGAAGACTCTTCTGATAGTGATACAAATTCTTCATCTTCGGGAGCTTGTCCTTCTTGCCCCTTAAACTCTCCTAAACTCTCATCAAGCCTTTCCCTATTTAAATCGTCTTCTGATTTTTCTAATACTATATCTTCTTTTTCGGCCATTTATTGTCTCTAAAAATATTTTCTTAAAACATCAGGGATGGTGATTTTTCCATCTTTATCTTGATAATTTTCCATAATAGCAACTAAAGTTCTACCTACAGCTAATGAAGAACCATTTAAAGTATGGACTAATTCATTTTTACCTTGATCATTTTTATAACGAATTTTAGCACGTCTTGCTTGAAAATCACGACAATTAGAAACGGAGCTAATTTCGCGATATTTATTTTGAGAAGGAATCCAAACTTCAAGATCAATAGTCTTTGCAGCACTAAAACCCAAATCTCCCGTGCAAAGCATCAAATGCCTATGAGCCAAACCTAAAGAGCTTAATAAATCACTCGCACATTCTACCATTTCGTTAAACACACTATCGCTTTGTTCAGGCTTAGTTATACTGACAAGTTCTACCTTTTCAAATTGATGCTGACGAATAATTCCTCTTGTATCACGTCCTGCACTACCGGCTTCTTTTCTAAAACAAGCACTATAACAAGTCATTTTTATTGGTAAGCTTTCACTACTTAAAATTTCTCCGCTATAAAGATTGGTTACTGGAATTTCAGAAGTTGAAATAAGATATAAGTCCTCGTCCTCTACTTTATACATATCATCTTTAAATTTTGGCAATTGTCCTGTTCCAAACATAGTAGCACCATTAACCAAATAAGGCACATTGACAAAATTAAAGCCACGACTTCTGTTAAAATCTATCATATAATTAACCAAAGCTCTGCTTAACAAAGCCCCCTCGTTCTTAAGTACACAGAAACGACTCTCAGAAATTTTAACCCCTCTTACAAAATCAAGCCAATCTAAACTTTCACCCAAATCGTGATGCTCTTTGGGTTCAAAATCAAAATTTGGTGGAGTAAGAACTTTTTTTACTTCAACATTTTCATCTTCATCTTCACCTACAGGAACAATATCATCAGGAATATTTGGAATTGTATGCGCAATACTTTCAAGCTTATTTTCTAAAACAACAACTTTTTGATTTTGCTCATTAATTTTATTTTTATTTTCGCTTAGCTTTGATTTTAAGTCTTCCTTATCTTGAGTATTGGCAAGCTCTTTACTGAATTTATTTTGAAAAGCTTGCAATTCCTCTAAAGCTGTTTTTTCTTTTTTTAACTCAATAAAAATTTCAGCAAGTTGCTTGAGTAAATTTTCATCTACCTTTTTACTTTTTAGCTTTTTAGCCACCTCATCAAAATTGTTTTGTAAATTTTTTAAATCAAGCATCTCTTACTCCTTTATTTATAACCCTATTTTATCATAAATTTTTTGCATTTTTGCTTGAGCTACATTTTTAGCTCTATTTGCACCAAAATCTAAAATTTCTTTCAAATACGAAGGTTTTTCTAAAAATTCTTTATATTTTTGCCTCGCATCCTTAAAATACTCATTGATAAGTTCATTTAAATACATTTTAAAATGCCCATAACCTTCCCCTCCTTTTAAATAGCGACTTTTTAAATCACTTTCTCTTTCTTCATCTAAAAACAACTTTGCTATTTTAAAAACATTGCATTCTTTAGGATCTTTAGGTTCTTCTAAAGGGGTACTGTCAGTTATAATGGATGAAATTTGTTTTTTTAAGGTTTTTTCATCACTAAAAATATCTATAGTATTCTTATAAGATTTACTCATTTTAGCACCATCCGTTCCTAAAACAACTGCTACATCTTCATTAACTTTAGCTTGAGGTAAAGTAAAAATTTCTCCCCACTCATTATTTACCTTTAAAGCAATATCACGTGCAATTTCAACATGCTGAATTTGATCTTTTCCTACAGGAACAAGCTGGGTATCAAAAAGTAAAATATCTGCTGCCATCAAAACAGGATAAGAAAAAAGTCCGTGAGAAGCACTTAAACCTTTAGCAATTTTATCCTTATAACTATGTGCTCTTTCTAATAAGCCCATAGGAGTAAATTGTGATAAAATCCAATAAAGCTCCAAAACTTCTTTTACATCGCTTTGTAGCCAAAACACACTCTTTTGAGGATCAATACCAAGACTTAAAAAAGCTGCAGCTGCTTTTAGTGAATTTTCTTTTAATTTTTCCCCATTTTGCGAAGAGGTCATAGCATGGTAATTTGCAATAAATATAAACATTTCACTTGTATTTTGTGCATCTACCATTTGTTTTATCGCACCAAAATAATTTCCTATATGCAAATCTCCGCTAGGTTGTAATCCTGTCAAAACTCTCATTTTATTGCCTTTTTTAACTCATCCATAAGAATATCAATGCTTTTATTTTCGATATCTATAATAATATCAGCCTTATCCTCATAAGACTTTATCCTTTCATTATATAATTTTTTTGCTTTAATTTCATCATAAAATAAAGGTCTTTTAGCAATTTCATCTTCATTTAAACGCTTTTTTAAATACTCAAAACTAGCCTTCAAATAAATACAAAAACCTATTTTTTCTAAATTTTTTACTTGGATAAAACCACCACCGCTTGCAATACAAGCATTATTGCAACTGCTAAAAAAATCAGCTAATTTTTGTTCTTGCTCTCTAAAAAACTCCTCGCCCTTATTTTTAAAAATCTCAGTAATATTTTGATTAAATTTTGCTTCGATTAACAAATCACTATCTAAAAAAATTCGATCCGATCTTATAGCCAAATTTCTAGCTATAGTGCTTTTTCCAGACCCCATAAAGCCGATAAAAATAATATTATCCATTCTCATCATTTTCCTTACTTCCTTTTTTACGCGAAGCAATGATTAAAGGCACTCCTTCAAAATCAAATTCTTTTCTTATCTTATTTTGCAAATAACGCTTATAGCTAAAATGCAAGGCTTTTGGACGATTCATGATTAAAGCAATCTTTGGAGGTGCGATATCATATTGTACAGCATAATAAATTTTAACCAATTTTCCATAATCATGTGGCAAAGGATGTGCTTTAGTTGCATTTTCTATTAAAATATTAAGTTTTGAAGTTGGAATTTTTTGTATGAAATTTTCAAAAACTTGTAAAATTTTATCAAGAATCACATGCACCCTTTTGCCGCTTAAAGCTGAAACACTCACAATAGGTGCATGAGCTAAAAATTTAAAACGATCAAGTTTTAGCTCCTTAACTGTTTTATCAAAATCAAGATCACTCTTATCCCATTTATTTAAAACTATGATAACACCTAAATAATACTTTGCAATAAGCCCTGCTATTCTTTCATCAAGTTCGTTAAAACCTTCATCCGCATCTAAAACCAAAAGTGCGATTTGAGAATTTTGCAAAATTTTTTCTGTACGATTTAAAGCAAATCTTTCTAATCCTTGAATTTTTCCACGTTTTCTAATACCGGCAGTATCAACAAATTCTATCGTTTTATTCTGATGGATTATTGTTTCATTCACAGGGTCAATCGTGGTGCCAGCTATACTACTAACAACACTACGTTCTTGCTTGACTAAGGCATTTAAAAGACTTGATTTTCCAACATTAACACGACCTACTATCCCTACTCTAATATGATTTTGATCTACCTCTTTAAATTGTACTTCTTGCTTAGCTTCATAATGCTCTAAAAAATCCTCTAAATCTTGCTCTTCATCAGGAATTAAACTAGCTTCATTCAAAAATTGCTCTAGCCAATTATAAAGCTCATCGAGTCCCACATTGTGAGTTACAGAAATATTAAAAATTTCTTTTACACCAAAATTTGCAAATTCCCACGCTCTTTCTTCATCTTTTTTATTATCCACCTTATTGATAACCAAGGCCAGTGGTTTATTTAATTTTTTCAAAGAGTAAAAAAAACGTCTATCTTCTTCATCTGGGGCTAATTTTCCATCAACCAAATAAAGAATAATATCACTTTCTTTAGCAACCTTTAAAGTATTTTTTTTAACATTTTTAAAAAGCTCATCACTCTCATCAAGCCCACCACTATCGATAATAAAAGCACTTTTAGATCCTATATGAATTTCTGTTTTATTTGTATCTCTAGTCGTACCCGAAATCTCACTTGTAATGGCTATCCTTCTTTTTGCCATCCTATTAAAAAGACTTGATTTTCCAACATTAGGTTTACCTATAAGTATAATGCTTTGCATTTCTTTGCCTAAATGATAAATTTTTATTTTTAAGAAAGATTATATAAAATTTGCCTTAATATTAAGCAAAAAAGAATAGAATGAATTAATTTTAATTAAGGAATAAAAATGCTAAGAGTTATTAAGCATAATTTAGGGGTTTATTTTATGCTTTTAGCCTGTTTGGATTTCACACTTATGGGTGCTTGTGCTAAAATTTTAAGCCAAGAAATGAGTTCGATTGAAATTATGTTCTTTAGGAATATTATAGGAATTATCTTTATAGTTTGGTTATTAAAACGTTCAAAAGTTCATAAAGATGGTGGGCATTTTTGGCTCTTAGTATTTCGCGGAATTGTTGGAACTCTATCGCTTTATATGTTTTTCTATAATGTCTCAAATATCACATTAGGAGGTGCTTTTGCTTTCCAAAAAACCGCTCCAATTTTCATCACGTTAATTGCTTTTTTTGTTTTTAAAGAAAACATAGATAAAAAAGCCTGGATAGGTATTTTCATTGCTTTTTTAGGTATGCTTTTAATCACTCAACCTTGGGCCGATAAAGCTTACCATTCAGGATTTGATTTAAAAAATTCTATCATCGGAATTACAAGTGGATTTTTAGCAGCTTTAGCGCTTACAAGCGTTAGAAAATTAAGACAATTTTATACCACAGAACAAATTGCACTTTCTTTTATTTTTCTTGGAACTCTTATGCCTTTGCTTTCAATGATAGGAGCTGAATTTTTAGAACCTGAAAAATTACATTTTCTGCATTTAGATTTTATTTTAGCTCCTTTTGTCATGCCTAGTTTAAAAGCTTGGTTTATAATTTTAATTATGGGAATTTTTGGCACCATTTATCAAATTCATATTACTAAAGCTTATGGGATAGCTAAGCAAGCTGGTATTGTTGCAGGTGTAAGCTATTTTGATGTTATTTTTAGTTTAATTGTTGGATTAATTTTGGGCGATAATTTACCAAGTGCTATGGTTTTTTTAGGTATAATAGGCATTATTTTTGGAGGATTGATTTTAGTCGTAAAAGGAAAAAAATGAAAAAGATAATATTAATTGCTGGTCCTTGCGTTATAGAAAGCAAAGATTTAGTATTTAAAGTTGCTGAACAACTTAAAATTTTTAATGAAAATGAAAATATAGAATTTTATTTTAAATCAAGTTTTGATAAGGCTAATCGAACAAGCATTGATTCTTTTCGTGGTCCTGGAATCGAAGAAGGGCTTAAAATTTTACAAAGTGTAAAAAATGAATTTAATATGAAAATTTTAACCGATATTCACGAAAGTTATCAAGCACCCATTGCAGGTGAAGTAGTCGATGTACTCCAAATTCCAGCTTTTTTATGTCGTCAAACCGATTTACTTGTTGCAGCCGCTAAAACTAAAGCAAAAGTTAATATCAAAAAAGGACAATTTTTAAATCCAAACGATATGAAATATAGCGTGAAAAAAATTCTTCAAACTAGAGGTATAAATGAGGAAGGCTATGAAGTGGCTAAACAAAATGGTGTATTTGTTGCCGAAAGGGGTTCTAGTTTTGGCTATGGAAATTTAGTTGTAGATATGAGATCTTTAATAATTATGCGTGAATTCGCTCCAGTGGTATTTGATGCAACTCATAGTGTCCAAATGCCAGGAGCTGCAAGTGGAAAAAGTGGTGGAAAAAGTGAATTTGTCGAACCTTTAGCAAGAGCGGCCGCAGCGGTTGGTGTGGATGGATTTTTCTTTGAAACCCATCTTAATCCTTGCGAGGCTTTATGTGATGGACCTAATATGCTTGATATTTTGCGTCTTAAAAATTGTGTTGAAACACTCTTACAAATACAAAATACCATAAAGGATATAAAATGAAAATTATCGAAGGAAAACTTAACCTAAATTCTGATGAAAAAATTGCAATCATTAATGCAAGATTTAATCATATCATCACCGATCGTCTTGTAGAAGGAGCAAAAGATGCTTTTTTAAGACATGGCGGAAAAGAAGAAAATTTAAGTCTTATTCTTGTTCCTGGTGCTTTTGAACTTCCTTTTATTCTAAAAAAAGCTATAGAAAGTAAAAAATTTGATGCTATTTGTTGCATAGGTGCTGTTATCAGAGGATCTACCCCGCATTTTGATTATGTTGCAGCAGAAACTACAAAAGGCATAGCTAATGTAAGTTTAAATCATGGTATTCCTGTAAGCTTTGGCGTTCTTACCACCGATACCATAGAACAAGCTATAGAAAGAGCGGGTAGTAAAGCTGGAAACAAAGGTTTTGAAGCCATGACAACTGTCATTGAAATGCTTAATTTAAGTAAGGCGATTTAATGGCAACGCGTCATCAAGTCAGACAAAGCGTTATTTCTTTACTTTATGCTTTAGAAATGAATGAAAAAAATGAAAATTTTATTGATGATTATTTAAATGAAAAAAAAATTCGTAACGAACAAAAAAATTTTACTTTAAATTTATATAAAGGAGTTTTTCAAAATATCTCAAATATAGATGAAATTTTAAATTCTTGTTTAAAAGAAAATGAAATTATGAAATTAGGCTGTATAGAAAGAGCTATATTAAGACTTGGAGCATATGAACTACTTTACACCGATACAGCTAGTGCTATAGTGATTAATGAAGCCATAGAATTAGCAAAAGAATTAGCAAATGATAATTCTCCTAAATTTATCAATGGGGTTTTAGACGCTCTTATTAAGGCTAAAAAATGAAATTATGTGTCGCATTAGATCTTGCTACAAAAGAAGAATGTCTTAATATAGCTAAAGATTTAAAAGGTTTGGATCTTTGGCTAAAAGTAGGTTTAAGGGCATACTTAAGAGATGGTTTTAAATTTATAGAAGATCTCAAAAAAATTAGTGATTTTAAGATCTTTTTGGATTTAAAAATTCATGATATTCCTAACACAATGGCAGATGCCTGCGAAGAAATCGCTAAACTTGGCGTTGATATGATAAATATTCACGCAAGTGCTGGAAATATCGCTATGCAAGAAGTTATGAATAGGCTTGATAAAAAATTTTCTAAACGCCCTTTAGTTTTAGCAGTTTCAGCACTTACTAGCTTTGATGAAGAAAATTTTTTCAATATTTATAAACAAACAATCAATGAAGCTGTGATTAATTTCGCAAAAATGTCTTATGAAAATGGTCTTGATGGAATGGTTTGCTCTGTTTTTGAAAGCAAAAATATCAAAGAAAACACTCATCAAAATTTCTTAACTTTAACACCAGGAATTCGTCCTTTTGGAGAAGGTAAAGACGATCAAAAACGTGTCGCTGATCTAATAATAGCTCAGGAAAATAAAAGCGATTTCATAGTTATAGGACGTCCTATTTATAAAAATCAAAATCCTAGGCTGATTTGTGAAAAAATTTTGGAGAATATCAATGGATAATAAAAAAAAGATCGATGAAAAAGATTTAGAGCAAATTTACGAAGACAATCAAAAAGAAGAATGGGATATTTGCGAAAATTTTGAAGAATGGATTAAAACTCAACCTGATAAAGAAAAAGCTTTAAAAGAATTTTATGCAAAGTGTGGGATCAAATATTGAGTTATCAACAATTAGAATGCGATTATTTTAATCTTTATAATCAATTCATAAGTGTAGATTTTACAATTTCACTTGAAAAGAATAATCAAATTCTTGTAAAAGACTTTGTATTTTTTTATCATCAAATTTTAAAACAAAGAGATTTGAATTATCTATTTGGAGTAAGAAATAAAATTGCTTTAAAAGTCCAAAATTATATGCAAAAATATTCCATAACTCCTAAAAATTTAAATCTTTCTTGCCTAAGAGAAAATAAGCATGTTGAATTTTTTGAAATGTTTTATAAGGCTTTGGGTTATTTTGTTGCCTTTAGACAAAAACTTAATGGGGAACAAAAAATTCAAATTCTTATTTCAAATATTGATGAAAGTTTTGGATATCACTTTTCGCTTGAAAATTTTCAAAATTTAAAACATTTCCAAGAAAGTGATATTTTAACCCTTCCTGAAAGATGTCTTAATTATTTTCATTTAGCTATGATTCATTTGTGTATTATGATACTTAATCCTCTTAATTTAAAAGATTATAATCAGCATCTTAATAAAGCTATTAATTATTTAATTGATGGAACCTTTAACATATACGAAATCATCTTAAAAGAATATTCTTTGTTATACCCAAAAGATAAAAATTTAAAAAATGAGCTTTTAAAACTTAAAGAATTAGAATTTAAAACTTTGATGCAAGAAATTTCTAAAATAAAATTACTCAATAATTATAAAGAGCTTTGTAGAGAAATACTTTATAATTTAGAACTTGAAAAAATAACTCAAAAATAATCCAATATTAGCCTTATTATGCTTTAATAATAAAAATTTTTAATAAGGAAAAATTATGAATATAACTCCTGAATACTTATATCAAAAAAGAAGAAAATTTTTAAAATTAGGCATTGGAGCACTCGTAAGTTCCACTTTAATCAGTTCTAAGCTTTCTGCTTTTGATTTTATCAAAGATAAAAATCTTGACAATTTAAAAATAAGCGATGAAGAATTAGCAACAAATTATGTTAATTTTTATGAATTTTCCACAGATAAGCGAAGGGCTGTGTCTTTAGCTCAAAATTTTAATACTCAAAATTGGAAAATTGAAATAAGTGGAGAAATAGAAAAACCTACAACTCTTAGTATGGAAGATATATTAAAATTCCCTTTAGAAGAAAGAATTTATCGATTTCGTTGTGTTGAAACTTGGTCTATGGTAGTTCCTTGGATAGGATTTGAATTACGTCACTTGATAGAGATGGTAAAACCTACTAAAAAGGCAAAATTTATTAAATTTACAACACTTTTAGATAAAAATCAATTTCCCGATCAAAATGCATTATTTCCAACTATAGACTATCCTTATGTTGAGGGGCTTAGATTAGATGAGGCTATGCATCCACTTACTCTACTTGCAGTAGGCATGTATAAAAAACCTTTAAAACCACAAAATGGTGCTCCAATACGCCTTGTTGTTCCTTGGAAATATGGTTTTAAAAATATCAAATCTATCGTGAAAATTGAATTTGTAGAAGAACAACCCCATACAACTTGGCAAAATTATGCTCCAAACGAGTATGGTTTTTATGCTAATGTCAATCCAAATGTGTCTCATCCAAGATGGTCTCAAGCCAATGAAAGAGCTTTGGGGGATTTTTTCACAAAACCTACCTTGATGTTTAATGGTTATGAAAAAGAAGTTGCAAAATTGTATCAAGGTATGGATTTAAGGGTTAATTTCTAGTGTATAAATATTTTAATTTTTTTGCTTTTATATTTTTCTTAGCAAGTTTAATTTATTCTTTTTATAACATTGTAAGATCTTTTGATTTTGTCAAAGAAATTTATTTTTATACGGGAATTTTTGCCTTAATATTTCTCAATTTAAGCCTATTTTTTTCCTTAATTAAATTCAAATCAACAAGAAATTATCCCAAATTTTTTGGGTTTTTTGCAACTTTTTGGAGTATGAGTCATTTTTTAAATTATTTTATTTTTGATAGAAACGCACAATTTTCAAGACTTTTTAACGATATTTTATATCATTTTTTAGAAACAACTGGATTTATAGCTTTAATTATTATATTCTTAATGTTTTTAAGCTCTTTCAATTGCTTTAAAAAAATACGCAAAATAAGAAAATTAGGATATTTATGCTTAGTTATTTCAAGCTATCATTATTTTTTAAGTCCTAAAATTCCTATGTTTTGGGAGTGGAGTGCTTTAATTATAGCGATCATTTATTTTATTTTACGCTATATTAAAAACCTACGATTTTGCTTTTATCAAAACTAGAATTAAGTTCTTTTTGTATGCTTTCTAAGAAATCTTGCATGTGAAAAATTCCTTCTTTGGAAATTGCAACTTTTAAGGCTGTATTTTTTATGATCATTAAAATTTGTGCCCCGCTTAATTCATAATTAGCTAAGATATTAATATCAAATTTTTTATCAAATTCGGCTTTTTTGGGTAAAAATTTTTCCCACATTTTTAGCCTATCTTTAAAATCAGGCTTTTTGAATTCTATTTTATAATCAAATCTTCTAGAAAATGCCGTATCTAAACTTTCTAAAAAATTAGTAGTTGCAATCATCACTCCACTAAAACGCTCGATCTGTTCTAAAAAGATATTTTGCATTTGATTATGCATCTTATCACTTCCTGCACTACTTTCCACTCTCGTGCTTAAAAATTGATCCGCTTCATTTAACAATAAAATAGGACTTTGCTTACAAGTTTGCACTATATTTTTATAGGTATCAAAAATTTTCCTAACATTTTGCTCACTCTCTCCGACCCATTTGCTAAGAATTTTAGAGCAATCAAAGCTAAGAACTGATTTTTTCATTGACTTTGCCATAGCTAAGGCTGACATAGTTTTTCCTGTTCCAGCAGGTCCATAAAAAATAATTTTAGCTTCTATATTTTTATTGTTTTTTATACCCCATAAATTTAATCTTTCAAGCACTTTTTTATCTTGTTGCTTAAGAATGCTTTCTAAAAGCTCTTTGGTATTTTCAGGCATAATAATATCATTAATATTAACCCTTGGCTCTATAAGTTCAAAAATATCTTGATCCTTTAAGACATTCTCAATTTTAACTTTTTTACTTTGTTTTGGCTCAAAATTAATCACTCTTTGTAAAATTTCATCTGCGATAAAAAAACTCTTTGAAATATCTCCAAAAGAATTTAAATACTCTTCATACTCTATTAGATTTAAAAGCGAAGAATTTTCTTGTAGCAATCTTTTATTTTTGTGTTTATCAAGCTCATTTTCACTAATAAGAGACAATAAAAAATTCATTTCTCTAGAAGTCGAATTTTCATTACTTAGCAAATACTCTTCTCTTAAAAGCGTCAAAAAAATAATTTGCTCTTTTTGATTGAGATTAAATTCCTTAAAAATATCAGCCAAAACATTATAAAATTTACTTTTTTTCAAACGCTCTTTAATATAATCTTCGCAAAGTTTAATCTGCTCTTTTAATTCACTATTATAAGCACTTTTTCTAATGAAACTCAATCTTTCATAAAGTTCAATCCGCATAAACTCATCTTTAAGATATTCTAAATAATCAGCGTAAGCCTCTTTTTTGCTAAAATCTAAGTTAGGCTTAGATTCCAAAAATTCTAAAAAATATTCACTCAAACTCAAATCACATTGCAATAAATTTAGCATTAAACCTTGATTTTTATTACTTTCTATATTCTTAAAAAAACTAGAATTTTGATTGACAAAACCTCTCTCTATAAGTTTTTTTAAATCTTCTAAAACATCCAAATATGCATATTTTTTAACACCAAAAATATTAGAAAGTAAAGTAAAGGCATTGACCGAAGAAATAGAAATAACATAATTTTTACAAAGTTCTCTTAAAATTAAAGCTTCATTTTTAGAACACTTAAGTTCTTTATAAATTTTAGTTTTTTCTATAGCTTCCAAATTTAAAAATTCTTTTAATTTGAACATTATTTTTTAAATTCCTCTATTTCATTATTTAAAAAATCAATACAAATATTTTCATCTAAAAAATGATTTTCAAAAGGCAAATAACAAATTCTAAAACCATAAGCGGTGAGTAAAAAATTATTATTAAAATCAATTTTTTCTACGTCTTCAAAGCATTCACTACAAAAGTTTTTAAGTTTTTGGTGTAAAAGACTCAAAAATTTTCTATTTTTTGTATCAAATAAATCATCTAAATTTAAAAAAACACCCTTTTTTGTATCATAAACAAAATTATTAAGTTCTAAAATTGGACGATCCATTTCATCTTCATAAAAATAATATTGCTCTTGAATACTTAACTTTCCATCTTTGTAAAATATAGGTTTTTGAAAAATTTGTTCAAAATCAAAATAATTTTGATTAGAATTATGGAAATTTTTAAATTGATTATTATTTAAAAAATCTAAGCTACTTTTAATTTTAATATTATTTTGATTTTCATAAAGATGTAAAGTTGCAGAGCCTAAAATTTGACCTTGCAATCTCTTTTTATCTGATACCAATTCTTTTGAATTATTTATTACATAGATACCATCTTGATCTTTCCAAGCCTTTGAAGTTTTAAAAATAGGAATTTCTTTGCTTTTATTAAGATCACTTAAAACCATAAAACTAGGACTTGTTTGATTAATATCTTTATCAAATACAGGTATAAAAGGAGCATCTTTATAAACTACAGCAAAAATTTGCCTGTCTTGTAAATCATAAAAATAAACCTCCCCCTTATAGCTTTTGGAAAAAAGTAAGCTAGTTATACAAAATAAAAATATTAAAATTTTCAATTTTCATTCCTTAGGATTTTGTTAAAACAATTTTTATACGCGAAACCTTATCTAAAAAACTTACCTTATTATGACAAACTTCATAAAAAATTTCATAATTTTTTGTTTTTAAATTCTGCTTAAATCCGCAAGCTATTTGTTTCAAATTTCTTCCTTGCCATAATGGCTTAGAATTTAAAATATCGCTTAAAATATCATCATAATATTCGTTTTTAAAAAATTTTTTATTGAAAACTTGTTTATTATAACATATGGCATTTAAGCAAATTTTATCTTTGATTTTTAAATTAAGAAAAGCTTGACCCATTTTATAAACTTCTAAAATTAAAGTTTGATTTTCTTTTTTTAAAAACCCAAAATCACTCATTCTAATCAAAGGAGAATTGATAGTTATTGCTATACTTTGATTAAAATTATTTTGGTTTTTCAAAGAGCATGCACTGATAAAAAACAATACAAAAAATAAAATAAGTATTTTTTTCAAAAGTTTTAGCCTTATTTTAAATTTTTAAAACTAATATTTAATTCCAAATCAAGCTCGCGAACAATTTTCATCACAGCTTGCAAATCATCAATTTGCTTTGCCACAACACGAATTTCATCTCCTCTGATTGAAGAATTTACTTTTAACTTGCTCTCTTTTATAGCCTTATTAATTTTCTTGGCATTTTCATTATCTATGCTATCATTTGCTTTTAAATTTAAATGAAACATAGCTCCATTTTCACGAGAAAGCTCTTTAATAGCATTAGAATTAATACCCCTTTTAATAAGTTTAGAAATAACAATATCTTTTAAAACATCAAGTTTTGATTCGCTAGAAGAGCTGAGTTTAAAAATGCTATCTTTTTCATTAAATTGAATTTCAGTTTTAATGCCTTTTAAATCATATCTAGAATCCAATTCTTTTTTTGCCTGCTCAAAAGCATTTTTCAATTCTTGCTTGTCAATTGCTGCTGAAATATCAAAACTATGTTCACTTGCCATTTTTTATCCATTCTTCAAGATTTTCATATACTCTACTCATCAAAGTATCAACAGCATCCTTGGAAGCCCAAGCAACATGAGGAGTAATGATAAGATTTTCTTTATTTTTAATCTTTAAAAGAGGGTGATTTTCAACCATAGGTTCTCTTTCTAATACATCAAGTCCAACCCGAATATCTTTTTCATCTATAATTTTAGCTAAATCTAACTCATTAATAATACCGCCTCTACCCACATTAATCAAAACTGCATTATCTTTTAGCAATTTCAATTTTTCTAAGTGTAACAAATTTATAGTCTTATTATTTAAAGGAGCGTGGATACTTACAATATCGCAAATTTTCAAAAGTTCATCCAATTCTAAGCAATCAAATTCAGAATTTTTATTTGCCCCACTAGTGGAATAATAATAAATTTTAGCCCCAAAAGCCTTTGAAATTTTAGCCACTTCTTTACCTATAGAACCAAGTCCTATGATACCATGTTTTTTACCTTCCATGCTCGTTAAGATTCTACTAAAATCTGTAAAAATAGGACTTTTACACCATTTTCCATCTTTAACCCATTGATCATAATAAGGGATATAGTTTAAAAAAGCAAAAATTAAAGCAAAAGTGTGTTGTACAACACTCATTGTAGAATAACCTGCAACATTCTTTACAATGATATCTTTTTCTTTAGCATAATCAACATCAATGTTGTTTAATCCTGTAGCAGTTTCTAATATAAGTTTTAACTTAGGGCAAGAATTCATCACTTCTTTATCAATCACTACCTTATTAGTCATCGCCACATCTGCATCTTTTAAACGATCAATAACTTGCTCTTTATTCTCTGTAACATCATAAAGCTTTACTTCTCCGAATTTTTCAAAAACACTAAAATTGTAATTTCCTAAAGTTGCCACATCTAAACATACTATTTTCATCTTTTACTCCTTGATAATATGTCCAACAAATTTTGAAGAATTATCGAGTATCATTCCACCTTTTCTAAATCCCAAACCACATCCTTCATAAGCAAAAAATACTCCGGCTTGATAATATTCATTTTCGTGCGAATTAAGTTCTATGTATTCTTGATAAATAAATTGATTATTCTCGTAAGGTCCTTTGTTTTCTTTTACAATCTCTTCATCTTTAACAATACTTATATTCGCACCTTCTCTACCAAAAACTGGTTTTTTAACATAAGCTTTCCCAGTCAAAGGCTTATCTTGCGTTTCTAAAAGCAAAGGGTGATTTGGATAAAGCTCCCATAAAATTTTCATAATGCCTTTTGATTGAAATAACAAAGTATAAGCAGGATTTAAAATGATGGCCTTTTGATTACGCATGATCTGCGTTAAAAGCATAGCAAGATCCCCTTCTTCTATCGCTATATCTTCCCAAGGAATCAATTTAAACCAATATTCATAATTGATTCCATCTTTGAAAATACCTTCTTCGCTAAATTCTACCTCATCCACATAAGAAAAATTAGTTTGAAAGCCTGTTTCTTTGGCAATATGTTCAAGTAATTTTGTTGTAATTTCTTCTTCTTGACTGCCTGCTATATTTGAAAAAAGAATTTTCCAGCCTTCATAACGCGACTCAAAATCAAACACATTTTCTTCAAGAGTAATTAACCTTTTAAAATTGTCCATCAGGCTTTCATAAATACTATTAAATTGAGCACTTTCGTCCATATCGTTTTGTTTTAAGATTGCCCATTGTAAAATTGCACTTTCAAAAAGTGCGGTTGGAGTATCTGCATTAAATTCTAAAAGTTTTATAGGCTTACCATCTAAACCTCCTGCAAGATCAAAACGCCCATATAAATGCCAATGCACTTCATTTTCCCAACTCATTTTAATAGCGTCTATAAGATTGAAAGGAATACCCAATTCATCAAAACGATTATTATCGATCACATTTTGTGCTGCAGCTATAAACATATCATAAAGTTCATTTACTGCTTCATAATAAGCATTTGCTTCATTTTCTTTCACACATACTAATTTATCACTGATATAATCACTTCCATCTTCATCGGTATGCCAAGAAAAACCTATTTTTTCTAGATAATCTTTTTGAAGTTTATTTACTTGTAAAAATTTCATACAGCACCTTTAAGAACCAAAACCGATTCCAGAATTCGTTTTAGAGCTACTCTTAAAAAATCCGGATCGAGCAGAGCTTGAAGATTTACTTGTGCTTGCTTTATTAAAACTATTAACACTTCTTTGGTAAGCACTTTGATTTGAAAAAGCACCGCGTTGTTGATTCATAAAATTTTGATTTCCAAAAAGCTTAGAACCTATCCAACTTCCTAAAATAGCACCTGCAGCACTTGCAAGTAAAGTTTCACCCAAACCTAAACCACCGCTACTGATTTGCCCATTGCTTTGAGTTAAATTGGAAGTCCCATTATCAATTTTAGCCGCTTCTTCCTTTATAAGTGCATCCATTTCTTCTTTAGACAAAATTCTCTCAGTTCCATTAAGATCTTTCAAGACTACTCTAGTTTCATCACTTGGATATTGATCTTTTATTTTGTATTGTCCTGGAGCAATTTCTTCTATAATAACAAAAGCACCTTGAGTGTTTGCTGCTTGATTTAAAGTATCTGAATTATTATCACTACAAGCTACTAAACTACCTCCAGCTACAGCTGCTAAGCCACCAATCATGCCAATTTGAATGATTTTCTTAACTTTTTTCATAATAATATTTCCTAAAAATTAAAAATTAATAATCAATTCTAACAAAAAATAATAAATTCATTCTTTATAATCAATTGAAATTTTATATTTTTAAAGAATATGAAAAACGATAATTTTCTCGTAAGTTAATGAAGTATTTTCCCAAAAGCCTTAAAGGCTTTTGAGTTAAAGTCTTGACTCATATCGTCTAAGCATATAAAGTCTTTTAAGCATTTTCTTGCGTGCTGAAATCTTTTGTTTTTTACGAATTTCAGTCATAGGCTCAAAAAACCTTCTTGCTCTAACCTCAGTAACAACAAGGTTTCTATCTACTTGTTTTTTGAATTTACGATATGCCTCGTCAAAAGACTCATTAGGATGCACCTTAATTCCTGGCACTATCCTCACCACCTTTCCATAGATAAATTTAATATTTCATTAAGAAAGGCTTATTATAAAATATTTCGTATTAAGAATAACTTAAAAAATATTTAAAAAAAATTTTAGTTTTTTCAACTATAATAAAATAAAAAAATAAACAGAGGTTTTGACTATGCAAGGGCATATTACTAACTACACAAAAAAACGCTACTTGATGTATCTTATTATCACTATTTTTATATTTATTTTGCCATTTATAAAAATTAATGGGAATCATTTTTTTCTTTTGAGTTTCGATCATTCTAAATTGAATTTATTTTTTGTTTCCTTTTCAACTCAAGAATTCTATCTTATGCCTTTTGTATTGATACTTCTTTTTCTATCTATATTTTTTATAACCACTTTAGGTGGTAGAGTATGGTGTGCTTGGAGTTGCCCTCAAACAATTTTTAGAGTTATTTATAGAGATTTAATCCAAACCAAACTTTTAAAAATACGTAAAAATATTAATAATAAACAAAAAGAATATTCCGGAGAATATTTAAAAAAAAGCATAGCAATCATTTTATTTTATTTTATTTCTTTAATAGCTGTAAGTAATTTGCTTTGGTATTTTGTTCCACCTGAGGATTATTTTTCCTATCTACAAAACCCCAACGAACATTTTCTTTTGGTTGGAATTTTATTTTTTGCAAGTTTGCTTTTTACTTTAGATGTAACTTATTTAGCAGAAAAATTCTGTGTTTATGTATGTCCCTATGCTAGAATACAATCAGTAATGTTTGATCGCGACACTATGCAAGTGATTTACGATGAAAAACGTGGCGGAGTTATATTTGATGGTAAATTTAAACTTCATAAAAAACCACCTCAAGGCGAATGTATTGGTTGCGAAGCGTGTGTAAGCGTGTGTCCAACACACATTGATATTAGAGCAGGAATGCAACTTGAATGTATCAACTGCTTAGAGTGTGCCGATGCTTGTTCTAAAGTCCAAAATAAATTTAATCGCCCAAGTTTAATTAATTGGACAAGTGTTAAAGCCGTAGAGACACATAGTAAAATTAAATACTTTCGTTTTAGAACTATTGCCTATCTTGTAGTACTTTTAATCGTATTTACAGTTTTGATTTTTATGAGTGGCAAAAAAGAATACATGCTTTTAAATATCAATCGTAGTAGTGAACTTTATCAAATTTCACATATAGCTGACAAAGTAGAAATTTCAAATGCCTATACTTTTTTATTTCAAAATACAGATTCTAAAACACATGAATATTATTTTGAAGCAAAAATAGAGGGTATGGACAATAGCATAGAAATTGTCCGTCCTAGCAAGCCCTTTATTTTAAAAGCTGGAGAACAAGTTAAAAAAATTGTTGTAATTAAAGCAACTAAAAAACTTGCAGATGATGATCAAAAAGATATTATTTTTCCACTTCATATTAAAGCTTATGCTAAAGATGACAAAAAAATTACAATTTCTAGAAAAACCATTTTTGTCTATCCAAAAAGCACGGTTTTAGAAAAAGTGGGACAAGGAATATGAAATCAAATAAAACGGTTTCAAAAAAATCCTTAACTAGAAAAAGTAAAATTAAAAAAATTGCTAGCGAACTTTTTTTAAGTAATGGATTTCAAGAAACTAGTTTAAAGGATATTGTAAAAATTTCTGGCGGATCTTATTCTAATATTTACGAAAGTTTCCGTGGTAAGGAAGGTTTGTTTTTTGAAATTCTAGACGATATTTGTCAAGAACATTTTAAATTAATTGCATCTCAAACTAAAATATTAGAAAATCAAAGCTTGAAAGAAAATCTAATCTCTTTTGGAATCACCTTTACAAATATTTACAATAATAATCGAATAGTCGCTTTAGGCAAAATGATATTTTCATTAGTTTATGATAAAAAAAATATTTTACAAAACTGGATATCAAACAATCAGCAATATTTCGCTTATAATATCTTAATAGATCTTTTCAAAAAAGAAAAAAATGAATTCTTGCAACAAAATTCTTTAAAACTTGCAATTACTTTTTGCGCCATGCTTAAAGAACCTTATTACACTTTAAATGTTTTAGCTAATTCTTCTTTAATGAATAAAAAAGAACAACAAGAGCATGTAGAATTTATTGTAGATCTTTTCTTAAATGGACTTGTAAACAAAACTTCAATCAGCTAATTTCAAAAAAAAAAAAAAAGATTTATTAACAAAAATTATAATATAATACTTCATAGATTTTTAATTCTTGTAATCCAAATTACAAAGAATTTCCGAATTTTTATGGATTTATAAAATAATTTTTAAGGTTAAAAAATGATTTTATTTAGAAAAAATATTCTTTTAATTGTAAGTATTATGTTTTTATTTTCTGCTTGTGATAAAAAAGAAACCCCTAAAATGCAAATGCCGCCACAGCCTGTCAGTGTTATGTATGCTAAGGCTGAAAATTTACCACTTGCTTTTACTTATCCGGCAAAACTTGTTAGTGATTATGATGTTATTATTAAACCACAAGTTAGCGGGGTTATCAAAGATAAACTTTTTCGGGCTGGAGACTTAGTTAAAGAAGGACAAACTCTTTTTATAATAGAACAAGACAAATTTAAAGCAAATGTAGATTCAGCTTATGGAAAAGCCTTAATGGCTAGAGCAAATTTTGAAAATGCTAGCAAAGACTATAACCGATCGAAAATTCTTTTCAGTAAAGGCGCTGTTTCAAAAAAAGAATATGACAATACTTTAGCTACTTTTAACAATGCAAAGGCAAATCTTGCTAGTGCTAGGGCTGATTTGCAAAATATGAAAATCGATCTAGAACATACAGAAATTAAGGCTCCCTTTGATGGAGTTGTAGGTGATGCTTTAATTAATATAGGCGATTATGTCAATGCTTCTTCAACAGATCTTGTAAGGGTTACAAATTTAAATCAAATTTATGCAGAATTTTATATTTCAGATACTGATAAACTTGATATAATCCGTAATACTCAAGATGGTAGATGGAATTTGGACAATATCCACGCGACTTTAAATCTTAATGGTCAAAAATTTCAAGGAAAACTCTATTTTATTGATTCAGTTATTGATTCAGATAGTGGAACAGTTAAAGCTAAAGCTGTTTTTGATAATAATAGCTCTATGCTTCTACCAGGATCTTTTGCTACAATCACTTCTGAAGGTTTTGTTCAAAAAAATGGTTTTAAAATTCCACAAAGTGCTATAAAACAAGACCAAAATGAAGTTTATGTTTATACAATAGCTAATGGCAAGGTCGCAAAAACTCCAATACACATTAATTATCAGACCAATGAATATGCCATAATTGATTCTGGGCTTAAAGAAAATGATAAAATCATTTTAGATAATTTCAAAAAAATTCATATTGGCTCTAGCGTTCAGGAAATTGGGAGTAAATAATGTTTTCTAAATTCTTTATAGAAAGACCGATATTCGCCTCTGTTGTTGCCATTATTATTTCAATTTCTGGAGCTATTGGTTTATTAAATTTACCTATAGAACAATATCCTTCTTTAACCCCTCCTACCGTGCAAGTAAGTGCTACCTATACAGGAGCAGATGCACAAACTATTGCATCAACCGTTGCTACACCTATTGAAGATGCGATCAATGGTGTAGATGATATGATTTATATGGACTCTACTAGTTCCTCAGGACAAATGAAACTGACAGTTTATTTTGATATAGGAACTGATCCTGATCAAGCAACAGTAAATGTAAATAATAGAATTTCAGCCGCTACTGCAAAACTTCCAGAAGCGGTAAAAAAACTCGGAGTTACTGTCAGAAAATCCTCCTCTTCAATACTTGAAGTAGTTTCAATCTATTCTGAAGACAATTCAATGAGTGATATAGATATCTTTAATTATACTACTTTAAATATTTTAGATGAATTAAAAAGAATTCCAGGTGTTGGAGATGCTTCTGCAATAGGTGGAAAAAATTATTCAATGAGAATTTGGCTTAAGCCCGATTTACTTAATAAATTTGGTGTTACAGCAAGTGATGTTATCAATGCTGTAAATGAGCAAAATGCTCAATACGCAACAGGAAAAATTGGGGAAGAGCCTGTAACTCAAAAATCTCCACAAGTGCTTTCTATTACTATGGAAGGAAGGTTAAAAAGCCCTCAAGAATTTGAAAATATTATTCTAAGAGTTAATAAAGACGGATCTTTTTTAAGAATTAAAGACATAGCTAATGTAGAAATAGGTTCTCAAGAATACCGATCAACAGGACGTTTAGGGACAAAAACAGCTGTTCCGATCATCATTAATTTACAATCTGGTGCCAATGCAGTCAATACAGCAAGGTTGGTTAGTGAAAAACTAGAAGAACTTTCTAAAAATTTTCCTCAAGGTTTAAAATATGATGTTCCTTTTGATACAACAATCTTTGTCAAAGCTTCCATTAAAGAAGTTATTAAAACTTTCGTTGAAGCATTAATTTTAGTCCTTATTGTTATGTATCTTTTCTTGAAAAATTTCAAATCAACCATTATACCAATGATCGCAGTTCCTGTTTCTTTATTAGGAACTTTCGCAATACTTTATTTGTTTGGTTTTAGCATTAACCTTTTGACACTTTTTGCACTTGTGTTGGCTATTGGTATAGTTGTTGATGATGCAATTATAGTTGTTGAAAATATTGATAGGATTATGCACACAAATCCTGATATTTCAGTTAAAAATGCTGCAATTCAAGCAATGGAAGAGGTAAGCTCTCCAGTTATTTCTATTGTTCTTGTTCTTTGTGCTGTATTCATACCTGTTTCTTTTATTTCCGGATTTGTGGGAGAAATTCAAAGGCAATTTGCTTTGACCTTAGCAATTTCTGTAGCTATTTCAGGATTTGTCGCACTTACCTTAACTCCTTCTTTGTCCGCGCTTTTTTTAACGAGAAACGAGTCCAAACCTTTTTATTTTGTCCAAAAATTCAATGACTTTTTTGACTGGAGCACTTCGGTGTTTAGTGCGGGTGTAGCTTATATGCTAAAAAGAGCTGTACGTTTTGTACTAATTTTTTGTATTTTACTTGGTGCGATTTTTTATCTTTACAAAATAGTCCCAAGTTCTCTTGTTCCTTCTGAAGATCAGGGTGTTATTATGAGTGTTATCAATCTACCTTCTGGAGATTCTATACACAAAACCATTGAAGAAATTGACAATATGAATAAAAACATAGCACGAATCAAAGAAATCGAATCAGGTGTTTCGCTTATAGGATATGATCTTTTTACAGGTTCTTTAAAAGAAAATGCAGCAGCAATGTTTTTAAAACTTAAAGATTGGCACGAAAGAGATTTAAGTTCTAATCAAATCATCGGAAGTTTATTTGGGCAATATGCTATGGATAGAAATGCACAAAGTTATTTTCTAAATCCTCCTCCAATTCCTGGACTTAGCTTAACAGGTGGTTTTGAAATGTACGCTCAAAATAAGAGTGGTAAAAGTTATGATGAAATCCAACAAGATGTTAACAAATTATTAGAAGTAGCAAGAACTAGAAAAGAACTCTCTAATGTAAGAACTACTCTTGATACGAGTTTTCCACAATATAAGCTTATTATCGATCGAGATAAAATGAAATATTTCAATCTTAATATGCAAGATGTATTTAATACTATCAGTGCCACAATAGGAACTTATTATGTTAATGATTTCCCTATGTTGGGAAAAAATTTCCAAGTTAATATTCGTGCTTTAGGAGATTTTAGAAATACTCAAGATGCATTAAGAAATATCTTTGTAAAATCAAATGACGGAAAAATGATACCTCTTAATTCTTTTTTAACTTTAATTAGAAGTGCTGGGCCTGATGATGTTAAAAGATTTAATCTCTTTCCAGCTGCTCTTATACAAGGAGATCCTGCGTCAGGTTATACTTCAGGACAAGCCATTGATGCAATTTCTGAAGTAGCCAAAGAAACTTTAGGAGATGAATATTCTATTGCTTGGTCAGGTTCAGCCTATCAAGAAGTTAGCTCTAAAGGAACTGCAGGATATGCCTTTGCTTTAGGAATGGTTTTTGTGTTTTTAATTCTAGCAGCGCAATATGAAAGATGGCTCATTCCGTTTGCTGTTGTTACCGCTGTTCCTTTTGCAGTATTTGGATCTTTTCTTTTAGTTGCTATTAGAGGATTTGACAATGATATATATTTTCAAACGGGACTCTTGTTACTCGTTGGTCTATCGGCAAAAAACGCTATTTTGATTGTGGAATTTGCCATGGAAGAGCATCTTAAAAAAGGAAAAAATGTTTTTGATGCAGCCATAAGTGCAGCAAAATTAAGATTTAGACCTATTGTTATGACTTCATTAGCATTTACTTTTGGTGTATTACCGATGATATTTGCTGGTGGAGCTGGAAGTGCTTCGCGTCATGCTTTGGGAACAGGTCTTATAGGAGGGATGATTGCTGCTTCTACCTTAGCTATATTTTTTGTTCCATTATTTTTCTATCTTTTAGAAAATTTAAGCATTTGGATTGATAAAAAAAGAGGTAAAATACATGAATAAAATAACTTTAGCAAATACAGTTAGCCTGACTTTTTTAATTTCAGCCTGCTCTTTAAGTCCAAATTTAAATATTCCAGAAGCAAATTATACTTTAAACAATCAGTTTGGCACTCTATCTTGGGAAAAAGAAAACAATTCTTCTATTTCTAAAGAATGGTGGAAAAATTTTGATGATCAAAATTTAAATAAAATTGTTCATCTTGCTTTAAAAAATAATAGTGATTTAAAGATCGCTTATATACACATGGAACAAGCTGCAGCTCAACTTGGAATTGACTTTAGCGATCTACTTCCAAAGCTAGATGGCAGTGCAAGTGCTTTAAGAACTAAAACTTCAGTTAATGCACCAACAAATAAAAGTGGTCAATTTAGCTATGGTAATGATTTTAAAGCAGGTTTAAATTTAAGTTACGAAATTGACCTTTGGGGAAAATATCGCGATGCTTATTTTGCTTCAGATTCAGGATTTAAAGCAAGCCAATATGATTATGAAACGGCAAGACTTTCTGTGATATCCAATACAATCCAAACTTATTTTAATCTCGCTAATGCTTATGAAAACGAAAATTCATTCAAGCAGGCCTATGAGGCAGCAAAAGAAATCTACAATATTAATAATGAAAAATTTCAAGTAGGTGCGGTAGGCGAATATGAATTAGCTCAAGCTAAAGCAAATTTAGAAAGTATTGCTTTACAATATAATGAATCGAAACTGAATAAAGAAAATTACCTAAAGGCTTTAAAAATTTTAACCTCAAATGATTTAAACGATATACTTTATAAAGAACAAGAATATCAAGCTTTTAAGATCAAAGAATTTGAAATCCCAACTGGAATCTCAAGTGCAATTTTATTACAACGTCCAGATATCAGTTCGTCTTTAGAAAAACTAACTCAACAAAACTATCTTATAGGTGTTGCACGTTCAGCTTTCTTGCCTAGTCTTTCTTTAACTGGACTTTTAGGTTTTGAAAGTGCTGATTTAGATACTTTAGTTAAAAATGGTTCTAAGACTTGGAATATAGGTGGTAATTTTTTAATGCCGATTTTTCATTGGGGAGAAATAAATGAAAATGTCAATTTAGCTAAATTAAATAAAGATGAAGCCTTTGTTAACTATGAAAATACTCTAAAAACAGCCTTTGGAGAAATTCGTTATGCTTTAATTGCTAGGAAAAATACACGCCTGCAATACGATAACGCGCAAGCAAGCGAACAATCCTATCGAAAAATTTATGAAATTGCGCAAGAACGATATAATATAGGTGAAATGTCCTTGCAAGATTATCTAGAAGCACGTAAAAACTGGCTCAATGCTAAAATCAGCTTTAATAATACAAAATACGCTTATGCTAATTCTATTGTAGATGTTATAAAAGCTTTTGGCGGAGGTTTTGAACAAAATATGATTTCAGATCAACAAATAGAAGAAGATTCCAAACTTTTAGATAAGTCTTTTAAGGAATAATTTTTAGTTTAATTTAAAAATTTTAAACTAAAAATCTTTTTCTAAATCTGAATTTGTGATCTCGTAAGCTTTATAAATCGCCGGCAATATTTTCCTTATAGCATAATCATAATGATAAAATTGTTTATAAATTTCTTCAGCATTTAAATCTTTTGAATTTTTAAAATCAAATACTTCAGTATTATTAATTTTTTCAATATTTTTGTCAAAAAAAGAATAAAATTCCGATCTTTTTTTAAATAAAATATTTAAATTTTTAACCACCTCTGATTTTTCCATAACAAGCATCCTTAAAAATATTTTTAATCAAAAAATTAAAAAATTTACCATTAATTTAGTAAAAATTTGATAAATTATGAGTTTTATATTTTACTATGTTAGGTTATTGAATGAATTTGTTTCAAAATTTGGCTTTAAAATATTCTCATATAATGATGGAAAAATCTTTAAAAAAAGGTTTTAATGTCGAGCTTTTACAGATACCAAAAGACAAAATTCCAAAGAATGATAAAACCTATATGCTTTATGCTCATATACCTTTTTGTCATACCTTTTGTCCTTATTGCAGTTTTCATAAATATTACTACGATGAAAATTTAGCAAAAACTTATTTTGAAAACCTAAGAAAAGAAATTCTTTTAATCAAAGAAAAAGGCTTTAATTTTACTTCTATGTATGTAGGTGGCGGAACAACCCTCATTCACGAAGAAGAACTTCTAAAAACTTTGGAACTTTGCAAAAAACTTTTTGATATAAAAGAAATTTCTTGTGAAACAGATCCAAATCACATTGAACCTGAAAAACTTTCTATGTTTAAAGGCATTATAGATCGTTTAAGTTGTGGAATACAAAGTTTTAATGATGATATTTTAAAAAAAGTAGCAAGATATAATAAATTTGGTTCTTCTGAAATGCTTCAAGAAAAAATTTCTAAAGCTCTAAATATTTTACCTATTTTCAGTATCGATTTAATATTTAACCTCCCAAGTCAAACTACAGAGCAACTTTTAAATGATTTAAAAATAGCAAAAAACTTAAGCCCTCAACAAATCACAACTTATCCTTTAATGAAATCAGGATTAACTAAAGATAATATAGCTAAAAGTTTAGGAGTAAGCAATAAAGATAATGAATTTGAATTCTACAAAATTATACGAGAATTTTTCAAAGATTATCAACAAAATAATGGTTGGAGTTTTTCTTTAGAAAAAAATACATTTAATGACGAATACGTCAGTTCTCATCATGAATATTTAGGCGTTGGAAGTGGAGCATTTAGTTTTTTAGATGGAGAACTTCTAATCAATGCTTTTGATTTAAATGATTATGCAAGACTTATAAAAGAAAAACAAAATGCCAATATTGCTAAAGCAAGTTTTGATAAAAAAGAAATTATAAAGTACGTCTTTTTGACTGAAATTTTTGCAGGTAAAATCGATATTGATCGCTTCAATAAAACAATTAATTGCGATCTTGAAAAAGATCTTTTTACTGAACTTTTAGGTCTTAAAATGAGCGGAGCTATCAAAAAAGAAGGTAATTTTTTAACCACAAGTGAATTTGGGCAATATCTTTTTGTTGTTTTAATGAAAGATTTCTACACAGGAATGGATCTTGTTCGCGCAGTCTTTAGGGATAGTAAGCGTATTAAAAATAAAAACTTTATTGATATTATGAAAGAAGATGTTAATCCGCTTGATCCAAGTAGTATGGAAATCAAAGCGAATTAAAAAAATTAAAATGGACGAACAACTATCATTAAAGCAATGATAATAAACATAATTGTCGGAAATTCATTATAAATTCTAAAATATCTTCCACTTTTTGTACAGATATCTTTAGATAAAGCCCTTAGACAAAAATAATTATGTATGTGAAAAAGAATCAAAAGTGTTACACAAGTAAGCTTTACATGCATATAAGCTGATCCCACCATTAAAATCTCTTTATGGGCATGCAACATTAAACTCCCTGTGATTAGAGTGACTATCATTGCAGGATTTTGTATGGCAAAATAAAGCTTTCTTTCTTGAATTTTTACCACTTCTACAAAACCTTTATTTTCTTTATGTTCTGCGTGATAAACAAAAAGTCTTGGCAAATAAAAAAGCCCTGCCATCCAAGAAACAAATGCTAAGTAATGCACCCATTTGATCCAAAAATAATACTCATTGATCCATTCAGTCATTTTTTCTCCTTTTTTTTATCAAAATTTCTTGTATTAAAATTAATGCGACACTAATATTTATCATAACATCGGCTACGTTAAAAATAGCAAAATTAAACCATTTGTGCCAAAAAAACATATCCACAACCCCTCCATGTATGAAGCGATCAAATAGGTTAGAACATCCAGCTCCTAACATCATACCAAAAGCTATAAGATGATCTTTTAAAAAATTTCTTTGCCATAAAAGATAGACAGAAAGTATTAATATAAACGCTAAATGAAAATATTTTAAATAATGTTCTAAAAAACTAAACATTGAAAAAGCAATACCTGTATTTAAAGCAAAAGTAAAATCAATATATTCACTTTGCCATCTAAAACCTTGCAAGGTTAAAATTTTAACCCATTGATCAAAAGCAAATACAAAAATAAAACAAACAATAAAAATCGATATAGCTTTTAAATTTTTAACCATTTAAGGCTTTCTTAAAAAAACTTGTAACATTTTTCATTTCTTTTTCTAAAAGTTTGCGATCTTTGGCTTCTAATAAAAGTCTGATTAAATTTTCAGTTCCAGAATAACGAAACAAATAATTAACATTTTTATTTTCCAGATCTTTTTTTAATTCTTTAAGTCCTTTTATTTTCTCTAAATCCTTTTTTTCTGAAATCTTTAAATTGGTTAAAAGCTGTGGATAGGGTTTGATTTGATTTAAAATCATACTTGCGTTTTTCTTCTTTGAAAGCATTAAAGCACTAAATTGAAGTGCGGCTATAAGCCCATCTCCTGTTTTAGCATAATCATTAAAAATAATATGTCCACTTTGCTCTCCTCCAAAATTACCACCGATTGTTTTTAGTTTTTCAAGAACGTATTTATCTCCAACATTACAAGTTTCAAGTGAAATTTTATGTTTATGTAAAAATTCTTTTAAAGCTCCATTACTCATAATAGTCGCCACAACACTTGATTGTAATTTACCCTGTTCTTTAAGATAAAGTGCTAAAACACCCAATAAACTATCACCGTTAGCTACCTCACCTTTTTCATCAACAACGACTAAACGATCAGCATCTCCATCAAAAGCAAAACCGACATCTGCGCGAAATTTCACTACTTCAGCTGCCAAATTTGAAGGATGTAAGGCTCCGCAATTTTCATTGATATTGAGTCCATTTGGTTTATCGTTGATAACGATAACTTCCGCCCCTAGTTCTTTAAATACAGTCGGAGCTACCTTATAAGAAGCCCCATGTGCCACATCCAAAACAACACGTAATGATTTTAAAGTCAGATCTTTTGGAAAAGAATTTTTGATCGAAACAATGTAACGACCTATAACATCATCTATTCTTTTAGCTTGCCCGATTTTATCCATACTGACTTTAGAATCTTGTATAAGCTTGTCATCAAAATAAATTTCTTCAATTTTTTTTTCTATATCTTCGTTAAGTTTGTTCCCGTGCGCATCAAAAAATTTAATACCGTTATCATAATAAGGATTATGAGAAGCTGAGATCATTATACCAGCATCACAACGCATATCCTCTGTTAAAAAAGCAATAGCAGGTGTTGGCATAGGTCCTATTTGAATTACATTATAGCCTATAGATGTTAAACCCGAAACAATAGCATTTTCTATCATATAGCCACTTCTTCTAGTATCTTTACCTACTAAAATATTATTTGTAACACTTTTATCTTTAAAATAAATTCCAGCAGCCATGGCCAAACGCATTGCTAAAAAGCTATCTAAAAATTCTCCAGCTCTTGCTCTTACACCATCAGTCCCAAAAAGTTTCATTTAAACCTTTCTTAATAAAATTTAGCATCACAGTAGAAATTATAACAAAGCTAAGATAAAAAAATTTAAACAAAAATTGAATCCTTTTTATTTTTATTTGGCATTAAAAAATAAATCGTATTTTTAATCTATATATTTGTATTTTTTTTCTATAATATTTCAAGTCAAATAATATTAACATTACAAAAGGTTTAAAATTGATAGAAAATTTAATTATTTATGCTACAGCCTATCTTTTAGGTTCTATTCCCTTTGGCTTAATCCTAGCAAAAACATTTGCAAAAGTGAATATTCAAAATCAAGGATCAAAAAGCATAGGTGCAACCAACGTCTTAAGGGTGGTAAAACAAAGTAATCCTGTATTAGCAAAAAAACTTGCTATTATAACTATAGTTTTAGATTTTATGAAAGCCGCACTGCCTCTACTAATATTAAAATTTTTAAATTATGATTTAAATTTACTTTGGAGTGTTGCTGTTTTGGCTGTATTTGGACATTGCTACTCAATTTATTTATTTTTTGAAGGTGGAAAAGGTGTGGCTACTGGTGCTGGTGCTATGATGGTTCTTTTACCCTTGGAAGTAATGACAGCTTTTATTATTTGGATTATTGTAGGAAAAATTTTTAAAATTTCCTCTTTAGCATCATTATTGGCTTTATTGACTTTTATTATTAGTTCTTTCATTTTTAATTACAATATGGAAGTAATAAATACTCATGCTCCTATATTTATCATAGCTTTCATTATATTATATAAACATATTCCAAATATCAAACGACTAATCTTTAAAGAAGAATGCAAAGTTATATAAATATAAAAATACATTTTAAATGTATTATTGGGGTTTTAAATTTCGAACGTAAAAAAAAGCAAAAGGTTTGCGTTAAATTTAAAGCAAAGGCTGATGATTTTTTAGATTATGCTAAAGTTTCTAAAAAAATAAAAAAATATTACAAGAAAAAAAAATTCTTTACTATAGAAGAATCTTTAGACTTTATCTGTGCTAAATTGCATACTAAATTTCCACAAATTTACTATATAAAAATTGCAACTTTTAAACCCAAAATAATAAAAAATGCTAAAGTTGGAGTAAAATTAAAAAAAAGATATTAATTTTTTTTTAAAGATATCTAAACATTTACTTAAACTATGCTATAATTCTTTAAAATTTTCTTACTAAGAAGGATAAAACAATGAGAATTTTAGTTATAGAGGATGAGATTAGTCTTAATAAATCTATTATTGATAATCTTAACGAATTTGGTTATCAAACAGATTCATCAGAAAATTTTAAAGATGGTGAGTATTTTATTGGTATTAGACACTATGATTTAGTATTAGCAAGCTGGAATTTATCGGATGGCGATGGTGTAGAACTTATTAATATTGTAAAACAGAAATCTCCTAGAACTTCAATAGTTATCATGTCTTCAAAAACGGATAAAGATACAGAAATCAAAGCTCTTAAAGCAGGCGCAGATGATTTTATCAAAAAACCTTTAGATTTTGATATCTTATTAGCAAGGATTGAAACAAGGTTGAGACTTGGTGGAACAAATGTTATCAAAATTGAAGATTTGGTTATTGATCCTGATGAAGAAAAAATTACTTATAAAGATCAAGATATAGAACTAAAAGGAAAACCTTTTGAAGTTTTAACGCATTTAGCTAGACACTCGGATCAAATAGTTTCTAAAGAACAACTTTTAGACGCCATTTGGGAAGAACCTGAACTTGTAACTCCAAATGTTATTGAAGTAGCCATCAATCAAATTCGTCAAAAAATGGATAAACCTTTAAATATTTCTACAATAGAAACAGTTCGTCGCAGAGGATATCGCTTTTGCTTTCCTAAAAAATCTTAACTAATTTTGCACCAAAAGTGCAAAATTTGTCTTTTATTTCATTATATTTAATTTTTTATATTGTATTTAAGTTTGATTATTGTATAAACTAAAAAAATATTTTATAGTTTATGAAAGGTTATAATGGCTCTTTTAATTACAAAAGATTGTGTATGTTGTGATGCCTGCAGAGAAGAGTGCCCAGATGAAGCTATTTACGAATATAATCCTATTTATGTTATTGATGCGGATCTTTGTTCTGAGTGTGTAAATGACTTTTCAGAACCCGCTTGTATAGTAGCCTGTCCCTATGAATGTATTATTCCAGATCCTGATAATATCGAGAGTATAGAAGAACTAAAATTAAAAAACCGTCGCAATAAAGATTTATAATGGCTAAGAAAACTGCTGTTGTTGATTTAGGCTCAAATTCTATTAGAATGGTAATTTTCGAAAAAACTTCCAGATATGGTTTTTACACAACCTGTGAATACAAACGTAAAGTAAGATTGGGCGAAAATTCCTACAATAATGGTAAGATTCTCCAAGAAGAAGCTATGCAAAAAGCAGAGGATGCTTTAAAATTTTTTAAAGAATGCTCATTAAAACATAAATGTAAAAAAATGTTTATTATAGGAACTTCAGCTTTAAGAGATGCTCCAAATTCGAAAGAATTTATAAAAAGAATTAAAAAAAAATTAAACTTAAATATTCGTTGTATTGATGGAAAAGAAGAAAGTTATTTAGGCGGTTTGGCTGCTTTAAATCTTTTAAGCCCATTTAAGAATGCTACTACTCTTGATATAGGAGGGGGATCAAGTGAGCTTTGCTTAATTAAAAACAATAAAATCGTTTCTTGTATTTCCTTGGATATAGGAACAGTCAGATTAAAAGAATTATTTTATGATAAAGGAAAAACAGACTCTTTGGATGAATTTATTGATCCAATTTTAAATCAAATCCCAAATGAATTTTGCAACCATAATCTTATTGCAATAGGTGGAAGTCTCAGAGCTATTTCAAATTCTATCATGCAAAAAAATTCTTATCCTTTAAGAAATTTACATGATTTTCATTATGATCTAGATGAAGAAAAAGAACATATTGAAAAAATTCTTAAAGCAAAAGCAGACTCTTTAGCGAATTTTGGCATCAAAAAAGATCGTTTCGATACCATAAAAAAAGGAATTTTTATATTTTTAAAAATCGCCCAAAAATTAAAAACCAAACACATTATCACAAGTGGAGTAGGCATTAGAGAAGGGGTATATTTAAAAGATTTATTACGTCCAAATAGTAAATTTCCCATTAATTTCAATCCTAGTTTAAAATCGCTACAAGATAGATTTTTAAAAAAAGACAGAAATAATTACACTACAAAATTTGCAATACAAATATTTAATTCTTTGAAAGATATTCATAAAATTCACGAAAATTATAAACAAAACTTATTAGTTGCAGCAAAACTATGTCATATAGGAGAATATTTAAATTTCTATTTTTCTAACGAACATTCCGCACATTTTGTTTTAGAGGGATTGAACTACGGATTTTCACACAAAGAGAAAGTCTTAATCGCAAATATTATCAAACTCAATGGAAAAAAAGTCAATCCTTATAATTTAGAGCCTTATAAACAACTTTTGCCGAATACTCATATTATTTCTTGGTTAAATTTTATATTAAATTTGGCTAAAATCTTAAATAGTATAAACGAAAATAATATTAATTTTATATTTTCTGATAATACTCTTTATATCTTTAATGATAGCAAAATACTAAATTTACCTAAGGAAGAAATTAAAAAAATCACTAAACCAACATCATTGAGTTTGGTGATAAATCAAAAACCTTAAGAATTTTTATTTTTCTGACGTTGTTCTATAATATTTTGAATACGCTTTTTATTTTCCTCAAAAAAAGAATCAAAATTTTTCTCTTTTTTATCATCTGTAACACTGATTTTATAATCTCGATCTGTTAATTCTGTAGTTTCTAAAATAATATTAGAATTACCTACTATCACAATATATCGTTTATTTGCATACTCAAAAACCATAAATTGATTGTTTTTATCCAAAAATCTCTGAAATACCATGTGAAAATCTCTGGACATTCCATTTTTTTGAAAAAATATAGTTCGCTTTAACCACCAAAGTACTATAAGTAAAATAATTAAAACAAGCATCACTAAAATATAATTTGTATAATCGTATTTAGATGAGCTTGTATTTTTTAATAAAAAATCAGAATCTTCCTTTTCTTTTGTTAAAGTAGAAACATTTAAATTTAGAGTATTTTCTTGATTGTACTCCAAAACTCTAATTCTAACTCCAAAATTATCATTAATGGAACTTACATTAACACTTACATCTTGTTTATTTTTTAGCATAACATAGGTATTACTATTTTTAGAGCTAATACTAATCTTATCAACAAGTCGAGAATTTAATTTTTTTAATTCGTCTTTATTGAATACTAGATCGTTGAAAGTTAAAAGTATAAGATTTTTATTCTTTGTTTGAGAAACTTTTCCATTATAAGCATTGTCAAAAGAAAACATAACATCTACTCTATCATTTCTATCGTAAATATTATAATCAATCAGTTTAACCGCAAATAATGGTAAAACTGCAATCATAGACAATAAAAAAAATTTCATTAAATTTCTTTTTTAAAATATTGAAGCACAGTTTTAGAATCTAAAATTTCATTGATTCTTATTGCTAAATTTTTTTCATAAACCATAACTTCACCTTTGCCAAATATGCGTTTATTAATGTAAAGTTCCACACTTTCTCCAGCAGGCTTTTCAAGATCAATCACAGAACCCACTTCTAATCTTAAAAGATCAGAAACACTCATATTTGTAGTTCCAAGCTCACTTACAAAATCTACACTAATATCTAAGATATCTTCATAAGACTGCAAAAGTCCATGATATTCTCCGAGTCCTATATCGTTATTGCTCATTATTTACAATATCCTATTCTAAAATAATTTTTTTCAAAACAATAAGTTAGAGATTCATCTAACACTATAGTTGAAAAATCCGCCTTACCTAAGTATTCTGGAATACTAAGTTTATATTCGTCATCACCACCTTTGGTATCATTAAGTAGTTTTTTTGCATATCCTATAATTTGATTAGCACACTCTTTAGTAAGATCACAACAATCATCCTCTTGAAAATTTTCATCACCGATGAAAATTTTAGAAATTAATTTTAAAAATTCTTCTGAAAAAAATAAGTAAAAATTATACTCTAGACCACTTTTTTCTACCACAGAAATACTTGAACCATAAAATTCACCTTCTATATCCTGAGCCGCGTTTATATGAATTTGTAAAATATGTTCACAAAAATGGATAACGGAATATTCGAGAGTTTTTAACATACCCCCCCCTATAAAACAAAAATTATAAAATATATTTTAAATCACAGAAACTCAATTATCAAAAAATAAAAACTTAATTCTTTTCAATATAATAGTTCAAAACTAATATATCTAAATTCTTCTTATGGAGTACTTAATTTATATAATCAAAAATAACCTAAATTTTCTCCGATGCAATACAAATAGTTTATAAAATGTATTATTGATAAGAACAAATTCTAAAAAATTTTATTAAAATCAATAACTAATATTTTCCAATACCTTTATTTTTATAATTTCTAATCTTAAATAATTTTATAAATTTTTTAAGAGTATTAAAAAATTATTCAAAATCTAAGATAATGCTTAGCTTAATAAGATAAAATTGTTTTGACTTAAAATTAATAACCATATAGGAAAAAATATGAATTTTTCAGATCTGCCTTATTTATTAATAGGCATATTCTCAGGCATCACTTCAGGACTTTTTGGCATAGGTGGAGGTATGGTTATAGTTCCTTCAATGCTTGTTTTAAATGAAAGCTCTCATCACGCAATTGGAATTTCAATCTTGCAAATGGTTTTTGCTGCAGTTTTTGGATCTTATATCAATTATCGGAAAAAAAATTTAAATATTAAAGATGGTATATTCATAGGACTTGGTGGACTTTTAGGGGCGAGTTTTAGTGGGATATTTTTAAAATTTCTAAGCGATATTAGTCTTACGGCAATATTCTTATGTGTTAGTTGCATTTTTTTTATCAAATATGCCTTTGGTATTAAAGAAAACGCTGTTAAAAGTCAAAGAAGTGCTTTACAAAAAAATATCATTTTATTTATAGCTGGAGCCTTTACTGGAATTTTCGCAATCTCTTTAGGTATAGGTGGAGGACTTTTAATTGCTCCAATTTTAGCGTATTTTTTAGGATATGATAGCAAGAAAGTAGTTTCTTTGTCTTTATTTTTTGTCATTTTTGCTTCTATTTCTGGAGTTTTGTCTCTATCTACTTCAGGAATTATTGATCATGTGGTGATTCATAAAGGTATTATTGTTGGTATTGCCTCTATGATTGGAGTATTTATTGGTATAAAAATCATTGAAAAAATGCAAATTTCTTCTCATAGAAAAATTTTGCTTTGCATTTATGTTTTATCCATACTTGGAACAACGCACTCCTTGCTTAAAAAACTTGCAATTATAAGCTTTTAGTCAAAATTATGTTAAAATTTTAATTTATTTAAGTATAAATTTTAGGAAAAGTATATGAATGATAAAATTAAAATTATAGGTGCTAAAGAAAATAATCTAAAAAATATTAATCTTGAAATTCCAAAAAACAAACTTATAGTTTTTACAGGACTTAGCGGTAGTGGAAAATCAACCCTCGCTTTTGGAACACTTTACGCCGAAGGACAACGCCGCTACATAGAAAGTTTAAGTGCTTATGCAAGACAATTTTTAGATAAGGTAGGCAAACCCGATGTAGATAAAATAGAAGGCTTAACTCCAGCCATTGCCATCGATCAAAAAACCACTTCCAAAAATCCTCGCTCTACTGTCGGAACTATTACTGAAATTTATGATTATTTAAGACTTTTATACGCAAGAATAGGAATTCAGCATTGTCATCAATGCGGTCAAGAAATTTCATCTATGAGTGCTAATGATATAGTCAATGAAATTTTAAAATTTCCAAAAGGAGCAAAGATTATTATTTATGCACCTTTGGTAAGGGAAAAAAAGGGAACTTATGCTGATTTATTTGAAAATCTACGCAATAAAGGTTATGTTAGAGCACAAATTGATGGAGTTTTAGTTAGACTTGATGAAGAAATAGAACTCGCAAAAACAAAAAAACATACAATAAAATTAGTCATTGATCGCCTTGAAATTAGCGAAGATTTACTCTCGCGACTTGCAAGTGATATAGAAAAAGGTTTAGAAGAAAGCTTTGGGGAGATTGAAATTGAAGTTTTAAATCACGAGGAAGTAGGCATCAATAAACACTATCACTATAGTGAGCATTCAGCTTGTTTTAATTGTAAAATTTCTTTTGTTCCTCTAGAACCCTTAAGCTTTTCATTTAATTCTCCAAAAGGCGCTTGTCAATCTTGCGATGGATTAGGAATTCGCTACACCCTAGATATGAAAAAAATTATTGATGAAAATTTAAACATAGAAAATGGTGCTATAAAAATCATGTATGGCTTTAACAAAAGTTATTATTATAAATTTTTAATCGCTTTTTGCGAACAAAATGAAATTTCTATCAAAAAACCTTTTTTAGAACTTAGTGAAGAAGAAAAACGTCTTGTATTGTATGGCAATGCAAAAACTATAGAGTTTTTTTGGAAAAGAAATCGCTTAAAAAGAACTTTTGAAGGCGTTGTTAAAATGGCTTATGAGATGCTAAAAGATGAAAAAGATTTGGGTGAATATATGAGTGAAAAAATCTGTAAAGATTGTCAAGGACATCGCTTAAATCCTGAAAGTTTAGCTGTGCGTGTTGCAAAAAAAGATTTGGGTGAAATTTTAGATATGAGCATAGAAGATAGCACAGCTTTTTTTTCCAATGAAAAAAATTTCTCCTATTTAAGCAAACAACAAAAACTTATTGCTAAACCTATTTTAAAAGAAATCAATGAAAGACTTTTCTTTTTATATGATGTAGGACTTGGCTATCTCTCTTTAGGACGCGATGCAAGAACTATTAGCGGAGGAGAGGCACAAAGAATTCGCATTGCTTCTCAAATTGGAAGTGGATTAAGTGGGGTTATGTATGTCTTAGATGAGCCAAGTATCGGGCTTCACGAAAGAGATACAGCAAAACTCATTAAAACTTTAAGAAATTTGCAACAAAAAGGCAATACCTTAATCATAGTAGAACATGATAAAATGACTATAGAGGAAGCAGATTTTATAGTGGATATTGGCCCAAAGGCAGGAAAATTTGGAGGAGAAGTCGTATTTTGTGGAACTTATAAAGAGCTTTTAAAAAGCAAAAGTGAAACCGCACTTTACATGAATGGCAAAAAACAAATTTTACAACTTCAAAACCGAAAACAAAAAGAATGGCTAGATCTTAAAAATGTTAATATCAACAATATCAAAAATCTAAGCGTTAAATTTCCTTTACAAAATTTAGTTGCCATTACCGGCGTTTCAGGATCAGGAAAAAGTTCTCTTATACTTCAAACCCTTTTACCTTTTGCTCAAGAAGAATTAAACCGTGCCAAAAAAGTTAAAAAACTTGGTGGTGTAGAAATCGAAGGACTTGATAAATTAGACAAGGTTATTTATCTTGATCAAAGTCCTATAGGAAGAACTCCGCGTTCTAATCCTGCTACCTATACTGGTGCTATGGATGAAATAAGAAATCTTTTTGCGGCTACCAAAGAAGCAAAAATGCGAGGCTATAAAGCGGGGCGTTTCTCTTTTAATGTTAAAGGGGGGCGTTGTGAAAAATGTAGCGGCGATGGAGAAATTAAAATAGAAATGCATTTTTTACCTGATGTTATGGTGGTTTGCGATACTTGCCATGGAAAACGTTACAGTGACGCTACTTTAGAAATCAAATATAAAGGCAAAAATATAAGCGAAGTATTAAATATGAGTGTTTTAGAGGCAAATGAATTTTTTACTTCAGTGCCAAAAATTCGCCAAAAATTAGAAACTTTAGTTAAAGTGGGACTTGATTATCTTACTTTAGGACAAAATGCTACAACTTTAAGTGGTGGAGAAGCTCAAAGAATTAAACTAGCTAAAGAATTAAGTAGAAGTGATACTGGAAAAACACTTTATATCCTTGATGAACCTACTACTGGACTTCATTTTGAGGATGTTAATAAACTTATTTCTGTATTACAGCATTTAGTTGATCTTAAAAATTCTGTTTTTGTTATAGAACATAATTTAGATGTCATTAAAAATGCTGATTATATTATCGATATGGGCCCAGAAGGCGGGATAAAAGGCGGAAAAATAATCAGCACAGGAAGTGTAGAAAAAGTAGCTAAAGATCATAAAAAAACAGGATCTTATACTGGATATTATCTAGATTTAGAACTTAAAAATACTAAAAAATTAAAATGACACAAGCACAAAAAATAGTATTTTTTAAGATTAAAAAACTAAGTTGTTATATATTTTTTTGCGCTTTATTTAATTTTATTTATGTGTTTTCTTATGAAGGAGTGCAAAGTTTAACTGAAGTTTCTAGCGAATTTCTTTATATCAGTGGTATGTTTATATGGCTTTTTTCTTGTCTTTATATAACTTTTGCTTTTATTTTTATGGTAATAAAAATACATTTTTTATTTTCTTCTAATAAAATTTTAATTTATTTTTTATTCGCTATTATAAGCTTGATCGCATCTTTTTTTCTTCTAGAAAATAAATTTTTATTTTTGACAATTTTGACTTTATTTTTTATTTTTTACTTTTTATTTTCACTCTCTCTTGCTTTGCTTTTTAAAGAAGTAAAAATGTCCTTTTTCTTTGCGTTTTTGTGTATGGTTTTATCATTTCTATTTTTTTATCAACAAAGTTTTTTATTTCTTTTTCTTGCTTTGCATTTTCTTAGTTTTGCTTATGCCTTTGAAAGGTATAAAATTTTAAAAAAACTATAAATCAAAATTTATTTTTACAAGGAAAGAAGTATCAAATTTATAAGGTTTGAAATTCAAAAAAATGATTTCAAAAGTGCTAAAAATCTACTTTATTTTCTTTGTTTTTATTAAATTATCTTGCCATTAAAATTTAACGGCAAGATAAAAAACCTATAAAGGATTTTTATAGGTTTTAATAATATCTTTATGATCATTTGTACGATCTAAAATATAAATGATATCATTTTTTATAGCCATAGATTTAGGATTTTCAAGCCCATTTATTGTATATGCATCTATAATTTTAGCATTTTTATAATCAATCACAAGCATGGTACTATAACGCAAACTTAAAGCCAACATTTTATCTCCAACTATATCAGTTGCAACAATATAATAATCATTAATATTTCTATCTTTTTTAAGTTTTAAATTTTTATCCACACTTAAAACAGACTCTCCGCTTAAAAGATAATCTTTTGTACTTGCATAAGATAATATAAGTTTAGGACTAAATTGATTTGGAACCGTGATAAGATATAAAAAATCACCATCATTAGCATAGGAATGAATGTAATTTTGTTTAGCTCTTATGGTTAAAATATATTTTCTTGAAGGCTCATACCACCCTTCCTTGTGAGAAAAAAATGCTGGCATAATTGATCCACTAGTTTGTTTAAATGCTTGCCATTCAAGCATAGGATCAATTTTTATATCTTTAGAAACCTTTTGAGTTCCACTAAAAGTTTTATTAAAAGCTCCTATAATCAATTTATCGCCAACAAAAGTTGCATCAACTATATACTTCATATCATTACCATTGGTTTTATCAAATAAAACAAAACCGCTTGATTTATTAAAATCTTTAGTATAAGCTACAGCCATTTCATTGGTTATTAAAGCGAACTCATCACTATTTTTATTATAAGCTATAGCATTAATTGATTTAAATCGACTTAATTCTGGAATAGTAATTTCATAACCGCGATTAAGAGATACAATGCTCTTATTGATTTCAAAGGCACCTTTAGAACTATCTCTTTCAAAAATTAAATTTTTTGGTTCATTTAAATCTTTGATAAATACACTTTCTGGAACATTTTTACCTAAAAGATTAAATTTAGCCAATCTACTCCAAACTTCAGTTGTCCAAGTTTTTGTCATAATAGACATATCAAAAGTCAAACGATCAGGATTTGACTTTCCAGTAAATGGAGGAATTCCATTAACGATTAAAGCTTGAAAAGCATTTGAGCAAACCACTATAAAAGAAAGCGTAAATACAATTTTTGAATATAGACTTAAAGGTTTTGGTTCTATTTTTTCATTTGCCAAATCTTGCATCATAGAACTTTTTTTACGTATAAAAAGAAGAGCTAAACTCATTACTACTACAACGCACCAATAAACAACAACAGCCCAAGTATAAGTATGAGCCCCTACAAGTTTATCTCCAAGCCCTATGCCCACATCTCTTTGCCACCAGCTAGCAGTATGGCGAATTCCCATATAAATTCCATAAGATGCAAATAAAAAAACACAAACTATATATTTTACCTGTGGCCCATAGCGCAAAATAAGCATTCCTAAAACACCTATAATCACCATTCCTATACGCTCAAACCAGCAAAGAGTACATGGTGATTCATTGTGAAAATATCCCAAATATATATTAGCAAATCCAACCGGTACAGCAAGTATAAGCAATACTGCAGTTGTCATAAATAGATAAAAATATTGATCATTTTTATTTAAATAAGTATTCATTATAGCACTCCTTACCAATTACCGCTTGGGATAACAGAATCGAAACTAGCCACTAAATACATAAAATAATTTAAACATGCGCCCACAAGAAAAATACTAAAAATTAATTTTTCTTTTTCGGGTTTTATTAATATTAATAATATAGAAACTGCCAATAAAACAAGTATGGTAAATTCCATATTAGCTCCTTTTTTAAAATTATAAAAGCGAAATTATATAAAAACCAAAATTAAATAAAAATTATAAATTTATTAATATAAAAAATTTTAATTTTCATAAAAAATAAAAATTTAAATAATTTAAATTATAATACTCATTATATTTGAGTTAGGTTTAAAAAATGTTTGATTTTTTATACAGTGATATAAGCTATTTAGGGCTTTTTTTAGTATGCTTTCTCTCAAGCACTCTTTTGCCTTTAGCAAGCGAAGCTTTTGTCTTAGGTTTTATAAAACTCAATTTCAATCCAACACTTGTGCTGATAATAGCTACTATAGGCAATACTCTAGGAAGCTTAAGTACCTATGGTTTAGCTTTTTTGGGTAAAAAAAATATTTTGGAAAAATATTTTAAAAAATCTTTAAAAAAACTTGAAAAATGGGATACAAATTTTTTTAAATTTGGTGCCTTTTTTGCTTTTTTTACTTTTTTACCTTTGGTTGGTGATATTTTTGCACTTGGATTAGGTTTTGCCAAATATCCTTTCTTAAAAAGCGCCTTTTTTATTTTACTTGGAAAATTTAGCCGTTATTTTTTTATCATTTTTTTATCAAGTTATTTTTAAAATCATAAGTTTTTAATATAAAAATTGACATAATATAAAAAATTTTAATCCAAAAAATTAAGAGAAAGATTTTGAAAACTTTAACGATTATAGATACTTTTGGCTTTTTTTTCAGACTTTTTTATGCTTTAAAAGGTTTTAAAAATTCCCAAGGACAAGCTAGTGGAATGATTAGTGGCTTTGCTAATTTTATTTATAGTTTAAAAAATGAATATCAAAGTGATTATATTATCTTTGCGCTAGATTCTAAAGGGAAAACTTTTAGAAGCGATATTGATCCAAATTATAAACAAAATAGAACTCCTCCGCCTCCCGAATTATTAGAACAAATTCCAGTTTGCATAGAAATGATAGAAAAAATGGGGTTTATGAATATTTCTTGTGAAGGATATGAAGCTGATGATATCATCGCTTCTGTAGTGAAAACTTTTAAAAATGAAGATATTTTTATCCGTATTATCACTCAAGATAAGGATCTTTATCAACTTATAAAAAATGGAAAAACAAGCATTTATAGTCCTATTTCAAAAAATGAGTATAACGAAGAAGCTTGTTTGGAAAAATATGGTGTTAAGCCTTGTCAAATTAGAGATTTTTTAGCACTTTGTGGCGATACTTCAGATAATATTCCAGGAGTTAAGGGTATAGGAGCTAAAGGAGCTAAAAAACTACTTGATGAATTTGAAAATATTGAGAGTATATATGAAAATCTAACCTTGATCCGCAATGAAAGAACTCGTTCTTTGCTTTTAGAAGGAAAAGAGAATGCTTTTTTGAGTAAAAAACTCACTTCTTTATATGAAGATTTAAAATTTGAAAATTTACTTGAAAAAGCTGTATTTCCTGAAGGTGAACCTCTTTTGAATGTGCTTGAAATTCTAAAACATTATGAGCTTAATTCCTTGCTGAAAAAATTACATAACAATTCTGAAAGCTACGATAAAAAATTAGATTTTAAAGCCAATTTAATTTTAGATGAAAATAAACTTTTTGAAATTTTAAATTCACTTGATCAAGAAAGTATTATAGCGTTTGATACAGAAACCACGGGACTTGATACCAAAGAAGCTAAAATTGTGGGATTTAGCTTTTGTGTTAGCGAAAATGAAGCTTTTTATGTGCCTTTAACACATAGCTATTTAGGAGTAAAAGAGCAAATTTCATTTTCAAGTGCCAAAAAAGCAATAGAATTAATTTTTAGACATTTTGTGATAGGACACAATCTAAAATACGATTTTCAAATCATTCAAAATAATTTTACTTTAAATCCTCCAAAAAATTATGCAGATACTATGATTTTAGCTTGGCTCTTTAATCCCTCATTAAAAGTTAATATGGATGATTTAGCTTTGAGGCTTTTTAACTATGAGACTTTACATTTTGAAAATCTCGTAAAAAAAGGTGAAAATTTTGCAAATGTAGAACTTGAAAAAGCTTGTCAATACGCAGCTGAAGATGCTTACATTACCTTAAAATTTTATCTTTATTTTTTAAAAAATCTTGATCCTAATTTATTAGAAATTGCCAAAAATCATGAATTTAATTTCATAAAAATCATTATGATGATGGAAGAAAACGGAATTAAACTTGATACACAAGCACTTGAAAATTTAATGAAAAAATTTGAAAGCGAAATCAAAAACTTAAGTGAAGAAATTTACACACTATGCGAAGACAGATTCAATCTTAATTCACCAAAGCAAGTTGGCGATATACTATTTGAAAAATTAAAACTCCCTAGTGGCAAAAAAACTAAAACGGGTTATTCTACAGATGAAAAAGTTTTAAATGAAATCATTGATCAACATCCAGTTGTAGCTAAAATTCTAGATTATAGAGAGCTTGCAAAACTTTATTCTACCTATTGCGAACCTTTGATAAAACTAGCTTTAAAAGATAAAAATTCACGTATTTATTCAAATTTTTTACAAACTGGAACCGCCACAGGACGTCTTTCTTCAAAAGATCCAAATTTGCAAAATATCCCAGCTCATGGACAATATGCCAAAGATTATAAATCATGTTTTATCACTCAAGATGGTTTTAGTTTTATTAGCCTTGATTATTCTCAAATAGAGCTTAGAATGCTCGCGCATTTTAGCGAAGATGAAAAACTCTTAAATGCTTTTGAAAACAATGAAGACATTCATGCTAAAACAGCTTTAATGATTTTTGGTGAAAACAACTATCAAACAAGAAGTGTAGCAAAAAGCATTAATTTTGGCCTTATTTATGGAATGGGCTATAAAACTTTAAGCAAAAATTTAAAAATTGAAACCAATCTTGCAAAATCTTATATAGAAAAATATTTTGAAAATTTTACTAGTATTAAAAATTATTTTGAAAAAGTCAAAAAAGAGGCAAAACAAAATGGTTTTATCTCAACCCTAATAGGACGCAAACGTTATTTTGATTTTGAAAATGCAACACCTATGCAGCTAGCAATGTATGAGAGAGAAAGTATTAATTCCATCTTGCAAGGATCTGCTGCAGATGTTATAAAGCTTGCAATGATGGAAATCTCTAAGGATTTAAATGAGGATAAAAAACTCATTTTGCAAATTCATGATGAACTAATTTTTGAAGTTAAAGATAATTTATGTGAAAATTTTGTCAAAAAAACTAGTGATATTATGGAAAATATAGTAAAATTAAAGGTAAAATTACAAATAAATTCGAGTATCGCCAAAAAATGGGGTGATTTGAAATAAATAAAGGAGAATTAAATGGATCTTTCAACCATACTAGGGATGGTTCTTGCAATTACTAGTATTTCCGTTGGGGATATAATAGAAGGAGGAAATCCTCTGCACGTTATCCACCTTTCTTCATTTCTCATCGTTATGCCAACAGCGGCATGTTGCGCAATGACCGGAACGCATAAGAAGATTGTGAAAGCGGCTTACAAAGAATTAAAAGTTGTTTTTAAAGGCTCTGGTGTAAATTTGCCAGCAAGAATAGCTGAGCTTGTTGAATTTGCAATCATAGCTCGTAGAGATGGACTCTTGGCACTTGAATCAAAAACTAATGAAATAGAAAATGAATTCTTGAAAAATGCTATGATGATGCTAGTTGATGGAAAAAGTTTTGAAGAAATTCATGAAAGTATGGAGATTCAAACAGAGCAATTAGAAGAACATTATAAAGAATGTGCGGAATATTGGATAGTCTTTGGAGAAACTTGCCCTACTATGGGACTAGTTGGTGCGGTTTTTGGTCTTATTTTAGCTCTTAAGCTTTTGGATAATCCTCAAGCAATGGCAGCAGGTATTTCGGGTGCATTTACAGCTACAGTTACAGGAATCTTTGGAGCTTATGCTTTATATGCTCCTTGGGGTAGAAAAATGAAAGCTAATGGTATGGATTTAGTTAAGGAACAAATTGTCATTACAGAAGCCATTAAAGGGATAGCAGAAGGAGCTAATCCTAGAGATTTAGAAGCCAAACTCTTTAATTTCTTAAGTCATGATGATCCTAGAATTTCACAATTTGATAAAGGTTAAAAATGGCTAAAAAAGTAAAATGTCCAGAGTGCCCAGCTGGTGAGAAATGGGCTGTTCCTTATGCAGACTTTTTATCCTTGCTTTTGGCACTTTTTATTGCACTTTGGGCGATTTCAAAAACTAATCCTGCTAAAGTAGAAGCCTTAAAAACTGAATTTGTGAAAATTTTTGAATATACCGCAACTCAAACGGTACAGCAACAAACTCAAGATACTCATAAATTTAAAGGTTCACAAGAAGAAAAAGACGATGAATTAAATAAACTCAAACAAATGTCTATGAGCCAACAAGAAATTATCAAAAAACTTCAAGCTGCACTTGATCAATCTGAAAATCAAGAAATACTCAATTTGCCATCAAAAGTTGAATTTGAAAGAGGTAGCTCTGAAATAAAATCAGCTGACGTGCAGGATTATTTAAAACGTATTGCTCAACTCATTTCATACTTACCACCTCAAATAGAAATTGAAATCAGAGGCTATACCGATAATAGCGAATCTGCATTGGGAAGTTATAAACTAGGTTATACTAGAGCAGAAAGTGTCTTAAAATATCTCGTAGAAGGTGGAGTTAATACCAAAAATATTACCTTAAAAAGCTATGGGCTTAATAATCCTATTGATGGAAATCCACAAGCTTTAGAAAATAATCGAGCTCAAATTTATTTTAAAGTGGATATTAAAGATAGCAGTGCAAAACAATCCGTACTTAATCTTATTGAAAAAAGCAAATAATTTTTTGCTTTTTTAATGATTATTCTTTACTTGTCCAGCTAAACGCCCTTTATTGTTAGTGTTATAAACAAAGCCTAATACTTCAGCTACTGCTTTAAATAGTTCTCTAGGGATTAAATCATCGACATCACAAACTTTATAAAGCTCTCTTGCTAAAGGAGGGTTTTCATAAACCACTACATTATTATCATAAGCAACTTGCTTGATTCTTAAAGCAAGAAAATCAACTCCTTTAGCAACTACGCGAGGCGCTTGTTCTTTGGTGGTATCATAACGAATTGCAACTGCATAATGAGTAGGATTTGTAATAACCACATCAGCTCCAGCAACATCTTGAACCATACGACGACGTGCAGCTTCCATTTGTAAACGCCTAATTCTACCTTTAACTTGAGGATCTCCTTCCATTTGTTTATATTCATCCTTAATTTCTTGTTTACTCATACGCAAACCTTTAAAATACTGAAAACGCACTAAAAAAACATCTAAAACAGCAATAATCAAAAAAGCGATAATTACAATTGCAGCTAAAATAATAGCTTTATCTCGAAGCCAAGTGAGTTGCAATACAATATTGTAGCGCTCAACAAGTGGTAATTCTTTCATAAATTTTAAAAGAACAACAAAAGCTATACTAAAAACTATGCTTACTTTTAAAATGATTTTTATAGTATCAATGAGTTTTTTTAAAGAAATAAGATTTTTAAGACCTTTTAAAGGGTTAATTTTTCCTAAATTTGGCATAATAGGTTTTGTAGTAAAAATGAAGCCAAACTGCATAATATTACCTAAAACACCAGCTATCATAATACTTAAAACTATAGGCGCAAGCATAATCAAAACTTCAAAAATACTTTTAATCATAATAGCTTGAACTACACGCAAATCTAATTCCAAGCCAACGAAACTTTGATAATATCTATATAAATTTGTAATTCTCTCACCAATAAAACCCATCATAAATAATGTTATAGAAACACCAATTATTAAACTTATAATAGCTGCGGCATCTTGAGATTTTGGAACATTTCCTTCTTTTCTAGCATCTTCTATTTTTTTGGACGTAGGTTCTTCGGTTTTTTCTTGATCTTCGCCTGGCATTAATGATCCTGATTAAAAAATTATAAGAAAATTATATAATGAAAATTTATGAAATTCAAGTCAAAAGTTAGAGTGAAATTTTTAAAAGGGATATCTCTTTAAAAAGAGATATCTCAAAATTATAATTTGTTTTCGTTTTTATTAAGATATTCTGCAACACCTTTAGGATTAGCTTTCATACCTTCATCGCCCTTATTCCAACCCGCAGGACAAACTTCACCATGTTCATTTGTAAAAAGCATAGTATCTACCATTCTAATCATTTCATCAATATTTCTACCCAATGGTAAATCATTAATAACCGCATGGCGAACTGTTCCATCAGCATCTAATAAGAAAGAACCTCTAAGTGCTACCGCTTCAGCATAAAGAACATCAAAATTTCTAGCAATTTGTTTTGTTAAATCTGCTACAAGTGGAAATTTAACTTGACCTATGCCACCTTGATTGATTGGAGTATTTTTCCAAGCAAAATGCGAAAATTCATTATCTCCTGAAATTCCAATCACTTCAATACCACGATTTTTAAATTCCTGATATCTTTTATCAAAAGCGATAATTTCTGAAGGGCATACAAAAGTAAAATCTTTTGGATAAAAAAATACAACTGCCCCTTTTGGTCCTATATTTTTATAAAGATTAAAATCTTGAACTATTTCATTATTTCCTAGTACTGCAGGTGCAGTAAAATCTAAAGCTTTTTTTGTAACGATCATATTTTTCTCCTAAATAATAAATTTTATTGATAGCTAAATTATATCGTTTAAATCTTTAAAAGATTTTAAAAATACAATTAAACTTGATAGATTTGTTTTATAATATTTTTTAAAAATCATTTATCAAAATATATACTTTATTGATTATCAAAATTTTAGTTTTTTTAAGAATACTATGATAAAATTATCCAACCAAAAAGTTAAATTAATATTTTAAAGGAGAAAAAATGGCAGTAAAAATTACAGATATTTGTATTGCTTGCGGTTCTTGTATTGATGAATGTCCTGTTAGTGCTATTGTTGATGACGCTAACAATCCAGAGGGACAAGATAGTTATTATGTTTATGCAGACAAATGTGTCGAGTGTGTAGGACATAATGATCAACCAGCCTGTGCAAGCGCCTGTCCAACTGATGGATGTATAGTATGGAGTGGAATTGCTTCAGGACAACCAAGCCGTGATAATATCGGTGCAGATATGAGAAATGGTAATACTCCAGTTTTTGCTTAATTCTTGAAAAAGCTAGTTTTAACTAGCTTTTCTTTAATTTTTTTTAAAAAAATTTCAGTATAATTCTACACTTTAAATTACAAAATAAATCTTGGAATATTGTTTTAATATTTTATAGGAGCAATTCTATTATGGAAAGAACTTTATCAATCATTAAACCTGACGCTGTTAAGAAAAATTTTATAGGCAAAATTTTAGATCGCTTTGAAAGCAATGGACTTAAGATAATCGCATTAAAAAAACTTCAACTTACAAAAGAACAAGCGGAAAATTTTTATGCTATTCATAAAGAAAGACCTTTTTTTAAAGATTTGGTGAATTTTATGATCAGTGGTCCTGTTGTTATTTCTATATTAGAGGGCGAAAATGCTGTTTTAAAAAATAGAGAATTAATGGGAGCAACTAATCCAAAAGAGGCTCAACCTGGTACTATTAGGGCAGATTTTGCAGAAAGTATTGATGCAAACGCTGTTCATGGAAGTGATAGTTTAGAAAACGCAAAAAATGAAATCGAGTTTTTCTTTAAATCAAACGAAATTTGCTGAATGAAAATTAGTTTTTCAAAGATTAATAATACAAATTATCCTTTCAAACTTAATCTTGAAAATGTAATTTTTGAAGGAAATTTAGCAAAAATAAATACAAAACTTGTTAAAATAAATGCAATAATGCAAGGTTTTGTTTATAGACCTTGTGATAGCTGTGGTGAAGAGTTGGAACTTTCTATTGATGAAAATTTAGAACTTTTTGCGAGTGATGGTATTTTTAAAGATAAAATTAACGAATTAAGCAATACCATAGAATTTTTTGACGGACAAATAGATCTAATAGAAGTTGCAATTAGTGAACTTGAAGCTTATTTAAGTGATTATTTTTATTGTAATCACTGCAAAAATAAAAATTAATTATTTTATAAAGGAGATAAAATGGCAGTACCTAAAAGAAGAGTAAGTAAAACTCGTGCAGCAAAAAGAAGAACTCACTATAAAGTTAGTCTTCCTATGCCTGTAAAAGATAAAGATGGTAGCTATAAAATGCCTCATCGTGCAAACCCAAATACTAAGGAATATTAAAATCAATGATAAACATTGCTATTGATGCAATGGGTGGAGATTTTGGAGAAAAACCTATCATAGAAGGTGTTGTTGAAGCACTAAAAGAAAGGTCATTTAAAGCTATATTAGTAGGTGATCCCAAAATTTTAAAACCTTTGATTCCAAAAAATCTAGAACAATACATCCAATATGAAGAAGCTTATGAAGTTTTTTCTATGGATGAAAATGCTACCGATGCTTTAAAACGCAAAGATACTACAATTTACAAAGCTATAGAATTGGTAAAAAATGAAAAAGCTAAAGCAATTGTTTCTGCGGGTCATAGTGGAGCAAGTATGTCTTTGGCTACCTTAAGGCTTGGGAGATTGAAAGGTATTTTAAGACCGGCAATTGCAACTTTAATGCCAAATATAAAAAATAAAACATTATTTTTAGATGTAGGTGCAAATACAGATTGTAAAGCTGAACATTTATTCCAATTTGCCATCATGGGCGATATTTATGCTAAAGAATTGATGAATATTGCAAAACCTCGTTTAGCTTTATTATCCAATGGTGAAGAAGAATGCAAAGGAAATGAACTTACTAAAGAAACTCATCAAATGATGAAGCAAATTCCAAATTTTATCGGCAACGCTGAAGGTAGGGATATTTTCAATGGAGAAATTGATATTTTAATCTGTGATGGCTTTAATGGAAATGTGATCTTAAAGGCTTGTGAAGGCGTAGCAACGGCTATTTTTCAAATTTTAAAAAGAGAAGTAAAAGAATCTGTATTTGCTAAAATAGGTGCTTTAATGATGAAACCTGTATTTAAAAAACTTAAAAAGCATATTGACTGGCAAGAATACGGTGGAGCACCTTTGCTTGGAGTAAATGGTTGCGTTATCATAAGTCATGGAAAAAGTGATGCTAGAGCGATTAAAAATGCTATTTTTCAAGCCATTAATTTTAGTAAATCCAATATCAACACCTTGATAGAAAATGAATTAGAGAAGTATAATGCCTAAAGCAAGTTTAAAAAGTATAGCTTCTTATATACCTGATAAAATTTTAAGTAATTCTGATCTTGAAAAAATGGTAGATACTACAGATGAATGGATTACTAAGCGTACTGGAATTAAAGAACGCCGAATTGCAAGTGATGATGAAAAAACTAGTGATCTAGGAACAAAAGCTGCTATAAAAGCTATCGAAAGGGCAGATTTAAAAATTGATGATATTGATGCTTTACTCGTTGCAACTTTAAGCCCTGATTATTTTACTATGCCATCTACAGCCTGTAAAATTGCCGCAAATTTAGGACTTAAAGATATAACCGCCTTTGATGTTTCAGCAGCCTGCTCAGGATTTATTTATCTACTTGAACAAGCTAAAGCCTTCATTGAAAGTGGATTAAAAAAGAATGTGCTTATTATAGGAGTAGAAAAAACAAGCTCTATTATAGATTATAATGATAGAAGTGTCTGTATTCTTTTTGGTGATGGCGCAGGAGCTGGTATTGTAAGTCTTGATGATCAAAATCCTATTATTGATGTTCATACTGCAAGTAATGGTAATTTTGGAGATCTTTTAATGACGCAACGAGCTCAAAAATCTAATATCTGCCATCCCTTAACAATGCAAATGAGAGGCAATGAAGTCTTTAAAGTAGCGGTACAAACACTTAGTAATGACGTTGTTAATATTTTAGCAAAAAACAATATTGATTCTGAAGATATAGATCTTTTTATCCCTCATCAAGCCAATTTACGTATTATTAAAGCTGTTCAAGAAAGACTGAATTTAAGTGATGAAAAATGCGTCATAACTGTACACAAATATGGTAATACGTCAGCAGCTTCTATACCTATGGCAATGAATGATGCTTATGAAGAGGGACGTTTAAAAAAAGGGGATTTGATTTTACTTGATGCTTTTGGAGGTGGATTTACTTGGGGATCTGCTTTACTTCGTTTTGGTGGAAAGAACTATCAGAAATAAGATTTTAAATTTACCAATCAATGTCTAATTGTTAATCTATTAAAAGAGAAGATACTTCGTGACCTTTCTCATCGTAAGTATGAATAAATTTTCCTTTTTTGATTGAAACACTAAAGCCCGTAAATCCCATAATTTCATCATCTTTATCGCAATAAATTGAATACAACTGCTTCTCTCCACTATAAACATAAACCCATGTTCCTTTTTTTATAGCTAAAGTGATCATCATTTTATCCTTTAAAAGCAAAGCGCATTATACAAAAAAAAAAAAAAAACAATGTCAATAAATTTAAGCATATTTTCTTAAAAAATCTTTCATAAATTCACATAAAATTTGCACCTGTTCTAAAGTGATGGCATTATAAATACTTGCCCTAATTCCGCCTAAAATTCTATGACCCTTTAAACCTATTAATCCTTCTTTTTCGGCCTCTTGAACAAAAATAGGATCTAAGTCTTTATTGATTGAAAAACTAACATTCATTAAAGATCTATCTTTTTTATGGGCATGTCCTTGATAAAATCCTTCACTTGAGTCTATACAATCATAAAGCATCGTAGCCTTTTTTAAATTTCTATCATATATTTGATCAAGTCCACCTTGTTTTAAAATCCATTTTGTTTCTAAATCAAAAATATAAATAGCAAAAGTTGGAGGCGTATTATATAAAGATTGATTTTCAACATGAATAGCATATTTAAGCATACTAGTTAAATTTTTTTGACGTGATCTTTCGATCATATCTTTACGTATAAAAACACAACTCAAGCCAGAAATTCCAGCATTTTTTTGTATACCCCCATAAAAAAGAGCTATATTTGAAAAATCAACTTTTTTAGAAAAAAAATCACTTGATGCATCTACAATCAAAGGACTTTTTGTTTTAGGATAATCTTTAAACTGCGTTCCATAAATAGTATTATTAGAGCAAATATAAGCATAATCAGCATGATCACTAAAATCGATATTTGGAATATGATTGAATTTATCATCTTCGCTACTAGCAACCACTTTAACATCAACGCCTAAAATTTGAGCTTCTTTAATAGCCTTACTCGTCCAAACCCCTGTATTAGCATATTCACAAATTCCACCCAAAGATAAATTCATCGGTATCATTGCAAATTGCAAACTAGCGCCTCCGTGCAAAAAGAGAACTTCATAATCATCATTTAAACCATAAATTTCTTTTGCTCTTTTCATAGCTCCAAAATGTATTTCTTCGAAAACTTTAGAGCGATGTGAAATTTCCATAATAGAATATCCCTTGCCTTGATAATCACATAACTCATTTCTTGCATGCTCTAAAATTTCCAAAGGCAAGGTAGAAGGACCTGCGCTAAAATTAATCTTTCTCATCTTTCACTCCTCTAAAATTTTTGCTTGTTTTTGCACAGTTTGAGAGCTTAAAAGCACGGTATCACCATCTTTTAAATCTTGCAATTTTACTATTTTACCATTTTGACTTAATGAAATTAAATTTTCACTTTTTTTAAAAAAATTTTCATGTTGAAAAAAAGAATTTTCTATTTTTTCCAATTTTAAATTTGCTTTTTCTAATTTATTTTTAATTAAAAGCTTGATTTGTTTCATTAAAAGTGAAATTTGATCTTGTTTATCCCCTATAGTTTTTTTTAAAGATTTAGCTTTAAAAATTTGATATAGATTGAAAAGTAAATCTTGGTAATTTTGCATCTTTTGATTCATCGTTTTTATAAAATTTTCTTCCAAATTATCTAAATTTTGTTCCAAATCTAACTTAGAATAAAATAAAAAATCTATCGCCGCTGAAGGAGTTGGTGCTCTAAGATCAGCAACAAAATCACTAATAACATAATCAATCTCATGTCCAATAGCCGAAATAATAGGAGTTTTAGCTTTAAAAATTTCTCTTGCTAAATTTTCATCATTAAAGCAAAAAAGATCTTCTCGACTACCCCCTCCTCTAGCCATAATAAGAACATCAAGATTCATAATGTCAGCTTTTCTTAAAGCATCGATTAAAGAGTTTGGCGCTGTATTGCCTTGAGTTAAGGCGTTAAAAATATAAATTTTAGCTAAAAAATATTCTTTTTGATTAATAAGCTTTAACATATCTTGCAAAACAGCTGAAGTTTTTGAAGTGATAATTCCTACTTTTTTTGGAAATTTAGGCAAGACTTTTTTATGGATACTATCAAACATACCCTCTTTTTGTAATTTTTCTTTTAGGGCAATAAATTGACTTTCTAAATCACCAAATCCAGATTTTTTCATACTGTTAGCAACAAATTGGTATCTTCCATTTTCAGGATACAAACTAACACTACCAACTAGTTCTAGTAAATCCCCTACTTCAGGCTTAAAATGAACTTTTAAATTGTTATTTTTAAACATAACACAAGCTATGCTTGATTTTTCATCTTTTAAATCAAAATACCAATGTCCTGAGCCATGTATAGTGATTTTTGAAATTTCACCACTAAGCACAATATCAACAAAATGCGTTTCTAATAAAGCCTTAGCCTTTAAATTTAATTCACTTGGAGTCATAATTTTTTGGCTATAAACATTGAACTAACACCAAAGCTAAAGCTTTTAAAATCTATCATTTCAAAGCCAGAGTCACTCAATTCTTTTATAAATTCTTCCTTGCTTAAAAATTCATCAATAGAATTAGGCAAATACTCATAAGCATCTTTATTTTTACTGATAATTCCACCTAAAGTTGGTAAAATATTTTTCAAATAAAAATCTCTTAGAGTGGCTATCAATCCACCTTTTTCTCTTTTTGTAAATTCCAAAACAACAAAAATTCCTCCTTTTTTTAAAACTCTAAAAAATTCATTTAAAGCTTGTTTTCTTTCTACTACATTACGAATTCCATAACTTATACTTACAATATCAACGCTTTCATTCCCTAAAGGCAAATTTTGAGCCTTTGCCTGTATGAAATCAATATTTGGAAATTTTTGCTTAGCAATCTCTAGCATACCTTCACTTGGATCAATACCTTTAATACTTGTGATATTTTTAGAAAGCATCTTAGCCTTTTCTTGCCATATAGCAACCATATCACCCGTTCCACAAGCTACATCAATTATATCTAAATTATCTTTTTGATAAATTTTTAAAACTCTTTTGCAAGCAAATTTACGCCAATTTGTATCCACTCCAAAACTTAAAATCCTATTCGCTTTATCGTAAGTAGGAGCAATCTCATTAAACATTTCTATGATCTTATCTTGTTTTTGCATCAACACCCTTTATAAATTTTTAATTCTTTACTTGCTTGAGAAATCAATTTATCAAATTTCTCTCTTTTGCTTCCTATTTTAGAAAGAACTTCTTTTTTAGATTGTAAAATAAAATACTTTTTATATAGTTTATTTAAAGACTTTATATCAAAAAAATCACAAAAATATTCTAAAAAAATAGTTAGTTCTAAAAAACTTTTTTCAAAATCTTTCAGTAAATTCTTTTTAAAAAAAATTAATTTTTTTCTAAATTCTATCGCAATAATTTGCTTAAAGAGTTTATCTTTTTTTTTACCTTCATAAAATGAATTTTCTTTTACAAAAAAATCAAAATCACTAAATAAACTTTGCAAATTTTCACTACTTAAAAATAAAAGCAAACCTTCATTATCTTGTTTATAAAAGCGATTAAACTGCTTAATTAGATCTTTAAATCTAAAAATTAAATCTTTGCTCAAATTTTGATTAAAAACTCCATTTGCGGTAACTAGAATAACATAAATTTTATTGCTATAAGAAAGAAACTCATAAAAAGATTCTTCTTGTTTTTTATCCAAAGCTAAATTCCAATAAAATCTCAGCTTTTTAAACAAATAAAATAAAAAAATTCTATATCCTTCAAAAGCATTAATTAAATTTGGAAATTTTAAAATTATATCCGGATCTTTTTCAATCTTTTTAAAATATTTTTCAATATCAATCTTAAAAAAATCACATCCATAAAGCATCATAAACTTAGAATCTAAAGCATAGTCAAATTCTTTTTGAATTTTAAATTCATTTGGCAAGGTAAAATGGCAAGCTTCTTCTAGAGTAGGAAAAAAAATTTTAAAAATACAAATTTCTGGCTTACTATATACATCAATAAAACTTTTTAGCGAGCAAAACTTAAATTCATAACGTTTTTTTTTGATACTTTTTCCTATACGATTCTTACGAGCTTTTATAAATTCTTTTTTAGATATTTTTTCTTCTTGATTTTGTTCTAAAATTTCATCATTTATTTCAGTAATTTTATAATAATTACCATCAATATTTTTAAACTTTATGTTTTTGGAATAGGTTATTTTGGTATAAAAAATTTCAATTTCAGAAATTTTAAATAAAACCCCATCTTTTTGAAAATTTCTTAAAAGAGTTGTATCGGAAAGCAAAAAGTTTTTTTGAATTTCATGAACCATTAAAATAACCTTATAAATTTATAAGCTATTTTAACTTTATTTTCCTTAATGGCACTTTTTACAACCATCTACATAAGCACAAACGGCTAAATGATTGATTAAATTTCCTATCTTTTTTTCTAAAAATTCTTGATATTCATTAAGTTGAATATCTTTAAAACTTAAATCTTCTATATTTCCACATTTAAAACAAACAATATGAACATGTTCTTCTTCGTAAATATCATAACAAGTTTTTTGATTTAAAGCATTGATTTCAACAACTAAACCTTGTTCTTGCAAAGTATTTAAATTCTTATAAACTGTAGCAAGAGATATGGAAGGGTATTCTTTTTTAATTTCTGCATATAATTCTTCTATATTTGGATGTTCATGTCTTTTTAAAATTTTTAAAACACATAATCTTTGCGGAGTAGCTTTTAAATCATGTTTTTTAAGCATCTTTAATATTTCCATATCAATATCCTCAAATGTTCTAAATTAAGAAATAATAATAAAATTTTCATTAAAAGAAGTTTATATTATATAATATTTTTTATTAGATAATAAAATAATATTAATTTTTAACACCTTTTAAAAATCCGTTATGATAAATAAATTTGTATTTCTTGAACTATACTTTCTACATCAAGTTTTAAATTTTTTTCAACTTCATTCGTTTTTCCATGTTCTATAAATCTATCTTCATATTCAAAAGAGATAATTTTAACATTAAAATCATATTTTTGAATAAAAGTTTGTAATAAACTTGCTACTCCACCAATCTTAGCATTTTCGCTAAATACAAACCAAACCTTAGTCTTTTTAGCAAGTTCTTTTAAAAGCATTTCGTCTAGAGGTTTAGCAAAAATTAAATCGATCAAATTTACATCTTGTTCTAATTCTTGCATTTTTTTAAAAACTTGCCAAGCTTTTCCTACACCCTGACCATAACCTATAAAAGCGATATTACTCTCATTTTTTATTAGCCATTGAGCTTTAGCTAATTCTATCTTAGAAGGACTGAATTCTTGATCCAAAATAAAACTGCCTCTAGGATAACGAAAAGCTAAAGGACCTTGATGAAAATAAGCATACTCCATAATATTTTCCATCATTCGTTCATCTCTAGGGGCAACTAAACTTAAATTAGGTAAAGGAGCTAAAAAACTCACATCGAAAACACCTTGATGGGTTTCGCCATCTTCACCTACTATACCGGCTCTATCCATAGCAAAAACAACATTTAAATTCATAATAGCACAATCATGGATCACTTGATCATACGCACGTTGTAAAAAAGTACTATATATAGCTATAAAAGGCTTAAATCCTTCTCGTGCCATAGCAGCCATAGAAGTCACTGCGTGTTGTTCAGCAATAGCCACATCCCAAAAACGATCAGGATATCGCTCAATTAATTTATCAAGTCCAGTTCCACTAGGCATAGCAGCAGTTACACCTACAATATTTTTATATTTTTCAGCTAATTGTAATAATTTTTGAGAAAAAATTTCGGTAGCACTTTTTGCACCACCTTTCTTTAAAGCTTCTCCGCTATCAATATCAAAAGCCCCAACCCCATGCCATTTAGAATGCTGACCTTCTGCTAAAGCATAACCTTTGCCCTTTAGAGTTTGAGCATGAATTACGCAAGGTTTTTGCATTGCTTTTGCCTGTTTTAAAGCAGAAATGATTTCTGTTAAATTATGTCCATCAATAGGACCTATATATTCAAGCCCCAACTCTTCAAATAAAAGTCCAGGGGTAATAAGTTTGAAGCTTTCCTCAAAACGTTTAGCCATATAGGTTGCAGAATCAGGTAAAATATCCAACATTTTTGCAATTCGTTTTTTAAAATTTTGATAAAATTGCGTTGCCATTGCTTGTGAAAGATACTTTGAAATCGCACCTATTGGTTTTGAAATACTCATTTCATTGTCATTTAAAATCACTACACAAGGAAATTTAGAATCTCCTAATTCATTTAAAGCTTCATAAGCCATTCCTGCACTCAAAGCTCCATCACCAATTAATGCTACAGGAATACGTTTCTCACCCTTTAAAGCTATAGCCTTACAAGCTCCAACTGCTAAAGAAAGAGAAGTACTAGAATGTCCTGCTATAAAATAATCCCCTTCGCTAGGTTTTGTATAACCACTAAGCCCATTAAACTGTCTTAAAGTATGAAAAATATCTTCCTTTCCACTTAAAAGTTTATGAGTATAGGATTGATGAGAAACATCAAAAATAAAAGGAGTTGTTTTTGCGTCAAAAACCGTATGCATGCCTATTGTTAATTCTACTGCACCTAAATTAGAGCTTAAATGTCCACCATTTTTAGAAACGACTTTTATAATTTCTTGTCTGATTTTTTGAGCCAAACTCTCAAGTTCATTTATACTTAAAGATTCTAAATCTATTTGTGAATGAGTAAAAATTTTATTCATTATTAACCATTTTTTTAATTTTTACAAGACGGGAATTTAAATCAGATTCTATATTACCATTATCACTTAAAATAATCACACTTCCTTTGCTGATAGCATCATCAAGACTCACCTTTATATGAGAAAACTCACCAAAATGTTCTTTTAAATAATCATAATCATTAGAATTAACTTTAATCTCAATAGAACTTGCTCCTTTTAACTCGCTAACTAAATTTTTAGCTAAAGCATAAGCAATTTTACTTGAATTGCTTTCAAGCTCTTTACTCACAACTTCTTTAGCAATATCAATAGCGGTATCAGCAAGATCTTTTTCATTTTTTTCTATAAAAGAATCCAATTTTACACAAGCTTCATCAAGTTTAGCAATACTTTTTAAATATTTATCTTTTAACTCATCTAATTCTTTTTGAAATTCTAATTTAGCTTGCTCATATCCCTCTTTTGAAAATTTTTCTTTAGCATTTTCAAGTTCAGAATTCAAGCGGTTATTAAATTCATTTTCTTGACTTTCTATTTGCATTTGAAGTTTAATAATATTGCTTGACATTTCATCCGTTTTTTTAAGCAAATCTTCTACAAAGCTTGATTGAAAAGTTGGAGGTAAGCTAGATTCATTAGCTGCGGATTCTAAATCAGATATTTGTTCTTGATTTTGCTCTTGAACTTCATTTGTAGGGTTTGAAATTTTATCCTCATTTGGTGTTTGTATATTGGAATTTTTTTCAGGATTATCGAATTCAGAAATAACCTTAAAATGATAACCTTCAACTACATGTTGCTCGGAAGTTGCATTTGAAATTACATTACTACGATTAGTCATATTATACCTACTCTATCATCTCATCAGCATCGCCAGTTTGTACTAAACCTTGCTCTGCTAATTTTTGTACCACTTCAACCACCTTTCTTTGAGCATCTTCAACGTCTTTAACACGTACAGCTCCTAAAAATCCCATCTCTTCAAGGAAAGCTTCGCTTGCACGCGAAGACATGTTGGCTAAGAATTTTTGTTTCAATTCTTCACTGGCTCCTTTAAGTCCTATCATAAGATCTTTTTTATCGGCTACCTTTAAAATTTCTCTTATTGCTTGAGTGCTAAGTTTTTGTATGTCATCAAAAGTAAACATAAGCTCTTTAATCGTTTCAGCAAGGCGTTCATCACTTTGTTCAATATAAGTAATAGTAGATTTGCTTGCTTTTTGCCCTAAACGATTAAGCACTTCAGCCACGGCTCTTGGACCACCCACCTCAACTTTATAAGAAGTAAGACTTTCGAGTTTGCTTTCAAGAACAGCAGAAACTCTTTTGATGATACTTGGAGAAATATCTCCAAGGTTTGCCATTCTGATCACAACTTCAGCTCTTAATTCGTCACTAAAATATTCTAAAGTTTCAGCCGCATGGATTGAATCCATATGTGCTAAAATAAGAGCAATAGTTTGTGGGTGTTCTTTAGTGATAAAATCTGCCAATTGTTGCGGTTTAATTTGCGCCAAATAAGCAAAATTTTGATTGTTTTCCATACTTTTAGTAAGTTTTTCAAGAATCTTATTGGCAATTTCAGGACCAAAAGTACGGAATAAAATCTCTTTAGCGTATTCCAAACCACCACTTTTAATATATTGATTAGATTGAAGCAGGGTGTAAAATTCTTCTAAAACAGCTGTAGCTACTGATCTATCAACATTTTTTGCCATGGCAATATAACGGGAAATCTCGGTAATAACATCAATCTCCATGTGAGAAAACACAGAAGTCGTTGCATCTTCGCCAAGTTGTATCAGAAATATCGCTACCTTTTCAGGCATCGATAAATCGTCATAAACCATTTTTTGTTCTTCGCTAAGCTTTATCATCTATATATCCTTTTCACTAAATTCACTATCGTTTTGAATTAAATTTTGCAAAAGAATAGCAATTTCTTCACCCTTATCACTTACTAACCCTCGTAATTTTTCGAGTAAAACTTCATACTGAATAGAATCTTCATTGAAATTATCTCCAAAACCAAGTTGTTCTTCAACTTTCTTTCTAGCTGCATTAAATTTCTCTAATGCATCCTCAGCATCATCTATGATAGCATTAAGCCCTCCTTCTTGAGCCTCCTCTTGTGCAGCCACATCTTCGAGCATTTTCTGCGTAAAAGGTGTGATAACTTTTTTGTAAAAAATAAAAAGCAAGATTGCTGCAATAAAATATTTAACAGGAGGAATGAAAGGCTCAATAAAGCGGTTATAAAAGGTTTTAACCTTGCTTTCAACCCTGATAGTTTCACGATGAAATGGTAAATTTTGCACCACAACACTATCACCTCTTGTGGCATTAAAATTGATTGTATTTTTTACTATACTTTCAATACTTGCTAATTCTTGTTTGGTTAGTGGAACATATTCACTCTTAACATCTCCATTAGCATCAACAGTATCTTGATATCTTCCATCAATTGTTACAGCTGCTGATGTCCGAAGAATAGTTGCAAATTGTTTTTTTGTATTAGTAACTGTCTTTGAAAGCTCATTATTTGTAGTGACTTGATTTTTTTTATAAGTATCAATTTCTCCTTTATTATCAAGTCCTTCAACCGGACCTATATTTGAAACTGCACCTGGAACACCTTGAATTTCAGGATCTTTTCTTCCAGTTCTTTCCTCATTTAAAGTCTGCTCGCTTCTTACAATAGGATTTGGATCATAAATTTCACTTTGAGATTCTTGTTTAGAAAAATCAAAATCTATATTTACACTTACTTTTACCTTATCTGTTCCACCCGCAAAAGGAGCTAAATTTTCTATGATTTTATCTTCTAGTGCTTTTTCTTGATCGCTTTTAAATTTTATTTGAGCACGAACTAAATCATCTTCATATGCTTCTTGCTCATCTAGTGGAATACCTCGTTGATCACTGATTTTAACATTTTCTTTTGTAAGTTTAGGAATTGCTGCTGAAACTATATTTTTTATTCCATCAATTTGCTTTCGAGTAAGCTTTAATCCTTCTTTGACATTAACCACAACAGATGCGGTTGGTGGAATTTGTCTTTCGGTAAAAACCGTATCTTTTGGAAAAGCTATATGCACAACTGCACTACGGATTGGTTCAAGCGTTTCAATAGTTCTTGATAATTCACCTTCAATAGCTCTTTGATACCTAACTTTTTGCTCTTCGTTAGTCGCACCAAATTGCTGCTGATCAAAGGCTTCAAAACCTATACGACTATCTTTAATTAACCCTTCACTAGCAATAAACATTCTTTGACGATAAACCTGATCTTGAGGAACTAAAATTTTATTTTCACTAGCAAGCTTATAAGGAATATTATTCTGTTCTAACTTTGCTACAATTGCTGCAGAAGAACTAGGACTAACATTTTCAACTAAAACAGCATAGCCATCATGTGCACTATTTCCACTTCCACGAAATAATGTCAAAAACACTAAAAATCCAACTACAACAACTATAGAAGCAGCAATAACTATACGCTGTTTGCGAGTCAATTTCTGATAAAGTTGTCCGACTTGGTGCAGCATTTCTTTAAAATCCATTAATTCTCATCCCTTAATTTAATCAATTTTATCCTCAAAATAACTAATATCTATGTACATAGAATTGAAAAGTGCTTATTTGCTATTTTTTCAAAAGTACTTTACATTTTTCTTTTAGCAAATTTTAAGAAAATTTTACTTTAATTTTACCAAAAAATAAATAAAAATTATCACATTATTCAGTAATTTTATTTATTTTGGTTAAATAAATATTTATAGCTTATAAACACCAAAAGCACAATTTATTACAATATATTACTTATCATCTATGTTTAGAGCCTTAAATAAGTTTTTTAAAGCTAAATAAGCTATAATAAAAATGAAATTTAATTAAAAAGGGGATAAAAATGTTTGATTATGCCAAGTATGAAAATGCTAGTGAAAAACAACTCATACACGCCCTTACTTTAAAAGAAAAAAAAGCAGAAAAACTTGCTTTAGAGACTAAAGAAAATCAAGAAGCGTTAGAGTTTTTAAAAAAGAAATTAGAAAAGATTATGGACGAGCCAACGGAAGAAACTAGAAAGGCTTTGAAAGAAAGTAATTTAAAAGGACCATTTAAAGATTTTGCTAGTTTAAAACAATATCTTATGGATTAATTATGAGAGAAGTTTTTATTGAAAATATTTTTAAGAAAGACTATAAGCGTATTATAAAACAACAATGGAATATAACAAAAGTAGATAAAGTTATAGAAATATTAATAAATGATGATATTTTACCAGAAAGAATTAAAGATTAGACGGTAGAATTTATTTACACAATATCGACAAAAAGGTTAAATTTCAAATATCTTTTATATTTTATTCCAATCTTTTAAACCTATTGTGAAATAAAAGACTCGATTAAAAACTAATATTTTTTACAAAAAAACTAATTTATAGTTAAAAATTTTATTTCTTTGGAAAACCTTTAATCACGAAATTCACTTCCGGATTTTTTAAATCGCTTTTTCTTTTTACCTAATTTAAGTTTTTAGATATTTTTTTGGTATAGACCTTAGTTTTTGTGCTTTTTATCTACAAAAAGCTTATTATAGCAGTTTATTAAAGTAAATCTAACTTTTCTTTTGATTTTCTCTTACCTCAGTGATGGTTTTACCACCCAAACCATAATTATCCATTTCAATCTCATCAATAATTACAACAGTGGAAGTCTTATTTTTATTTAAAACTCTAGCAATTAAATCTGTAACGCCTTCGATTAACTCTTGTTTTTGTTTAAGCGTAGGCTCATCTTTTTCTCTTGTGATTTTAATATTAACAAAGGGCATAATATTCTCTTGATTCTAAATTTTTCATAATTCTAGCATAATTTTTAAGTTTTTATTGTATAGAAAAATATCACTTTAATCGTCTTGAGTTAAATAAGCCATATAAAAAACAAAATAATTACAAAAGTATTACTTCAAAATTTTACCACCAACTTCGTTAAATTTATATCCGATCTCAATGCCAATAAACTGAATTTTATTTTTCTTTGTGTAGTTAGCAATAGCTTCTTTTAGTTATTTTCTAAATCTCTTGAAACGGCAAAAATTTTGTTATAAATCAATTCTATGGCATCATGATCTAAATTTTTTAAATTTTTATTTTTTAAACGATCAAGAATCTCTTTTTCTCTTTTGGGATAATAAATTTCTTTATTATGGTTTTTTTTAATTTCTCCTATAATTTTAACATAAGCCATTCTTTCATTTAAAAGCTCTAAAATTTTATCATCCACTATATCAATTTTATCTCTTAGTTCTTTTAAATCAAGCATTGCTCTTCCTTTAAAATTTCAAAAACACTCGGATAAACTCCATCAAGAACGCTTGTATCAATGCCTTTAGTATTGTTTAGTTTTCCACTTAAAACTAAATAAGTTTTCATATTTAATTCTTTTGCTTTAAGCAAATCCCCTTTAAAATCGTCACTGATTATTTTTATATCTTCAAATCGAGCATTTTGATTTTGCATTTTTAACAATTTTAAAGCCTCGTTATAAAAAATCACACTTGGCTTACCCACAACATCATATTCAAAATGAATTGCGTTTTTAAGCATAGCCATTATACTTCCTACCCCTGGGTAAGATTTATTGTCTTTTTTATAAATGCTACTTTCATGCATAGCCACAACTTTAACTCCATTTTTAATCATTTCTATAATGCTAGCAAAATCATTAAATTTAAAATCATCAAAACTAGCAATAAGAACTAATTCTGGATTTTTAAAATCCAACTTAAAGCCAAGCATTTCAAGACTTTGCAAAAACTCATTAGCACCAAAAGCAGCCACTTTACAAGGCTTAAAAAGAGTTTTTAAAATACAAAAAGGATCCAAATAAGCATTATCTTTTATATTTAAGCCCTTTTGTCTTAAAATTTCTAAAAAATCAAGTTTTTTGGTATTGTTTGTGATAATCACATAAGCAAGATTATTTGTGTTTAAAAAATCGATTAATTCTTTGGCTCCGAAAATTAAAGATTTATCAGCATCTGAAATAAGCGTTCCTTGAACATCTAAAAAAAACATTTTAAACCTTTATAAACTTCTCCTCTAAAGCAATTTGATCTTCAAAGCTTTCTCTTTGGCGAATCAGTCTTATCGTCCCATTTTCTAAAGCTAATTCGCAAACTTTATTTCTAGTATTGTAATTACTACTCATACTAAAGCCGTATGCTCCAGCATTTTTAATCACCATTATATCACCATTTTGCGTATGAGGTAATAATCTTTCCCTAGCAAAAAAATCACCGCTTTCACAAACCCCGCCTACAACGTCACATGGGCTTTCTTCTCCTTGATTATAAGGCATATAAATTTCATGATAAGCTTCATATAAACTTGGGCGTATCAAATCATTCATAGCACCATCAACGATAACAAAACGTTTTGTTTTATTATGTTTTTCATAAAGAACTGAACAAACAAATTCTCCGTTTTGAGCCACTAAAAATCGCCCAGGTTCCATTCCTATGGTTATATCAAGCCCATTAAGACTAGCTAAAATTCCTTGTGCGTATTCGTAAAGATTAGGCTCTAAATCACCTTTTTCATAAGCTACGCCAAGCCCTCCACCAATATCAAAAAATTTAAGATCAATCTTTAAAGACTTTAATTCTTTAACGAGTTTTGCAACAATACTAGCTGCCTCATATATAGGACTTAAATCTAAAAGTTGTGATCCAATATGAAAATGTATCCCAATAGGCTCTAAAAAAGAAGAATTCTTTGCATAAATATACATTTTCTTAGCGCTCTCAATTTCAACCCCAAATTTATTTTCATTTAATCCTGTAGAAATATAAGGATGAGTTTTTGCATCTACATTAGGATTAACCCTTATGCTAATTCTTGCTTGAGTGTTTAATTCTTTAGCCACTTGCTCCAAAAGCATCATTTCAGCTTCACTTTCAAGATTGATATATAAAATATTATATTTTAAAGCAAGTTTGAGTTCTTCTTTAGTTTTGCCGACTCCACTAAAAATGATTTTATAAGACTTTGCACCCGCTTTTAAAGCACGTTTAACCTCACCTATACTCACACAATCAAATCCGCTATCTAATTTTGTAAACATTTGCAAAAGACTTAAATTTGAATTAGCTTTTACAGCATAAAAAATTTGTGATTTTCTGGCTTTAAAAGCATTTTTTAATTCTAAAAATTTTTCTTTGATCGCATCAAAATTATAGATATAAAAAGGGGTTTGAAATTCATTTTTAAGTTTTTTATAATCCATACTTTACCTTCTTTAAATTTCAATATCAAATCAACGATTTTTATAAAACTTCATTAAGCCAAAAAAGCCCAACAACACAATAGGCAAAACAATACCAATTTCACTGATTATAACGCCATTTTCACTCAACCTAGAAAATAAAAATAATAATCCCCAAGATAGCAATGTAGCGACAAAAGCGACAAAAGCGACAAAGGCAAGGTTAAAAAATCTAGCAATGACTGGAAAATAATAATACATAATAAGCATTAAAAAAGGGGCGAAAAATGGCATAAATATAAGCTTATAGAGATTAATCTTTAGCGTTTCTATGCTAATATTTTGATCCTTAAAAAGTCTTAAACTCTCCCAGGCATCTAAAATAGAATAACTACTATTACTAGCCACACTTTCAATGATTTTTGGTTTAAAACCCTCTAAAGCACTTAATTCTTTAAAATCTTGCACATCAAGTCCTTTGGCTCCAAGTATATATTCTTTAGGAAGAGTGGTTAAATTTCCATCTTTTAAGATCCAATTTCCTTTTTTAAAAAACGCTTTTTTAGCTTCGATAAAAGAATTTAAAGTGGAGTTATTAAGATCAAAAATTTTGATATTTTGAATACTATCTTGTCCGTTATTAATTTTAGAAATATAGATAAAATCATTATTGAATTTTAAAAAAACCTCTCCACCTTGTTTATTTAAAACTCCATTTTTTAAAATATTTTTTTTATAATCATTCGCATAAGCAAAAGAAGTAAAATTTAAACCAATATAAACACAACAAAAAAACAAAGCCCACAAAAAAGGAAAAATAACAACTAAATTTTTACTGATACCCAAGGCATAAAAACTTACAAATTCATTGGTTCTAATCATTGAAATGAGTGATAATACAAATGCAAAAACTATAGAAAGTGGTAAGATATAAGGCACAGCAGAACAAGCTAAAAAGACCGCATAAAGCAATTCAAGGTTGACACTTTGTGGCAAATCTTTAAAATTTAAAAGCAAATCAATACCACAATAAAAACCAATTAAAGATAAAAATATTATAAAAAAATTCTTAAGATAAATTTCTGAAATGAAACGAAAAAAAATCCACATTTTAAGCTCTTAAACTATATAAAGATGAAACACTTGATAAATCTTTTTCAATCAATTCAAATAACGCTTTTTTAGAGTGTTCTAAGATTTTATCTAAAATTATTTTTTCCTCATCTTTAAATTGTCCTAAAACATGAGAGATGACATTTTCTCCCTTGCCTACACCTATACGCACTCTTTCATAATCATTTCCACATAAAGAATCGATACTTTTAAGCCCATTGTGTCCGCCGCTTGAACCGCCTTTTTTAAAACGCAAAGCTCCTAAATTTATATCGATATCATCATGTATAACTATAAGTCTTTCACATTTATAAAAATCCTTAACCGCTTTAACGCTAATGCCTGAATTATTCATATAAGTGCTAGGCTTAAGAAGAAGTAAGGAAGAGTCTATCTTAAATAGCTCTCCTTTAAATTTTGAATTGCTAAGATTTGTAAAATTTTGATCTTTTAAAATCAAATCAATGAGCATAAAGCCTACATTATGGCGAGTATTTTTGTATTCCTCGCCTATATTGCCAAGCCCTACGACTAAGATCATCTAGCTTTTTCTACGCCAACAACCGCTATCCTATCAGCGTCTAAAATAGTAACACCTTCAGGAACTACTACATCGCGAACAAGTAAAGCATCACCTACATCAAGTTTGCTAACATCAAGTTCAAAGAAATTTGGTAAATTTTCAGCTTTACATTTAACTTTTAATCTTCTCTTAGATTGGATTAAAACACCTTTATTTTTAAGACCGATAGCTGTTCCTGTGATTTTAACTGGAATCATATACTTAGAAAGCACACCTTTTTGTGCCACCTTTAAATCCACGTGTTTTAAATCACTTGTAACTGGATCTTTTTGATAATCCACAACCACAACATTTAAAGTTTGAGAACCTACTTTAACATCAAAAGCTAAAGTTGTTTTTTTACGAACTTCTTTAATGAATTCATTGACCTTAAAAGCAGCGTGGATATTTTCCAATCCTTTACCATAGATGTTTGCTATTAGATAACCATCTCTTTTTAAAGCTTTAGCTGCTTTTCTACCGATACTCTCTCTAACGATACCTTCTAACATCTTTTTATCCTTTCAAAAAAATAAGCTTTAATTCTAGCAAATATTGGCTTAGTTAAAAGTAAAAAAGTATATAATTATAATTTAAAACTGTATTTGGGATATTTTTTGAAAAAAGAATTAAATACTGCTTGGCTATGGGTTATTTTTGGAGCCTTGATAGAGTGTTTTTGGGTGAGTGGTTTAAAATACTCCTATGAAATTTGGCATTATTGCTTAACCGCTATAGGTATTTTTATCTCTTTTAATTGTTTTTTAAAAGCATGTAAAAAAATAGAAATCAGTGTAGCTTATAGTGTTTTTGTAGGTATTGGAACCGCTGGCATTGTGATAGCCGAAATTGCCATTTTTCATGAAAAATTTTCTATTTTAAAAATCTTTTTCATACTGCTTTTATTGCTCGGTGTAATAGGTTTAAAATTTAGTTCTAAAGAGAATTAATGGCTTGGATATTTTTAATCATTGCTGGAATTTGTGAAATTATAGGCGTTATCATCATGAAAAAATACGTCGATACACACGCAAAAAAATATCTTTTATCTCTCATATTATGCTTTATGTGTTCTTTTATGAGTTTGAGTTTAAGCATGCAAAGCATTGCTATGAGTATTGCTTATGCTATTTGGACAGGCATTGGTGCTGTAGGCAGCGTTGTAGTGGGTGTGGTTTTATTTAAAGAGAGTAAAAATTTCTTAAAACTCTTTTTTATTTTAGTGATTTTAGTTTCTACTATAGCTTTAAAATTACTTTCTTGAAAGGATTAAATGCAAATTTATATTAGTGGAATTCATACCGATGTTGGAAAAACGTATTTAAGTGCTAGAATTTGCAAAGAGTTGGGTTTTGATTATTTTAAACTCATTCAAGCAGGCACTCCAAAAGATAGTGATACCATAGCTCAATTTAGCCCAAAAACCAAAATTTTTAAAGAGGGTATATTTTTACAAACTCCTATATCGCCTCACAAGGCAAGAACTTTAGAAGGATTAAATTATAAAGCTTTTGATATTGCTTTGCCTCAAAGTGATAAACTCATTATAGAGCTTGCAGGCGGCCTTTTTTCACCTATTGATGATGAAAAAACAATGATTGATTTTATGCAAAAATTTAAACGCCCTACTATCTTAGTCGCAAAAGATTATCTAGGAAGTATCAATCATACGCTTTTAAGCATAGAAGCTTTAAAGCAAAAAGATATACCCGTCCTTGCCTTAGTTTTAAAAAGTGAAGATCCTTTTAGTAAAGATTTTATACAAAAATATACACAAATTCCTATTATAGAATTTGATGATAAAGTTTGCGAAAAACTTTTAAAAATCATTAATAAATTTTAATGCATCATTTGTTTGACAATAAAGGATCGAAAAATGAAACAAATATTATTTAAATTTTTAATTTTGAATTTTTTATTTGTAGTTTGTGCATGTTCACAGGATGGTTCATCTGTAAACGACTTGTTTAAAAAAGGTCAGGAGGCGTTAAAAAGTGGTGATCGAGATAAGGCTATAGAGTATTTAAAACAAGCCTGTAATTTAAATTCGGGATTAAGATCAGGATTTTCTTGTTTTCAAGTTGGAAATATTTATCGTAATATTATGGGTGATACACGCAAATCTTCGGAATATTATGAAAAAGCTTGTGATTTAGAAGTATCACAAAGCTGCGTTGAACTTGCAAATTTATACATAGAAGAACATAATGCTCCTAAATTTTTAGAATATCTTAACAAAGCTTGTGATTCAAAAGACACAAAAACTTGCAATGATCTTGCAAAAATATATGAACAAGGGGTAATAAAATATAAACTAGGAATAGAAGATAAAGAAATATCGATCAAAAAAGATAGCTCTAAGGCCTTACAATACTATAAAAAAGCTTGTGATAAAGCTAAAAGTAATGATAGCGCTAAACAAGATTATTGCGAAAAATATCATCAATTAAAAAGCAATTCTTAAAAATTATTTTAATCCTAACTTTTGCATTACAAAGTTAGGATTTTGCATTTTAACTTCACGTAAAATCTAATTTTAAAAAATCTTTAAAATTTTCATCAAGTAAGCAATTTTCTAAACTTCTTTTATTGCATATCGCTAATATTTCAAAAATCATTGAAAATTTGCTCTAAACTATCCACTACATAAGAAATTTGCTCTTTTGTAATCACATAAGGAGGTATAAAATAAATTGTATTTGCAAGCGGCCTTAAAAGCAAAGATTTTATTCGATAGAATAAATCTGATCTAATTTTTCTATCAAATCATAATAATCAAAAATACCATCAAAATTATACGGATAAAGCCCTATATTTAAAACTATTTGATAGTTTTCAAAACTATAAGTCTGAGTTTCATCTTTTATTATTGTATCCAATTTGGCTATTAAGCAAATATATTGGAAGTCCTTGTTTATATAATTTGTTTGATTATTGGGATGTGCTTGTATAAAATGTTGATTAGGTGTCAGAGCTATTAGATTTTCTATAAAATCACTGATACTTGGGAATTCTGAAGTTGGAAATATATGGTGTATTTGAGTTGCAGGTACCTTTTCGTTAATTGATTTTACTTCTGATAATCCACCATTATATTTATCGTTGTATCTTCGGACTATTTTTTTAGCCTTTTGAATATTATAAAACACTTTCGCTTTTTCTCGAATTTCTTGAAATTCTGGAATTTCATATTCATATCTTGTTATTAGCTTGTCTTTACCGCTTAATTCATCTCGCCAATTTATTCTGTTATACTTCAATTCATCAAAAGTGATTATTGTATCTGATAAACGTCCCTTTCTTGAGCCATATTTTTTAAGTTCAAAAGCAAGTGGGTTTAAAATTTTAGTAAAAATCCTGCCACACTCTATGCTTTGATTTATTGGGGTATATCTTATAGTAAAGTCTATAAATATATCTTTTAGTTTTTTAAAACTGTTTTTATTCTGATTTTGAAAAAAATTTAAAAAACAACCATATAATCCGCTATCCGTTAATACTTTTTTAATATATAAAGTTAAAAACATCAAAGCATTGAAATCTCTTAGTGATATAAACTCTAAAAGCTCCAAGTTGCTAATTGCATAAATATTTGAATTGCCATCCTTGCGCAAAAATTTTAAAATACGACTATATTCAAAAAGTTTTATTGGTTGCGAAAAAAACTTATCGTATTCATTTTTTGCAAATTGAGAATTTACGTCTGGTTTAGAAAAAATATTGACAACGTTTTCTTGTGTATATTTACTTTGCCAAATATCATTAATAGAAAATGCTTTATTTGTTTGATATTGTGTATATTCTAAAATACAATCAGCTATTATAGACAGTACATCACAAGTGCATTTTTGGTCGATCCATCTAGCGTTCCTAGTTATTTTTATATCATAATTGTAATCATTTAAAAAGCAAGTTATTTTACTTAACATCTTTTATTCCAAACCAAAAACAACTTACATCATCTATATTTAACGTTCTTGTTTGATAATTTCTGGCAATTTTATAGAATGTCCTAAATTCATTACTTGATATGTATTTTTGTTGCTCTTTTGTAAGCGTAATATTCTGCTTCGGGACTAAAATAGCAACAGAACCATTAACTACATATCCTTTTTTCTTTTTAGTTAGGCGTGGATTATAAGTCATATTTGGTGTTAAATATACATCATCCCTATCTAAAAATTCGGATATTTTAAATTTATACAAAATATCTTTAGATATATAACTATCATAACCATTTATTTCTATAATATCCCCATTATCATCTATATTGCGAGATTTTATAACCTTTACATCATTTTTTGCTGTGCTTGTATTAGCATTTGTTAGTTGTCTATCTCTAAAGGGTTTAAATATGTTACATTTCAATGTACTAAAGACATTATCAAAAAAACTATCCCTAAAAATAACCCAGTATGGCAATTTTTTATCAAATATATAAGAGCTTTTTTGCTCAAGATTTAAATTTAAAGGTATCGACTTTATGGAAATATTTTTTGTTTTACCTGTGATTATGTTAATTGTTTCGATTAATACTCCACTAAAACCCTTTTCTCCAAAATCTAAAATATGGCTCACACCTTTTTTTTGTAAATTATTTCTTGTATTTTCATATTCTCTTGTACTTAGTAAACTTTTTGGCATTATCATTGATACACAATTCGCCATTCGCAACGACTTTTCTAAAAATAAATTGGCTAAATTTCTAGTTTTAGTTTTTGTAAACGGTGGATTGCCAACTATCAAATCTACCTTTTCTTCTTCAAGATTTAAAAAATCATCACATATAAATTCTAATTTAAAATTTGCTGGTATATCATTTTTTGTATAAATTAATTTTAATATTTCCAAAATTTGTAAATTTACATCTATTAGTTTTAATTTTACTTGCTTGACGTGTGCATATTTTTTAAATATGATTGGTAAAAAATTACCACATCCAACACTCGGTTCCACTATAGTTATACAATTTTTATTGATGTTAGGTAAAGCTTTAGCTATTTCATTTATTATAAATTTATTCGTAAAATAAGCAGAATCTTGTATTCTTGTAGAATTTGCCATTTCGGTTATATTTGATAAAGTAGCTTTCGATAATACATTTTTATTAGTCTTTATAAAATTTTTTAAATTTGTAAAATTCCTTAAATCATTTTTTTTAACTATTTCTAAAATTTCCTGATTATTTAAATTTTTAAGACTCATAAATCTTTTTATATTATTTGCAATTTGCTCAAAAATAATAGTCGGAACAGCTTCGCCTATACTCTGTCTTATATTTATCTCATTTTTTTTTGATAATTTACACTTATCATCAATACTTAACTCGTTTAAATGTTGTAGCTCAAAGGGTAACCATTTGAAATTATCCGGTATATTCATAAGTCTCATAAGCTCCCTTATTGAAAACACTCTATCATCCTTTGGGTGAAGCGTATTTTGTGAAGCCATTTGATCATTTCGCGTATGTATACAAGGTGCTACAGAATTCCATTTTTGTCTTTTATATTTATCACCATTTTTTGAGGCATTTATAATAATTTTTCCATCTATAATTCTATGCGGTTTTTTATAATCTTCTACATTATCAAATGCACTTTGCCCCTCTTTTATATCTTTTATCCATTGACGCATATTGCAAGGATACGTTCTAAAACTGTGATAAAAATCATTTTTGTCATACTCTCCCCATTCTAAAGACTTTAAATCACCTATAATATCTTTTAATTTTTTTTCATTTGAAAATTTTGGAAAAAGTTCAAGCGGTGCAATAAAATTTTTAAATTCTTTGCATACTCCTATTACTAGTGTTCTTGTTCTACTCGAGTTTGCACCATAATTCTTAAAATTTAATACCTCATTGTATATAGAATAGCTATCATTCAAATTACTTTCCACCATATTACCTATACTAACGATGTTATTATTTTTATCTACACAACCTGTTTTATAAAAACTTGACACATTTTCTAATATAAAAAATCTAGGATTAATTGTTTTTATCAATTCAACACTTTCAACAACTAAAGAATTTCTTTCTATTTCATTATTTGTTTTTTTATGATTTGCTACACTCATACCTTGACAAGGTGGCGTAGCCACTAAAACGTCAACTCTATCGTTACCAAGTTTTTTATATAGTTCAATTTGTTTAAAAATCTTATCCTTGGTTATTTGATTCCTAATGTCCCCTAATATATACGATTCATCGTATATACATTTAGCATTGTATTGTTGTATCTTTAATCTACGCTCTATAATCTCATTTGTTGCTATACATCTAAAACTCGCTTCTTTAAATCCATAGCAACCAACTCCAGCAGATGAAAATAAAGAAATATATGTTAAATCTTTATTTGGAAGCATAAAATAAGTCATTCCTTAATGGTTTAATAATGATAGAATGATACCATAATAAGTTTTTTGTTATCTTAAAATTAAAATTTCTTAAAAATTTGCTCTAAACTATCCACTACATAAGAAATTTGCTCTTTTGTAATCACATAAGGAGGCATAAAATAAATTGTATTTGCAAGCGGCCTTAAAAGCAAAGATTTTTTTAAAGCTCTTTTAAAAACCTCAAGCCCAGCTCTTTCGTATTTTGCATTTAAAATATCAAAAGCACTGATCATCCCGCAAGTTCTAAAATTACCAAGGAAATCAAATTTTTTAAGTCTTGAAAACTCTTGCTGTATAAAGGTGCTTAAAATTTTATTTTTTTCTAAAATATTTTCATTTTCAAATATATCTAAAACTGCATTTGCCGCAGCACACGCTAAAGTATTTCCTGTATAACTATGAGAATGCAAAAAAGCTTTATAGTCTTTGTAAGGTGCGTAAAAAGCTTGATAAATTTCATCCTTAGTAAGCACCACAGAAAGAGGCATAAACCCACCCGTAATCCCTTTTGAAAGACAGATAAAATCAGGGCTTTGTTTGCATTGATGTAAAGCAAAAAGTGTCCCCGTGCGTCCAAAACCTACAGCAATTTCATCAAAAATAACTTGCACATTAAACTCATGACAAAGCTTTATAGCTTCATCAATAAATCCTGACTCATACATATGCATATTTCCAGCACACTGCACTAAAGGTTCTAAGATAAAAGCACAAATTTCACTAGAATGCTTTTCTAAAATCCCTTTTAAAACAAAAAGTTCTTCTTGATAGTCTTTATTTTTTGGGACAGGGGTATTAAGACATTCTAAAAGCAAAGGATTGTAAGTATCTTTATAAAGTGCGACATCTCCCACGCTTAAAGCCCCTAAAGTTTCGCCATGATAAGAATTGCTTAGAGATAAAAATTTATTTTTTTTCAAACCCTGATTTAAATGATAATGAAAACTCATTTTAAGTGCTATTTCTACAGCACTTGATCCATTATCTGCGTAAAAACATTTATTAAAATCTCTCCCAACTTTTTCGCAAAGTCTAGCCGAAAGCTTGATAATAGGCTCATGCGTAAAACCAGCCAAAATCACATGTTCAAGCTCATCAACTTGCTTTTTAATGGCATTTGCGATTTTTTCATTACAATGCCCAAAAAGATTCACCCACCAAGAACTGATACAATCTAAATATCTTTTATCGTCAAAATCATAAAGCCAAACCCCCTTAGCTTTTTTTATAGGGATTAAAGGCACATTCTCATGATCTTTCATTTGAGTGCAAGGATGCCAAATGTGTTCTAAATCAAGCTGTTTTAAAAATTCATTATCCATCATCTAACTTCTTTTTTAAAAATAATGTGGCAAAATAATACTTTAAAATTCTAAATTTTTAGGAACAAAATGCCCGTTGAAAAAATCTTACAAGATTTAAAAAATGATCACAATCTTAGATCTCTACCTCATCTAAAACATGAAGGAAAATTTGTCTATAAAGAAGGCAAAAAGCTTTTAAATTTAGCCTCAAATGATTATCTAGCGCTCTCTTATGATAAAGAATTAAAGCAAGAATTTCTAAGCACTTTAAAAGATGAAAATCTATTTTTTTCAAGCTCAAGCTCAAGAAGTTTGAGTGGGAATTTTGAAATTTATGAAGAATTAGAAGATTATTTAAAAGCTGATTTTAAAAATAAAGAAATACTTCATTTTAACAGCGGATATCATTTGAATTTATCCTGTATAGCCGCACTTTCAAGCTTAAATAAAACTCTTTTTTTGGCTGATAAATTTATCCATGCGAGTATGATTGATGGATTAAGACTCAATGGAGCTAATTTTTTTCGCTATAAACACAATGATTTAGATCATTTAGTATCTTTGATCCAAAAACACTATGAAAAATATGAAAATATCATCATACTTAGCGAAGCCTTATTTAGCATGGATGGAGATTTTAGCGATCTAAAAGCCCTTGTTGAACTTAAAAAAACTTATCCAAAAATAAAACTCTATATTGATGAAGCCCATAGTGTTGGATGTTTTGATAAAAAGGGCTTAGGATTTGCAAAATCCCTTGGCTTAGAAAATGAAATTGATTTTTTGGTTTTTACCTTTGGAAAAGCTATTGCTTCAATGGGTGCTTGTATGATTTGTGCTAAAAAATATAAAGATTTTTTCATCAATAAAGCACGTGCTTTTATCTATTCTACGGCTTTACCTCCTATCAACGTTGCCTTCACGCTTTTTATTTTTAAAAATATGACAAAATTTCAAAATAAAAGAGAAAATTTATATCATCTAAGCCAAAATTTTAAAAACAAACTCAAAGAAAAAAAATATCAAATTTTAGGGGATTGTTATATCATTTCTTTGATCTTAGGGGATAATAAAAAAGCCTTAGAAATAGCCCAAATACTTGAAAAAGGTGGCTTATTTGCTCCGGCAATTAAAGAACCTACTGTGCCTAAAAATACAGCTAGAATTCGCTTTTCTTTGCACGCAGGACTTAATCAAAACGATCTTGATCCAATTTTGGAGTTATTATGAAAAATACTTTTTTATGCAAAAATCCCAATTGCGATGAATTAATTGTTGTTTTTGGAGGATTTGCAAGCCATCCAAGTCATTTTTTGCATTTAAAAAGTGAAAAAAATGTTGTATTATTTTATGATTTTGAAAATTTAGATTTTAAATTTGATTTTAAAGCTTTTTCAAAAATCAAATTAATAGCCTTTTCCATGGGAGTTTGCCTTGCTAATTATCTTTTAAAAGAATACAACTTTAATCAAAAAATTGCCCTCAATGGCACAAATTTAGGCATAGATAAAGAAAAAGGTATCCATCCTACACTTTTCAGTAAAACCATAAAAAAATTTAATTTAGAAAATTTTAAAAATTCTTTATTTAAAAATCATAAAGATAAAAGTAAAAATTTTATTTTCAAAGATGAAAATGCCTTAAAAAATGAACTTAATGTGCTTTTTGAATTTGCTTTAAAAGATCAAAAAGAAAATTTAATTTGGGATAAAATTTACTCAAGCAATCAAGATGAGATCTTTCCACAAAATGCTTTAAAAAAAAGCTTTGAAAATTTAATTTTTCTAAATGAGCCTCATTTTGCATTTTTTCATTTTCATTCTTGGGATGAACTTTGAATTTTTTAAAAGCCAAATCAAGCTATCAAAAAGCTGCAAAAGTGCAAGATTGGATGGGAGATAAGCTTTGTGAAAAAATCCCTACAAATGAATTTTTTGATCAAGTCTTTGAATTTGGTTGCGCACAAGGTGAATTCACACAAAAATTAAAAAAGAAAATCATCTTTGAAAAATACATTTTAAACGACATTTTAGATTACAAAATTCAAGATAAAGTTGAAATTTTTGATATGAATGATATTGCCCATCACCCTTTAAGCACTCAAAAATTTGATCTTATTGCTTCTAATGCAACCTTACAATGGCTTGATCTAAAAAAAATACTGCCAACCCTTAAAAACATGCTTAACAAAAAAAGTATTTTACTTTTATCTACTTTTGGTGAAAAAAATTTAGAACAAATCGCACAAAGTACAGGATTTTCTTTAAACTATCTTTCTCTTTTTGACATCAAAAAAATCCTACAAGAGTATTTTTTTGAAATTTTTATAGAAGAAGATTTTATCACTTTAGAATTTGAAAACCCTTTGGAGGTTTTTAGACACTTAAAATTAAGCGGGGTAAATTCTTTAGGTTATCACGCTTTATCAAAAACTTTTTTAAAAGACTATGAAAAAAGATTTCAAAACAAACTCACCTATCATCCTATTTTTATTTATGTAAAAAAAATATAAAATTATTTTGTTATAATCTGGGCAAATTTCCCTAGGAACTATCACAAATGAAAAAAATATTATTTTTTTGTATGTTTTTATTTTTATGTCTTAAAGCAGAAAATCTTAGTATTTTTGTCGCTTCTTCAGCTTCAAAAGCTATGAGTGCGATTAAAGATGAATTTTTAAAAACCCATCCAAATGATAATATAGAAATGATTTTTGGCGCCTCTGGAAAATATTACCAACTTTTAAAGCAAGGGCGAAAATTTGATTTATTTTTTTCAGCCGATGAAAAATACGCTGAGGCAATTTTTAAAGATCAAAACGCCTTAGAAAAACCAAAAATTTATGCTTTGGGTGTTTTAGCCTTATATAGCTTAGACCCAAATTTAATCCGTTTTGAAAATCTCAAAGAAAATTTAACAAAAATCAATCATCTAAGCATAGCAAATCCAAAAATAGCTCCCTATGGAGTTGCCGCTAAAGAAATTTTAGAAAAACTTGATCTAAACGAAAGTTTAAAAAATAAAATTATCCTAGGCGATAATATCGCACAACCGGTTTTATATGTTGATTCCAAAGCATCCAAACTTAGCATCGTGGCTTATTCTTTAGTTTCTCCTATTAACCACCCCAAAGGATACGCAAGTATTATCGATCCAAAATATTTTACCCCTTTAAAGCAAAGCTTTGTGATCACAAAATACGCCAAAAATAAAAAATTAGCCTTTGAATTTAGCGATTTTATAGGTTCAGCCAAAGCAAAAGAGATTTTTAAAAAATATGGATTTAATACCCCATGAATATTTTAAAAGGCAAGGTTTGCGAAGTTAATTATCAAGATGATTTGATACTCGTAAAAATAAATTGCGAAAATGAAATTTTTAAGGTTCTAATGCTTGCTCCATTTAAAGAACTCAAATTAGATCAAGAACTTCAAATGCTTTTTAAAGAACATGAACTTTGTTTTGCCTCGCTAAATTCTAATTTAAGCATAGAAAATTCCTTTAAAGCAAAAATTTCAAAAATCAAAGAAGGAAAACTCTTATATCATGTATTTTTCAAATTCCACGATCAAGAACTTTCTAGCTTGATCACCAAGGAAAAAGCTTTGGAACTAAAACTTTGTCAAAATCAAGAATGGCTTTGCTTTATCAAAGCAAATGATATTATTTTAAGGACAAACAATGCTTGATCCTGTCTTTTTACAAACTCTCTTTCTAACCCTTAAACTAGCTTTTATCACCACTTTTATACTTTTTTTTATAGGTGTTTTTTTAGCCTATATTTTAAGTTTTACTCATTTTCCTTTTAAAGCTTTATTACAAACTTGTATTAATTTACCTTTAGTTTTGCCTCCTAGTGTTTTAGGTTTTTATATTTTGATCAGTTTTTCAGCCAATACTTTTTTAGGGAATTTTTTGCAAAAATATTTTCACCTTTCTTTAGTTTTTACCTTTGAAGGACTTGTCTTTGCTTCTATCATTTTTTCTCTACCCTTTATGATCAATCCTTTGCAAAGCGCTTTTTCATCGATCAATCAAAATCTCTTAGATGCTTCTTATACTTTAGGCAAAAGCAAAATAACCACCCTTTTTAAAGTCATCTTGCCTAATTGCAAAGCGGGTATTTTTTCAGCCTGTGCGATGAGTTTTGCCCATACTATGGGCGAATTTGGAGTTGTTATGATGATAGGCGGACACAAACAAGGCGAAACTTTAGTCGCTAGTATCGCCATTTATGATGAACTTGAAGGCTTAAATTACACCCTAGCACACCAATACGCCTTTACGCTTTTCATCCTTTCTTTTGCCATACTTTTAAGCCTATATTTTGTCAATAAAAAGTTAAATTTTTAGGAAATTAAATGCTAAAACTAGATCTAAAATATCAAGTCAATGCTAAAAATTTTGAATTTAAAACTCAAATCGATCAAGGAGAAATCACAGCTATTTTTGGAGAAAGCGGAGCTGGAAAGACAACCTTGCTTAAAATCATAGCAGGGTTAATCAAACCAAATTGCGGGTACTTAGAAGTAGATAATGAAATTTGGTTTGATCATAAAAAAAATATCAATCTAAACATACAAAAAAGAAAAATAGGTTTTATGTTTCAAGATTATGCTTTATTTCCTAATATGAATGTCAAAGAAAATTTAAGCTACGCAAATAAAAATGAAACAAAAATCAATGAATTTTTAGAGCTTATGAATTTAAAAGAATTAGCCAAAGCATATCCTAAAGAACTTTCAGGCGGACAAGCCCAAAGAGTCGCCCTAGCAAGATCCTTAATAAGAGAGCCTAAAATTTTGCTTTTAGATGAACCTTTAAGCGCTTTAGATTTTAAAATGCGTATGAATTTACAAGATGAACTTACAAAAATTTTACATCATTTTAAAATCACAACCTTACTTGTAAGCCATGATATAGCTGAAATTTACAAACTAAGCCATAAAATCATAGAAATTCAAAATGGCAAGATCATTAAAAATTTACCCAAAAATGAATTTTTTACACAAGCAAATTTAAGTGCAAAATTACGTTTTAGTGCGACTTTGCTTGAGATTAAAAAAAGCGATATTTTGATCATTTTTACCCTACTTTTAAATCAAAATATTGTTAAAATCACACTCAGCGAGGAAGAATTTTTAAAGGATTATCAAGATGTAAAAATCGGCGATACACTTTTACTTTCCATAAAAGCTTTTAATCCTATCATTGTAGGGAAAATTAAATGATTTTTACATTAATGTATAGAGTTATTTGATCAATACTAATATTAAAAAGCGAATAAGCTAAGCAAGCATTCTTTTGATATCTTTTAATCTCTTAACGCAGATTTCAAGATCTTTATTTTTAGTCGCATTGTCTTTTTTAGCATAGGCGTGCAAAATAAATAATTTCGTTTCAAAAGCATAAAAAATTCTGATCGAATGTCTTGGAGTTTTCAATCTTATCTTAAAAATATCATCGCATCTTGTTTTACTGTGTTGTTCATCGAGTTTGTTGCCATTTATAGCTAATTCTTGTATCATTTTATAAGCTTTTTCTTTATAACTAGACTCAAGGTTATTTATAAATTTCGTGATTTTATTATTATAATAAACGATTTCATACATAAAAAACCTTTAATTTATCGATATTTACTTTATCTTATTTTTTCAAATCTTTAAGTAAATAATTTAAATATTGATTTAAAATTTCTTCTCTTTTATATAAATCTTTAAAATTTGAAATTTTAACATTGAGTGCAAAAGATTGATAAGAATGAAATTTTTTCAAATAAACAAATCCTACAATCCAAGCAATACTATCATTAAAGCCCGTTTTACCATAAAGGATAAAATCATCATTTTGTCTTAACTCGATCATTTTAATGACTTCTTCTTGAATTTTTTTAGAATAAGGAAGTTTTAAATTGGCAAGTTTAAAAAGTAAAGCGGCTTGTTCTTTGGCTGAAATTTGTAAAGTATTATCAAGCCAAAAAGCATCAATTTTAGAAATTTTTTTATTGCCATAATCAAGTTTATTTAAATTTTCTTGCATTCTTACTTTGCCTATTTTTCTTGCAAGTTCTTTAAAAGCAGGCACTTGAGATCTTTTTATGGCTGAAGTTAAATTCGCATCCTGTGCCCAAGAGGGTAAAAAAACTTTTTCACCTTTATAATGATAAAAAACTTCACTTGTATCTTTAATTACATGAGAATTTAAAGCGATTAAAGCATTGAAAATTTTAAAGGTAGAAGCTGGAGAAAAACGCTCTTTTGCTTTTAAAAAATCATTGCTTAAAAAATCTTTACCATCATAAACAATCATCACTCCGTTAAGATTTTGATCTTTAAAAAAATCCGGCAAATTCTTAGCAAAAATAAAATTTTGAAAAAGTAAAAATAAAACAAATATTCTTATCATATTTTTTTACCAAGAACTTTTTTTAAGGCCAAAGAAGCCAAAGCCAATCCAAAAGAAGCCGTAACCCCCATGAAAGATCCAAGATCCTTACAATGTGGCATTTCATCTGAAAAGACTACATCAAAATCTTTATTAAAACCTGATTTTCTAAGCTCATAACGAAATTTTTTTGCTAAAGCGTCACCATGAGTCTTAAAAATACTTGCAACCTTTATGCGTGTAGGATCGAGTTTTCTAGCACCTCCTGTAGAAGAAACAAAAATTTGTTCTTTAAAATCAATTCTATTGGCCAAAGCTACCTTAGCAGGAATATCATCGATCGCATCAATAATCAGATCAAAACAACCTAAATCAAATGAGTTGAGAAAATCATCATCAATCTTAGCCTGTATTCCCTTTGCTTTATAAATTTTTTCAAAAACCTTCACCTTTTCTTCACCTATATGTTCGCTATGAATTTGGCGATTTTGATTGGTGATTTCAAAACAATCTCCATCAATTAAAGTAAGATTTGTAAAACCGCTTCTAAAAAGTGCATCCACACAAATTCCTCCAACTCCCCCAAGCCCACAAACTAAGACTTTAGTTTGTGAAATTTTCTCTAAATTTTCCTCACCAACCAGCCATTTTACGCGTGTAAATCTATCATTCATTATTTTTCCTTAATCCATTTTTTTATTTGTTTTAATTTTTTATAAGCTGTTAAATCAAGCATTATAGGTGTAATAGTTGCATAGCCTTTTTCTAAAAGCGCAATATCGGATTTTTTTTCATCTTCAAATTCTAAACTAGAACTTGCAAGCCAAAAATATTTCTTCCCTCTTGGATTGACATTAGAATGGGCTTTATAATTGTAAATTCTTTTTCCAACTTTGGCGATTTTTATCCCTTTAAAATTCGTTTTTGAAGAGGGAAAATTTACATTTAAAAATTCTTTTTTATCTAAAGGAAATCCTTGATTCAAAATCTTTTTTACAAGCTTTTTGGTTATTTTTAATGCATTTTTGTAGTTTATCTTTTCATCCTTTTTATAAAACTGCGAAAGTGCAAGAGCTGGAACTCCTTGCAAAACAGCCTCCATAGCTCCTGCACAAGTTCCGGAATAAGTAATATCTTCTCCTACATTTGCCCCCTTATTGATCCCACTGATCACAAGATCGGGTAGTTTTTTCTTATAAAAAGCATGTAAAGCCAGATAAATACAATCTGCAGGAGTTCCATCATCTAGCTTATAAAATCTTTTTTTAACCTTAACAAACTGAAGAGGTCTTACCAAAGTAATAGAATGAGAACAAGCCGATTTTTCACTCGAAGGTGCGACTATGGTTATCTTTGCTTTAAATTCTTTTTGAAGCATTTTTATTAGTTTTCTTAATCCTTTACTTTCATAGCCATCATCATTGGTAATAAGAATTTCTTTCATTTCTTTCCTTAAGCATTTTTACAAATCTTTTTGCATATAATATTTATGCATTATTAGAAATTTTTATAAATGAGTCAAAATTATACAAATTTATTTTTAGATTTTTTTAAAGCTCAAAATTACTTTATGAAATAATAACATTGAAATAATCTTTATATTATGTTATGATATCAAAAAAACAGAGGACAATATTTACTATGAAAAATATGCGATTTTATTTATCTTTTTTAATATTTACTATTATATTTTCAGCTTGTTCAACCAAAGAACTCAACCCTTTAGGACGTTCCTATGGAGAAATGTATGATAGCGATCCTTTAAAAATAGGAACAGAACCTACAAAACCAAAAGATCAAACAGATCCTAGCTTGGCAAAAGGAGAAAAATTTCCGGCTATTCCTTTGGTACCACCAGTTATTCGTTTTGATTCTTTAGATGCTAATTCTACTAAAGCTCCAAGACCGAGACTAAAAGCAAACGGTGAATTTAACGACGTCTCTGCCGCTGGAAATACTGGCTACACAAGCGATTTTATAACCGTTATGAATCCAAATGGAGCAGCATTAACTATATGGGGATCTAATCCTGGAAATTGGATATGGGGATACAATTTAAATGCCAGTAAAGGTTTTCCAGATTATAGAGCTTGGCAATTGGTTGAATTTTCAAGCAATATTGTTATGTTTAGAAATGCAGCAACTGAAACTTGCTTAAATGCTTATGGTAACGGCATAGTACATTATCCTTGCGACCAAAGCAATCACGCACAACTTTGGAAACTCATCCCTATGAGTAATGGAGCGTATCAAATTAAAAATATTGCAACACAAAAATGCATACAAACTCCCGTAAGAGATGTAATGCATGAATTTAATTTTAGCTCTTATAAAATTTTTTTAACAGAGTGTGCTAAACCAGGTGAAAAAACTTTAGATAAACAATGGTATATAACAACACCTGGCTATGGGGCTAATTCACCTTATTAAGGAATAAATTATGAAAAAGATTATTTTATTTTTGGTATTTAATATTAGTTTAGTTTTTGCTGGTCTAGAGGATTATTCTACTGGAACTTGGAATATGCAAGGATCTTCGGCTTCAACTGAAAGCAAATGGAACATTAGTGTCAGACAACTTGTAACCGGAGAAAATCCTTTAAATATTGTAGCTATCCAAGAAGCAGGGGTCTTGCCCGCAACCGCAACAATGACCTCAAGACAAGTTCAGCCTGTTGGAGTTGGAATTCCTATACATGAATATGAATGGAATTTAGGATCTTTATCACGTCCGCATGTTGTTTATATTTACTATTCAAGAGTGGATGTTGGTGCAAATCGAGTCAATATGGCTATAGTGAGTAGAACAAGGGCTGATGAAGTTATAGTGCTACCACCTCCAACCGTGGCTTCAAGACCTATTATAGGAATTCGCATAGGCAATGATGCATTCTTTAGTATTCACGCTTTAGCTAGAGGTGGAAATGATGCGGGTGCTATAGTGACAGCTGTTGATATGCATTTTAGAAATTTACCTAATATCAACTGGATGATTATGGGGGATTTCAATCGTAATCCTAACCAACTCATTCCTTTATTAGATCCTGATTTAAGAAGACGTATTAATATTGTTTCTCCGCCTTCTTTTACACAAACTTCGGGCAATACAATCGACTATGCTATAACAGGAAATTCAAATCAAGCAGCAGCTTATACACCGCCTTTACTAAATGCTGTCTTGGCTTTAGCAGGTATTAGAAGTTTTTTAGCTTCTGATCATTTTCCAGTTAATTTTAGGAGGTTTTAAATGAAAAAAATTTTATTATTATGTGTGATTTTTTTAAACGCAGCCTTTAGCATAGAGCTTTCTAAGGGGGATTTACCTGATTATACTCCTATGTTTGCAATAAGATCTCTTCAAACAGGAATTTCAATCAGCGTTTTTAGAGAAACTTCCCAAGATCTAACCGATCAAAATTGGGTGTTAAGAGAAATTGTTTTAAGTGATAAATTAAAAGCAAAAGATACTCTAGCTGATAAATTTCCTTTTGGTTATGTACAATTTGTTAATCCACACGATGATGATATATGTTTAGCTATTTTAGAAAGTGGTTTTTTTGGCGCTAAGTCTTGTCAAGGAGATTTGCAAGATGAAAAACTAGAAACCGTTTTTTCCATCATGCCAACAACAAGCTCTGCTGTGCAAATTAGATCTTTGGTGCTTGGAGGAGTTGAATGCATATCAACTTTTCGCAATCCTCAAATTCCTTTAGAAAGCCGTATAGGCATACAAGAATGCTTCAGAGGAACTCGTGAATTTGTCGAACCTTTTCAGTTATTATTTTTTACCCCCGCTATAGTTGAAGCCACCCCGCTTAATTAATTTACCTTTTTGGGTAAATTAATTACTAATTTTTATTATAAATTATAAATAAAATAAAAATATTTAAAAAACATTTGTTTATAAATCAATCATTTTTGCTATAATTGCTAAAAATTTTAATTTTCAAAGGAAATTTTATGTTAAATCTTTTACTTTTAAGCAGTTCAAGTTATCAAGATACTGGTTATTTAACCCATGCTAAAACCTATATACAAGATTTTTTAAAAGAATGTGATTCTTTAAATGAAGAAATACTTTTTATCCCTTATGCAGGAGTAAGAAGAAATAATGATGAATATGAGAAAAAAGTAAAAGAAAGTTTAAATCAAGAAAATATCGTCTCTATACATCGTTATAATCACTCCAAAGAAGCCATTTTAAAAGCTAAAGTCATTTTAGTGGGTGGAGGCAATACTTTTATGCTTTTATCTAAACTTTACGAATACGATCTTTTAGATTGTCTAGCTCAACGCGTCAAAGAAGGGGCTTGTTATATCGGCTGGAGTGCTGGATCAAATATAGCAGGAAAAAGCATAAAAACAACCAACGATATGCCAATTATCATGCCTAAAAGTTTTAATGCGCTCAACCTTTTTCCTCATCAAATTAATCCTCATTTTATCAGCGGTAAAATTCAAGGACACAATGGAGAAAGTCGAGAAGAACGTTTGGAAGAATTTTTAATCGCTAATCCTCAAGAAAAAATTTACGCCATACCTGAAGGATCAGCTCTTAGAATAAAAGATAATAAAGTTAAAATTATAGGACATAATCCTGTGCTTAAATTTGAACACCCTATGAAAAGCACCACTTTAGAACTCAATCAAGAATACCCTTATTAAAAGGAATTAAAATGCATAATTTTTATTTGATATTAGCAACCCTAGGAACTTTAGCAACTGTTATTTTACTCATTAAAAAAGCAGAGACAAAAACAACTTTATTTGGTGTTGGTTTTATCCTTTGTTTGGTTTCTTTAAAACCAATTGATGCCTTAAATGCCTTTACTTCTTCAATGACTCAAGCCTCTTTGCTTAAAGCCATTTGTGCGAGTATGGGTTTTGCCTTTGTGATGAAATTCACTCGATGTGACGCTCATTTAGTTCGATTGCTCACCGCTCCTTTAAAAAATTTAGGCTTTTTCTTAATCCCTATTGCTTTTATCATAACTTTTTTTATTTCCATTGCTATACCTTCTGCGGCCGGTTGTTCTGCAGCGGTTGGAGCAACTTTAATCCCTTTATTAATGGCTTCTGGGATCAAACCTGCTATGGCAGCGACTGCGGTTGTAAGCGGAACTTTAGGAAGTGCTTTAAGCCCTGGCACTTCTCATAATGGCATCATCGCTGATATGAGTGGCTTAAGCATCCCTCAAGTTTTAAGTGTTCAATTTAATTTTACTTTTGTTTCTGGAATCATCACTTGTATTTGTTTAATCATTATGGCTCTTATTTTTAAAGATTATCAAAAAGGAGCAGTTTATGAAAGCAAAACACAAACCGAAGAAGGAATTAAAAAAGCAAATTTCTTATATGCTTTGATGCCTTTAGTTCCTATTGTTATTTTGATCGTCGGTGCGAGTAATTTACCAAAAATTGAAATTTTAAATCCTATTTTAAACTGGACAACTAAAATTCAAGTGGCAGAAGCTATGCTTTTAGGTGCCATTTTAGCTATGGTTGTAACTATGAGTAGTCCTACTAAAATTTGTCAAGAATTTTTCAATGGTATGGGAAGTTCTTATGCTAATGTTGTAGGTATTATCGTTGCTGCAAGTGTTTTTGCTGCAGGATTGGAAGCTTGTGGGGCTACTAAGGCTGTGATTGAATTTTTAAAAAATGAGCAGCATTATGTCCGATTTGGAGGAACCTTTATACCTTTTTTAATGGCTATGGTAACAGGATCGGGTGATGCCCCAACGATGGCTTTTAATCAGTCAATCACCATACACGCTAAAGATTTAGGCTTTGATCAAGTAGCATTAGGTATGGTGGCTACAGTCGCTGGAGTACTTGGAAGGGTTGTTTCACCTATCATGGCAGCAAGTATTATTGTAGCAGGTATCGCAGGAGTAAATACCATAGAAATTGTAAAAAGAACTGCCCTAGGATCAATCATTTCTCTTTTAGTGATCGCTTTTATTATGCTTTAATTTCACTAGCTAAAAGAATAATTTCTTGCAAAACTTTACTTGCTGCTTTTAAAGATTTAAGTGGCAAGTATTCATAAATAGAATGAAAATTATGTGCTCCAGTAAAGATATTTGGACACATAAGCCCTTTTTCAGATAGCACAGCCCCATCATAACCGCCACGCATAGGAATGATCTTTGCCTTTATATCTAAATTTTCATAAGCTTTTAAAGCCAGTTTTACAGGGAGACAATCCGTAGTTTTTAAGGCATTAAAAACATTTTCATAGCGATTTGATAAATGAATTTGTATCCTTTGTTCACCCCACATTTTTTTACAAGAATCGCATAAATCTTGCAAGAATTGCATTCTTTGCTTATATTTTTCCTCATCAAATTCTCTAATGTCTATTTTTAAAATCGTTTTTGCACTATTTCCATTTAATTCTTTCACCCAAAAATACCCTTCCTTGCCTTCTGTGTATTCAGGTGCCTCGCCCCTTGGCAGCATAGAGATAAATTGATGGGCTAAAATCAGCGAATTTACAAGTTTGCCTTTTGCACTCATAGGGTGTGCTGAAACTCCTTGAAAAGTTACTATAGCATCTCCAGCATTCCAATTTTCATAGATAAACTCACCTATACCGCAACAATCCAAACAATACCCAAAATCAGCGTTAATTTCTTTCACATCAAAAGCCTTAGCCCCTCTTAATCCCTGCTCTTCATCAGGCAAAAAGCCCGCAATGATATCCCCATGTTTTAAAGAAGGATTTTTAACAAAAAATTCAATCATATCCATAATCGCAGCGATGGCAGCTTTATCATCCGCACCTAGCAAACTCGTTCCATCAGTATGGATAATATCATCGCCTTTGTAATTTTTAAGCTCTTCAAATTCACTTTCTCTTAGATAAAGATCTAATTCTTTATTGAGACAAATATCCCCACCTTCATAATGCGTGATTTGTGCCTTAGTATCATTTTTTTGCTCACTGCTAGTATCTAAATGTGCAAAAAAAGCTATACGAGGTGCATTGGAAACATTTGCAGGTAAAAGCGCTGTTGTGATAGAATTGGATCTTTTAACAATCTGACTCAATCCAAGCTCTTGAAGTTCCTTTTCTAGCAAACTAGCTAGTTGCATTTCATTAGGATTTGAAGGCATGATACCTGCTAAACCATTTTCTTTATTGGTTGTAGTATTGATCTTAGTATAATTTATAAATCTTTGGGCGATATCCATAAAAATCCTTAAATAAGAAAAAATTAATCATCTTAATTATAATCACATTTTATTGCAATACTTCAAATCATCACGACAGATTTAGTAAAAAATTAATGTTAAAAATCAAGCCATTATTCAAAAAAAATGATAATGCTTTAAAAGATTAAAAATACGGATATAGAAAATAATTTACGCAGAGATTTTCTCTGCATTTTTTGATATTTTAAGTCAAATTTCGCTACTATAATTTTTTAATTTTTGGGGAATTAAATGATTTTTGAAAAGCAAGAATATCAAGAAAAATGCATCAATAACATAATAGAACTTTTAAAAGATTTTGACTTTAAAAAACAAGATAATTTAAAACAATGTTTGCAAAATTTTTACAAAACCACCCATTTACCAATACAAAATATAAAAGACAAATTAAATTTAGATATCTTAATGGAAACTGGTACTGGAAAAACCTTCACTTATATAAATTTAATTTTTGAACTTAATAAAGTCTATAAGCAAAATAAATTCATAATTTTTGTTCCAAGAAAAGCTATTTTAGAATCCGTTAAACAAAATTTGGAACTCACTAAAGAGTATTTTAAAACACAATATCAAAAATATATAAAAGCTTATTTTTATACAGATACAAAAAGTCAAAGTGCAATCATAAATAATTATATTAAAAATCAAGATGAACTTTCAGTTTTAGTTTTAACAAATAGTGCTATAGATAAAAAAGGGAATATTTTAAATAAAAATAATGAAAGTTTATTTAATTCAAAAAGTGTTTTTGAAAATATCATAGACTTAAAACCAATTAGCATTATAGATGAGCCACATTTACTTAAGGGTAAGGCTTTTAATGAGTATTTTTCTAGATTAAATTCTTTATACTTTCGTTTTGGTGCTACTTTTCCTCAAGAAAAAGAGTATGAACTTAGCAATATAATTTATTGTCTTGATTCTATATCTGCTTTTAAAGAATATCTTGTAAAACAAGTTAAAGTAAATACTTTAGGAACTCAAAATAAAAATATTTTTTTAAAAGAATACAAAAAAGACTTAGCCACCTTTACTTATTTTTCAAATGGCATGGAACAAGAGATAAAAATAAAAAAAGGCGATAGTTGTAAAATCTTAAATAATGCTATTTTAAAAAATATTAAAGATAATAAAGCATATTTTGATAATGAAACCATCATAGAAAAAAAAGAAAATTATGTTTTAAATGAAGATGAAATTACAGAACTTTTAGAACAAGCCATAGATTTGCATTTTAAAAAAGAAGAAAGATTATTTAAGCAAAACATTAAAGCATTAAGTTTATTTTTTATACCAAGTATTTTAGACTTTAGAGGCGACAATCCTTTTATAAAAAATAAATTTGAAGAGTTATATAAAACAAAGAGAAAACAAATACTTAAAACCGAACTAGACAAATCTTATAGACAATACTTAGAAAAAGACTTTGATGAAAATGGAAATTTAAAAGTCCATCAAGGCTATTTTAGCGGCGACAAAGGAAACGCGGATGAAAAAGAAGCTTATGGAGTAAAACTGATTTTAGAAGATAAAGAAAAGTTACTTTCTTTTGACACTTCTTTACGTTTTATTTTTAGCGTTTGGGCTCTACAAGAAGGCTGGGATAATCCAAATATTTTTACCCTTGCCAAACTTTCAAATTCTTCTTCGCAAATCAGCATACACCAACAAGTCGGACGTGGCCTAAGGCTTTGCGTCAATGATAAAGGCAAAAGAATTACCCATAGTTATTTAAATTTTGATGATGCCAAATTTTATGATATTAATTATCTTGATATTTTAGTGAGTGCAAGAGAATTTAATTATATAGAAAATTTACAAAAAGAAATTTCAAATTCTAGCTTTGCTTTCAACGAAAATAGTTTAAATTCTCTATCTTTCAAAAGTATAAATTTAAACGAACACCAAATTCATAGAATTTTAGTTCTTTTAGAAGACAAAAAAATAATACAATTTTCAGAAGAAGAAAATAATTATATTATATTAAAACCTTTATACGATAGCATAAAAGATGATGAAAAGGCTAAACAAATTTTGGGCGATAAATTTGAAACTTTATTAAAAGCTCTTAATGAAAATTCTCAAAACAAATACAAGCAAATTATCAATGCAAATAAAGAAAATAATAAAATAAAAATAAAACCCGATCTAGCCAAAGATTTTAAAGAACTTTGGGAAAACATAAATAAAAAAGCAAGCATAGTCTATAAAAATATAAAAGAAAAAGAACTTATAGAAAAAATAGCAAAAGAATTTAATGCTTTAAAAATAGAAAAAGAAGTTTTATATTTTGAAAAAAAAGTTTTTAATGCACAAGAAAATACTATAATCACAGAAGAATTCAATATCTTAAAAGAGATCGATTATAAGGCTAGTTTATATAAAGACATCTATAATTTATTTTTAAATTTTTGTAAAAATGAAAAATTTCCCTTACAATTTTTACTGAAAATTTATGAAAAATTAGACAAAACCAAATTTGAAAATTCCCCTAAAAAAGCTTTTGATAATTTAAAAAATATAATCAAAAACAAACTTCACCATAGCTTATTACAATGCTTAAGTTATGAATTTTCTTTAAATATTTTCTCAAGTTCTTATGAAAATTTAGTAGAAAATGGCAAATTCAGAGAAAGCATAGATATGCAAAAATTAGGACGCTATATAGATGATGAAAAACCGGCTAAAAATTATCTTTATGAAAGCGTAGTTTATGATTCTAATATAGAAAAAGAAATCATCAAAGAAAACAATGAAAATATAAACAAAAAAACCATAAAAGTCTTTGCAAAATTACCAAAATTAAGCATCCCTACTCCGTATAAAAATTATGAGCCTGATTTTGCTTATTTTTTAGAGGATAATAAAGGCAAAAAAATCTTCTTTATATGCGAAAGCAAAGGCTATAACAATGAGAATGAAATTCCACAAGATGAAAGAAAAAAGATAGATTATGCAAAAGTATTTTTTAAAAATTTAAATGATACTTTAAAAAATGAAAACATAGATATTATTTTCAACACAAGGATAAACAAACAAAAACTCATAGAGTGCATAAAGGAAATTTTACAATGATAGATATTAACGATATAAAAAAAGAGAATTTAATCAACACAGAAGAAAGCAAAAATGAATTCTTAGAGTATCTAAAGCATAACCATCCACAAACCATAAGCGATAATGTGCCAAATTTAAATGCCATCATGCAACTTCTAGGCTTAAACACTAAAGCCCAAGGTTATGAGCTAACTTTTACCGGAAAAGCCTTAGCAAATGCACTTTATAACACTCCAAACACTAAAGAATTAAAATTTGAAAAAAATCAAAGCTTAAATTACGAAAATACTAAAAATATCATCATAAAAGGGGACAATCTTGACGCTTTAAAACTTCTAAAGCAAAGTTATTATGAAAAAATAAAAATGATTTATATCGATCCGCCTTACAATACTAAAAATGATGATTTTATTTACAAAGATGATTTTAGGCAAGATTATAAAAAACTTTTGTTAGAAACTGGACTTTTAGAAATAGATGAAGATGGACAAGAGATAGAAAGCGAAACTTTAAGATTTTTCAACAGTATAAAATCAAGCAAAACCCATAGTGGATGGCTTTCTTTTATGCTACCACGTCTTAAACTTGCTAGGGATTTACTTCGTGAGGATGGAGTGATATTTATAAGCATAGACGATAATGAACAAGCGAATTTAAAAATACTTTGCGATGAAATTTTCGGGGAAGAGAATTTTGTAGCATGTATGCCTAGGATAACAAAAAAAGCTGGGAAATCTACAAATCAAATAGCCAATAATCATGATTATATTTTGTGTTATTCTAAAAATGAAATATTTTTTAAACAAATTGAAGTTAATGAGCAAGATTATAAAATGCGAGATGAATACTATGCTGATAGAGGTGGTTATAAACTTAACCAAACGCTTGATTATGACTCGCTGCAATATAATAAAAAAATGGATTTTGAGATTGTTATAGATGATAAGAAATATTATCCAGGTGGATATAATAAATTTTTAGAAAGGCAAAGTGGTAAATATAGTAGTATTGATTGGGTTTGGAGATGGAGTAAAGAAAAGTTTGATTATGGCTTGAAGATGAATTTTATAGAAGTAAAAAATGACAGAATTTATACAAAAACATATTTTAAGGCAAAAATATCTGATAAGAGACCTTATTATATAGAAACCATTGATAGAACAAGGAACATATCTAGTATTGAGCTTATAAATAATCAATATTCTAATGATTGTGCAAATAAGGGGTTGCAAAAAATTTTTAATCAAAAAAATATTTTTGATTATTCCAAAAGTATTGAATTGATAAAATTTTTAGTTTCACAAGTTTCTATAAAAAATAAAACAGATTCTGATATTATCCTAGATTTTTTTGCGGGAAGTGGCACAACAGCACAAGCGGTTATGGAGCTAAATGCAGAAGATGGAGGAAATCGTAAATTTATCCTAGTCCAACTTGATGAAGAGATAGATGAGAAAAAAAATAAAGTAGCTTATGATTTTTGCAAAAATGAGTTAAAAAGTAAAAATCCAGTCATCAGTGATATAACCATAGAAAGAGTTAAAAGAGCCAGTGAAAAAATCATGAGTGAAAATAAAAATTTGGATTTAGGTTTTAAAGTATTTTCTCTTGTGGAAAAACCCGAACTCATAAGCAATGATGCAAACGCTTTAGCTTTAAAAAATCATGCAAATCTAAGTCCTTATGAAAAAGCGTTAAATTTGGCTTTGCAAGATTGCAAAACCTTAGATAGCAATCTAAAAGAAATTTTAAAAAATAAAATTTACCAATGCGAACAAAGCTTTTATGTGATAGAATTTGATGATGAGGTTTTCAATTTCTTAAAAAATACTCAAAATGAAAATGTATATATTAACGGTTTTGATGATATAAATTTAGAAATTTATTTAAACCTAGAAAGCTTTTTAAAAGAACGCTTAAAAGTGGTGTATTAAGGATAAATTAGAATGTTTTCAAAATTATAAAAAATTTTTAAAAATAAAACCAATATTATCAATAACACTTGATTTTAATTTTTAAAACTAGCAAAATATTAAGTGAAAATTGGTTATGATTTTTTCCTAAAAATTTTAAAAAGAGTAAAAATGAAAACCTTTCTCGTTTGTGCCTTAGAACCTTCAGCAAATTTGCACCTAAAAGAAGTTTTAAAAGCCTATAAAGATGAGTATAAAGAATTTGATTTAGTGGGAATTTATGATGAAAGCTTATGTGATGAGTTTAATCTAAGCTCAAAGCCCCTCTATAGCTCACACGAATTTAGTGCTATGGGTTTTGTAGAGATCTTACCTCTTATCTTTAAAGCAAAACGTGCGATAAAAGAATTAGTCCATTTAAGCTTTACGCAAAAAATAAATGCGATTTTATGTATAGATTCTCCCGCTTTTAACATCCCTTTTGCGAAAGCTTTAAAAAAAGCCGATTCTAAGATAAAAAGAATTTATTATATCTTACCTCAAGTTTGGGCATGGAAAAAAGGAAGAATTCCCATCATAGAAAGTCATTTTGATGTTTTAGCCTCTATTTTGCCTTTTGATAATCAGTTTTTTAGCAAAAGTATTTACGTTGGACACCCACTTTTGGACGAAATCAAAGAATTTAAAGATGAAAAAGATACACAAGTTCTACTTTCAAAAAAAGAACATGAAAAAATCGTTGCTTTTTTACCTGGATCAAGAAGAAGTGAAATCAAACGCTTAATGCCTATTTTTAAAGAGCTTTCTAAAAATTTTCAAGGCGAAAAGATCCTTTGTATCCCTCCTTTTAATCTTAACAAACTCGATCTTTATGGCGATATTAGCGAATTTAAAATAGAGAGTAATACGCCTAAAGTTTTAAAAAAATCAGATTTTGCCTTTATTTGCAGTGGCACAGCAACTTTGGAGGCAGCTTTAGTTGGAACTCCTTTTGTTCTTGCTTACAAGGCAAAGGCTATTGATATTTTTATAGCAAGGCTTTTTGTGAAGTTAAAACACATCGGCCTTGCAAATATTTTTTGCGATTTTGCAGGAAAAGAAGAGCTAAACCCTGAATTCTTACAAAATGAAGTCAATGTAGAAAATTTATATCAAGCTTATCTTAAATACGATTATAAGAATTTTTTTGCTAAAGTTGATTTTTTAAAACAATATTTAAAATTTGGAAGTGCAAAGAATTTAGCTAAAATACTTGATGAAGATTAAAAGGATAGATTATGCAAAAAGAACCAATGAGTCAATTTGGATATGATAAATTAGTTGCTGAATTAAAAGACTTAAAAGACAATCAACGCCCAGCAGTTGTTATAGAAATCGATACTGCAAGAAGTCATGGAGATTTAAAAGAAAATGCAGAATACCACGCAGCAAGAGAAAAACAAGCCCTAATCGAAAGTCGCATAGCAGAACTTAGCGATTTACTAGCTCGTGCGCAAGTTATAGATCCTGCAAGTTATGAACACGATAGCGTAAAATTTGGATCTAGTGTTGTGATTATGGATTTAGACACTGAAAAAGAAAGCAAATACACTCTTGTTGGAATTTGTGAAGGAAATTTGGATAAAGGTTATATTTCCATTGCCTCACCTATAGCAAAGGCTATGCTTGGAAAAAAAGAAGGCGATGAATTTAAAGTTCGTTTGCCTAAAGGTGAAAGCGAATTTGAGATCGTTTCTATTAGTTATGAACCTTTGAAATTCTAAGGATGCAAGAATTAATCCTACAAGATAAGGCAATTTTAATTGCCGATGCCCATGAAAACAATCAACGAAGAGGTTTTTGGAAATTTTTACAAGCTTTGAAAAATAATGAAATTTCCACACCTCAACTCATCTTAATGGGCGATATTTTTGATCTGCTCATCGGAGAAATTTCTGCCACTCATGAATTTGCAAAACCTTATATTTATTTACTTGAAGAATTAGCACAAAAAATAGAAATAATCTACCTTGAAGGAAATCATGATTTTAATCTTTCTTGCTTTTTTGAAAAGGTAAAAATTTTTCCCATAAAAAAACAACCTTTAAAACTTAAATTGCATACAAGTGAAGTTAAAAATGAAAATTCCTATATTTTTTTAGCACATGGCGATATTTTTTTATCTCCTTGCCTACAATTTGCACTCAAAAGCCTTAGAAATCATTATTTACTTGTATTTTTAAACTGGATAAATCAAATCAGTTTTCACTCTATATCAAATAAAATTTTAAAAAATCAAAATCAAAAAAATCTATTTTATAAGATAAAAAATTTTGAAATTTTAGCTAATAAAAGATATCTAAAATATAATAATTTAGGTTCTTGGGTATGCGAAGGACATTATCATCAGAATTTTATTTTAAATGAAAAAAACATCAAATATTTCAACTTATCCAGTTTTGCACATAAGGAAAGTTTTTTTTTAGTAGAATACAAACAAGAAATTGAATTTCGAGAACAGAAATTGAGGGGTCAAAATGTTTGATGAAAATATCGTGAAAACGGGTTCAAATGAAATGGAGCTTGTCGATTTCCGTATCTTTAAGCAAGGACAAGATAAGATTTATGAAGGAATTTATGGGGTAAATGTCTCTAAAGTTAGAGAAATTATCAAAATTCCAACTCTTACAGAACTTCCTGGGGTACCTGATTATATCGAAGGGATCTTTGATCTTCGTGGTATAGTTATTCCAGTAGTTAATCTTGCTAAATGGATGCAAATCACCGAGCCAGAAAGTGCCATGTTAAAGCCTAGAGTTATTATTACCGAATTTAGTAATATTCTTATAGGTTTCATCGTTCATGAAGCAAAAAGAATTCGTCGTATCAACTGGAGAGATATAGAGCCAGCGACTTTTTCAGCAGGTTCTGGTGCTTTAGATAGAGGTAAAATTACTGGAGTTACACGTATAGAAAATGACGAAGTATTATTGATACTCGATCTAGAAAGCGTTATAGAAGAACTAGGAATTTATTCACCTAAAACTGAAGTAGACTATAAGTTAGAACAATTTAATGGAACTGCACTCATTTTAGATGATAGTTTAACAGCTAGAAAACGCGTAAAAGATATGATGCAACAATTGGGTCTACAAGTTATCGAAGCTAAAGATGGTATTGAAGGTTTAAATAAACTTGAAGAACTTAGCCAAATTTATGGTGAAAATTTATGTAGTGTTTTAAAAATTATAATTAGCGACGTTGAAATGCCGCAAATGGATGGTTTCCATTTTGCAGCACGTCTTAAAGAAGATATAAGATTTAAAGATATTCCTATTGTCTTTAACTCATCATTATCTAATGAATTTATGAATGAAAAAGGTGTTAAAGAAGCTGGCGGAGAAGGTTATTTGGTTAAATTTAACGCTAGTGATTTCTTTAGTGAAGTAACTAAAGTCTTAAAAAGACACCAATCACAAGAACAGGGGTAAAATATGGAAGATATGCAAGAAATACTTGAAGACTTTTTAGTTGAGGCTTTTGAGCTAGTTGAGCAAATCGACCATGATTTGGTAGAACTTGAATCGAATCCAGAAGATTTAGAATTACTCAATAGAATTTTCCGTGTTGCACACACCGTAAAAGGTTCATCAAGCTTCTTAAATTTTGATGTTTTGACAAAATTAACTCATCACATGGAAGATGTTTTAAATAAAGCAAGACACGGAGAATTAAAAATCACTCCAGATATTATGGATGTTGTTTTAGAATCAATTGACAGAATGAAAACATTGCTTAATTCTATCCGAGACAATGGTAATGATACTGCCATAGGTATGGATATAGAGCCAATTTGTACAAGATTAACCGCTATTTCTGAAGGAGAATCTCCAAGTGGCGGTGAAACAAAACCAGAGCAACAAGCACCAGCTGAAGCTCCTAAAGAAGTAGAAGCTCCTGCACCAGAACCAGAAGTAGATGTAAATCAATTAAGTGATTCTGAAGTAGAAGCTGAAATTGAAAGATTGCTAAAAGTAAGAAAAGCGGAAGATCAAGCACGTCGTGCTCAGAAAAAGCAAAATCCTACTCCATCTAAACAGCCAACAAAAACTGAAGGTGGTGAAAAAAAGGTTCCAGCATCAAGTAGTGGTGGTGGTATGGATCAAACCATTCGTGTTGAAGTTAAAAGATTAGATCACTTGATGAACTTAATCGGGGAGCTAGTTCTTGGTAAAAACCGCTTACTTAAAATTTATGATGATGTTGAAGAGCGTTATGAAGGTGAAAAATTCCTTGAAGAGCTCAATCAAGTTGTAAGCCAACTTAGTATTATCACAACTGATGTTCAATTGGCGGTTATGAAAACTAGGATGCAACCTATTGCGAAAGTTTTCAATAAATTCCCAAGAGTTGTTCGTGACTTAAGTCGTGAGCTTGGCAAACAAATAGAGCTAGAAATTTCTGGTGAAGAAACAGAACTTGATAAATCTATCGTTGAAGAAATTGGCGATCCTATCATGCACATGATTAGAAATTCTTGCGATCATGGAGTAGAAGATCCGGCAACTCGTGTAGCTAATGGTAAGCCTGAAAAAGGTATCGTTCAGCTTAAAGCCTATAATGAAGGAAATCATATAGTTGTTGAAATTACCGATGATGGTAAAGGACTTGATCCAAATGGCTTAAAAGCAAAAGCTATAGAGAAAAATTTGATCACAGAAAGAGAAGCGGATCAAATGACAGACAAAGAAGCTTTTGCACTTATTTTCAAACCAGGTTTTTCAACTGCAGCTAAGGTTACCAATGTTTCTGGACGTGGCGTTGGAATGGACGTTGTTAAAACCAATATTGAAAAACTCAATGGTGTGATTGAAATTGATAGCGAATTAGGTAAAGGAAGTACCTTTAAACTTAAAATTCCTCTTACTTTGGCTATTATCCAATCCTTGCTTGTTGGAACTCAAGAAGAATTTTATGCTATTCCATTGGCAAGCGTTCTTGAAACCGTTAGAGTGCCAGTTGATGATATTTATACCATTGAAGGTAAAAATGTATTACGCTTAAGAGATGAAGTTTTATCTCTTGTGAGACTTTCTGATGTATTTGGTGTTAAACAAGTACTTGAAAGTGGCGATCAAACCTATGTTGTAGTTATCGGTGTGGCTGAAAGTAAGCTTGGTATTATAGTAGATACACTCGTAGGACAAGAAGAAATTGTTATCAAGTCTATGGGAGAATACTTACAAAATATCCAAGGTATAGCCGGAGCTACAATACGTGGTGATGGTAGAGTAACACTGATCATCGATGTGGGTGCTATGATGGATATGGCTAAAGAAATCAAAGTTGATATTAAAGCCCAACTTGAAGCTAGTTCCAAAAAAGTGAAAGAACAACCGAGTGATTATAAAGTTTTAATCGTAGATGATTCTAAAATGGATAGAACTTTAATGCAAAAAGCATTAGAACCACTTGGAGTAAGCTTGATCGAAGCAACCAATGGAGCCGAAGCGCTTAATATTGTAAAATCTGGCGAGCATGATATTGATGCTATGCTTATAGATATTGAAATGCCAAGAATGGATGGTTATACCTTAGCGGCTGAAATTAGAAAATATTCTAAATATCGCAATTTACCACTTATAGCTGTAACCTCTAGAACAAGCAAAACAGATCGCTTAAGAGGGGTGGAAGTAGGTATGACTGAATATATTACAAAACCTTATTCTCCAGAATATTTGGAAAATGTGGTGAGAAAAAATTTAAAACTAGGATAAGAATATGAGTAATGAAAAATTAGAGCAAATATTGCAAAAACAGCAAACTCAGATAGCTGGTCCTGATATCGATCAAAAAGAAGATGATATTATTCAACTTGTTGGATTTGTGGTTGGAGATGAAGAATATGCTATTCCAATCCTCAATATTCAAGAAATCATTAAGCCTATAGAATATACAAGGGTTCCAAGTGTGCCTGATTATGTTCTAGGCGTGTTTAATATGCGTGGTAATGTTATGCCGCTTATTGACTTAGCACAGCGTTTTCATTTGGGTAGTTCAAAAATGACTCCTCAAACTCGTTATATTGTTTTAAGAGGCTCAACTGATGCGGGTAGCAATGCTTCTGGAAATGCAGGCTTTGTTATAGATAGATTAACTGAAGCTATTAAAATTCACAGAAACCGTATTGATCCACCGCCTGAAACTTTACTTAAAGAAAAAGGTATGATTTACGGTATAGGAAAAAGGGATGAAAATATCTTGACTATCTTAAAGGTTGAAGCCTTACTTAAACGTGAATTTTAATGATTAAGCTTTGTGTTTTTGACTTTGATTCTACCTTAATGGATGGTGAAACCATAGATATTTTGGCTGATTCTTATGGAGTGGGTGATAAAGTGAGAAATATCACTCACAATTCCACCGATCTTGATTTCTTTGAAGCATCACTTCAAAAAGTATCTTATCTAAAAGGTATGTCTTATACAAAAGTTTTAGAAATCGGAAAAAAACTTCCTTTAATGAATGGGGCTTACGAGCTTTGTGAATTTTTAAAATCTAAAAATATACTTTTGATTATTTGTAGTGGTGGCTTTTATGAGGGCATTAATCCGGCAATGGAAAAACTTGGCTTTAATATAGCTTTTGCAAATCATTTACATCAAAAAAACGGCTTACTTACAGGACTTGTAAGTGGAGAAATAATGTTTTTAAATTCCAAAGGACTCATGCTTCAAAAACTCAAAAAAATACTTCATTTAAAAAGTGAAGAAATTATGTGTGTTGGGGATGGTTTTAATGATATCGCTATGTTTGAAGAAAGTGGCTTAAAAATTGCATTCTGTGCCAATGAGCTTTTGCAATCTAAAGCTGATATTTGCATAAATAAAAAAGATTTAAAAGAAATAATAAAGGCAATATAATGAAAAAATTTTCTTTATGGTGTGATTTTATTGAAAACACTTTCTTAGATCATGATTTTCTAAATTTATTATCCCTTGGGGTTAATGGTGCAACTTCTAATCCGGCGATTTTTAAAAATGCTATTTTAACTTCTCCTATTTACAAAAATAAAATTGCTGCTTTAAAAGACAGCAAAGCAAAAGAAATTTACGAAGAACTTGCTATTTATGATATCAAAAAGGCTGCTGATAAACTTGCTCCTTTATTTTATCAAAAAAATGATGGTTTTATCAGTATAGAAATAGATCCAAGACTTTATGATAATACTGCTTTAAGTTTAGGGGAAGCAAAAAGACTTTATACAGCCATTGCTAAAGAAAATGTTATGATTAAAATCCCAGCAACCAAAGCTTCTTATGAAGTCATGTATGAACTTATGAAAAATGGTATCAATGTAAATGCGACACTGATTTTTTCACAAGAACAAAATAAACAATGCTTTGAAGCTCTCAATCAAGGTTTAATAGAATTTAGAAAATCTCAAGCCCATTTAAAAGGAAATCTAAACACTCCAAAAGCTGTGATCAGCATCTTTGTGAGTCGTTTTGATAGACTCTTAAACCCAAAAACAAAAAAACAAAATCGTATAGGTATCTTAAATGCGAATTTAGCTTATAATTACATTGTAAGTCAAAATGAACCTAACATCCGTGCACTTTTTGCTAGCACTGGAGTAAAGGGTGATGATCTGCCAAAAGATTATTATATCAAAGAACTTCTTTTTGAAAATAGCGTAAATACCGCTCCACTTGATGCTATCAAGGCATTTGATTGGAAATATGATTTTAAAAAGCCACTAAATGACGCAGAAATTAAAACACAACTTGATCAAATAATCGCAGAAGATGAATTGAAACAATCTTATGATATTTTATTACAAGAAGGTTTAGAGCAATTTTGCATAGCTTTTGAAGAAATTTTAAAAACTTTATCGGATTTTTAACTTTTTGCTCCCTCTGATTTTTAATATTTTAGAGGGAGTGCTTTCAAAAAAAACTTTATCTAAAATCACATCAGCTACACTTTTAGCCCAAATTTCATCAAATTTCTTTCCATGTTTATTTGCAGAACTCGAGTAAAAAAAACCATTTTGAGATAAAAATTCAGCATGCTTACAATCTTTAACAATACGGATGGCTTGATTATTAGGATAAATAAAAGTAGTTTTCTTAGCACGACGCACCAAATTTTTAAAACCTTTTGGCACCCTTGTAAGATTTTGTAACTCGCTAAATTTTGCTGAAGTAATAAGACAAGGCTTATTCTTAACTCTGCCTTTTAAGGTATTAATTTCTTCTAAATTTTTACTTAAAAAACCAGCCGTTGTATCTGTTTGCGCTAAATAGATCATAAAATATTTTAAATTTTTAAATGCTCTTGCAAGCTTTTTATTTCCAAATAAGTTTTTCCTTGTATAGCTTTGATCGATTTAGCACCCGCTAAAGCGGAACGCAAATTTGTGAAATACGGGATTTTAAAGCGTATGATATTTTCACGGATTTTTTTAGTATCTCCTTGAAAACTATGACTATCACTTGTATTAATCACTAGATTAATTTCGCCATTTTTTAATTTATCCTCAACATTTGGACGACCTTCGGAAATTTTATACACAAGCTCACAATCAAAGCCATTCGCTTGTATTTCTTTACAAGTTCCACTCGTTGCCATTAATTTAAAGCCTAATTTAGTATATTCTGCAGCCATTTTTTTAGCATACTTTTTATCTTTTTCTTTTAAAGAAATAAACACAACTCCGCTTTCTGGCAAAGGATTAAAAGATGCGATTTGACTTTTTGCAAAAGAATTAGCAAAATCTTTACTAATTCCCATTACTTCACCCGTAGAACGCATTTCAGGCCCAAGTTCTAAATCACTACCGCTTAGTTTTGCAAACGGAAAAACCGCTTCTTTTACGCTAACATATTTTAAAGCTTTAGGTTGTAAAATTTTGCGTTTAAAATCAACAATCTTAAAACGATCATAAAATTTTAAAGCTTCTTTTAGATCGCCTTGCCACATAACACGTGTTGCAACTTTAGCTAAAGGAAGGCCTGTGGCTTTACTGACAAAAGGCACAGTTCGACTCGCTCTAGGATTAACTTCTATGATATAAAGTTCATTATTGTAAATAGCAAATTGGATATTTAAAAGTCCAACAACACCCAAATTTAAAGCTATATCTGCTGTTTTTTCTGCAATTAAATTTTGCATTTTTTCATCTATATTGCAAGGCGGCAAAGAACAAGCACTATCACCAGAATGAACTCCTGCTTCTTGGATATGCTCCATAATTCCAGCAATATAGACATCTTTTCCATCGCAAATTGCATCCACATCAATTTCTGTAGCATTGTCTAAATACTGATCAATTAAAACCGGGCTTTTATCACTTACGCTTACTGCTTCTTGCATATAAATTCGAAGTTCGGATTCATTGCTCACTACACGCATGGCTCTACCACCCAAAACATAACTTGGACGAACTAAAACCGGATAACCAATTTCACTCGCTTTTAGCACTGCTTCTTCTACGGTAATTGCTGTCGAATTTTTAGGCTGATTAATGCCTATTTTTTCAATAAATTGGGCAAATTTTTTCCTATCTTCAGCCATATCAATCACTCTTGCATTTGTGCCTATAATTTTTGCACCAAAAGCACTGAGACGCTTAGCGAATTTTAATGGGGTTTGACCGCCAAAATGCACAATAATTCCATCAGGTTTTTCTCGCTCAATCACAGCTCTTAAATGTTCAAAATCAATAGGTTCAAAATATAAAATATCACTCGTATCATAATCAGTTGAAACAGTTTCTGGATTACAATTATACATAATGGTTTTTATGCCCATATCTTTTAAGGCAAAAGAAGCATGCACGCAAGCATAATCAAATTCTATCCCTTGCCCTATACGATTTGGCCCACCTCCTATAATCATAACTTTTTTTTCTTTTTTGTCTCTTGATTCTTGCTTACTTTGAGTTAATTCACTCACATTGATGCTAGAATAAAAATAAGGAGTTAAGGCTTTAAATTCACCTGCACAAGTATCTACTTCACTAAATTCTGCTATGATTTTATGTTTCATTCTTGCATAATAAATATCATTTTGACTGAGTTCTAAATTATCTTTTAAATTAACTTGCAAGGCGATCATCTTATCAGAAAAGCCCATAGTTTTTGCTTTTCTTAAAAGGGATTTATCATTTAAAATATCCATATCGATTTGTTTTTCAAAATCTACAATTTCTTTAATTTGAGCTAAAAACCAAGGATCTATACTGCTTAACTCATAAAGCTCTTCTATATCAAATCCTTCTCTAAAAGCTTGTGCAACATAAAGCAATCTTTTTTCATTAGGGTTGCGAATTTTAAATATAAGATCGTTTTTATCTTCAAATTTAACCTCATCAAATCCACTTAAAGATCGCTCTAAAGAACAAAGTGCTTTTTGAATACTCTCTTTAAAAGTGCGGCCTATAGCCATCACTTCACCCACGCTTTTCATTGCTGTGCCTAGGGTTGTGTTTGCATTTGGAAATTTTTCAAAAGTAAAACGAGGAATTTTTGTAACAATATAATCAAGCACAGGCTCAAAACTAGCCGGAGTTCCTGTAATATCATTTTTTATCTCATCTAAAGTAAAACCAACTGCTAAAAGAGTGGCTACTTTTGCTATAGGATATCCCGTTGCCTTGCTTGCTAAAGCACTCGATCTTGAAACCCTTGGATTCATTTCTATCACTATCATTCTACCATTTTTTGGATTGACGGCAAATTGCACATTTGAACCGCCAGTATCCACTCCAATTTCGCGCAAAATAGCAAAAGAGGCATTTCGCATAACTTGATATTCTTTATCAGTTAAAGTAAGGGCAGGTGCCACGGTAATACTATCGCCCGTATGCACCCCCATAGGATCAAGATTTTCTATACTGCAAACAATAATACAATTATCATTTTTATCGCGTATAACCTCCATCTCATATTCTTTCCATCCAAGCAAACTTTCTTCTATAAGAATTTCATGTATAGGAGATAAAGCTAAGGCCATATTAGCAAGTTCTTTAAATTCATCCATATTATAAACAACGCCACTTCCAGCTCCACCTAAAGTATAAGAAGCACGGATCATTAAAGGAAAACCAATTTCATCAACAGCTTTTAAGGCCTCATCATAATTATACGCATACATCGATTTTGGTAAATCCATACCAATTTTTTTCATACACTCTTTAAAAACTTGACGATCTTCACCCTTTTTAATTGCTTCAGGATTAGCCCCTAAAAATTTCACATCCCCTAAAAGTCCACTTTCATAAACTTCCATTGCAACATTAAGCGCTACTTGCCCACCCATGGTAGGTAAAATGGCATCGACTTTTTCTTTTCTAATAATATTTAAAATATTTTCTTTTGTAATAGGTTCTATATAAGTTGCATCTGCAAATTCTGGATCTGTCATAATAGTTGCAGGATTGGAGTTGATGAGTATAATACGATAACCTAGTTCTTTTAAAGTTTTAGCCGCTTGAGTACCAGAATAATCAAACTCGCAAGCTTGACCTATCACAATAGGTCCACTTCCTATAAGTAAAATATTTTTTATATCAGTTCGTTTTGGCATAAATTCTTCCTAGATATCGTAATTTAGCCTTATTATAACAAATTTTACTTTGAGTTTTAATTTAATTTTTTAAATTTCTCAAAGAAAAAACTTTAATTATATACTATCTACCATATAAAGATAAGCTGAGATATTGATTTGGGCATAAGGTTTTACTTCGACACTTTGATAAATATCTCCGTCGCTAATTTTACTCACTACGCCAACAGGAACATCAGAAAAAAAGATATTGTCAAGACCACTAGTTAAAATTTCATCACCAATATTGATTTTTGCCCATTTTGGAATAAATTTAACCATAACTTTTCCATTTTCCCCTTGTACGAGTCCAGGAGCCTTAATTTTTCCTATATATACAGCAAAAACACATTGCTCATCTCCTTGTAAGATTGCCATAGCTCTAGAATCTTTATTGATAGCAATACCAGCGGTATATCCTTGATAAATTAAACCTCTATTTTTATTAGGAGGAACTTTAACAAAATCAAGCCATAATTTTTTATAATCATTTAATTGCACGTAAGAAATAGCTCTAGTTAAAGAAACTTGAGGTAAATATTTGGTTGAATTTTTATCTTCTAAAATTCGGTTGAGTTGATTGGCAAAAGTTGTAGTTAAGGCTGCCATATATTCTAATTCTTGATTCCTGGCTTTTAATTTCTCGATTTGTTCTACCTGATTAAAGTGCTTAGAAACTGTTTGAACAATGAAATCTTTAGCTCCATAAAATTCTTCTATAACCACATCATTAACTAAAAGAACGTTTTTTTTAATCAATCCTCCATAATAAAAAGATAAAAATATTAAAAAAAATAAAATGAGAACAAAAATAAGCTTATTCTTCATTCGTTAATTGTTGCAATAATGAAATTTCTTCCAATGCTTTACCCGTTCCTTTAGCTACAGCCAAAAGCGGTTCATCAGCAATATATATTGGCAAACGTACTATTTCAGATAAATATTTATCAAGCCCACGGATTAAAGCTCCGCCTCCTGTTAAAACAACACCATTTTCTACAATATCACTTGCTAAATCAGGCGGCATCATTTCAAGAACCATTTTTAAGGCATCCGCTATTTCTTTAAGTTGTTCTTTCATTGCTTCTCTTACATCTTCGCTTGTAAGCTCCACACGGCTCAAAAGTCCAGTTACTTGATCACGGCCTTTTACTACCATAGAAAGTTCTTTTGGAAGCTGAATAGCTGATCCTATTGTAATCTTTATCTCCTCTCCCGTTCTTTCCCCGATAATTAAATTGTATTTTTCTTTAACATAATTTACAATACTCATATCCAATTTATCACCGGCTGTTCTGATTGACTTTGAAATTACAAGTCCGCCTAAAGAAATTACCCCTATTTCTGTCGTTCCACCACCAATATCTACAACCAAATTGCCCTTAGGTTCTTGTATAGGTAAATTTGCTCCTATAGCTGCTGCCATAGGCTCTTCTATCAAAAATACCTCTCTAGCTCCAGCACTTAAAGCACTTTCTCTAACCGCTTTTCTTTCTACTTGAGTTAAGCCATAGGGAACTGAAATGATAATTCTAGGACGCAAAAAAGATTTTCTTCTATGCGTTTTTTCTATAAAATATCGAATCATTTTTTCAGTGATATCAAAATCCGCTATAACTCCATCTTTCATTGGACGAATTGCTTCTATATTTCCTGGAGTTTTTCCTACCATGTCTTTAGCTTCTTTTCCTACGGCTAAAATTTTAGCTTTAGCTCCATATTTTTCACGTTCAACCGCAACAACAGAAGGTTCATTAATCACAATACCTTTATCTTTTACTAAAATAAGAGTATTTGCTGTTCCAAGATCTATACCCATATCACTTGAAAAAAATCCTATAAGTTGGTCTAAAATCATTTTCTCCCTTTATATTAACTTATTTTCTTTTTAATCAATAACGCCCTTGCATTATCTCGCACCACTTCTTTGGTGATAATAATATCATAATTTTTATATTCTGGTAATTCAAACATTAAATCCACCATCATTTCTTCTATGATACTCCTAAGTCCTCTCGCACCCGTCTTTCTTTCCAAAGCTAATTTAGCAATTTCTCTTAAAGCTTCATCTTCAAATTTTAAATTCACGCTATCTATAGCAAAAAGCTTTTGATATTGTTTAACAATAGCATTTTTCGGCTCGGTTAAAATCCTTACCATATCATCTTCGTTTAACTCATTTAAAGATGCTATAATATGCAAACGCCCAATTAACTCGGGTATAAGTCCAAAATGCACTAAATCATCTGGTTCTATTTTTTCAAGTAAAGCCTTTTTTTCTTCTTGTGTGTTATCAAAAAATCCCACAACCTTATCACCTAATTTACGTTTTAGTATAACTTCAAGTCCATCAAAAGCTCCACCGCATACAAATAAAATATTTGAAGTATCTATTTGAATAAAATCTTGATTTGGATGTTTTCTTCCGCCTTTTGGAGGAATATTTACAAGACTTCCTTCTATGATTTTAAGTAAGGCTTGCTGTACACCCTCTCCGCTTACATCCCTAGTTATAGATCGATTTTCGCTCATTCTAGCAATTTTATCAATTTCATCTATAAAGACTATACCTTTTTGAGCACGTTCAACATCTCCATCAGCAGCTTGTAAAAGACGTGTAAGTATATTTTCAACATCTTCACCAACATAACCTGCTTCAGTTAAAGAAGTTGCATCACAAATTGCTATAGGTACATCTAAAAACTTTGCTAAAGTCTGTGCAAGCAAGGTTTTACCACTTCCAGTTGGACCCACGAGTAAAATATTGGATTTAAAAAGTTCCGTATCATCAGAAGCTAATTCTGATCTAAATAATCTTTTGTAATGATTATACACTCCTACACTGAAAACTTTTTTAGCTCTTTCTTGTCCAATCACATAACGATCAAGATATTCTTTTAAAATTTTTGGCGTAATATTCTTAAAGTCTATATTGTAATCTTTTTGAGGTTCTTGATAATCCTTTTCTTCACCAAAAATAATACTATAGGCCCCCTCAACACAACATTCACAAATAAAAGAATCGTCGCTCTCATTAGCCAAAATTCTTCTTTGTGGATTTTCAAATTCATTACAAAAACTACATTTTCTAGGCATTATTTTTACCCCTATATACCGGAATACCCCGTTTTGTAGTTAAAATAAAATCACACATTTTTTTAACATTTTCACTTTGACAATTATCTAGCAATTGTTTAGCATTTTCTTTTAAATCCCCTTGTCTGAATAAAAATTTAAAAGCCTTATTAAGATTATCCACTTCCTCTTTTTCGAATCGACGACGAATTCCTACCAAATTTAAACTTCTGATACTTGCACGATTTCCTTCAGCCAAACAAAAAGGAACAATGTCTTGAGATAACGCACTAGCACCCGCAATCATGCAACTTTCTCCTACTTTTACAAATTGGTGAATAGGAGTTAATCCCCCAACAACAGCAAAGTCTCCAAGTTCCACATGACCTGCTAAGGTTGCGTTATTGGCTAAAATTATATTATGACCTAAAATGCAATCATGTGCAATATGACAATAAGCCATAATAAAAGCATTATCTCCTATACGTGTAAAACCATCTCCTTTTATTGTACCTGAATTAATAGTTACAAATTCTCTTATGGTTGCATTTTTACCTATAATAACGCCACTTTTTTGCTCATCTTTATAAGAAATATCTTGGGGAATATCACCCACAATGGCATAAGAAAAAATTCTAGAATGATCCCCTATAGTAGTGTCTGAAAGAATTCTAGCTCCCTGTTTTATGGTAACATTATTTCCTATTTTTGCTTCTTTGCTTACGTAAGCATAGGCTTCAATGGTAACATCTTCACCAAGAATTGCACCTTCTTCTACCACTGCACTAGGATGAATTTTTGCCATTACTTATCCACGATCATAGCTTTAAGTTCGGCCTCTGCGACTAAATTTCCATCCACAAAAGCTTGACCTTTAAAAACCCACATATTGCCACGATTTTTAACAACACTCATTTCATAATCAAGTCGATCTCCGGGCCTTACTGGATTTCTAAACTTAGCTCCATCAATTCCTGTAAAATAAACAACTTTGCTTTTAGGATCTACTTTATCATCCATACTCTCAAAAGCTAAAACTCCACCCGTTTGTGCCATACCTTCTAAAATTAAAACACCTGGATAAATAGGATGACCCGGAAAATGTCCTACAAAAACAGGATCGCTTATGCTAATATTCTTATAACCTCGAACAATCTCTTTATTTTTCAATTCTGTGATTCTATCAACTAACAAAAAAGGATAACGATGGGGTAAAATTTCTTGAATTTGCATTACGTCTATCATAATCATTTATAACCTTGAAAAACAATTAAAAACTAAATTATATAAAAAAATCATTAAAAATTACATTAATTATTATACAATAAATTTCAGTTTCAATTTAAAATCTTTTTTAAATCCGCTTTTGCAAAGGATTTTAAATCTCTATAAGGGATTTCAAAAAAATCCAAACTTCTATCCGCTTCGCTTAATAAATCTCTTAAATCAATATAAAGCCTGTCTTTTTTAAAAACAACTGCTTGCTCTAAAAGATTGAAAGAGTGTTCATCTTTTTGAAAATAATCTACATGGATAAAATCATCTCTATTGGCTTTCTTAAAATAGACTTGAAGTTTTTTTCGCATAAAGGTTCTAAATTTTTCACCATCCTTAACAACGTCTTTTAAAAAATAAGTTTTAATTTTTTTATTTTTTAAATCAAAAGCAAAACCTTTTTGATAAAAGCTAGGATGTGCTGCAGAGCTATAGCTAAAATCAACAAAATACTCAAAAAATATCAAATCCTTATCGATATAAGAAACTTTTAAATTGGAGTTAAAATATTTACCATAATAATTGTTTTTATCTTGCTTTAAAAACATTTTTTTATCTTGCAAAAGTAATTGAATTGATTTTTCCATAGAAATATCATTTAGCTTATCATTTAACCTATCATTTTCAAAATTTCCTAAAGACAGATTTAAATCTGGAAAAAATATAAGATTATTTTTATAAGATTGTATCGCTTTTTCTTTTTGTAAATTTGTAAAAGTTTTTTCACCCTTGGTTAAAATAATTTGCAAAGAACAAATGTTCCATAAGCATTGATTTTTTTGATTTTCTATTAAATCATACCCTTTATCGTTTAATTTAAAACCATAAGTTTTAATTTCATAATTTTTTGCATAAAGACCACAAATTAAAGATATTAATAAAAACCATTTTTTCATTTTATATATCTCCTTTAACCAGTTTTTCTTTTATATCAAAATAAATTTCACTTTTTGCTATAATTTCATACCTTGCAGGCAAAATTTTTTCAAGCACAATAATAGGTGAAAGATCATAAGCTCCAAAAAGTTTATTTCTCCACTTGATTTCCTCTTCTACCTTCAAAGGATACTTTAAAAAATCTTCGAAATCTTTCCATTTATTTTTAAAATAAGAATTAAAATTTTGAAATTCTATAAAAAGTATTTCATCTTTTGTGCTTTTATAAAAACCTTTTTTTAAATTTTTATTTAAAGAATTTTCATCTAAGGAAAAACGCGTATAAGAATTTTTAAAATGAGAATAAAATAAAATATGGCATTTAGTTGGCTTTTTGTTAAGCTTTATTAGAGCGCTTAAAAGACGATAATTTAAAAATTTTTGTCTCACAATATCAAATTTTTTTCCTTTTCTTTCAAGCATTGTAATTTTTTTATAAAGAGCAATTCTAGCTTCTATACTTCCAGGTAAAATTTGTCTATTTATCGGAGACATCAGTTCATCAATAAAATTTTTATCTTGCTTTTGTTTTTTCAGTCCATAAATACACCCACAATAATTTTGATGATAAAGTTTTTGCTCCTTAGCCAAAGCAAATTGTCTTTGCGTTCCTCCATTTTTACGAAAATCTGGAGCTAAAAATTCTATTCCGTAAGGCTCGCATTCTTTTTGTAAAGCATTTTTTAATTGTTCTAAATCTTTTTTTGGACTTGTCAAAAGTGTAGTTGTGAGTTTTTTTTGTCCTAACTTTGCAGCAAATTCAACGCTAGATCCCATTCTTAGATCAAAACAAATTTCACACCTTGCACCCTTTTCTGGCTCATCTTCAAATCCACGCACAGCATTAAGCCATTTTTCATATTCATACTCGCCCTTATAAAGTTTAATTTTAAGCTTCTCACAACTTCTTTTAACATCTAAAAATCGCAATTCATATTCACTTAAAGGATGGATATTAGGATCATAAAAATAAGCTATAATTTCTTCTTTAGGATAAGCTTTTCTTAATTCTTCTATAAAATAATGGCTATCCACACTACAACAAATATGCACTAACATTAAAGGCTTTCAAGCACTTTTAAAGCATGATCCTTTACACGAACATTGCTATAAATTTGTGCGATTTTTCCATTTTCATCGATCACAAAAGTTGAACGAATAATGCCTTCATATTCTTTGCCATAATTTTTTTTAAGTCCCCAAGCCCCATAAAGTTTTGCCACCTCCTTTTCATTATCGCTTAATAAAATATGTTTTAAACCAAATTTAGAGATAAATTTTTCATGACTTGAGGTGCTATCCGGACTTACTCCTAAAATCACAGCATTTTTGTCACTAAAACGATCATAATTTTCACTAAAATCACAAGCTTCTGTTGTACAACCTGGAGTATTATCTTTTGGATAAAAATACAAAATCACTTTTTTTCCGATAAAATCTTTGAGTGCTATTTTAATCCCATCTTGATTTAAAAGCTCAAATTCGGGAGCTTTGTCTCCTATTTTTAAATCACTCATTTTGCAGCCTTTGCTTTAATTTGCTCTACACTCTCTCCGCCAAATCCTATATCATAATTTTCCACATCTTCTATTACTACAACCACTCTTTCTTTATTTTTATTATACTTTGTGCTTAAAAGATGAGTTACATCGGCTATAAGTTCAGCTTTTTTCTCCTTACTTAATGCAGGTTTAGCTAATTTTATATTTACAATTGGCATTTTTTCTCCTTGATTTTAGTTTTTTGTAATTATTTCAAAAATTTAACAAAGATGGTATTAATTTTTGAAAATTTTTTAGTTACTTTTTTCAAACAAAATTGTTATAAAAAAATCAATTCCTTAAAAATTTATAAATTTCGTTATAGTTAAAAGTCTATCATTAATTTACTTTTGATACAATTAAGAGTTTTATTAAAACAAAAAATTAATTTAAACACAAGGTCAAAAATGATCTCAGCAGATAAAATTTGGATGGATGGAAAATTAGTTGATTTTAAAGACGCGACTTTACATTTTTTAACTCACTCCTTGCATTATGGTAATGCTGTTTTTGAAGGAACTAGAGCTTATAAAACTGATAAGGGCTTAGCAATTTTTAGACTTGAAGATCACACTAGAAGACTTTTAGAGTCTGCAAAAATCACTCTTTTAGACTGTCCTTTTTCTCAAAAAGAGCTTGAGAAAGCACAAATTGATCTTTTAAAAGCAAATGGATTTAAAAACAATGTTTATATTCGTCCTTTAATTTTCTTAGGAGATGGAGTTATGGGCTTATATCATGCTAAAGCTCCTGTTAGGGTTGGTATAGCTGCTTGGGAATGGGGTGCTTATCTTGGTGAAGAAAGTTTGGAAAAAGGTATAAAAGTAAAAATTTCATCCTTTATGAGAAATAGTGTGAAATCTTGCATGGGTAAAGCTAAGGCAAGTGCAAATTATCTTAATTCGCAAATTGCAAAATTTGAAGCTATTGAAGCAGGATATGAAGAAGCTTTAATGCTTGATGAGGAAGGTTTTATCGCGGAAGGAACGGGTGAATGCTTTTTTATGATAAAAGATGGGATTTTAATCACACCTCCAAATGATTTTTCTCTAAAAAGCATCACACAAGATACGGTACTTAAAATTTCTCAAGATTTAGGTATCACCACTCTTCGTCAAAGAATTTCAAGAGATGAAGCTTACACTGCTGATGAAGCATTTTTTACTGGAACAGCCGCTGAAATCACTCCAATTAATAATATTGATGCAAGAATAATAGGCAGTGGTTTAAGAGGTTCTATAACCAAAAAAATTCAAGACGCTTATTTTGATATAGTTTATGGGCGTAATCAAAAATACACATCTATGCTAACTTATATTTAGAAAGGAAAAAAATGCCAGCTGATTTAAATGATTATTTTAACAAAAAAAATGGAAATTCCAATGAAAATAATAATCACAAAAATTTCAATTTCAAATCACCTGAATTCAATTTTAAGGGGTTTGGTAAATTTTCTCCACTGATTTATACTATTTTAGTACTTATATTATTTATTACTATTGCTAAACCTTTTGCAATAGTTAATTCTGGGGAAATGGGTATCAAATCAACTACTGGTAAATACAACCCTACTCCTTTAAGTCCAGGTCTTCATTTTTTCTTACCTTTTGTACAAAAAATTACTATCATTGACACAAGAATAAGACAAATCAATTACGCATCTTTTGAAGGAGCCAATGAAAATCTAACTTCAGGATCAGGAGTTATTAATAAAAATAGTATTTCTGTTTTAGACTCAAGAGGACTTCCTGTTTCTATAGATGTAACCGTTCAATATCGCTTAAATCCTTCTCAAGTACCACAAACTATAGCAACTTGGAGTTTAAACTGGGAAAATAAAATTATTGATCCAGTTGTAAGAGATATTGTGAGAAGTGTTGTAGGAAAATATACAGCTGAAGAATTGCCGACTAATCGTAATACCATAGCAGCTCAAATCGAAGAAGGTATAAGAAGAACTATAGCCACTCAACCTAATGAACCTGTAGAACTTCGTGCTGTTCAATTAAGAGAAATCATTCTACCTTCAAAAGTCAAAGAACAAATTGAACGTGTCCAAATCGCTAAACAAGAGGCTGAAAGAACAAAATATGAAGTTGAAAGGGCTAATCAAGAGGCATTGAAAAAAGCAGCTTTAGCTGAAGGTGAAGCGAATGCAACAATCATAAGTGCTAAAGGTAAAGCTATGGCTGTTAAGATTGAGGCCGATGCTCAAGCTTATTCTAATAAAGAAATTGCCAATAGTCTAAATAACTCTTTGCTAAATTTAAAACAAATAGAGACGCAAAAAGAATTCAATGAAGCTTTAAAAATTAATAAGGATGCTAAAATTTTTCTAACTCCAGGCGGTGCAGTTCCAAATATCTGGGTAGATACAAAGGATGCTAAAAAACAAAGTGCAGCAAATTTTAATTAAAAATTAAGGAAAAATAATTTGGAAAAAATAAAAGAAATTGTGCTTTTCTACGCTACACACCTTTACTTAGTAGATTATATGCTCATTTTGCTTGTTTTTTTCCTTTTTGTTTGTGTTACTCTTCTGTGTGTTTTTTTGCGTCATAGACCTGTTATAGCGCTTTTTATTATTGCCATCAATTTAATCTTATGTTTTGTAATTTATATTTTTGGATATAAGCTTATAGATTATGAGGTAAGAAATAGAAAAATAGCTATCATAGAACAGAGAATAATAAAAACCTCCGGAGATTTAATAGTCGATTTTAACATAACTAATACCTCAAAAAATAATTTTAAAGAATGCAAAATCACTGCTAAAGTTTTTAAAAGCATACTGCCGCAAGACAATATCATCAATAAATATAAAAACCAATTGATACCTTTTAGAATAAAAAGTCAAAAACTTAAAGATTTGAAAAAAAATACAACACAATTTCAAAGAATTGCTTTCGAGAATTTTGATTATGACAATAACTATACTATAGGTTTATCTTCGGAGTGCTTTTAATGCAACTTACTATTTATCATTTTTTGGCTTTTATTATTTTAATCGTTTGTTTTGTTTTGATTTGTATTTTAATTTTTTTAAAAATCAAACAAAGAGAAATAGCCTTAACAGCTTATACCATAACAACTGTTTTTACAGCACTTTTAATTTATTCTATTTTTTTAACCATCAATCAATTTACTACTCAAGCTAAAATTAGCAATCTAGTCTACACAAGAGATTTAAGAAATGAAAGTGTTATAGTTACAGGAAAAGTTCAAAATTTAACCAAATTCGATATTCGAAAATGCTATTTGATGCTAAATATATTTAACAAACAACACGTAAGTGGTGAGATTTTTAGCGATAAAAATATACGTAATGCTAAAATGAAAAACATAAGCGTTTCTTATACTATAGAAATTATAGACAAACTTCCTGGGAGCACCTATAAAGAATTTTCAGCAAAAGTTCCCTTTCCTCCAAGTTTTAATAATGCTGAATTTTATCATACCTTAAAATGTATTTAACTTCTTTAATAATCATTAATTTAAATAAAAATTTATAACCAAAAATTTAATCAATTGATTTTTTATTTAAAAATTATAAACCTCGATTTTATCATACTTAAAAAAGCTTGAATTTTAATGTAATAATAAATACTTTTTAATTATTTTATTTTAAAAATTTTTTAATTATAATAATTTACTCGAAAAAATTCACTACATTTTAAGAAAGGATTTTATTATGTTTAAATCTCTAAGCATTGGTACGAAACTGATCTTATTTACAGCAATAAGTATTGTTTTAGGATTAGCTATTATGATTGCTTTTATATCTTTTCAAGTTTCTTCAAATATGGGATATCAAGCTGAAGAATCTGTTAAGTTAGCTTCAAAAAGATACGTAAATTATATGGAAGGTTCATTAAATGAGCCTATAATGCTATCTAGAGCGGTTGGTATGTCTATAACAGATTCCATAAAAGATGATGGTTTTATTGACATGAATATTCTAACAAATCTTGTTAAGGATACTTTAGATGGTAGTATGCATACTACATACGCCTTCTTATATTTAAATGATCCTTCTGTGATATCAGGTGGCGATAAAGAAAAATTTATGTGCAAAGATGGTGTTTTTTCAATGGTATTAAACGATACAACTCCAGGAGTTACTGGTGGTATTAAAATTATACGCCTTGACAATGCTTATCAAGAAATTCCCGTTTTGGAAACAATTCAACAGCAAGCTAATGCAAATAATCCTAAAGTTGCATTTGGCAAAGCTACTAAATTAAATTTTGGAAACGGAGAATTTATAGGTATAAATTTTGCTATGCCGCTTTTTAATAAAACTGGAAAATACATTGGAGCAATAGGATTTTCTTTAGAATTTTCAGAAATGGCAAAAGTTTTACTCGATCCATCTTTGGATTTTCATAAAGGAGATCAAAGAATACTATTATCAAATGATGCTGAATTTGTAATACATGAAAATCCTAAAGCACTTTTGCAAAAATTAGATGAATATAATCATGCTCCTACTGCAAAAACTATTGCAGAAGCTGTAAGATCAAATAAAGATTTATTATTAGATAATTTTCTAACTTCAACAGGATTTGAAAGCTATGCTTCTGTAGTATCTTTTAGTACGATAAATAATTCAAGTCACTGGAGCATACTAGTAACAACTCCTAAAGCATCTGTTTTGGCCCCTTTATATAAACTTCAATTTGCAATAATAATAGTAGCAATTGTATTTTTATTTATTATCTTAGCAATTATTTACATCTGTGTTAGGAAATTAGTAACTGTAAGAATTGGAACTACACTTCATTCTTTGGAAAATTTCTTCCTTTTCTTAAATCATAAAAGAAATGATGTCAAAACTATAGAAGTTCATAATAATGATGAATTGGGACAAATGGGAAAAATCATCAATGAAAACATCCTTGCAACCAAACAAGGTTTAGAACAAGATAACCAAGCTGTAAAAGAATCAGTCTCTACGGTTCAAGTTGTAGAAAGAGGAGATTTAACTGCAAGAATTACTGCAAATCCAAGAAATCCTCAACTTGTAGAACTTAAAAACGTTTTAAATAAACTCTTAGATGTTTTACAAACTAAAGTAGGTTCTGATATGAATGCTATTCATAAAATCTTTGAAGAATATAAGAGCTTAGACTTTAGAAATAAATTAGAAAATGCTAGTGGTAGTGTTGAAGTAACTACTAATGCTTTAGGTGAAGAAATCATTAAAATGTTAAAACAAAGTTCTGAATTTGCTAATCACTTAGCAAGTGAAAGTTCTAAATTACAAAATGCTGTTCAAAACCTAACTAGTTCTTCTAATTCTCAAGCAGCTTCTTTAGAAGAAACAGCTGCTGCTTTAGAAGAAATCACTTCTTCTATGCAAAATGTTTCAGTTAAAACTAGTGATGTTATCACTCAATCTGAAGAAATTAAAAACGTTACAAGTATTATTGGAGATATTGCAGATCAAATCAATCTCTTAGCCTTAAATGCTGCTATAGAAGCGGCACGTGCAGGAGAACACGGAAGAGGATTTGCGGTTGTGGCTGATGAAGTTAGAAAACTAGCAGAAAGAACTCAAAAATCATTATCTGAAATAGAAGCTAATACAAATTTATTAGTTCAATCTATCAATGATATGGCAGAATCTATTAAAGAACAAACTGCAGGTATTACTCAAATCAATGAGAGTGTAGCTCAAATTGATCAAACTACTAAAGACAATGTAGAAATTGCTAATGAATCAGCTATCATTTCTAATACAGTTAGTGATATAGCTAATAATATATTAGAAGATGTGAAGAAGAAAAAGTTTTAAAGAACTTTTAATCACTCAATAACTAGCTTAAGAAAGCTAGTTATTTGATCTTATGTTATCATTTTATATATTTTTATTAAGGAAAATATATGAATTTGTGGTAACATTATTTTTTAATTGATTAATAAAATTTAATTTAGTTAAATACCAAAATCATCAAAACTCAATTTTATACCTCACCCTTACTTCAATAAATATGCTAATTTAATTATCAATACTATAAAACTTTTAAAGTGATAAATTATATAAAATCGCTTTTCAAATCAAAGTATTAATCAATTAAAATCAGTTTAATCAATTAATAACAATCAATCCTTTTATTATTTAATTACTAGGATAATTAGGATAATTATATAAAAAAATAATCTTATTAAGAAAGATAAATTGTATTAAAAAGATAATCTTATAAATAAATAATCTATAACAAAAAACAATCATAAATAAAAACAATCTAATCATACAAGTAAAGATAATAATCAAGTAATAATATAAAAAAGTAAAGATAATTATCAAAGATTTATTCAATGATAATTATCCAATAAAGTTATTAAAGAAGAATAATCATTAATGATTTAAAGATAATGATTAAAGAAAAAGTTCTTTAAAACTTTTTCTTCTTAACATCTTCTAAGATATTATTAGCTATATCACTAACTGTATTAGAAATGATAGCTGATTCATTAGCAATTTCTACATTGTCTTTAGTGGTTTGATCAATAGTAGCTACACTCTCATTGATTTGAGTAATACCTGCAGTTTGTTCTTTAATAGATTCTGCCATATCATTGATAGATTGAACTAATAAATTTGTATTAGCTTCTATTTCACTCAATGATTTTTGAGTTCTTTCTGCTAGTTTTCTAACTTCATCAGCCACAACAGCAAATCCTCGTCCGTGTTCTCCTGCACGTGCAGCTTCTATAGCAGCATTTAATGCTAAAAGATTGATTTGATCTGCAATATCTCCAATAATACCTGTAACGTTTTTAATCTCTTCTGATTGAGTGATAACATCACTAGTCTTTACAGAAACATTTTGCATAGAAGAAGTAATCTCTTCTAAAGCAGCAGCAGTTTCTTCTAAAGAAGCTGCTTGAGAATTAGAAGAGCTAGTTAGGTTTTGAACAGC